>JBNKHV010000061.1:0-15509 GCA_050290545.1 Polyangiaceae bacterium | reverse complement strand
GGGCATAACCCAGGCGCCAAAATCCGGTTCATGGCCTCCAGGCCCGAGGTAAATACCCCGGCCAGGGTTTTGCCCGTTACCTGTACGGCCACATCGGTGGTATGTTCCAGCATTTGAGCCATACGATCGCCTTTCGAGGGGCTGTTAGCCGTCTGTTGCATCCCATCAAGGTAGCCCGGTACTTCCACAGACACACTGATCTCGGTCAGGAGTGGCTGACCCAGGTCATAACCAGACAGGGGGGCAAGGCCTATTTTTAAGGCGACTAAATGCCTGTTGCCATGCTCGTCGTTTTGCTACCCACCGATTTCTCCGAAAATGCGCGGAATGCTGCCTATTTCGCCTCCCAGCTCTTCAAATACCGCCGGGCCCGGTTTTACCTAATACACGCCGCCGAAGCGCGATTGCCCGTTGCAGCAGACTCGCCCGAGGAAGCCTATTTACCGGGGCGGGAAAACGCACAACTCAAGTCCCTTGAAGAGGCCCTGGACCGTGATTTCACTTCCCTTTCTGAAAAACTCTACAACCCCCGTCATACCTTCGAGAAGCGGTTGATGCAAACTTCGCTAAAGGAAGGCCTGAACCCTTTGGTACGCGAATTGGAAGCCGATATTGTGGTGATGGGGACCCAGGGATGCAAGGCCCGGGCCGAACGCTCCTTCGGCAGCCGTACTTTGCGGGCCTTAAAGAGCCTCGATTGCCCGGTGCTGGCCATACCCTTTCACTATGCCTACCAGCCCCCGAGGCGTATTGTGTTCGCCACCGATTTCAGGGTGCCCTTTAAACGCCGGGAGCTCAAGCTGCTCTGCGAAGTGGCCGGTTCGTATCGCTCGCAAATCGAGTTGCTCTATGTCTCCGACACAGAGGTTCTTGACCCGCTGCAGCAAGACAACAAACAGTTCCTGGAGCAGGCGCTGCACAAAGCTCATATTGCATTTGCCGCCGTACCCGGCCGGGAACGGGCCGAAACCATCTTAGACTACCTGAGCCGTCAGGCCGCCCAGCTCCTGGTCATGGTCAACACCGGCCATGGCCTGATAGACCGGTTTCTGGTGCAATTCACCCTCGACTATCTGGGCCTGCACGTAACCATTCCCTTCCTGGTCATGCAAAATCGGGAACAGAACCTGGGGTAAATTCCAAATCCCAAATTCCACGCCAATTCCATTTGGGCTAAATTCCCATGGCTGATCGGGCGTGTTCATGCCGTATGGAGGGCTACTGAGTGAGTCAGTGCAAGGCTGTTGCGGGGGAGGGAGGTATCTTATACCCGGGGGATTGGGGGTATCCCCTCTGTTTAAATGGGCCGAAGTTCCAATCCTTAAATCGCTGCCCTTGCCCTCATTTTTCCCGTAACCTGCCGGCAAACCCTTATATTAGGAGGGGAAATCACATGGTTATGGACGAGAAACAACAACGGGCAACGGCCTATTGGAAAATAAACCTGAGGTATCTTTTCATATTGCTGAGCATCTGGTTTGTGGTATCGTACGGGGCCGGGATCCTTTTTGTGGACTGGCTTAACGAATTTCGCCTGGGCGGGTTTCAGCTCGGCTTCTGGTTTGCCCAGCAGGGCTCGATCTATGTGTTCGTGATCCTGATTTTTGTCTATGTCTACCTGATGAACCGCCTGGACCGCAAATACGGCTACCGGGAATAACCTTCCAAACCAACCTTCATGAGTGTACAAGTCTGGACGTACCTGCTGGTAGGGATTTCATTCGCCCTGTATATCGGCATCGCCATCTGGTCGAAAGCGGGCTCCACCAAGGAATTCTATGTAGCCGGGGGCGGGGTTTCCCCCCTGGCAAACGGCATGGCCACGGCAGCCGACTGGATGTCGGCGGCCTCCTTTTTGTCGATGGCGGGTATTATTGCCTTTGCCGGCTATGACGGTTCGGTATACTTAATGGGGTGGACAGGCGGCTACGTGCTCCTGGCCCTGCTGCTGGCCCCCTACCTGCGCAAGTTCGGCAAGTTTACCGTACCCGACTTCATTGGCGAACGCTACTATTCGCGTACCGCGCGCATTGTGGCCGTGCTTTGCGCCATCCTGGTTTCGTTCACCTATGTGGCCGGGCAGATGCGCGGGGTAGGGGTGGTGTTCTCCCGATTCCTGGAGGTGGATATTGACACGGGGGTGATCATAGGGATGATTATCGTACTTTTCTACGCCGTACTGGGCGGGATGAAGGGCATCACCTATACCCAGGTGGCGCAGTACTGCGTGTTGATCTTCGCTTACCTGGTGCCCGCGATCTTCATCTCGTTGCTGATGACCGGGCACGTGATCCCACAATTCGGTTTCGGCTCGACGTTGGAGGATGGCACCGCGCTGCTCGACCGCTTGGATGGTCTCAATCGTGAGCTCGGCTTTGCGGCGTATACCGACGGACAGAAGGGCACCCTGGACGTCTTCTTCATCACCGCGGCGTTGATGGTGGGCACCGCTGGGCTGCCTCACGTCATCGTGCGCTTCTACACGGTGCCGAAGGTCGGTGCCGCGCGTTCGTCCGCAGGTTGGGCGTTGTTCTTCATTGCGCTCCTGTACACGACGGCCCCGGCCGTGGCGGCGTTTGCGCGCGCCAACTTGCTGCAGACCATTTCTGGCAAAACGTACGCGAGCGTGCCCGCGTGGTTCACGAACTGGGAGCAAACGGGGCTCATCAAGTTCACGGACAAGAACGGCGACGGGCTGATCCAGTACCTGGCCGATGCCAACTTGAACGAGCTCGTGATCGATCGCGACATCATGGTGCTCGCCAACCCCGAGATCGCCGATTTGCCGAATTGGGTGATCGGCTTGGTCGCTGCCGGTGGGTTGGCTGCTGCGCTGTCCACCGCCGCGGGGCTTTTGCTCGTGATCTCGACCTCGGTGGCCCACGACTTGTTGAAGAAGAGCATCAAGCCGGACATCTCCGAGCACCACGAGCTCATCGCAGCGCGCGTCAGCGCTGGCGTGGCCGTGTGCATCGCGGGTTACTTCGGGATCAACCCGCCGGGGTTCGTGGCCCAAGTGGTCGCGTTTGCCTTCGGTTTGGCGGCAGCCTCGTTCTTTCCGGCGCTGCTGCTCGGGGTCTTTTCCAAGCGGGCCAATCGCGAGGGGGCCGTTACGGGCATGATCGTGGGGCTCGTTTTCACGAGTGCCTACATCGTCTACTTCAAGTTCGTTGCACCCGAGCAGAACACGCCCGAGCACTGGCTGTTCGGCATCTCGCCGGAGGGGATCGGCACGCTGGGCATGCTGCTCAACTTCGTGACGACGGCCATCGTCTCCAGTCTGACGCCACCGCCGCCGCCCGAAGTGGCGGAACTCATCGAGAACATTCGCGTACCGCGCGGCGCGCCGGAATCCCACGAACTCAGTGCGTAGTCGGGTCGTGGCTTTGCGTTCGTTCTGGTTCTTCGTAGCGCGTAGGCTGGTTGCAGTGCGTTGGGTGAGCACTCTACGCGGCGCGTTTGCCTCGCTTCGGTTCGTCGCGGCGCGCCTCGTTCTCGCTTTGTGTCGGTTCGTCGCGGTGCGTCGGGTTCTCGCTTCGTCCTGTTCCGTCGCTCTACTCGCGAGTGCTCTGTGGTCCGGCGAGGCCAGCGCGCAGATCGTCAACGTGCTGCAAGAAGCAAGCAACGTCGGTGGGGGCACTAGCGGCAAGCTGAACGCCGGCACGAGCTGGCTCAACGGCAACACCGAGAGCCTCGAGCTCAAGGGGGATGGTATCGTGCGCCACCGCCACGAGCGGCACTTGTGGCTGCTCATGGCACAAGCCAAATATGGTGAGGCGTCGGGCAAGGCCTACTTGGACCAGGAGCTGAGCCACGCGCGCTACCGTCTCCAGGTGTCGGGGCCGCTGCAGTGGGAAGCGTTCACCCAAATCGACCGAAACCCGTTTCGTCGGCGGGTGTTGCGCTTCTTGCTAGGCACGGGTCCTCGCCTCCAGTTGCTCGCTGGCCCATCAGTGTGGACGGCCGTGGGCCTGGCGTACATGCCCGAATACGAACGGCTACGTCGAGACGACTTTCCGGACTCCGGCACAGAACGCTGGCGCCACCGACTCTCGTCGTATCTGACCCACGTGGTCGCTTTGGGGCGCTTCAAAGCCTCTACCACCGTGTACCTGCAACCCGATATGGCGGATTGGGAGAACGTGCGCGCCTTCGGCGATCTCAGCGTCGAGTATTCCCTCGTCGAGAGTGTGTCGCTAGCGATCAGCCACTCTCTGCAGCTCGACACTCACCCGCCGGACGGGGTGCGCCCGGCGGATTTGCACCGGGCGCTGTCGTTGGCCTGGACGTTCTGAACCGAGTCCGGTCCCGCCTCGCAGGTGCCGTCTCGTCGCGTTGCTTCGGCGGATCTCGCCGTGGGCGGTATTCAGAAGCGCCAGCGGGGCTCGTTCAGTCGTGACGTTTAGCCACGTCGGCGGCGCCACGCGAACACGGACAAGCCGAGCAAAGCCAGCCACCCCGCCGAGCCAGCGCGACTCGTTGCACTCGACTTGTCTTGGGTGAACGAGCAACCGCCGTCGTCGCCGCCGCCGGAGGACGCATTGCCGTCGTTGCTCGCCGGCATGCCGACGCCGGACTGTGCCGCGGGATCGACGACTCCGGGCTCCGGCGTTGGCAGTGGTGCGCTGCCCATCGTGTCCGGTGCCGGTGGTGCGCTGCCCGTTGGGGTTACCGGCGCAGGTCCGGGCCCTGCGGGAGTCGTTTCTTCTCCGGAAGGAAGAGGCTCCGGCTCTTGCGTAGGGGGCTCGAGTGGGTCCACGGCGGGATCCTCGCCGCCTTCCATCGTCATGCCGCCCATGCCCATTTCCGGCAACGCGCCCGTGTCGCCACCGACGCCTTCTTCAGCCGTGGAGCCCCCGGCCCCCTCTTCCGTGGAACCGCCGGCGCCTTGCTCTGGCATGCCGTTCATGCCGCCCATGCCGTCGTTGCCAGCGGCCGGCTCACCTTCGATGGCCAAGTCGATGCACTGGTAGTAGTGGGCGTTGACACCGTACGTGCGGCTGGACTCAGCCATGGTCTGAATCACCTGCAGCGTGCACCCCTCGCACGAGTCCGGCAAAGTGATGTCGACGGAATAGGTACAGCTGCCACCGCCTTGCTCGCCGGCGCACTGTTGGCCGGGGTGCGGGGCGTAGTAGTCGTAGTAGACGATCATGTCGCCGTCGGCGCTGCCCATCGGCTCTTCGATCGGCGCTGGCACGTCGCCGTTGCCGCCCGTGTACAGTGCAGTGAACGCGTCGAAGTCAGCCTCCGAAGGCATGGTCAAGGAGGCATCCCCGCCGGTCCCCAAGACGACGCGGAAGTAGCCGGCGTGAGAAATCGTCTCGTTCCACTCGACGGTGACCGTCTCGCCTGGCGCGTAGGTGTGAACCTCGCCCTGTCCCCAAGTGACGCCATCACCACAGGGGGTGGACTTGAGATTGTCTTGGCCCGGGACTCGCGGTATCGGCGCGGTTACCAGGATGTGCGCTGAGGCACTCGAAGAAAGAAGAAATAGGGTGGCAACAGCAGCCAAACGCGGACCGACGCTAAGAACCGACATGCTCACACTGTAGCCAGGGGCACGGGGCGCGCCAACGCACATTGCGTCGGATCGGTGGAACGCAGGCGTTCGCGTGAAAATGAGACGCAACCACAGCGCCAGATTCGCCTCTTGTTCGAGGGATGACGCCTGACTTCCCACTGAACTGCGACGATGCTGCCCACGCCCCGAAAAAAGACGGCCATATCAGAATCCGGATGCAACAGCGCCAGCTTCAAAGCGAAAGCTTCAGGCAGCGTCTTCCAGCGCGGATAATCACTGCCCTACGTGACGCTCGCGGACCACCACCCCGACTTCTTCCTAGCTAGGCCCCCGCGGGCTGCAGGCTTGGTCCCGTTCGTCGAGGTTCTGTGGTCCTGTCATCGAAGCGTCGCGCACCACTTCGAACGCGTCCTTCCCAGCGGGCGTGCCCAACTCTTGGTCAATCTGGCCGAAGACGAGCTCCGGGAGTACCCCGCGTCAGGGCCGCGACGTGTTGGTTCTGGAGCTGGGCTGCAGGGGCCGAGCGCTCGCCACGACGTCGTTCAGCGCACCAGGGTCGTCGTTTTCACGCTGTTCTGCTCGCCACGACGTCGTTCAGCGCACCAGGGTCGTCGTTCTCACGCCGTTCTGCTAGCCAGGTCGTCGTTCCGACGTCGTCAGCTCGCGCGGCTTTCGCGCTTTCGCCCCACCAAGACGAGTACCATCACGATCGCGACCACGCCCAGAGTGAAGAGCCAGCCGGGCACGCTCGTGCTCGGGTGGAGCGCCTTGCTCACGGCGCGATGCACGGTAGCTCCGTCGGCAGCGCCCTCGATGCGTTGATTGCCGACGTACGTCAAGGGCAACGCGTGCATGTCCGTGGCGTCGAACAGCGCTCGGTGTTCAGCCAACGTGGTCGTGGTGGCGTCCGACGACAGACAGTTCTCGAACGCCGTCGCGTCCAAGCCCAGCGCTTTCGCGTGCTCGAACCAGACGTCCTCGCTCAGCGGTAGAGTGAGCAGTCGCTCCTCGAGTTCGGGCTTTCCGAGGCTGCGCCCGCAGAGCGCGGCGCGCGCAGCCGGCTGTGCCAGGGGATGGAACGCGAGCGGGACGTGCAAGCGCACCAGATGAACTGGCTTCTCGACCAGCTCGAGCTCCGACTCCAACACTGGCGTGAAACGACGGCAATGGGGGCACTGCAGATCCACGAACTCGATCACCGTCAGCGCGCCGGCTTGCTGCAGTTCCGCCAGCGCCGGGGGCAGCCCTTCTTCGGGCCGGAGCTTGTCCCAAACCGCAGGGGTGTTCAGGCTTAGAGCAAACAGTCCACCCCAGGCCCATCCCCGCAGAGGCTCTGCCTGAGGGGTTGAAGTTCTCCACAGCGCAACCGCCGCGCCCGCGATGCCAAGCGCCAGGGTGTCCACGAGCAAACACAGCGAACAGAACTCGCCGATGGCGAACGCCTGATAGCCCAGTAAGCCGAGCCCGATCACTCCACCCGAGAGGGCGGGCAGCAACAGCGCCTTGCGTGGGTTCGAAAGGAAAGAAGCCCAGAGCAACAGCACGAAGCCGACGACACCCGAAAGCGGCACGAAGTGCGGCAACCCGAAGAGTCGTGGCGCCTGCTTGCGCACGGCTTCGCAGCCCGAGCCATCGCCGCAGAAGGAAGTTGCGCCCGCGGGGTCGACGTAGTGCAGCAGCAACGCAGCGCTGGTCAAGAGTGCGAGCAGGGTGCCGGCACGGACGAGGGTGAGCCAGTGACGGGAGATCACGAAGCTCTACGTAGCCGCAGCCGCCAGCGGTGTCGATCGTGACGTGGTCCGATGGGGCCATTCGCAGGTCGGTGTCGTTGATGTAGGGATAGGCGTCGGCGCGGCCCGTGACGTGCACGAAGTCCGCGAGATCGAGCGGCATTTCACTTGGAGAGAAAGGTCACGTACCGGGGAGAACGCCAGCATCGTTGGTGCCCCAGGCGAAGTCGCAGCCGAAGGGGTTCCCGAGCAGCGTCATCTGCGACCCGCAGCGGTCGCTGGTGCTCCCATTGCAGCCGCTGCACGTACCGCCACTGCAGGAGCCGTTGATGGGTCGGCGAATTGCGCGACACGGGAGCCTCGTTCTTCTTCGGCGTTGAATTCGAACAACCGCCAATGGCCAGCGAGAGGAGAATCAGTGCTGCACAATGGCGTCTGAGACACGTCATCATGCAGGAAAAGGCCAGTGATGGTGTAACCGAGTGAAACGATCTGGAAAGCGGTGAGGTTGCCGCGACGGTGAGACTCCACCAGCTCGCATTGGGAAGCGCTGTTCGGGCGCGTTACGCCGCGCGGAGGTATGGGCGTGGCGCAGATCGAGACTTGGCCGGCGAAGTTGTCACCCCGACGGGCCGCGGGCGCACTTCGCTTGGCGTCGAAATCGAGGCCGGGCGGGGTGCACATGGCTTCTCTTGGTGGGCGTTCGTGGTAACCTCCAACACTGTGAGTGTCGAAAGAGGGGCAATTCGGTGGGTCGTCGTTGCATGCGTCTGCAGCTACGTCGGTGATGGCGTCGCGTGTGAACCACCCGGGCCGGCACTGGATCCGGACGTGGTCGTGGTCTACGATCCGTACACTCTGGTGCTCACGGAGCTCGTAGCCAGCGGTGAGCCCGACGCCGATGGCTCGAGGGACGCAGCGGTATTGGTGGGGAAGTACTGTGGCGTGCCGTGCAGCACCAGCGCCCCGCCGACGGTGACTGCCACGGGTCCGGACGGTACTGTCTACGAGGGCAGCCTTCAGCGCGCCGAGCTCGACGTCGAAGTGGGCAGCAAACTGGTGGACTACTACATCTGGCGGGCCTGGCTTCCGCCGCTGTCCGAGGGGGAGTTCTACACGGTCAGCTACGCCGATCTGACGATGACGGAAGCGAGCCTCGAAGCTGCCCTCGATGGCGCCCAGGTGAGCTCGGTGACCGCGCCGGCGAATGACGTGACGTCGCAGGTGTACTGCTGTCTTCCTGGAGTGGGCAGCTGTGAGACTGAAGGTCCGTGCATTGGCGAGAGGCAATACGAGCGGCAAGCGCTGAAGGTGCAGCTCCCTGAGCATCCTGGGGTCGTCTATCGCTGGAAGCAGCGCTCCGCGGATTGGGGCTATGCCGAGTCGCTCGACGGCGCGGTTCAAATTGTGCGCGAGACGGCGGAGTCGGACTCCAGTGGTGAGTATTGCGCGGAGCTGGAGGCGCTGACCGTTCACAGCAACCTGATCGAATCGGCGCTGCTCTGCGCACCCGCCAACCCCGATGCGGGAACCTTGCGACCCGTCAGTCATGAAGAGATCCGCAGTTGGTGGTGTCCCGAGGGCGGCGTGTTCGATCCGGCGGTCACCAGCGACGCGCCGGCGGACTTTGCGGACTTGGTGCAATGCGAGTCCTGCCTGGGGCCCGAAAGCTGCCCAATTCCGGCCGAGCGTTGCGAAGCCCTGCGTGAGCTCTACCCACCGTGGGAAACGACCGAGCTGGTATCCGAACCTCCACAAGAGCCTGCCGCGCCTGAGGCGGAGGGAGCCGATGACACCGCTGTCGTCGAAGAGCCAGCCAGCGATGGCAATGCAGCGCCCAGCGACGGAGATGCCGCGCCTGCAGCAGAGGGAGAACCTGCCGATGGACTCGACGGCGCGCCAGAGGTGAGCACCGAGCCCGGAAACGACCCCGCCGACGAAGAACCATCCGAGTCCAGCGAGGAGGCTGCTGACGTCGCCCCCGCCGATGCTGAAGCTGAGCCGGAAGAAGTTGCGCTCGGCGAGGAAGCCAGCGATGGCGTCGGCTCCGACGGGGAGCTCGACGCCACTTCGGCCGAGATGACCGCCGGCACTTCCGCCGAACCAGATATCGACGAGCAAGATGGCGCGGAGCTCGGCAGCGCTGGCGAGGTCCATGGAGTCGACACGGCGTCCGACTCGGGTTGTCGGCTGTCCGGCAACCGCGCTGCTTCGCCGTGGTCCAGCGCGGTGTGGCTCAGCGCCCTGGCATTCGTGCTGTGGCGTCGACGACGCTGAGCGAGGCCTGGCTCGCAGAGCCCGTGTTTGCACTGTGGAGTCGACGAGTCGGAACGCGGGAGCGCGCACTGTGGTGTCGACGAGCTTGAACGCATGTGAGACGGACTCAGCGCGCTTCGGTCGTGTGACTCTCTCGCGGTTCGTCGTCCTGGCGGGGCGGGTCCGCTTGTCGACGGGGCTCCACCGACCCGAAACGCGCGGCGATCACTTGCGTCAGTGACGAGACCGCAGCCCTAGCTTTGCGTGAGCGGAGCCTGCAATGGTTGAAGAAGGCCGTCGCTGGGATCGCCAGCAAGATGCCGAGCACGGTCGTCAGCAGGGCGTCCGCAATACCCGCCAGCGCCAGCTGCGGTTCCGGGATCTCGGCGGAGGCCAGATCCGAGAACGCCTTCATCAAGCCGAGGATCGTGCCCAAGAGTCCCATCATTGGCCCCGTTGCGCTCGTCCACGCGAACAAGCTGGTCGATGCGTCCCAGTAGACTTGCTCCGTCGTCACTTGGCCCTCGACCGCGCTCTGGAAGTCGCGCGACGAGTCCGGGTGCGCAGCGAGCCCGCGCAGTACGAGTTGGGTCTCTTCCGTCTTCGTCTTCTCCAACAGTGAGACGATCTCACCGCGGTTCTTGGCGCCGCTCACGGCGTCCAGCAGTGCGCGAGGGTCACGCAGGAAGTGTTTGGCGAAGAAGGCCCGTCGCGCGAGATAGAACCCGACGTTCAGCACGCTGCCGAGGAGCAACGTCACCAGAACGATCTTGTTGCCGAAAAAAGCGAAGGCGGCGATGGATTCAGAGAACATGTGAGAGGGCTCAGCGGGTGAAGGTGATGGTGAAGGGTGGCGTGGTGGCGGTGCTGCTTCGCCCCCAGCCATCTCGATGAGGTGAGTAGGACTCGCGCAGCGCACAGCGTCGCGCGGCGTCGGCAAAACCGTGCCCTGGATCGGACAGCACCTGAACCGATTGAGCTCGACCCTGCTCGTTCACCGTCACCACGAGTCGCACCCGCGCGAAGTGAACCTGGAACTTGTCGGCTTCGGCGGGAAATGCGCACTTCCAGCTGCGGGTCATCGGTTGGGCAGGGACTGGTTCGCGCGGGGGCTTCTGTTGTTTCTGCTGCTTCTTGGGAGGTGGTTTCGGCGCTGGTTCGGTGCGGGCGGCGGGTTCGCTGCCGCGTCCTCCGACCCGAGCGTTTCGATCGTAGGTGGCTTTTTGCCCGGTGCCGCGCGCGTGGGTCACGCCACCGACGTAGCGCGGGCCACCGCCTTGCACGATGGTGAAGTCGTACACGTCGTCTTCTGACGCTTCGCCTGCAGTCAACGCTCGACCGGCTTGTGCGGCGGCTGGCGTGGGCCTCGCGCGTTCGGCGACAGGCAGGTGAGACTGCGACCCGGGTGGCGGAGGCTCGGCCGGTGGCTCTGGTGCGGTGATGGATTCGGGCTCGGCTTCCGTCTCGGGCTCGGCGGCTTCTTCGGGCTCGGGTTCGGGAGCGCTGGGCGGTGCGCTTCTCTTCGTCGCAGGTTCGGCAGTGGGCTCTCGCTCCAGATCCACTTCGTAGACTTGGGGTCCTTCGAACACGAGTCGATTGGGGGAAGCCAGCAACGAAAACGCCCAAACCAACGCCGGTGCATGCAGGAGCAGACTGAGGCTCATGCCGCGCGCGACAGGCGCTCGGGAAGGGGCGGGCATGGCGACGACCGTAGGCATGAACGCGCTCGGAGCCAACCACCGCAAGGACCTGCGCAAAGGCTGCGCCTGGGGTGCCGTACCGACGGCGTGTTTGGGCGCGCCGTGACATGACCGCACCGCCACCGAGCGGGAACGCTATCGACGCGAGCCGTGAGCGGCCCCCCTCGCGGGCCCCGCCGGACCTTGGCACCTCGGCCCGGTGCGTCTCGAAGTTGCTGACATCGTTGAACAAAAAAACTTCCTAAGAAACCCGCTGCCCATGCGTAGTCTGATCGGAGCGAGCGAGCACTGGTGACGGGAAACAACCACGGGGGCTGGGTACGGCGCGCCCTGCAACGGCATGAAGCGCCACTCTTGCGGTACGCGAGTTCGCTCGTGGGCCCCACTCTGGCCGCCGACGTCGTGCAGGACACGTTCCTTCGTCTGTGCCGTCAAAACGCCGACGACGTGCGCGGGCACGTCGCCGCCTGGCTGTTCACCGTGTGTCGAAACCGTGCGTTCGAAATGAAGCGACAACAACACCGCGACGTCGAGCCCCTCGAAGACATCACTCTGATGGTGCCGTCGACTCAGCAGCACTCGCTGGAGAACGGGCAGATGTTGGGGCACGCTCTGGATGAGCTTGCCGAGTTGCCGCCGAAGAAGCGCGAGGTCATCGTGCTGAAGTTCGCAGGTGAACTCAGCTACCGAGAAATCGCCGAAGTGACGGGCCTGTCCGTCTCCCACGTGGGGGTGATCTTGCACGAGGCCCTCACTTACGTGCGCAAACGCCTGCGGCAGAAAGGGCTCTTGGATGCCGAGCCGCCGAGTGAGCAGCCCGAGACGAAGCAGGGGCTCTTGAGGAGGGCGCAATGAACCGCGAGCAAGCTCGAGAGAGAATGACGGCGCGCGCACTGGGCGAGTTGACGGACGCCGAGTGCGCCGAGTTGGACCAGGTGTTAGCCGACGACGCGGAGCTCCAACGCGAGGCCGACGAGCTGTCGTCGCTGAACACTCTTCTGACGCAGGCGCTGCGAACGGCGCCGGAGAAGGAACTCACGGGCCTGCAGCGGGCGCGTATCCTTTGGCATGGGTGGCGTCCCTTCGGGCGAGCCAAAGGCGTCTTGGTGATGCCGTTGGCGACGGCGGCTTGTCTGCTCCTGGTGTGGCTGACGCAAGAGGGGGACGTGGCACAGGTGGTCGCACCGCCATTGCCGACGACCGTCGCTCTGTCGACGGACGACGACTCGTGGGGCAGCAGCGAGAGTGCCAAGGCAGAGGAACCTGCGCCCGCACTCAATAGCCCCGACCGTACGCGAAAAGTCCTTCGACCGCGAGCCGGCCTGGGTGGCAACAAGCCCGACTCGGCCTTGCGTGAGCGGGACCTTCCCGAGGCGCAAGGTCTCACTGAACCCTCCGTGGTGCCTGAAATCGATTATCAAGGCTTCACGGGGTCGCCAGAGAAGCGGGTGGAGCGCTCCAACCGTTGGAATGACTCCAGGCCCGGTCCAACAGTTGCGGCGAGGCCCAACTTCGCGGCAAGGCCCGCGCCCAGGAAGCCGACGCAACCCAGAGTCGCGAAACGACCGCGCCGTCGTGCCCAGAACTACGATCGTTTTCTATCCGCCGACGCGGCCCCCAGTTCGACTTTCTCCGTCGATGTCGACACCGCTTCCTATGCTCGCATGCGACAGGCTGTGCACCAGGGCCAACTACCGAGTGTGGAAACCCGGATCGAGGAGCTGGTCAACTACTTCCAGTACGATTACCCAAAGCCCACCGGCGATCACCCCATCTCCATCACGGTGGACGCGGCTCAGGCGCCTTGGGCTCGCCAGCGCGGCTTGGTTCGCGTCGGATTGCGAGCGGTCACTCCCCCGCCGAACGATCGGGGCAGCAACCTGGTGTTCTTGATCGACGTTTCTGGTTCGATGCAGTCAGACGACAAGCTGCCCTTGTTGAAGCGGGCCTTGACGGTGTTGGTCGGCGAATTGAAGGAGGATGATTGGGTCAGCATCGTCGTGTACGCCGGGCGCACCGCGGTGCTACTCGAGCCGACCTCGGCCTCGGACGAGCGCACCATCCGCAACACCATCGATGCGTTGACGGCCCAGGGCTCGACGGACGGTGGCAGCGGCATTGAACTCGCCTACGAGATGGCGCAGGAGCACTTCATATCCGGTGGGGTCAATCGGGTGTTTCTCGCCACGGACGGCGACTTCAACGTCGGCATCTCGCGGCCCGACGAGTTGGAACGCTTCATTCAAGACAAAGCGCTCAGCGGCGTCTTCCTCTCGGTGCTCGGCTTCGGGGATAGTAGGGACGGGGACCAGCGCTTGGAGCGACTCGCGGGCAAGGGTAACGGTAACTACGCCCACATCGATGGGGAAGCGGAGGCGCATCGTGTGCTGAGCGAGCAGCTGCGCTCGACGATGAGCGTCGTGGCCAAGGACGTGAAGCTCCAAGTGGAGTTCAACCCGGAGACGGTGGAGAGCTACCGTTTGCTCGGCTACGACAACCGTCGTCTCCGCCGGCGGGATTTCGAAGACGATACGAAGGATGCCGGCGACGTCGGGGCAGGGCATCGAGTGACGGCCTTCTACGAGGTGCTCCCCGTCGTCGGCGCTCGCCGTGATCGTTTGATGACGGTGAAGGTGCGCTACAAGGCGCCAGAATCGTCGGGCAGTGTGCTGCTCGAGCAGTCAGTGCCGAACCGCTTCGGTGGTTTCAACTCGGCTTCTGACGATTTTCGCTTCGGGGCTGCGGTCGCGGGCTTCGGCATGCTGCTACGCGGTTACGACGAAGCGGGCACGCTCTCGTTCGCCGACGTCGAAAGTTGGGCGCGCGCTGCACGCGGGCGGTGGGACCGGGGCGAACGCTCGGAGTTCGTGCGCCTAGTGGGTCGGGTGCAAGAACTCGAGCAAGCGAACGAGCGTCGCTGGAGCGAGCCTGCCGACGATGTTGGGCCCTGGGATGTTGGGCCCTGGGATCGAGGGCCCCGCCGGCGGAACGACTGCCTTCCGCCGTACTACATGGACAACGGGATCAAGAAGCTCAAGCCCGAGTGCCTGAGGTGAGGACTCATGCCCTGTGCATGTGGTGGGACACAACCTCCTGTGCCACCGGTGCGTTCCAGCGTTGACCCCGTGTGTTCCAAGTGCAATTTTCCCGGCTGCAATTGGTGGATGACGCGGTGCTCGATCAAAGGGTTCGAAGCTCTCAGCCGGCGGGCATTGGTGGACGGACCTCATGCTGAAGACAAAGCCCGCCCATCGCCGCCCAGCCGTCAATCGCCGAGCGTTCTTGCGCGGCGCGGGGGGCGTTGCCATCGGTTTGCCGTTTTTCGAGAGCATCCCCATGCGCTCGGCCTGGTCACAGGGTAATGAACCGCTGTTCGCCTTCTTCATCGGCACGGCATGTGGAGTGGTGCAGAGCTCCTTCTGGCCCGGTGAAAAAGGGGAGCTGACGGATCTGTCGGCGGACACGAATGCTGCCGGCGCGTTGGCGGGGTTCGAGCAGTGGGTCACCTTCGTGCAGGGGTTGAACGCTCCATTTTCTTCGAGCACGTCGTCCAGCCACGTGCGCGGCATGGTGCCGATGTTCACCGGAGGGCCGACGGATGGTGTATCGGGCATAACGGCGATGGCCGTCGGGCCCTCGATCGACATCGTGCTCGCGCCCTACCTGAACCCCGACGCGGCGGAGCCGCTCACCCTGTACTCAGGTTTGAAAGGTGGCTACATCGACGAGCGACTGTCCTTCGACCAGAACGGCCAAGTGCGTTTGGCGGAGGGCAACCCCTACAACGTTTACCTCGAGCTGATGGGCGCTGGCCCCACGGAGGGAGACGGCACCACTGCTGACACCGATGCACAGTTGACGGAGCTACTGGCGCGTCGCGGCTCGGCGATCGACCTGGTTCGCGACGACCTGCAGGCCCTGTTGGGCCGCACGAACATCAACGACGCGGATAGGCAGCGCCTGGAGCTGCACCTCTCGAGTTTACGCGATCTGGAAACGGGGTTGACGGACATGCCGGTGGAGATGGGCACGACGTGCAGCACCAGCAGCCTCGATCTGGACGCGATCGAGGCCTCGGATGTGAACAATCTATATCGAGCGAACGGGCAGATCGAGATCGTGGCGGAGCTGCAGATGCAGTTGGCGGCCTTCGCCTTCGCCTGCAACCTCAATCACGTCGCGACGCTCCAGATCGGCGATGGCGAAGACGGAAGCGTGTACGACGTCCCGTCGAACGCCCGCGGTTGGCGCTTTCACCACGTCAGTCACCGCATTCAATCCGACGGTGCCGTCGGCAAC
>JBNKHV010000060.1:0-19679 GCA_050290545.1 Polyangiaceae bacterium | reverse complement strand
GTCCACAACTCGACCAACTACGATCAGGTCGGCGGCAGCGACAGCTTCTGCCGCAGTAACTGGGTCGTAATCTGCTCCTGACCGGATGAGGTCGTAGAAGTCCAATTCGGTCGCATCTGTCTCGGGCTCACTCCCGCGCATGTCTCCAGCATTGGTCTTGCCGTCAGAGTGCGTCCCGCAACCGCAGCTCATGGCCAACACAATCAGGCCGCACAGTGCATCTCTCTTCATTCTGGTTCCTCGGAGGTTTGCAGGAACCCGGACGAACTCCTGCGCCCGCGCGAACGCAGAGTATCATACCGCCGGACCGCAGTGCCGCGAATGCGCCCGGTTTGTCCAGTTGACTCGGCGTCAACCCGCGAGGCCCAGCGGCCTCAGCTCCCGGACGGCACATGCTGTCTGTCGCGACGGTTCATCACTTCCCACTCGGCGTCACCGCGCAGCAAACCCTCGCGCGACATCGAAGGTTTGCTGCGCAGCGACCGGCTGTCACCGCATCAGCGATCGACGCCGGTGTCAGTGCCGGCATCCGCGTCGGTAGCGAAGTCAGATGGGCCGTCGCCTCCTTCTTCGTGGCCTGACCAACCCTCATCACTGCCATCGGTACCCTCGTCAAGGGGCCAGGCGTCACCCTCACCCCAGTCGCCTTCCGCTTCCGACCACTCTCCTTCCGCGTCACCATCCAGCCCGCCGCCCCCCGCACTTTCGTCAAGCGGGCCAGCTTCGTCCTCACCCCAGTCGCCTTCCGCTTCCGACCACGCTCCTCCCGCGTCACCATCCAGCCAACCGCCCCCTGCACCCTCGGGCCAATCCCCATCGCCCGAACCGGGTGGTTGTCCGTGACCGCGACTGAACGGACCGTCGAAGTCGACACCACACTCCAGAGCACAATCGCCGGAGTCACATTCGCTGATCTCGTCCAGGCACTCCAGCCCGCGGCGCCGACCGTCGTCGTGCGCGTGGCTCATGCCCCGACATTCCTCCACGTCGTGTTCCCCTTCGATGCATCCTTGCCAGCAAGATGTCACCGGTTCACGGCTGCCGCGCAAGAAGTCGTCGAAAGCTTCGCAATGTTCGGCGATGCGCTCGCAGTGGTTCGCTGCTTGTTCTGTTGACTCGCAAGCAGCCACGACCGCACCGCAATCTTTCATCGCCTCGTGATCACCTGCTTGCAGTAGTGCGATTGCCTGCTGAGCGGTGTCGGTCCGGGGTTGCGATGCCGTTTCGCCCGCATCTCCGCTGCACGCGGTCAGCAAGAACACACAGCCCAATGCTACTTTCTTCATGATTCAGTCCTTTCGTACTCGAGTGGCCAACGCCGCCCGTCTGCCGTGATAGAGGCGGTTCCCTCCGACTGTGGGTTTCGGTGCCGTCGCTTTGACCAAGCCGCAGGTCGAATTTCGAAAGCCATGACCCAAACACCTCGGCTTTCGTCTCGCAGATTCGGTCGACATCGCGGCTTCGTCGGAAGCCGTGACCCGAAGTCACAGCGCGGCGGCTCTGTACGATTGAAGTGTTGGATCCTCGCCCTACTGTGGAACAACCACTCCGACTGAGTCCTTCGGGCGCGAGTCGCCACAGCGGCATATCGCCGAAATCCTGTCACGATCGAGGGTGGCGGATTGAGTGCCTTGTTGCGACTGCTCGTGTGACTCTAAGGGTGTCCCAAGGGTCTCGATTCTGCGCAGCAGCTCGCGCCCGGCGCAAAGGGAGCCCGAGTCTGCGAAGTGCAGCGCTCGGAACGAGCTTCTCAACGGGATCACGGGCACTTCAAGCCATGGGTTCACCGAAAGTCGACGACCACGTACTGGCGGAGCTGGCCGCACTCGCGAGCGAGGGAGATGCTCATGCGACGCAGCGTCTGTTCCGCATGTTGGTACCGCGGGTGAGAAACCTGGTGCGCTATGTGGTGCGTGGGGATCGCGACGTGGATGATCTGGCTCAGGAGGCACTCGTCGCGTTGTTCCGTGGCCTGGGAAGCTACCGAGGCGATGGCCGCTTCCGAGCTTGGGCAGACCGCGTGGTGATTCGCAGCGCGCTGCGCGCGATCAAAAAGCGCCGTCTGCACGATGCACCGTTGCGCGAACAAGACGCGGATTTCCCTGCGGAGTGCCAAGGCGACGCGCGGGATTCCTATCTGTGGCGCCGCACGCTGGTGCGGTGTTTGGATGAACTGCCTTGGGAGCAACGACAAGCCGTCGTGCTTCATTTCGTGCTCGATTTCACCGTTCCTGATGTCGCCAGCGAACTTGGTGTACCGGTGGAGACGGTCCGGAGTCGGCTACGTATCGGGATGCGAAAGTTGAAGGCAAGGTTCGCAGGCGACCTCGAAAGGCGGGCGGGTTGATGCGGGATGAAGAAGACATTCCGTCGCTATTTCCGCCTCGTCTCGACGAGGCGGATGGCCCAGCGCGTCCGCTGAGCGAAGAGGAAGCCAACGTGCTGGTGGCCAGCGTGATGAGGGCGTGCGGTCTGCCCGTGCCGACGCATACGCCAGACTCACGAATCGAAGCTCCTCCGGCTGCGGACGAGGCAGGTGAGATCGAAGCCCGATCCGTCGAACGCATGCGTCGATCCCAACTGCGCATCGTTTCGAAGGGCCCCCCCGCCGTCCGACGCGCGCCGCCGGTACGGGTACTGCGCGTGGCCATCGTCGGCGCCAGTTTGGCCTTCGGAACGTTCGCAGCCGCGCTGTCCGGTGCATGGCTCCCCGTCGTGCGTGAGTGGACCGCAGGGCTGGCAGCGGTAGACGGCGTGCCCGCCGCGCCACAGACAACCCCAATCCACCCGAAGTACCTGCCGAAGGTGAACCTCCCGCCGCCCGAGCCCAGCGCTCTCGTCGAGCGTGGGGCGCTGGACGCGCCAATCGACGACCGACATACGATGCCGCCGGAGCCTGCGCCCGTCGTCCGGGCCCAGCAAGCAACCGATGCCCCCCCTGTCCCAGCAGGCGTGTCAGCTCGGCCGACCATGCCGGATCCACTCGCGGTTGCGAACGCCCTTCGTGCGGAGCGGCGCTACGACGCCGCGTTCGCTGCGTACATGAACGTCGTGAGGAGCGGGCGGGGAGGCACTCAGGGCGTAGCAGCACGGGTCGCCGCAGCCACGCTGATGCTGCAACATCAACAGGACGCGCACGGTGCCATCAACCTGTTGCTGCCCGTTGCGACGTCCGACGCCGCCATGCCGGAGGCAGTGTACTTGCTCGGGCGCGCTTACGATGCCGCCGGTGATCGGGCCAACGCCGAACGTACGTTGCAACGCTTCCTACGTGCCTATCCCGATCACCCCCTGCGGCAACGCGCAAACACCCGATTGGAGCGGCGGGATGACACTGCGCCTTGAGCACCCCCTCGTCTGTTCTACCGCACGATTGAAGCTGTCGGTTTGTGGGATGCTCGGCTGTCTGCGGCTGGTAGCGGCGTGTGCCGGCCCGACGGATGTCGCGGCATGGGTTGACGTCGACGCAGAACCGCCCGCGGACGCCACGGACGAGACCTCTCCGAGGGGGACCACCTCACTGCAAGAATCCCCGCAAGGGTCATCTGGTGCGCGCCCCACTGGCGGCCCCCCAATGACGTCGGCCCCACCGTCCGGGGCTTCGACGTCGGCCGATCCGGACTCGCGCGGACCTTCTGCCGATGGGAGCTTTGATGACGAGGCTCCATTCATTGAGGACCCGAGTGGTGACGAAGCGTTGTGGGTTAGCGGTTGGCTCGTCACCGATTGGACAGGCGCTTCGCAGCCTTGGCCGTTGGACGTGGGGCTGGCCGAGTTCTTCGTCGACGCCAGGGAGGACCTTCAGGTTGCGGTTTGGCTGAACGGTGAGGAGGCTTACATCATCCAGGATTGGTGGTCGTGTCTCCCGCTTTCCGGGCCAGAAGTCTTTTGGCTGGATGATCAACGTTTCATCCTCACCGAGGACGACAGCGGTGCGGTGTATGCCGTCACTGCGGACATACCCCCTGACGGGACGTCGTCTTACCTTCCCGTCCCGGAAGGATTCGAGCGCGATTGAGGGCAGTGATAGCGCGTTCCGTCGTGTGTCCACCAGCGGCACGAGGGTTGGCCTTGGTCGCAGCGCTCGTGTACTCACTATTGTGCGCGCCGTCGTTCGCCCAGCCTCCGCTGTCCATGCGCCCGCCGGCCTCTCCGAGCGAGCTCCACGCGTCGCCTCGGGTCATCGTCGTACTCGGTAGCGACAGCAGCCTGGGCGACCGCGTGCGTGGACAAACGGTCGACCTCGACGCGCGAGTCATTTCTCGACCCGAAGCACCGGCAGGTACCTGGAGTGAACAAGTGGAGGTCGCGCGCGCCGCCGCCAGCATCGAACAGGCTCACCTGGTGGTTTGGATAGCGGATATGGACTCTCCCCCGGGTGAAACGCTTCATTCCGGAGCACGTGCCTTCGTGGCGATCCTGACGAGCGATGCGGATAGATTCTATGCGCGCGCGATTGGCCCCCCATCGGATACATCGACCCATGCCGATGCTTCGGCGGTGTTGGAGCTCGCGGCGCTGAGCGTTCGAGCGGCGCTGGAGTCGTTGGACAGCCCCAACTCACTAGGCGTTCCCCTGTCACAGCTACCAGCAGCGGCAGCTCCAGCCGTCTCGAGTTCCAATCCGCAAGAAACCTCCCGAGAGAGCTCTTCACCGCCAGCATCGGTACCGTTGCCACCCGTGCGGACGACGACCGACGAAGGGATACCTGCACCCGACGAGCTAGCTGGTAGCTCGTTCACGGCGCTGTTGGGTCTGGGGGTCGGGACCAATATCGATGGCATCACAGCCGTTCCATGGCCCGCGCTGCAGATCCGCGGCGGCCTGCAATGGGAGCGGCTGCGCACGCTCCTCGTCGGTGAGCTCGGCTCTCGGCGTCGTTCCGTGACAGCGGAAGCGGACCTGATACTCGAACGACACGTGCTGTTGGCACAGGCTGAGCTGGCGCTGGCGAGCACGTCCCGACCGCTGGTTCCGTGGTTGATGGGCGGGGCGGGTGCGGTCCTGCACCGTCGCTCCACGGAAACACGCAGCGAAGTTGCCGTGGGCACGCCAACGACCGCACGATGGTCACCGCTGCTCCGCGCTGGCTTGGGGCTGGAGTACGAGCTGAGCGGCGGTGTCTCATGCCAGTGGCTTTCGCTGAGCACCGGCGTCGACGTGGTGGCGGGTCCACCCGTGATCGAGTTTGTCACCCTCGACGGAGCGACGTTTCGCCGCTTTCGCGTACAGCCCTGGCAGCCGTACGCGAATCTCGCGTGGGTCATGGTCTGGTAACGAGTCCCACGAAGTGCTGGACGGCGCTGCTCGTCGCCCCGTCTCATCGATCCAGCGGATGTGCCAGGTGTTGCCACGTCGGGTGGGGGCCAGCCAGGTCGGTGCGCATCGCCGCGCGGTGGGGATGCTGGCTGCTCCGTGGCCCACGTTGAGCCGCGTCGCGTCATTGTCCACTCCGACGCAGTGTGGCAAGAAGCAAGCACGCCATGTTTGCACGAAATGCCATATTGTCCCTGTCGTGGCTGTGCGCTGCGGCCTGCTCCGGGGAAACACCGCTCGCAGGTGAGCAGACCGGGTGCAGCCTGGTATCCCCCGACGCGGCTTTGGAAACGATCGACCGAGGAGAGAGCGAGCTGGCGCGGACTTCGGACTCGGACACGAGCTGCAGCTACGTCACCGAAGACAACGAGTTGGTGAGGTGGGAGCTGTACGCGGGCGTGGAGTTCGAGGAGCTGGTGTCTCAGGGGGATTGGCCCGAGGCGGAGCCGGTTGCGGGGGTTGGGGATCGAGCATTGGGCTACAGTGGCGTCATCAGCGAGCGGCTCGCGACGGCACATCTGGCGAGCAGCCGCGACGACGACCTGATCGTCGTTGTCGTGCGCGTCAACGGTGCGGAGCCGCCGACGGAGGCTGCGGCTGCGGTGGCCAAGATGATTTGGAGAGCCTGGCGCTAGCCGATCATCGCAAAGCCCTTCGAATGGGGCCCGCTCATGAACAGACCACGAGGCTTCAACGTCTAGTGGAACCTTGCGGCGCAGTCGCTGTCGCAGCGCGCCTCTACCGGAAAACAGCGTTCGACGATGCACGCTCGGTCGTCACCGCAGGTAGCTTCGCAACTTCGTGCTGGACGATCACAGGCGCGCTTGCACTCGGCCAGACTCCTGGCAGCGCTGGTGTCCGTCTGTGGCAGCTCTGGCTTCGCGCTGCTCGTCTTGCTGGTGAAGACGGGCTTTCCGTCCGCCTCGTCTGGCACCACAACGCCGTCGTCCACTCCGGTCTTCCCGCGTTTGCGGTTGTGGCTCTCTTCTCGTGGCTCGTCGTGGGGGAACAGGCGATCGAACATGTGGTGCCCCGTCTCAGTTCCGGCAAGCGCGAAGGCACCCGAGATCGCCACCGGCACGCTGGCGATCCAGACCTTCTCAGTCATACCCAGAGAGCGCCGGCTGCGCGGTGGATTGGAGCCCTGCTTGGAGTCGTCGTCCATGGTCAGTCCCTCTTCACTTGTCGGTGGTCCGGTGCTCAGTCTGCACTATGACCGACCAAATTCCAAGGCCCATGGACGAAGCCAATTTGGCGCACCGCGCAATCGCACAGCGTTACGAGTGAACTGTTACTCTAGGAGCTTTCCCTGCTGCATCTCACAGGACTTCAGTTCCCTTCGCGACACGACGCGACGAGCGCCGTGCGACGCCTCCGACGGTTCGTTCGGATGGAGCCCCTCACTGAGTCGCATGTTCACCTCGCGGGGGGGCAGACCCTGCGCGCCGGCCCCGGGCGCCATGTTAGCTCCACTCCGTTTTGGGATATTGGCACCTGACTCTCGACTTCGAGGCCACTTCCCATGCATTCTCTCAGCAACTCATGGTGGTCGTTCTGGCCAATCGAGTGACGCAATAGCCGCTTTGCAAATGGAGTCCAGCGCATGTCGAAACGCACGGTGAGGTTGAGCGTGGGCGCACTCTTCGGTGCGTTGCTGGCTCTCATGGCGCATGCGGCGATACCGGTCGGCGGCTATGACTATCTCAGAGGTATCGCGGCCCTACTCGCAAGGGCGCTCGGCTCAGTCGTGAGCGTCGTCTGCGTCGTGAGTCTGGGCACCCACCTCGCGTGGCAAGCCATTCAGGAGCGGCGCGACGCAAAAAGGTCAGGCGTAAAGCACTCGGGCGAACGGTGACCCCCAGGGAACTAGCCCCCTGTCGCCCGCCATGCCGAGCGTATACCAGATCACCCGGCTTGCCACAAGCCCCTGCTCGTGCCGTACCGTCGCCAACCTCGGGCAACGAACCCGCCACACAGGAGAGCGAGCATGCAGGACGACACGACGAGCAAAGCAGCAGCGAACGACGGGGCGAAGACACAGCACTCAGTAGTGATCGCCGGCGGTGGCCCCACGGGGTTGATGCTGGCGGCGGAGCTGGCGATCGCCGAGGTCGACGTTGCCATCGTCGAGCGCCGTGCCGATCAGATCCTCGAAGGCTCGCGCGCCGGTGGTCTGCACTCGCGCACGGTGGAGCTGCTGGAGCAACGCGGCGTCGCCGAGCGCTTTGTCGCGCAGGGCAAGACCGGTCAGCTCGCTGCGTTCGGCGCCACCCCGCTCGACATCACCGGGCAGCCCACGCGTCACGACTATTGGCTCGCTCTGTGGCAGGAGCGCATCGAACAGATCTTGGCGGACTGGGTCCGTGAGCTCTCGGTGCCGACCTACCGTAGCGTCGATGTCACGGCGTTTACCCAAGACGACACGGGCGTCGACGTCCAGATATCCGATGGCCGCGTGCTGCGCGCCGACTACCTCGTCGGTTGCGACGGCGGCCGCAGCCTCGTGCGCAAACACGCCGGCATCGACTTCGCCGGCTGGGATGCCTCGGTCAGCTACCTCAACGCCGAAGCGTCGATGACTGAGGAGCCGCCGTATGGGATCAAACGCAGCGCCCAAGGCGTCAACGGCATCGGCAAACTCGACGATGGGCGCGTACGCGTCGTGTTGATCGAAGAGCAGGTCAAACACGGCGCCCCGACGTTGGACGACTTGAAAGCCGCACTCTTCCTCCGCTATGGCAGCGACTTCGGCATCCACGACGTCACGCACAGCTCGCGTTTCAGCGATGCGGCCCGCCAAGCCGCCAGCTACCGAAAGGGCCGCGTCCTTCTCGCTGGCGACGCGGCTCACGTGCACTCACCGCAAGGCGGCCAAGGCCTGAACCTCGGGGTCCAAGACGCCGTAAATCTGGGCTGGAAACTCGCCCAAGTCGTCCACGGCACCTCCCCCCAGGCCCTGCTCGACACCTACCACACCGAACGCCACCCCATCGGCGCCCGCGTGCTTCAGCTCACCCTGGCCATGTCCGCCGTCAACCGCGGTGACGCCCGCAGCAATGCGCTGCGCGACGTCGTCGGTGAGCTGCTGCAGATGGATGCTCCGCGCAAACGCTATGCCGCGATGCTGTCGAGCCTGGACGTTCACTACGATCTGGGACAGGGGCATCCGTTGCTCGGAAGGCGCATGCCGGATTTGGATTTGGAAACTGAAGACGGCGTGGTTCGTGTTTACAGGTTGCTGCACGACGCGAAGACCGTGTTGATCAACTTGGGGAAGCCCGGGGCGCTCGATGTTGGGCCTTGGGCGGAGCGGGTGCGGTGCTTGGATGCGCGGTACGGCGGGGTCTGGGAGTTGCCGGTGATCGGAGAGGTGACGGCGCCGAGTGGGGTGTTGGTCCGATCCGATGGGCATGTCGCGTGGGTGGGGCAGGGCGGTGATGCGGGGCTGCAGCAGGCGTTGGGGAAGTGGTGCGGGTCAGGAGCGCGTGGATTAGACAGCTGAGCTCCGCGCGGTGGCTCTCAACGCGCTTCCAGCAGTCGAACGAAGGCGGTGCCCTCCGCGGTGGTCTCCTCGGAGTAGCCCACGACGAACACGCGGTCGCCACCGTCCACGGCTGGGCGTTCTACGGTCTCGTGCCATCCAGCAATAGCGATACACCCGCGCGGACCAGCTTCCTGGCCTCATCGAGCGCTTCTCGGGAGGCTTCCATACCGTCAGGGAGATGCATCCCGCCGAGGTTGTCGGCGACGGCGACGACGCAAGCGGCCGCCAGGTGACTATCGAGGCGTGCACGCACCTTGCCACTCAGCTTCGCAGCTTCGAGTTCCTGGACGAGCGGGTTGAGCAGAGCCTCATGGAGCCGGTTGCTCACTTCCGACTGCTGATCGACGGGGAGATTGGGCAAGTCCTCCGTGACGATGCGCCGCAGATCGACGTGATTCTCACCCAGGCTGTAGGTTGCCATGCGAAGCAGCGACTCGGGAAATGCTGCCTTTCCGCGCGCTTCGAGCAGCCGCTTCTCGTAGCCATCCAGAAAGCGCCCAACTGAGCGCACATAGAGTTCCGCTTTGCCGCCTGGACAATGATGATAGAGCGATGCCGCTCGTATGCCGAGCTCCTCCGCGATGGCACGCTGGCTCACCCCCTTGAACCCCCGGGCCAGGAAGAGGCGTGCCGCAACGTCTGCGATCTCATCGAAACTAGAATTGGACATTGGTTCTTGCGTGGGTACCTAACGGGTGTTAGGTATGTAGCCTAACGGTTGTTAGGTAGCTCTCTAGGTTGTTCTCGTCCAGCAACACCGTCCGGCTGCTGCCGGAGGCCATGGCGCCTGCGATGCGCAGCAATGAACGGGAAGAGCGAGAGAATCAAGGTCAGAAGGGAGAATTCGAATGACGAAGGCAGGCTATACGTTCGTGAGCGTTTCGACGGCTCAGCCAGGGCGCTTGGATGACCTGGTGAAGATCGCCTCGGGGCCGAGTGAGAAGATGGACGGGAAAGTTGCCGGATTGATTGCGCGCCAGGTCGGCGTGGACCGGGAGCGGAACTCGGTTGTCGTCTGGGCAACCTTCGACTCTAAAGAGAGCCTCTACGACTACCTCGAAACGGCGGAGGGCAAGAAGGATCACGAAGGCTACGACATGAGCAGCATCGCGACTTTCGACATGTACGATCTCACGCCCGTGAGCGGTCGTCTCCCGGGAATGAGGCCGCAGACGGAGCCCGGTTGCGGTTGATTGTTGGCGGGACTGTCCGCCCGCCCTCAGAGTTGCGCTAGTCCTGTCGCGTGTCGCCGTTGAGCACCCATGTGCAGCCGCTGCCGCTGCAAGACTTGACGTAGGTCGCCCGCTGCCCGCAACCTCTGACGCCCGCGGTACGCTGGTCGATGCGTTGCAGGTGTAGTCTGCCTTTTGGGCAGTCGAGGTCGAAAGACGCTCGCTTGCGCAGTTTTTCCGCCGACGTCGCCATGCAGCCACTCGCTGAAATCGCGACCGCCACGAAAACCCAAAACCGCCAATCCCTCATCCGATCCATCGTCGGCAGACTAGCTAGAACGCGACCTCCAGGGAAGGGGCGGTCCCAGGCCCGCGGTTCGCGGGCGCCTTTCGGCCGCGATATCAACCGTCGAGCGTCACCCTCAATCTTCGCAACGCCAACACTCGTGACCCATCCAGCAGAGAGCGCTCTGCGTGTTGCAAGCGCCGTCTACCGTCGAGGCGTACTGGCGCCCAGCCGCAGACGGCGAGCTGTGAGCCAAACGGGCCGCCGTGTGCTACCGTGCGACACGTGCAACCTGACGAAGATGGCTGGCAGGTCTACCGCGCTCGCATGCGGGCGGTTCGCTGGATGCTCGTCGCGGGCATTCCAGTGGGCATCGTGGCGGTGCTGCTCTGGTCCGTGATGTCGCTGGCGATCGTCGTCGCGTGGGTGCTCGTGGTGGCGGGTTGCGTGAGCTACGCGGAGCTGTGCCCTTGCCCCCGCTGTGGCAAGGCGTTCTTTCGCACGGGGGCGTACCACAACTCGTTCGCCAAGGCGTGTTTGCACTGCGGGCTCGCGAAGTGGTCGAAGGCGGGGAATTCCGACACCGCTAGCCACGGCTTCTGACGCGCAGCCGTTCTTCATGGTGCCTCATCTCAGGACGATTCGAGCTGCCAATCGACGTCGATGTCGAAGTCGGCGAAGCCGCGCAGGATCACTTCGGTGAGCGCGGCTTTCAGGGCGCGTTCGATCTGTGCTGCGTCGATGAACCCGCTCGCTTGCAGCGCTGGGGAAACGTCGCGGCCTCCGAGGCGCCACGACTCGGCCGCCAGACTCAGCATCGCCGGTAGCGCGCGCCGTAGCAGAGCCCGCTCGGCGCGGCCCAACTGCCCGTGGTTGGCGAGCCATGCCAGGAACGCCCAACCCAGGCGCGCGTGGTCGACCTCCTCGGCCATGTGCTTGCGGTTCATCTCCCGCACGGAGCCCGGTGCCAACGCCGCGTGAGACTCGCGCAGGACGTGAATGGCGATCGTTTCGCTGATGCAGCCGGCGAAGATCGGGCGCAGCAGGCGGTTTTCTCGTTCGCTCGCTCCCTGCAACGCGAAGGGGCGCTCGCCGAGCACCCGCGGGTTGAAGTCGCTCGCACCCAGGCTGCGCGCCCGCTCGGTGCACCAGCGCGTGTGACGGCACTCGTCGTCGATGCAGCGCTTCGCGAGGGCTCGCAGTGATTCGGGGGCACCCCAGACGACCAGGTCGTCGTGGACGTGCTGCAAAGCGGCGGCGGTCGTCCATTCACCCTCGGCGCGCCGGCGCCAAAAGTCGAGCAACTCGCTTCGCGCTTCGGAGGGCAGGGGGCCCGGCTCCGTCGTCGCGCTCAACGCAAGATCCCCGCCAGGATGCACCCGCCGCACAACACGACGCCCTCTTGTTCGACACAGGCGCGTTGCCGCCCCCCTCCGGCGTTCTCCATCTCGGCGCACAGGTCCTCGCAGTTGTCCTGGCGCGGCAAGCAGCGGCAGTCGAAGCGTTGCTCGGTGATGCCCGCGTCGCCCGCCGGAAAGCGCCCCAACAGGCAGGTCAAGACTTCGCCCTCGGCACAGTCGAGGGATTGTGCCGGGCCGCAACTGCAGGGGCCCTCGGGCTCGAGTGAGCAGAACTCGGCATCGCCGCACACCCCGGCGCTGCCGGTAAAGCAGCTCCTCACCTCGCATTGCTGCTGTTCGGGAGGGCAGCCGTCGAGCAGTGTTCCGACGGAAGGCGCTGGGTCGCTGATGATGATGCCTGGATCGGGATCATCGGGTGGCGTGGGATCGGTGTTCGGTTCGGCTTCGATGGGAGTCGGAGTGGCGCTCGAGTCGGGGGCGCTCGGCGTCGGTTCGTCGCCACTCGACTCAGCCTGCGTCGGCCCTGCTCCTCCGGGTGACGGCTCCGAGCCGGCGGATGTGGAGTCGGCGCTGCTCATGGCCGTCGTGGTGGGGTCGTCCGTGCTCTCGTCGTCGACCCCCATGGGGTTAGCGCCGTCGGCCGTTTGGGTTGCGACGTCGTCCGTCTGGTTGCTGCCCGCACAGCCCGCGAGACCGCCGCTCATCAGCACCAGGGCGTGGTACATCTTCGCCATGGTGGGTTGGTGCCCACAGCCCGCCGTGACGAGCAGTCGCAGGGCTGCCGAGGGGCCCGTCGCACGGTTGTCGTAACTCTTCGAATTCAAAGAGTTCTGCGTCGTGGTTGGCTCAGCGACGCGGGCTCGTATTCGGCCTTGTGCCGGAACGGGTGCGGCACCATGTGATGCGCCGAATGCTGGGCGAAGCGACGGACCCCCTCAACAAAACCCCGTGCATGACGTTTGGCAGGCTGCTGCTCGCGTCCAGGAAAGCCTGCTGGCGAGCGGCAGATGGTGATATGGGAGCGAGCGAAACGGCATGAAAAACATCATTCTGCGCACCATCCTGCCCATCGCGCTGCTCCTGGGCGGGGGCTTCCTCGCTCGTATGATCATGACCCAGGCGCCGACCGCCGAGCGCAAGCCCGTCGCCAAAGCGATCCCGATCGTGGAGCTGCAACGGATCACGCCTGCGGCGCGCACCGCCGTGATCGAAGCCACCGGGCTCGTGACTCCGGCGCAGCAAGTCAGTCTCATGCCACAGGTTTCGGGCGAAGTGGTGTACGTCTCCGACGCGCTGGTGCCGGGCGGCCACGTCAAGAAGGGCCAGTTGCTCGTGCGCATCGACCCGCGGGACTACAAGCTCGCCGTCGAACAACAACAGGGCAGCTTGCGCAGCGCCGAGCTGCAAGTCGAACTGGAAAAGGCACAACAAGAGCTGGCTGCCCACGAATGGTCGGTGCTGGGTGAAGACGGTCAGCCGTCGCCGCTCTTCTCCCGTGAGAGTCAGCGCGCTGCGGCCGAGGCTTCCTTGGGTTCGGGGCGCCGAGGGCTGGATCGGGCGAAGCTGAACTTGGCGCGCACCCAGTTGCGGGCGCCCTTCGATGCCACCGTCGTCACCGAGAACGTGGACATGGGGCAAGTCGTCGGGCCTTCGTTTCAGCTGGCGCAGTTGATGGGTACCGGTGAGCTGTGGGTCACCGTCGGGGTGCCCGTTGCCGAGTTGGAGTTGGTGCAGATCCCCGGGGTCAACGCGGAAGAGGGCTCATCCGCGACGGTGGAGCAACGCCTCGCCAACGGCAAAGCGATCGTGCGCAAAGGGCGAGTCACGCGTCTGGTGAACAAGTTGGACGAGCGCACGCGACGCGCGCAGGTCATCGTGACGGTGGAGGATGCGCTCAGCCCCGAGTTGGGGCTGCCGTTGCTCGCGGGCGCCTACGTGCAGGTCGCGATCGAGGGGCAACCCTTCGAGCAGGTGTTCTCCATTCCGCGTGAGGCTGTGTACGAGGGCAACGTGGTGTGGGTGGTCGGCAACGACGGTACCTTGACGCGTCGTGAGGCGGCCATCGCCTGGGGCGACGCGAAGAACGTGTACGCGACCTCCGGACTCGAAGCGGGGGACCGCTTGGTGCTGACGCGCCTCTCCGCGCCCATCCCCGGGATGAAGGTGCAGCCGCTGGACGAGGCGAGCTCCGCCGCGAGTGGCGACGAGTCCGCCAAGTCGCCGCCGAGCGCGGAAAGCGCCGCGGCCGTGGCGCCCCAGGGCGCAGCCACGGCGCCCAAAGAGGGAGTCAACTAGGTGAGCGAGCCCGTATCGGACAAGGACGCGTTCGTCGAGCGCGTCAAAGGCCCCATTGCCTGGATGGCGAAGAACTCCGTGGCGGCGAACCTGTTGATGTTCGTCGCGATCATCGGCGGGCTGATCGCCGTCTTCAATCTCAAGCAAGAGGTCTTCCCCGAGTTCGAACTCGACATCGTCTCCGTCACCGTGCCGTACCCGGGGGCGAGCCCGAGTGAGGTCGAGCAGGGCATCGTGCTCGCCATCGAAGAAGGCGTGCGCGGTATCGACGGCGTCAAGCGCGTGTACTCGGTGGCCGCCGAGGGCGTCGGCACCGTGACCATCGAGCTCTTGCTCGGCGCCAACGCGGACAAGGTGGCGGCCGACGTCAAGAACGAGGTCGACCGCATTCAGACCTTCCCCCTCGAAGCCGAGGAACCGACGGTCAGCGTCATGTCGCGAAAACGCGCGGTCATCTCGCTCATCTTCTCCGGGGATCTGGAAGAGAGCGTGCTGCACGAACTCGCGGAGCAAGCACGCGTGCGGCTGTTGGCCGCCCCGGAGATCACCCAGGTCGAGTTGGTCGGCGTGCGGCCCTTGGAAATCAGCATCGAGGTGCCGCGCCACAACCTCGAAGCCTATGGCCTGACGCTGGAGCAAGTCGCCGCTCAGGTGCGCTCCGCTTCCGTCGAGATCCCGGGCGGTGGCATCGACAGCAAGGCCGGCGAACTGCTGGTGCGTGTCGCCGACCGACGCACCAGCGGTCGGAACTTCGGCGACATCCTGCTCAGGAGCCCCCAAAGCCAAGACGAGATCCGTCTCGGCGACATCGCCACCATCCACGACGGCTACGAGGAGACGGATCAAGCGACGTACTTCGACGGCAAGCCCGCGATCCGACTCACGGCCTACCGCGTCGGAGACGAGACGCCCAACGGCGTCGCCACCGCCGCGCGTGAAGTGGCCGCCGAGCTCGACGACGAGCTGCCCGATGGCGTCAGCATCACGATCTGGGACGACGACTCCAAGCTGCTCGCCTCACGCATCGATCTGTTGATGCGCAACGCCAAGAGCGGTCTCTTCCTGGTGCTGCTCACGCTGGCGCTGTTTCTGCATCGCCGGCTCGCGGCTTGGGTCGCCGCCGGCATTCCGATCTCGTTTCTCGGCGCGTTCATGCTGATGGGCTCGATGGACGTGTCCATCAACATGATCACGCTCTTCGCGTTGATCGTCACCCTCGGTATCGTGGTGGACGACGCCATCATCGTCGCGGAGAACATCCACAAGCGCCGCATCGAGGGCCACGGACCGTTGGCTGCCGCGATCCTCGGGGCGCGAGAGATGATGGTGCCGGTGACCTTCTCGGTGCTCACCACCGTCGCGGCCTTTGCGCCCTTGGTGTTCATTCCCGGGGTCATCGGCAAGATCATGCGCCTGATCCCGGTCGTGGTCATCGCCGTTTTGACGGTGTCCCTAGTGGAGTCGTTTTTCGTCTTGCCCGCTCACTTGGCGCACGAGTCGAAGCCGGGGGGGCTGTGGAGTCGCACCCTGGGGCCCTTGCTGAATTGGTTGTTTGGGCCGTTGGATTGGGTGCAGCGGCACGTCAGTGCCGGACTCGACACGTTCATCGAGCGCATCTACCGGCCCGTGCTGAACGTCTTGTTGCAGTGGCGCTACGCGGTGGTGGCCTTCGGCTTTGCGAGTTTGATGGTGTGTGGAGCCATGGTGCGCAGTGGTGTCGTGCCGTTTTCGTTCTTCCCGGCCATCGAGGGCGATATCGTGACGGCGAATGTGCGGCTGCCCTATGGCACCCCAGTGGAGCGCACCACCGAGGTAGCACGCCAACTCCAAAAAGCCGCGATGGCGACCGTCGAGCAGTTCGGCGGCAAAGAGCTGATGGAGGGCATGGTCACCGGCATCGGACAGGCCGCGCGCGGCCGTGGTCCTTCGGCAGGACCGTCTGCCACCGGCAGCCACTTGCTGCACGTCGAACTCGGCTTGCGACCCGCTGCCGAGCGCGACTTTTCGAGTCAGGCCTTTGCCGATGCGTGGCGCGCACAGGTACCGCCCTTGCCGGGCGTCGAAGCGTTGGTCATCAGCGCGACGGCGGGTCCGGGCGCGGGCAAAGCGGTCGACATCCAACTTTCCCACCGTGATCCGAAAGTCCTGGCCAAAGCCTCGGAAGAGCTCGCCGAACGCTTCGGCGAGTACCCGGCGCTGACGAACGTCGAAAACAGCTATTCGGCAGGCAAGCCCCAACTCGACTTCAAACTGCGTCGCGAAGCGTTGGGACTCGGCTTGACCAGCGCCGACATCGCGCAGACTCTCCGCTCGGCGTTCTTCGGCGCCGAAGCCCTGCGTGAACAACGCGGTCGCAACGAGCTCAAGGTGCGCGTGCGGCTGCCGGAAGACGAGCGCAGCTCCGAGTACGATCTCGAGCAACTGACGGTGGCCGCCCCCGGCGCGGGCTTCGTGCCGCTGATGTACGTCGCCGACTTCGAGCGTGGGCAAGCCCCGACGGCGATCACGCGGGAAGAGGGTCGCCGCACCGTCAACGTCGCCGCCGAGCTCAAGGTGGGCGAAAAATCACCGCGCGCCGTGCTCGAATCCGTCGAAAGCACGGTCCTGCCGGAGCTCAAGCGGCGCTTCCCGGGGTTGACCGGCAAACCCGTGGGGCAGCAACGCGAACGCGCCGAGAGCTTCGGCACGTTGGGACCGAACGCACTGTTCGCGATGTTCGTGATCTTCGCCCTGTTGGCGGTGCCATTCAAGAGCTATGCCCAGCCGCTGATCGTGATGACGGCCATCCCCTTTGGCATCTTGGGAGCGGTCATCGGGCACATCGTGATGGGCTTTGGGCTGAGCTTCATCAGCGTGCTCGGCATCATCGCGCTTTCTGGGGTCGTGGTGAACGACTCGCTCGTACTCGTGGACGCGGTGAACAAGTACCGCGGTTTGGGGCAGGATGCTTGGCAAGCCGTGTGCAACGCCGGGGCGCGACGCATGCGCCCCATCTTGCTCACTTCGCTGACGACGTTCTTCGGTTTGCTCCCGATGATCTTCGAGACCTCGCTCCAAGCGCGCTTCTTGATCCCGATGGCCATCAGCCTCGGTTTTGGCGTGCTCTTCGTCACCTTCATCGTGCTCCTGCTCGTGCCCTCGCTGTACATGATCGGACAAGACTTCCGCGTCTTGTTGCGCATCAAAGACGACGCGAGTGCGCACGCGCCGAGCCCGGCGGAGTGAGGGCGCCCGCGCAAGGAGCTCATGCCGACGTCACGAGCCCGTTTCGATGCGGCGCATGACACGTTGGATCAGCGGTTTGCGCGGTAGTGGGATGACCCAGGAGACCGCCTCGATGGACAGGCGTTGTCCGTCGCTCCGCTCGTGCTCGAAGGTAAACGGGTCGGTGAAGGTTTGCTCCGCCACGCGCTCGTAGACCGTCTTGAGTTTGTCGCGGTCGCTCTGGGCGTGGAGCTCCCACACGGGGCGATTCTGCATCTCCTCGGCAGTGTGTCCCAAGAGCTCGACGGCTTTCTTGTTCGCGAGCCGCACGAGCCCCGTCTCCTTGTCGATCAGCAACATCGCAGCGCCTGCGACGTTGACGATGGCGAGGAAGTCGCCCACCTGCGTCGCTTGACGTTCGGCGGCCTGGGAATAGTCGCGCGCCATCTCGGCGCGGGCCCAGCGACGGAGGTCTTCGTCATTTTGCGGGACCAGGCGCGGCACCTCGCTGGGCTTGCCCTCGTCCATCGCGACCATGGTCAAGAAGCAGCTGTTCGTGTGGCGCGCTGCTCCTTGGCGCAAGTCCTTGGCCTCCACGCGTACGCCCACTTGCATCGAGGTGCGGCCGGTGTAGTTCACCTGGGCGTACATGGTGACGAGGTCCCCGACGTGCACGGGGTGCTTGAACAGCACGCGGTCGACGGACAGCGTGACGCAGTACTTGGCGCTGTAGTTCGACGCGCAGGCGTAGGCGATCTGGTCGACGAGACGCAGGATGTGTCCACCGTGGATGTTGCCGGCGAAGTTCGCCAGCTCGGGCGTCATCAGGGTCACCGTGCTGAGCTGGGATTGTTCGGGGGTGCGTGTGGGTCGGTCTGCCAAGGTGTTTCCTCCGGCCAGAAGGCGTCCGCTGTGGGGGGCCAATGTTCGGTAATAGTCGCGAAAGATGGGCCACAGCGCCCCTTTTTTCGCCATGGGCCCACCCCCCCGTCGCTTTGTCGGCGTTTCCGTGTCATGTCATGGCGCATGCCTCGCCACGGTATGTGCCGTATCGTCGCTTTCCGTCTTTGCTGCCTCGCGCTATTCGTCGGGCTGTTCGCTGCCGCGTGTGAGAACACCTCACCCGTGGGCAAAGAGGCCGTTCGCGAAACGCCGAAGGCGACGCCAGCCCAACCACCGCTCGCCTCCGCCGTACCCAAAGCCGCCGGCAAGACGAGCCCGGTATCGGCGCAGGCGAAAGAGGGCAAAGCTCTGTACGACGTCTATTGCGCTCTCTGTCATGGTGCCACTGCCGAAGGTTACCGCGCCGACAACGCGCCGTCGCTGGTGACCCAAAGTTTCTTGGAGAGCGCTTCGAACGGTTTTCTGCAGCGGGCCATCCGCATGGGGCGCCCGAACACCGCCATGGCCGCCTATGGTCAGCAGCGCGGCGGCCCGCTGTCGGAGAGTGACATTCGCGCCATCGTTGCTTACCTGCGCACGCTCGGTCCCGCATACAAGCCGCTCCACGCCTACCAGGTCAAAGGCGATCCGAAAAACGGTGAGATGCTGTTCCAAGCCCAATGCTCCAAGTGCCATGGGGACGACAAAGCGCGCGGCAACGCGCCATCGCTGCACAACGGCGAGTTCTTGTCGTCGGCGTCGCCCGCGTTCTTGAAGCACGCGATCGTCAACGGTCGGCCCCCGACGCCGATGCAGCCGTTCAGAGGAACGCTGACCGACGCGCAGATCGACGACATCATCGCCTGGCTCAAAGGGCTGACGCCCCCTGAGCCGGCGTCCCCGCCGGTCCAGCGTCCCGAAGTGCCGAAGAACCTACCCTTCGTGATCAACCCGAAGGGCAAAGCTCCGTCGTTCCAACTGCGTGCGGACCGATTCGTCGCCGCCGCCGACGTGAAGAAGGCGTTGGACCAGAAGCAGCGCATCATCATCATCGATGCGCGCTCGGCGGCGGATTGGATCCAGTATCACATCCCCGGCTCGGTCCCCATCGGCTACTACGAGACGGAGCGCTTGAGCGCAGTGCCCAACGACGGAACTTGGGTCGTCGCCTACTGCGCGTGTCCGCATCACGCATCAGGCATGGTGGTCGATGCCTTACGAAAGTTGGGCCACAAGCGAACGGCCATTCTCGACGAGGGCATCCTCGAGTGGAGGAAGCGGGACTACCCCCTCGAAGGAGAAGCCGTGGCGCCGAACCCGCCCAGCAAGACACCCACTGGCACTGCCAAGCCACAATCGCTCTCCGGCTCCTCAGGCAAGGCGTCCACCAGCGTGACGCCGCCCAAGCCCAAGGTGATCAAGATCCTGCCGCCTGCGCCCAACCCGACGCCCTGAGGGACCACGCGGTCCGGCGTTGGTGGAGTGAGGGCAACCCGCAGTGAAGACGACAGACGAGTCCTTGCGCGAAGTGCTCAGCGCGGCGTTCCCCGATGCGCGCTTGCTCGAGTGTCGCGAGCTGTCGGGTGGAGTCTCGGCGCGGGCGGTCGTGTGCCGTCTGC
>JBNKHV010000059.1:0-2210 GCA_050290545.1 Polyangiaceae bacterium | reverse complement strand
TCCGATACCTGAGGGGCGCATCGAGGAGCTCGTTCGCGAGGCGTATACGCGCGAGCTGAGCGCTCGTCCCACCTGGCAGCGCTGACCTAAGCGCCCGCCTTCACTCGGCCGACCCCGATGCCCGAGTGAAGGCCACGCGAGTACCCGTCCAATCGACGACGGGTGCTCGCGGCGCTGGGCGTGGGGGGTGGTGGACCCGGCGCAGGGGGAGGAGTGCGACCTCGGTGACGAAAACGGCGCGGGGTCGGAGTGCAGTGCCGCATGTCTGGCGTCCGTTGCCACCGAGTGAAGGTGCGGTGCTGTTCGCGTGTCATGTGCGGTCGTCTGGGTCGACTGAGGCACAGTACCGAGCTTCGGTGGAGGCGGCTGTCATTCGGGGCGTCGCGCCCACCTGACCACACTCGTCCCCGTGACGCGCTGCTGCACGTGTTCGTGTTTCCCGTTGTCGAGTGAACGCGTCAGCAGTGAGACGTTGTCCCATGGCAGCAAAGAGACAACGTCTGATGCAGTGACGATAGTTCGTTCTTGCTCGCATGCGGAGGCACGAGTCGGTGAGCGATGGTGGCCAACTGGCCCGCACTCGCGGAAGCAGTGTCGCGGTCTTTGGGAACCCCTCAACCGGCGCGTTGGAGTGGCCACGAGTGGCTGTGGTGTCTCCTATGCTCTGCGGCTTGATGTTCTGTTGTTGCGATGAGAATGGCAGCCAGACGACAACTCTCCACCGTAGGTGCGGAGCGTGTTGTCTAGTGACGGACATGGCTAACTCCCGTGAGGCTTGCGCCGTTAGTCGTCACCACACCCGGCCTCGTGGGGCCAATAGACAACGGAACAGGGGTAACGAGACGATGGCAAGTAATGGACGAAACGAGAAGCACGTTGGCAGCCGCAACACTTTTACTCGGAGAGCACCCGCACTGTTCGCTGCGGCCGCGCTTTCTGCAGCTTGTTCTGCACCGGAGGAGACGACGCCGACCGATCAATTGCAGCAGGCGGTCAAGATTTACGACGTGGACATGCGGCGATCGCTGGCGGTCACAGATCAGCCCATCCTGGCGCGTTTCTCTTTCGAAAGAGTGATGAACGAGTTGGCCCAGCAGAGTGGGATTGCCGGACTGACCGCCACACAGCTGTTCAACGACTGGTGGGATACGCAAAATCCATTCGTCGATCCTAACGATGCGATCACTCACTGCGACGACCCGGAGCTCGCGCCGCGCTTGAACGGCTTTCCGTACGACTGCCGGCCCGCTCCTTCGGAAGGATTCCAGTCGCAGTGCGACCCGTTCGAAGAAGATAGCGATTGCTCCTACGTTCCCATCGGCTTGTTCAATCGCTTCGATCAGGCCCCCGAAGATGGCTCCCACTGTGGCGAATATCGCATCATCTACGCCAAAGAGACGGGCACGAACCCCGATACCCAAAGCCGGAATCGCAATCTGATCATCTTCGAGGCCAACATGCCCAACCCCCTTCCCTATCAGGGGCTCAAGGGCTGCAGCAAGATCGTCGAGTTGTGGGCAGATCTGACGGAAGAGGACGACCTGGAGGCGCGCGCGGACGCGCTCGAGGAATTCTACTTCGATGGCAAGGGCAATATTCCCCCCGTGCTCTCCTACCAGCGCTTCGGCGATAATCCGGACGATCTCGGGCAGGTGCGCACGAATCAATTCATCGATCCCGAAACCGGCTGGCAACTGCGGGAGTTCAAGCTGATCAAAGACTGCAGCGGAGCCGAATGTACGCTGCTGTTCGAGCCGGTAACCAACAAGACCAACGCGTTCGGCCCCCTCTTCGATCCCGCTTCGGCGGAGCCGGCTGCACCCGACTTCAGGGCATTCTTCCCGTCACAGGTGGCGAGTCTGGCGGCAGAAAAGCTCAACGACATCACGATGGCCGTTCCCGACGAGTTCAATAGCGGGCGCAGTGTCTCCTCAGCACTGAATGAAACGCGCTACCTCGAGCAACTGACTGCGGATCCGAGCGCGCTGAGAACGGCAATCGCGAACGCAATCCCGCTGGGGAGCGACTTGAGCGTCGACGACATCGTGCTCCGTGCCCAAGCGATGTCCTGCGCTGGCTGCCACCGGCTCAACCGCAACATCGCTATTGGAGGCAACCTGACCTGGCCTGCGGACGCTGGCTTCGTCCACGTGAGCGAGCGTACGACTGAGGAGGTGGATGGAGTCATTCGCTTCCCCATCTCCGATGCG
>JBNKHV010000058.1:0-2219 GCA_050290545.1 Polyangiaceae bacterium | reverse complement strand
ACGGGCAAGGAAGAGGACGTCGAGGTGGGGTTGGTGTACTTCGGGGCTCGCTTCCTCAACACGCAGTTGCAGCGATGGACCTCGGCGGATCCGTTGGAGGTGCACACGACAGGTAGAGCAGACGCGAATTTCTACGCGTATGTTTCGGGTCAGCCACTGAAGTTGGTAGACCCGCTTGGGCTGAGCGCGTGTGGCGGAAACTGTGAAGGTGTGGCGGAAGCGTATCCGACTGGCCCAGTGGTTTCGTCTCAATCTACTGCGCAAGCCGCGGGGGCCGCTGCGAGTGCGTCGTCATCCGCCACGAGCAAGATGATGCGAGCGGGGCTTGTCATTGAGGTTGTGGGAGATGAGCCGAGCTCCGAGCTGGCGGATCTGCAGGCGCTAACCGACGATGAGCTGACTGTGGTCGAGAATGGTACAACGGCAGAAAGCCGCATTCGCCGCTTCACGGTTGGAATTCGTCGGAGCGGCGATGGAGAACAACCAGAGGGGACTGACCTTGTGCGGCGGTTGGCTATGGGGGAGTACCGGACAGAGGTTCGACAGTCGATGGACTCCAGCAACACCTTCACGACGTCAGGTCCTGGCGGATACATGGTCAATGGGCAGCCAGGGCCCGGTGACTCTCAGCGAGTTCGCTACTCGCGCTCAGGGGGACCGAACCACAAAGGGTTCCTGGTTGTTGATCCAGATACTGGAGTAATTTCCAGCCAGCCTTGGCAGCCACCGATTGCTCTGGGACACGAACTAGTCCATGCTGATCGAGGTACTCGTGGTTTGCTGAAGCATCGTCCACCAGGTGGCGAGAGTTGCGCCGCAGGAATGGCGGAGTGTGGTGCAAACGTTTACCGAGATGAACGGGGCGTGTCCTACCGGCAGCACGTTCCGCTTGAGGAATTGGAGACTACAGGACTAACCGGAACCGGTGATCAGGATGTAACGGAGAACGACTTGCGGAGAGAGCTGAAGCTGCCATTGAGGATTCGATACTAGCTATGTGGTTAGTCGTTGTACTTTCCGTCTTCATCATCGCGTGTGGCGATGCTACGAGAACCAGGACCCCTGGCAGTGAAAGTGCAGCAGCACTCGGTCCGAAGGACGCTGTCCTGGACAGGTCAGTGATGGAGGCGTCAAGGCCGGGCTTGCAGTATTGGGACGTTTCGCCTGACGACGTGGTTGGGCTTCGGGGGGCAATGGTGGGGATGGCCGAACACAAGGGGCGCCAGATCCTTGCGCGCAAACTACCCGACTACTTCTGCCAGTACGTTGGGCTCGTGGAGGAAGGGCAGGAACGTATCTGGGTTACGTGCCGGTGCGAAGTGTCGCCAGACTGGCGGCAGGTGTATCGGGGTTTCAGTGTGGAAGCTGGGGACTGCTTCGTGGAAGCGAGCTTCGGCAAGGGCAGGGAGCTCCTGAGGTTTAGTGCTGGGCAATAGGATAACGCTGACTGCGTGAGTGCTGAGATATTGGAATCGGTTGGATGGCGTGATGTTGAAGCGAGTTGCACCACGCGCGCGGCGGGCGTGGCGCCGGGCGCGTGGTCGTTCACTCGCCGCACAGACGCCACGCGCGAGCTGCCGCATCTCTTTTGCCGTCCGGCTAACGGATAGCTAAACAGCGAGGGCGCGTAGCGGCGGGTGGAGATGACGAGCAGGGCGATCGATGGCCGAACATGGCCGCGATCGCCCTCGTCTATTTCAGCGCCAGTTAGGCGGCGGCCCCGACGGACGAAGGGCAGCCGTTGCAGTGGGGGTCGTCGATCGGGGTGGTGATCGAAAAATGGATCCGTCCGTAGCCGCTAAGTGTGTTTAGCGGCTTGCTGCGTTTTGCGATGTGGCTGGTGATCAGCTGGCTTTTCGTTTGTGCTGCTCGATGAAGGCCGAGACGAACTCCGCGATCTTGTCCTGTTGTCGTCGTGGGAGTCTGGAGACCTCAGCGAAGAGCTTCTCCATCTTGCCGGTGGGACCGCTTTTGATCGGTCGTTTTGGCGGCACGTTGGTGTCGCTGAGGAGGTCCTCGACGGAGACGCCGAGGACACGTGCGATCTTTGGGATGGCGTCTGAGCGTGCGGGTCTGGGGCTGCGTTCCCAGTAAGCGATGGTCTGCTGCTTTTCGCCGATGGCGTCGGCGAGCTCGGTTTGCGTGAGACCAGCTTCGCGTCTGAGCGAAGCGAGCTTCTGACCGTGTTTGCCACGTGGCTTGGTGAGCTTTCGACCCAT
>JBNKHV010000057.1:0-22520 GCA_050290545.1 Polyangiaceae bacterium | reverse complement strand
GCGAAAAGTGCCGGCTTCTTGGGCTGCGTCGAGATCGCGACTGGTGGCGGCGAGCAAACGCACGTCGATGGGGCGCTCGCGATCCGTGCCGACGGGGCGTACGCTGCGCGTCTCCAGCACCCGCAGCAGCGAGGTTTGCGTTTGGGCCGAGGCGTCCCCGATCTCGTCGAGGAAGAGGGTGCCACCGTTGGCTTCGCGAAAGAGGCCCAAGCGATCACTCGTGGCGCCGGTGAACGCGCCCTTGACGTGGCCGAAGAGTTCACTGTCGATCAAGTGCGGGGGGATCGAGCCGATGTTGCAGGCGACGAAGGGACCCGCTGCTCGGCGCGAGGCCTTGTGGAGCTCACGCGCGGCGAAGTCCTTGCCGGTCCCGGTTTCGCCCAAGAGCAGGACCCGGATCTCGCTCGAGGCCACGGACTCCAGCTCGTCGAGCACACTCGCCATGGCGAGCGATCGCGTGCTGAGCGCGCCGAAACGTTGCGGCACGCTCAGTGCCCGCGGGGTTTGCTGGCTCGTGACTGCTCCGGCGAGCCAGGGCGTGGCGCGAGTTTCCGGCTCGTGCTCGGACAGCAGAGCCAGCACCTCGTCGACGAAGCGATCGACCTCGGGCGTGCTGACCAAGACGCGAACCTCCTTGCCCGAACGATAGACGAGGGCGAGGTGCGGTTGGCCGTGATCACCCAGCACGGGTAGCAGTAGCCAGGGCTCTGATGGGAGCTGCTCCAGTCCGTGCTGCAATCGGGGGTAGAGCGTCGAGACGTGGAAGCGCGCGGGCGCTCCGGGAAGGCGGTAGAATGGAACCTCGGCGGGTTCCTCCAGATCCGAAAGCCCGCCGGGAAGTGCTGGGGGTTCGCTGCGCGGCGGCGGCAGGCAGTGGCGCAGCACCGCATCATCGAGTCGCGAAGCCATGCTGAGCCGCGCCGAGAGCTCGCCCACGTCCACGCTGACCGCGCCGCGCAAGGTGGGCGCTTTGGGGGCGCCAGCGTGCTGGCCGCGACGATCTCGATGGCGGCCTCACCGACGACGAGGGTCAACGGCAGTTCCAAGCGCACGCGCTGCCCAGCCTCCACGACGAGCGCACTCGGTAGTGGGACGAGGTGAATGGGCAGCGAGTGTGGCCTGTGCGCCGCAGCGCGAAATAGGCCCAACGCTCCCTGCTGGCCAGCCACGAGATGGCGGGGTTTGGAGAGTTCGCTCGGGCGGATGGGCCAGGGCACTTCGTCGCTGGCGATGCCTTCCTGGAAGTCTTGGAAGTGCCAGCCAGCAACGACGATCAGCGGCGTTTTCGTCTTCGGGTTGGCGAAGAGCTCGAGCTGCGTGCGCGAAACTGCCTCGACCGTGTGTGCGTTCGCCTCGCGCGACAGCGATAGCTCCTCTCCTCCGAATAGCTCTCGCGAAAGTGCCAGCGGGCCGGGGGGCAACGCCACTCGTTTCGCCGGCGTGGTGCTCCGAGGGTACCACAGCCGCGTCTCGAACCCTTCGTCGGACACGGCCGCAGTGTACCTGGGGTTGTCCCGTTGGACTACGGCCTGTCGGGGCTATCGTTCGGGCGCGGGCAGCCCGTGGCTGGAGAGCTTCGCCGGTAGTGCTCCACGCGGTTTCACCACAGCGGCGAGAGTACAAAAACCAAAACGGCGGCCACCCGAGTGGGGTGACCGCCGTGGACGGCGGGAGATACGAGATGATGTCGCTGATGGCTGGCTAGCTCAGGCTCGCCTTGCCAGCAAGCGAGGTGGACAGTGCGCGTCGGTGCAACCCGAGCTAAAGCCATGACAGCCGCGGGTCCGGCTGCGTTGGCAGAAAGCCGTCGGGCTTGATGGTTAGAACCGCGCAACCGCGTCCACCAGGATCATTCAGGTGTACTGGTGCCTTCGTGAAAAGGCGCGAACCAGGTGACGAGGAATGAAGGAATGGTCGCGATCAGCACGAAGACGAAGTAGCCTTCGTAGCCGAGGGTATCGAACAGTTTCGCTCCCAACATGCCTGTGAGGCTGAAGCACAGACCCATCAGCGCCGTGCCGATGGCGTAGTGCGCCGTCTGATACCTCCCGGGTGCCAGCTGCTGCATCATGTAGATCATGTGACCCACCGCGCCGACACCCATCCAGAACTTTTCGAACGTGATGATGGTGCCGAGTATCCAGTGACCTTCCGGGCGGAAGTACACCATGAGCAGGTAGGCGGCGTTGGGCAGGTTGATTGCCACGCAAAGCCAGAACAGACTCTTCCTGAGCCCCCAACGGGACACGATGAGGCCGCCGATGACGGAACCAACGGCGATACCGATGAAGCCGACGGTGCCGTTGAGCAGGCCCAAGGTCTCGTTGTCCAGCCCAATACCGCCTTCGCTGACGGGTTGTTTGAGGAAGGTCTGCCCGATCTTGTCCAAGAACCCCTGACTCGTCCTGTAGAAGAACGCGAACGCCAACATCATCGCGATCCCCTTCTTCGCCGCGAAGGTCCGAATGGTGTCGAGGAAGGTACTCATCAGCTCCGGCAGACTGTCAGGCGCCTTCTCCGCACGAGATCCCGTTGGCAAGAAGACCCAGTGATGCAAACCCAGCAGCCCGACCACCGCCGCCAAGCTGAACATGGTGACCTGCCACGCCGCAGGATTGTCATAGCCTGCGGCTTGCAGCTTGCCTGTGACGATTACCAGAATGCCTGCCGCCACAATCGGCCCCAACATCCAAGAGCCGCTCTGAAAGCCGGTGAACTTGGCTTGCCGCGCCCCGCTGAGCGACGTGACGTACACGCCGTCACTGGCGATGTCCATCGTGGCCCCAACAAAACCGACGACAAGAAAGAGACCTGCTGTGATCGGGAGGAAGTTGTCCGCCGTCATGAACACGCCCGCAAGTGCCAGCAGCCCCGCGAGAAGAAACTGTGACGTAATGACGAAGAACTTCTTCGACCTGAACATCTCGAGAAACGGTGCCCATAGCGGTTTGAACGCATACGGCAACATGAACGCGCTCGGATACCAGGCGGCGTCTTCGACGGAGAGGCCCATATCCAAGTACATCACGTTGGTCGCCGTGCCGATGGTCTGATTCACGGCCCCCATACAGAAGTAGGTCGTGATGACCCAGAGCAGCGGGTTCCGCGTGATCGTCTTGTCGTCACTCATGGATCAGGTTGTAGACCAACTTGCGGCGTGCTGAAACGCCAGTTGCTGCGGGCGTCCGCGTCCTGCCCGCTACGAGGGTGAAGCGGCCCGTCGGGCGTGCTCGAACACCCCACCCGGACGCGAATGGCGGGTCGCTTCGGGGGGGCGGGGCGCGCCTATGCTTGCGGTCATGAGTCAACAGGGCCCGCAGTCACCGATGCAGGTCAACCTGGACCAAGGAACTTCGAACAGCATGTTGGGCGGACTCTCGAGCCAGGTCGCTCGAGCTGAAGGTCTCGCGAGCCCCTTTGCCGTAGCAGAGCACGGCCTTCGGGCGGCCTGAACTGCGCAGGAGTCACCAAATCGCAGACGCTCCCGCCCCCCGGACGCACCTCTGCCGTCCGGTCGCAGAAAACGAAAACACTGTCTCCGTGCACCCGCTGCTCTCACCCGAGGGGCAGAGCGATCTGTCCGAGCAGCACGGGTGGTCTTTGCGGAGGGGGCTGCGGAAGAACGAATGCTCCGCTCGGAATCACGTTGAAGTCGCAATGTGTAGGGGTGTCGCCCGTGCACACTCCCGTCACCACCGCCAGTGGCTCGAGCTGGAGTTGGACCAGCGCTGTTCGCCTAGGCGCCGTCACGGAGTCCTCTGCGTTGCGCGACTGCGGAGTGGTGGCGAGCCCCGATCGAAGTTGAGCACGTGTCCGTAGTGCTCGGGGCGGGGCCTGCACAGTTGCACTTCGAACAACCTATTCCCTCGAACGACCCCCGTGGCGATCACCAGACCCCCGCCGTCTTTCGTGTGAGGAGGTACCGGACAGCACGAGCTGGACGTTTCTCCGTTGCACACTCTGCCGAGTTCACCCGCAAACTCGAAGTCGACACTCGCGCCGTCCAAGGACTCGCGCAGATCCAGCCGCTTCTCGCCACCCCCGCAACACCCATGGGTGCAGCTGTCCAGATCCACGGGACCCCGCTCGACTCCGATCCTCGCCGCGTAGCTCACACGCTTGCCGTCGCTACCCCATTGGTCCCGGGCGACTGGTCGCAGTCCTGGCTTGCACCATGGCAGCGGACGGACTCGGCATTCGTCCCGTATCGAGCATGGCTTGTTCGTCGCCTTCTCAGCGAGCGGTCCCTCATGGGCCAGCCGCAGAGGGGCGAGCATCGGCTGCTTCCGGCAGTCGGTAGTCGTTGCAAGAACTCCGGTGCGGGGCGGCGCATTGCTCTCGAAGTGTTGCGCGATCAAGTTCACTACAGCCGGGTCGATGTGGCGACCGATGTGCTCTTGCATGAGGCGAGTCGGATCATCTTCCTCGAGACGATTCAGGGCATGCGTGACATGGGGCAAAGAGACGGCGACGGCGTTCGCTCGAGACCGCAAAATGCTCCGTTGCATCGCTTCGACGTCGGCCACGGTCGTCCAGTCCGCGTCGCCGAAGATCAGCAGCAGGGGCTTCTCGCGGCTCCATTGGCCAGGCGAGAGGTTCCGCAGGTATTGTTGAATGGTGTCGATCCAGAAGCCTTGGGGGCGCTCGGCGATCGGCGCCGGGCCTCCGGGCCCGAGCGATGCGAGCTCGGACAGGTCCCACCCGAACTCCCTGGTCCGAGTCGCCATTTCAGTCACCTCGGCTTGCGAGAGCCCCGTTGCCGTGCCGATTGCCTCGAGTCGGTCCGCGCGCTCGATCGAGGCCTTGCCGGGGTGCCAAGTATCGAAACCGAATGCCACCGCCGACCGCACGCGGCGATCGTGTCGCAATAACGACGGCACGAACGCCGCGGACTGCCCGTAGCCGAAAAGGTGTACGCCGTGGCTGTGTACGCCCGGCAGTCGCGCGGCGGCTGAGATTGCCGACGAAAGGTCGTCGACCAGATCGAAGACGTGCGCTGGCTCAGCTTGAGGCGGATAGTCGTTTTGTCCGCAGGCGTTCGCACGTGTGCAACTGCGCTTGTCGAAGCGAAGTACCACGAAGCCGCGCTGCGTGAGGCCTCGGGCCAACTCTTGGAGCACGTGTATCTCGAACCCGAAGTCCAGACCCCACTGGCCATGGGTCACCCCATCCCTGGATTGAGCGCCAGCGGGGTGGGCCAACACCACGACCTGAAGCTCCTCGGTGTTGCCGCGCTGCGGGAAGGAGGCGGTACCCTCCAGCCACAGGCCGTCTGGCGATTGAAAGTGAACCTCCAGATCACTGGCTGCCAAGACGCAGTTCGAGTCGTGCCGCGGCTGTTCTGGCAAGGTTACGTCGGCGGTCTGCCGCGTGCCGCAGCTCAGCAACATCGCCACTACAAACAGTGCGATCTGTCGGAAGCAAGAACGGTGTGGCCCCATCGATCGTGCCGTTTCGCTGGTCCTCGACTGGTTCGTCACGGAGCATCCGCGTGATGCACCATCCAGGTCGTTGATATGGTCACTTCTCTCCCGATTCTTCCAGGATTCGTCCGCTGGACCAAGGAACTTCGAACAGCATATTGGGCGGACTCTCGAGCCAGGTCGCGCGAGCAGAAGGTCTCGGGAGCCCCTTTGGCGTAGCAGAGCACGGCCTTCGGGCGGACTGAACTGCGCAAGGAGTCACCAAATCGCAGACGCTCCCGCCCCCCGGACACGCCTCTGCCGTCCGGTCGCAGAAAACGAAAACACTGTCTCCGTGCACCCGCTGCTCTCACCCGAGGGGCAGAGGGATCTGTCCGAGCAGCACGGGTGGTCTTTGCGGAGGGGGCTGCGGAAGAACGCCGTGGTTGGCGAGCAAGTGGGCAATGTCCGGTGGGGCGCGGGCAGCCTGCACCCAGCGCATGGGCCCGCCACATTCTTGGCAGGTCTCCACATCAGCGCGGCGGATCCCTCGAACATGCATGACGTCCGTGTGAGCTACGCTGCAGTGACAGCGACGCTGCACTTGTTGCACCACGACAGTGCGACGGCGACGCTCCAGCGTATTCGGTCTGTTTCACCGCAATATCAGAGAGCTCTGTGGCCACTTCGGGTCATGAGTGCACGGCCTCTCAGTCTGCTGCTCAACAATACGCGTTGCGGCGATCACACCTTCGCTGTTAGGAACTTTGGTGCCCGACGCGGGCGTCAACCGGGGATGTGGGCGCCAACCGGAATCGATGAGGAGTGGATTGATGAACTATGCAAAGTTGGCCGTAGCGTTCGCTGCGTTGAGTGTTTTGGGAACCTGGAGCCCACCAAGCAACGGAGAGGCATTTCAGGTGAACACCATCGAGGACGCTCGAGATGCGGACGTGGCGGATGGCCTTTGTCTCGCCGACAATGGGTTGTGCACGATCCGCGCCGCCCTCGAACAGTCGAACAGCTCACCCGGAGAGGATACCATCCTCATTCCCGACCCCGGCGCCAACCCGTACGAGATGACTGTAGAGACAGCGCCTGGCATCGTGGAGCCGTTTTGGGTCTACGACTACACGACAATATTTGGTGATGGGCCCGAGCAATCGATCATCCGTGGAGGCGGCAATGCGGCTGTCCTGAAAGTCGTGACTCAAGAAGTGGTTGTCCTCGATGCGGTGCAACAGGACCTTTCCGTGGTCTCTTGGCATGGGCTTTCCCCCTCCGCCCTGCCCATCGCTTCGATTCCCGTATCAACGCCGATACGCCTCGTCGGAGGCGCGCCCCCAACCATCGGCGCGGACTACCTCATCACGACGCTCGCCGACGGAGTTCTCGCTTACGACGCGGACGGCACCTATTTGGGTCAGTTGGTTCCGCCTGAAATTGACGGCGTTCTGCTGAGCTTCAACGATGTCGAGTTTGGTCAAGGCGCCGTGGCAGGCCACATGTTCGTTTCCAACTTCGGCAGTGGCGGTGGCGTCTACCACTTCTCACCGACGGGTGACTTCATCGACATTTGGGACACGGGGGGTGTGGCTGCTGGCGCCATGGAATGGGTGGACGGACAGCTCGTAGTGGCTTTGCTAGCTCCAGCCAAGCTGGCCGCTTTTGACGAATCTGGAGCTCGTTTGCCCGACTTCGCTCCCTCCTTCGCGAACTTTCCTCGAGATGTCGTGCTCAAGGGAGACTATCTCTACGTCGCGGCGGACAGCATCGACACCGTCTTCAGAATCGAGACCACCACCGGGGCGACCGAGGTCTTCGTCTCGCCAGGGGCAGGCGGCCTCGACTCGCCTCAGTACCTGGGCTTCTCGCCGTCCGGCGAGCTCTTGGTGCATAGCCAAGGAACCGACCAGATCCTCCGCTACGATGGCCGAACGGGTAACTTCGCAGGCGTGCTGGCCGAGGGCGGAGACGTCGGCATAGGAAGTACGGGTTCGTTCCTGGTCAGGTTTGGCCTCACTAGCGGCCCTCGCCTGTTCATGACGGGGATGACACTCACTAACGGAGATCGCTCCGGCACGGATGCCTGCTTCTCAGTCAAGGACGGCGCTGCGGCAATCGTGTGGGATACGACGATTCGCGACTGCAATTCCTCGGGGCCTGGAGGGGGCTTTCAAAACCACGGCATTTCGCAGCTGTCCAGGGTGTCCATCACCGGCAACTCGACCAACCCCGCGGGCGCGGGCGGTCAGACATCCCAGGGCGGGGGGGTGTTCAACTCGGGACTGCTAACCATCATCGATAGCCTGATCGCGAACAACAACGCGGGCCGGGGCGGAGGCGTCGCCAACGACTACAAGGATTCCGCGCGCCTCGACCTCATCAACACCACGGTGACGGGCAACACTTTCGCGGGCCAAGGCGCAGTTCGAGTTGCCAGTGGTACCGTCAACATCGTCAATTCGACGATCACCAACAACGAACGACCCACCACGGGAGTTCCGGCGGTCGAGGGCCCGTACGCCTCGGGGCTGGTCGCCATCAACGGCGCGACCATCAATATCGCTAACAGCATCGTGGCAGACAACATCAACCCCGTGGTGTCTTCGGACAACTGGGCTCCCGACTGCTTCTCGGTCAACCTCGATTCATCGGACCCTGTGCTTCCCGGCAACATCATCTCCCTCACGGACAACCTGATCGAGGAGGTCAATGACGCTTGCGGGATTGTCGACGAGTTCGGGAACTTCCCGCCGGACCTCATCTTCGGGATGGATCCGCTGTTGGGCGCCCTCGCTGACAACGGCGGGCCCTACATGACACAATATCCGCTGCCCGGCAGCCCGGTGATAGATGCAGATCTCACGCAGCACGCCTTGGACCTGTACAACTGCACGGAGCACGATCAACGACTTCAGTTCCGACCCCTGGATGGCGATGGGGACGGCACTGAACGCTGCGACCTGGGAGCGGTCGAAGTCCGTGCCGCGACGGCAAGCGACAGTGACGCCGATGGGCTCAGCAATGAGCTCGACGTGCAGCCGCTACAGTACTCCTTCCAATTCAGCGACGTTGGCTTGTCAGGCACGACCACCGGTATGGTGTTGAGTCTGGGCACGCAGCTGCTGTCCATCGAGGACGCCCCAGAGGCTGGGCAAGGTGTCGTGATGAGCGCGGATGCGATTGGCGGAAGCGAACCGGCGCTCATTTCGGTGTGCGAGGACGAAGTGATCATCGAGCTGGCTGCGGGACAATCGGAGGTAGTGACGTGCATCACTGCCGATGCTGGCCCGGATCAGACACTGGAGTGCGAGGCCGGCGGTGAGGCGACCGCGGTGCTCGCCGGATTGGGCGAAGCACTCTCGGGCGGCGCGGTGACGTATCAATGGGACGCACCAGGAGTAGCTCTCGACGCCCCGACCGAGGCGGTCACCAGCGGAAGCTTCCCTCTCGGCACGACGGTGGCGAGCTTGGCGGTGACGCGTGGCAACGAAGAGGCCGTCGACTATGCAATCATCGAGGTTGTGGACACGACACCACCTGTGATCACGGCTCCGCCCGACATCGAGCTACCGAGCTGCTTTGGGGGCGACATCGGCCAAGCAACCGCGAGTGACTCTTGTGGCGGCGCGGTGGAGATCGATAACGACGCGCCGGCAACCTTCAAGGCGGGCGTGTGGACCATCACGTGGACAGCGACGGACGCTGCGGGACGCCAAGCAGTCGACACGCAACGCGTCGTCGTGGGTCTCGGAGAAGACCCAGCGTGCTGTCCCACAGGTTCCAACGTCGTCCTCGGTACCTCAAATGACGACGTACTTTTCGGCACGTCGGGGCCGGACTGCATGCTCGGATTCGGCGCACAGGACACGCTCCTTGGCTTCGGCGGTGACGATGTTCTGAGCGGCGGTGAGGGCGACGACGTGCTGCGAGGCGGCAGTGGCTCGGACCTATTGGAGGGCGGGAACGGTCAAGACGACCTGTTCGGGGGCGCTCAGGACGACGCGCTGTATGGCGGCGGCGGTGACGACTTGTGCTACGGCGGCGATGGCGACGACCTGTTGAGCGGCGGTCAAGGTCAAGACGAGCTGTACGGTGACGCCGACGACGACGAGCTGTACGGCGACGTCGGGGACGACACACTGCAAGGCGGGGCCGGCATCGACTATCACGATGGTGGCGGCCTATACGATCAGTGCCTCGACGATGTGGCCACCAGCACCTTCATTCGATGTGAGAACCAGGCGAGCAGCTGCAATGTCGCGAGCTACGAAGCCGAAACGATGGGCAAGTCGACAGGAGGCAGCGTGACGGGCGGCTGGAACATCTGGTCCAACGGTTATATCTGGACCGACCACGACTTCACGGCGGGTCCAACCACCATCATCGTGATGGCACAAGGGCAACCCGCGCTCGGAGTATGGCCGCACATGGTCGTGACGGTGGATGGGGTAGAAGTCGGAGACTCGAACGTGACCAGCACGAGCTACGCGCCCTACACGTTCAACTTCACGGCCAGCGGCGGAACGGCAGAGATCCGCGTCGAGTTCGACAACGACTACTACGTGCCCCCCGACGACCGCAACTTGCTGGTCGACAGCGTGCTCGTCGATTGTGACGGGCAGTGAAGCCGTTGTCTGACGTGAACACTCGAGTGTTTACTCCTGATAGTACCGTGGAGCCTTCCTGAGGGGTCGACAGTGCGGACTCGGCCGCGCCTCCTGTCGCGCGAGTCGCGACAGGCGCGTGACGATGTAGTGCATCCCCTGTATGAAGACGCGTGCTTCCAGGGTGGGCGAGCACGCCGAGCAATCGTCGTCGAGGGGCATACACGTGGGCTGTCGGCAGCGGACTTCAGCGCGGCGGCAACTGGGTCGTCTTGTCCGCCCATTGACCAGGCCGAGCGGAGCAGGAACCGGGCTCGGCCTTTCCACGGTATACGGCATCACCAAGTAAATCGGCGGCTGGATATGCGTCGAGAGTGAGTTGAACAAGGGCACCACCTTAGCCATCCATCTGCCCCGCGCCGAAGCCGCCGGAGATGTCCCGACGCGTCAGGCGCCAATCGCCATTCGGCACGGCCCGGCAACCGCGAAGCGTCCGCGCCTCGTACGTTTGACGGGCCCCCACCCAACGAGCACACTCTGCGCATGACTTACAACCTCCACTCGGGTCACGCACTCCTGCTGCGGCCAAACGCATCTCTTCTTGCTGCGGCGCTGCTCTGCTTCGCGTGTTCAGACTCCGGCGGGGCAGACACGAACGTTTCAGGAGCGAGCACCGACGACAGCAGCACTAGCGCTGGGCAGGGGGCATCAGACGCAACTGGCGACTCCAGTTCAACCGGCGTTGACGACTCGACGAGCGGCGCAACCGACGACGTAGTGACCGGTGCTGGCGATCAAGCTGATGATGGCGGCGATGAAGGCTGCATGGCAGACAATCAGCCGGACACCCGCAATGGCAACGATATGTGCTTTTCGCCCTTCGTCCGAGCCACCGCACGCAACGCGCAGGACTTCCTCGGCTGCGACTGCGTCGAGTGTGACGGAGAGATGGGCTTCTGTTCGGAGGGCGCTCACTGGTTCTGCGAGGGAACCTGGTTTGCGCTCGAGGTCGACACCTGTGACAGCCCAAGCGCGTGTCCGCTGGTTTGGCTCCAGGAGTTCGAGTCAGTCGAACAACAGCAGTGTGAAGCTGCCGACGGCACCTACGAGTGCACCTGGACCCTCCAATTCTCCAACTACGTCCGCGAGCAAAAAGGTTTCCAAGGCCGCGACGGCAGCTATCGTTGCGAGGGTATGAACGTCATCGGCATCTTCGGCCCCTCCGAGCTATCCGCCCCCTTCAATCCCGACACCGGGATCCTGACCTGGGATGGCGTGGACTATCGGACGCGGTGAGGGGCTTATCGCGCTGCCGTCGAGTCATACGGAACCCGCGCGATCCAGAACGCTTTCTCGTCAGTGCCGCTATACTCAGGCCCGCGTTCTCGCGTCCCCTCGACCCCGACATACAGGGCATCTTCAGCGCAATGCAAGCCATGAGGCCTCCCGCCCAACTCGATGCTGGCCACGAAGTTCGTTGATACTCCTTCATAAACTTCCAGCGTCGTCATTTGCGGGATGTAGAACCTTGTCGTTCCCGGCTGTAGGCAAGCGGTGAATAGATCGCCTCCTTCGATCGGAGTCGGAATCTCGGTGGCGTCCTCTGCTCCTTTCCAGTCGATTTGGCCGACTATTGGCGCTGCGGATGGGATGCGCGCTACCCACAATACCGAGTCGCTTGACGAGTCCATGGACCAAAGCCCCTCGACTCCCTCGACGAGGAGCCGACCACCGTCGCTCCAGTCGTCCATTGCTACGACACCAGAGGGCTGCCCACAGACGATCGCACCGCTTTCCTTCGGAACAATCACAGTCGACCCCGTCGAGCCGTTGCTCGGGGGAACGGTTGGGTAGACGATTTCCTCGGCCATGTCGGAACCCCGTCGTGAAGGACGAAATCCAACTGGCAGCCCAGGCACCGAGCGAACTCGACCGGGGGCTCGTCCTGTGAAGCACCTGACCTGAAGAGGATGCCTGGTTCGGTCAACCAAAAAACGCCGTCCTGTCCGGCTCGGACTCGCACGATGGCGTTGCCGAAAGTGTAGCCAGCGAAGTGCAGAAGGTAGGGCGGGGCCCATTCTTCTGCTTCTGAAGGGGCGTCCGAGTCGGTGTCTGAACCCATGTTTGGAGTGCTACCTCGCGAATCATCCTGTTCGTCGGAGGTATGGTCATCGGACGAGCTTCCAGCACCGCAGCTCGTGATAGTTGCAAAGCACGGAGTCCTTCCGCAGCTGGCGAGCAAGCGGGCAATGTCCGGTGACCGCCACCTTGGCTGCGTCCGAGAGCGGGCTGAGGTCGTCCCACAGTTTCTCGCGACCGCGGTGTTAGTCAAGTTGCTGACCTTCCGGGAGTTGCACGCTTACTCGGGCGACCGGCAACTCGTTGCCGCCGAACAATCGCTTCAGGGTCGTCGTTGGGAGGACGTGGTGACGCGTCCTACATTAACCCAGCACGCCCCTTCCGGCGCGGCGCATCTGCTGGCAGTCGGGTTTTCAGCGAAGGCGTACGCCCTGAGCGACGGAGCGCGTTGGCGCTTGTGCGAAACCCGATCCACAACAAGATGTCGTCATGCGCACCCGGAACCCTTTCTGCTTGGTCCTTGCTCTAACACTCCCGACGGCCCTCGCTCAAACGGCCTGCAGCCAGGCCGAGCCGAAACACCCTCCCCCGCTTCCTGAACCCTCCGCGGCGCCCGTCGAGGAGGCAGATGAGAATTGGGAAGTTGAGGACGAGGACAAGGCCAAAGCGCCGCCTGTCGACGAGCCATCTGCTCCGGCAGAACCCCAGCGCTCCAGCCGCCCCGCGCTGAAGTTCAACAAGGCGTCCAAGATCACTGCCAGCATCGACCTCGGCGGTGCTGAACTAAACCTCGGGGATGGCGCCACCCTCGTATTCCCAGTGGAAGCGCTGTCACAGGCGGTCGCCTATCGATTCGAGCAGCGCAAAGGTACCGACGGACCGAAGCGTATCGGGCTCAACTACGAATTCGCACCAGCGGTGGACTCGGTAGGAGAACCCTTCATCCTGGAGCTGCCGCTGCCGAAATGGGCCAAGGAGGCCAACTTCGCGGTCCTTCACATGGGTCCTCCGAGGGAGGGACAAAAGCGGGGATGGCGCGTGGTACCTGCGACACGCATCGACCACGAAAAGGGCATCGCGGTCCTGGAAACGACGTCGCTCCCGGAAGGCTGGATCTATCTCACTTCCAAGGCGCCTGACTGACGATAGTTGGCGCTCTCGAGGTCCTTGAAGCTGGCAGACCAAGTGCGCAACGGCGGGTTCAGACATCAACCGGAGTGCAGCTCTCGGTCTTCGCAACCTCGGCCAAGCCCATGGCACCGCCGCACATCGAGGCGGAGCCCGCGCGACCGGGCCCCCCGACTCCCGAGCGTCTAGCCGAGAAACGCCCGGTACACGGATCGAGCGAGCTCCTCAGGCGAGGGCGCGAAGATCACCTGTTTCGACTCTTCCTTGCCCAGGACGTTGGCCTGGACGTCGCATCGAAGCTCCGACGTTCCGAATTGTTGGATTGAAGCTGCGATACTCACGCGTGTCAGACGCACTTCCGTCATGGAATGTGCCCGCGCGAGCCCAGACTCTGCAACCTGGACAGCGGTCGTCGCTGCGTCCTTGGCGTTGACGGCGATGTTGATCTCTCCACGTAGGTTTTTGATTCGGCTCTTGGCTTTCTCGAGGGTTCTACGTTGCGATGATGACAGCAAATCGCGCTCATACTCGCGTACGAGGAACTCAATCTTGATTTTGGACGCCTTCAACGCCAGGTCGAGGTGCTTGTTGATGTCCTGCCAAGTGAAATTCTGCCAGTTGCTGTCGACGCGCTGCTGGATTTCCTGCATGGCGGAGAAGAACGGCTCGGCCGCCGCTCTCACGAGGCCCCTGTGCAAGCGAGGTTGGTTCTCGATTTCCTGCTTGACGATCCTTTGGACCTCTCCGCACGCTTTGTTGAACGGACCCCGGAAATGTTCCCAGGTCAGGACCTTTCCGTCGAGTTGTCGTTCCTGTGCGGCGAGTTGCCGCTTCTTCTTCTGCAGGGCACTATTGGCTTCGTCTAGCCCGTGCGTCACGCTGGCCGTCAGACCGCTCGCAAGGCGGTTGATGCCATCTGTGTCGAAATCGACGCTCAAGAGGAAGACTGGATTGCCGATCTGCTCGACGCCCGCCGTTGCAGAGAGCGTACATCCGAAACCAGCAATGGAGCCGCCAAGAGTCAAGGTGAACAGGCCGTTGTCGACCTCGATGCGCCCCTGCCCCTGAACGAACCCGTTGGCAATGTTCATGCTAGCGTGGACGACCAAGCGCACTCCGTGGATCCCCAAGGAGAGCAGGGCTTCGCCCTTGACCGTCAACACCGAACTCTGAATGAAAACCAGCTCGGTGATGAAGTAGGCTTGCCCGTCGCGATAGGCCAGCTCGAAGCATTGGCGTGAGCGCCCGTCGAACCACTGAAACGCGAGCGCGACGCCTCGACCTCCCGACGGCAGGGCACCAACTTCGAGACGAGCATCTGCCAGCTCGAAGCTGCCGCATGTCAGGGCGACCCCCACGTGCAGGCGCTCCTGGTCGATCGCCACGATTGCGCTCGCGCGAAGGACGGACTGCCCGAAAAGATCGACTGATTGGATGCCCGTCAAGGAGTATCGTGATTCGCGGGGAATGATCTCCAAATCGCCCTGAAAGCTCAACGTCAGGACATCGCTGAGGCCACCCTCGATACACAAACCGAAGCCGAAGCGGCCCGCCCCTGTCAATGCGGTACCGAGCTTGCAGTTGAGCTCGAGCAACTCTGCCACCGCCCAGCGCCCCGCCAACAGCACGACAAACCCTTTGGCGTAGTCGGTCGTCGTCTTGCTGGGCAGCGCGCGCAGGACCTTCTCTCCTCCAAGCGCCTCCAACATCTGCCGCGTGTCGTCTTCGACGAGCAATACCCGCTGGTACTCGCTTTGGGTGCAGATGCACCAAGTCGCAGACAGGTTGATCGGTCCGAGCTCGAACAGGCTCCCCTGGCCAATGCGGATCCAGCGTTGACCGACCCGCAATGGCAACGCCTCGATCAGGTAGCCGGCGTTCCCTGTCTTGAGGGTATCGAGGACGCGGGCCACCGCATCGTAGGCATCCAACGTCACTACTAGCTCGTCGTCGCCCAACGTGGCCTCTCCCAACAAGTCAGGGGGCTTGAGGTAGTTGGGACCGACCTCGAAGCTCCATTCCAGCTTTCCTTCTGCCACGTGCAAGAGGAACTCAGGCTTCAGGAAAAACTCTCGGAGGTCTTCGATCAGGGCCAGGATGCCAGCAAAGTCGAACTGCTGACGTTGCAGCAGCTTGGAGCCGAGTTCAAAGCCGAGGGCGTCACGATATGACCACTGGAGCTCACTGAATACGAGCGGGATCGGTATGGGAATGGCCGTCGGTCCTACGGCCAGCAGATCGCGCACCGTGTAATGGTTCTCGAGCTCGTTGGAGTTACCCAGAGCCACTCCCAGCATCAGGTTGGCCAAATCGAAGCGGTCGATATCCGCGTCCAACTCCAAGGAGTAGACGGAGCCGCCGAGGTATTGGCCCAAGCCAATGCGACGAAGTTGAACGCCGAGCAGCTCCGGCATTGGCGCAGCGTTCGGCAGCAGCAGCTTCAGCGGCTGGTCGTCCCTGGCAACGATGCTGAACGCGGTAGAACCGCCACCTCCGATGGCTAGGGCGACGTCTAGTTGCTCCGGCACACGAATGTCGAGGTACGGCGCCATCCGCTTTGGCAGTGCTGCCTTGAGACCGTCGACTTGTTCGGAAAGAAACGTGATGGCACCACCACTGGTCGCGTCGAGGCGACGTGTTGCGGGACTCCCTATCAGCGCAGTTAGCACATCCGCCAGGCTCGTACTGTTGAGGTCGATGTGGGACAGTGGCATCGCGTCTGGCCACAGGTCGGTGACTTGTGATGGCACCCCCATCTTGGCCAGCAACCACTTGAAAGCAAAGAACGGCAGCTTGAGCTGGCGAACGACGTGGAAGCCTCCCGATGCTTCGACGCGCCCGGCGGCAAAAGTAAACTCTGGTACCTGAAGGTCGAAAGCGCCATATTCCCCAAGGTCGAGAGTTGCTTGCAGTCTGCGGTTTCGGTACTCGCCCAGCAGAGCCTTGAATGGGGAGGAGAGCAGTCGAAGGGAGGGATGACGTCCCAGGACGAGCGCTAGTCCGAACTCGGGATTGACCCATTCGATGTTGGGGTTGTCGTGGGCATCGACGCCGAACAGGCGATTGAAGCCGGCTGCGCCGATGACCATTTCGGAGCTCAACTCCACCTGCAGCTTTTTGCGCGCCTCATCGCGGTATATCTCGAAGCGCAGGCGCGAGAGGTTGATGGACGGCCGCCCGAGGTCGAGCGACACACCAGACGCCAAGGACAGCTCCAGTGCCGGAAAGTCGATGGGCACGCTGAGGTTGGCGTCGATGCAGAGTCCGGCTTTGGAAACTGCCAGACTTCCTGTTGCCTGTTTTGGAAAGTAGCCAGCGACGCACTCAGGGACCCCGTCGAGCGTGACGACGGCGGTGCCGCGAAGCTGCAGACCGAGTCCGCTCGCCACTGCGATCTGCAGCTCGTTCAACAACAAGCCCAAGCATGGCGCCCCGTCGAATACCGGGGCCAACGGGACGCTCAGTCGTACGCCATCGAGCTCCGCCCGTATCGCCAACTCTTTGCCCTCATCCCGAACGACGAGGCTCACGCCGAAATCGATATCGCCGAGACATTCGATGGTCGCGCTGAGCAGGCCGGCTGCAGCGTATCGGTAGCGCTCGTCCTGCCCATCTGCCCGAAACTCCAACTTGCGGATGGTGATGCTTGCAGTGGGCCACTCGACCAACGTGCTTTCGCTGTCTAGAGTGAACGACCAGCTGGAGGTGTTTGCGCCAGCCGTGCCCGACACGGCCAGCTCGTGCTCGACACCCAGGAAGCTCGTGCTCGCGCTGCCCCCGATCGACCAAGCCTCCTGCGCGCTGGACCACTCGAGGCGCGCTTCTGAAACGTCGATGCGTGTTTCGCCGTCAATCTGGAAGCGGGCGGCCACGCCGAGCGCGATCTGCGTGGCGGACGCGCCTGCGCCTCCTGAATACGAGAGCGAAAACGAGCGCACGACGACTTCCTCTTCGCGTGAGAGTTTCGCGTCAGGGTCCCCTCCCATGAGCGACACGGACCAGCTGCCATCGTCAGAGCGATAGTCGAGCGACACACGTGTTACCGCGATCCCCGACAAGGCTAGAGGAGCATCGATCAAGGCCTGCTCCAGCAACCTGCTGACGCCCAGCTCCACATTGGCCCGTAGCTGCACGTCGCCACGCGGCGTCAGAACCAAGGCCACCGACGATAGCTCGACATCCAACCATCGCGGCAACTTCGTTCTCAGGATGGTGTTGGCAATCCCCGCCAGTGACGCCCGTGACAGACTCAGCGAAATCAGAGACTGTAGCCCGCTGCTGAGACTGAACGTAGCGCGCTCGCCGAAGAGGTCGACGGTTGCCGACGCTCTCAGCTGACTATTGCCAGGCGTTCGTAGATCGAGGCTCGCGCGCAGGTGGGCCCGTGCTAACTGCACGGATTCGGCACCCAGACGAAACGTTAGGCCTCGCCCGATGGTGCCGTCCAATGTCAGTCGTCGTGCGTTGAGATCGAACGTCAGAGTGGCGGTCTCGACGTCGGGCAGCGGCAACTCAACCTGGGTTGGCAGCAGGCCATCGAGCAGCTCGTTCAGGGCGACCGGAGCGGAAACCCTCAAGGAAACCGCGCCTCGCGCCGAGTTGTAGCTGGCCAAGGCAGACAGTCCGCGAAACGACGCTTGGCCGGCCAGTTTCAATGTTGGTTTCGGCGCAGAAAACGGCGCTTGGAGAGACAACTGAGCCGAGCGGGCGTCCAGGTAGAGGCTGTCCGGTATCACTTGCCACGATGCGCCGAGTTGAAAGTTGAGCGTGAGCTGCCGTACCTCGCATCGCTCCAAGTCGAGCTGCACTGCAGCGGAGCTGAAGGTCAGCGCTCCCAGTCCTGCGGGCACCAGCGCCCCGTCGAAGGTCAGCCCAAAGAGCCCAACGGCATCGGCCAAAGCCAGGGGGCGGCCTGCGTAGGTAGCGTTGGCCGTGATGGTCGAGCCAGGGCGGGACAACACCACCGCTGCTTCCAAGTCGAGCTCGTAGTCCTGCAGCGTCCAACCCCATCGGCAACATGCAACAGGCTCAGTGCCGTTGCCGCCGCCGCCTGAGCTTGCCACTTGGATGATGGCATCCGTGAACCCCAGGCGCTTCCAAGGCTGTGGCATCGGTGCGAGGACTTGCAGGCTTGCTGCTGCAACTCCGTCTTGCGAGCTACCGCTGAGTGAATACTCCGACGTTTCAGCGCAATCCAACCAGGCGCAGGAGTCGGACAACAGCTCTACTGTTGTTATGCGGCCCCAGCCATTCAATCCGGGCTCGATGCTTCGCTGAGCAAACTCCGTCTTTGGTAGTGTGCTGATGACGAGCACCAGCGACTCGACTTTCACCCCAACCAAGTGATTGTCGACCTGCGCTGCTTGTCCGTCTCTGAATCCGGTTTGTGCCGGCAGCCGACCGACGGCGGCTCCCAGCCGGAGCGGCTGCTGGCGATCGACCGCAGCAATCGAGCCTTCCTCAAACAGGATGAGAGTGAAGAGGTCCGTTTGCTCATCGAACACCCGGCCGCTGCCGCTGACCCGCAGGCAATCCGCTTCAGAGCTGCTGGACTGGATGGTCAACGAGAGTGAACATGGCAGTTCGTGCTGGCGAAAAAGGTCGAGAAGACCCAGTTGAGCGAGCAGCTGCGGTGAGACTTCCAGCGTATCTCCCGCCTTTGATTTTTCCAGCTCGCTCCGAGCATCAGCTAGCGAAGGTATCCCCATCCTGATTGACACGAACTACAACATCAGCCATATGCCCAATACAAGTGACATTCGACGATGGGGCAATCAGAACCGCGTTGGTCGAAGCAGCGCGTTCCCTTCGAGCGTACTGGCAGCAGCAGCTGGACAAGGCGCAACTCGAGCGACTCGACGCTCTGGCGAAAAACGACGAGGCTGCCGTGGCCGCTGTCCTATTCATCGTCGACCCGGGGGGGACGGAGAGGACCTGGCAAGAGCGAACCGTCGACACCGAGGTGAAAGTCTGTGCTCAGGCTACTAGCGGGTTTCTGACTACCTACGTGCGCAACCGAGTCGCCGATCCAAGCGGCGACGACGTACTCGAGGATCCAAAGATAGCGGCCGCGCGTCACCAATATATGGGCATCTTCGTCACTCGGCAGGCCGCCCACAACAATATCGATCAGCACATCAGGAACGCTGGCAAGAAGCCAGACGGAGACACGCGTCGCGAGCACTGGCGCCACGCGCTTGCCCACGAGTTGACGCACGTCTTCACTCACAACGATTGGATGAAGGGACTCCGCTTGGTTGATGATGACGTGCTTGATGTCGTGTTCGAAGGCACCACTGAATACCTGAATCGCTTGAGAGGAAACATACCGCTTGCGCCCAAGCCGATGAACGACGGCTATGGGTACACTGCACTCTGTTGCCGGTTGAATGAGATTTGGAATCAGCGCATGCCCGACGATTTCGAGCAGAAGGGCAGCGAAGTTAGGCCGTTCTGGGGCAGGAGTATGTGCGACACCTTTTTCGGCGGCGCGGCCAAAGCTCCCCCGAACGTCCATTCCGACAAACGTCTCGAGTTCCTCATGTTCGCCTTGGGCCAGGAGCTCTTGGGCGAAGCTGCGAGCGGTGGCGAGCCGGAGGCGGCAGCATGACCCTCTTCCAGGCCGTCAGAGAGGCCGTCAGAGAGGCCGTCACACAGATTCGTGAGCCGTTTGGGATCTTTCTTGACCAGGACCAGCAGAACTTCTTGCAGGAGCTTCTGGACTCGGACGAAGCGATAGGGCACCTCTACCAAAGTCTGCCAGCTGACGCGGTTACCCAGGACCCGGAGACGTGGAGAGGCTGGGTTCACGCAGCCCAGCGTCAGGCGGCGGTGCGATCTACGGGGTTTCTGACGGCCTACGCCGAGGGCACGAACCTGGACGACGAGGAGGTCCAACAGGCGCGACACCGATTCGTTCGCGTGTTCCTCTCCGAACAAGGCACGGAGACACTCAGGACACACATCGTACACGCCGGCAAACTGGCCAATCCCGACAAGTTTCCTGACCCTTGGCAGGACCCCGTCAACCGGGGTCTGCTTGCAGAAAGATACAGACACGCCATCGCCCACGAGCTGCTGCACGTACTCATGCACCGGGATTGGGAGCTGGCCGTCGGCTCGCATCTAGTCAATGACGTGCAGCGCAACTTGCTCTTCGAGGGTATCACCGAGCACTTGGCCCGCCGCGCTCGCGGGGTACCGCGGATGCCGGAGGCCGGTCCCGACGGCTACGGCTATTGGGAGTTCAACTGGGCGGTTCAATCGGTGTGGGACAGCCCGTGCATCGTGGATCCCCCTTGTTCCCCGGACGGGCCGCAGAACTTTGGGGTCTTCGCCCAGCAGGGCTTCTTTGGGGGGGGCGCGCTTCTCGCGCGAGTGGTACCCGCCATGGGGGCTCAGGTGCAGGCCGCTTACGAGGCACGGCTTCGGCCGAACTAACTGCCCCGAGTCAACGGCTGCGCCGACGGAACTCGGCTCCGAGCCGTGGTTGGCGAGCAAGTGGGCAATGTCCGGCGGGTCGCGGGCAGCCTGCACCCAGCGCATGGGCCCGCCACATTCTCGGCCCCCGTGCTCCGCCATGCGCTCCCTGAACTCTGGCCAGTACTCTGTCACGCATTGGTGCAGCGCGTCCTCCGGACGCCGACGCGCGTAGCCGTCTTCTTGCTCGGGTCTGGACTGGCAGCCCGTTGCTGCTGTCTGGTGCACAGGGGCGGCACTGGCGGACGGCGTGCCAGCCCGGGTATGGGCGACTGAGCGCCTGTGACGGCCTACGACGGCCGTCAGCACGTGCCGGCAGGTGGCCGCCAGCGTCCTGGCGCTATGGCGACTCGAACTGAGGGTGAGGCTTCCTGGTTGTCTCTCCCGTATAGGGAGAGCAAGGAGTCCAAATGCCCAAGCAACCCCGTCGTCGTCCAGCGGCGATTCTCGAGCGCCGTTTGGACGTGAGCTTCAGCCGCCTGTGCATCGGCCGCGACGTACTCGATCAGCTCGTTCATCACGAGAAAGGCGCCGCCTTCGATGGTCCACAGCTTGTAGTGGGCGAGTTCATGGCCCAGCAGGGCACGGAGCTCCAGCTCGTCGAGTGTCTTGAGGATGGGTCCCTGCAACACGATGTGAAGCTCCCCCGGGACGAAAAAGAGCCCGGCGTTCATGACGCCTTCGTCTTGGGCCTGGTAAACGGTGAGCGGCGCGCTCAAGCCCAGGCGTTCGGCGACCTCCTCCCCAGCACGATAGAGGTCCGCGTGTGTGCTGCTCGGCAGCCGGTAGCTGTTCTTGAGCAGCTCGACTTGGACCTGCTCGGCTCGCGTCTCGCCGTACTCGTCCGATGCAAACCACTTCCAGAGTCCCGGCTCGAGCTGCTGCAATGCATCCCGCAGCTCCAAGTGGTACGGAACTGGACGAAGCTCTGATTTTCCCAACCGCGCTGCTCCTTGACTCCCTGAGAATGAGGCTACCTCAGAACGCGAGGCGGATCGAGGGGCGAGGTGAGCCTTGCGGCGGGGGGGCGTGAAACTGGCGGTCCGTTGCAGCCATTCCGCCTCAGTTGCCGAACACCTCCACTCCGCCCGCGATATCGAAGACGATGTAGTCATTGGGCGGGCACGGATAGCCCGAGGGGCAACAGCGGTATGTTCCGCTGAACATGCCGTCGCCAATCAAGAGGTCTTCGAGTTCACACGTGCTGTCTGCATTGCCGGCTACGGTGCCCGTACCACTTCCTTGCAGCAAGCAGCCATCGAAGGTATCGGACATCGTTCCCATCATGGGCACGATGTCACGTGTGGGCACGCCTTCGCTCTGGAAGCTGCCTGACATCGGTTCGAATGGGATGTCGAACTCGGACCCGATGACGTTGAAGAAAGACGCGTGCGGAGGATCGTTGTCGCTGGCAACCGAAGCCTCCTGCATCAGCAGAGTAAACGGCGATTCCGGGCACGACGGTGCCACGTCGCAGCCGCACGTTTCCGTGTTCAACACACCGAAGAAACCGCAGTCTTCTTGCGTCAGGTCACAGATACACGTGCATTCGTCAGTGCACAGCAGAGCGGCAGCGGGGGGCAGAAACGCGCCCGCGGCATTGATCACGCGCCGGGGCTGAGAGTCGCATCTCGGGGCAATCCCCGGGTCGCACTCTTCGCCCGCATCGAGCTCACCATTGCCGCAGGGAGGCGGGACGCACCTGCACATCACGCACGATCGCGCCCAGTTTCTCGAACCCCAGCCGCATGTCCACTGGCTCCAGCGCCAAGTAGATCGGCAAGCTGCCTTCGGGGCTGAGCTACCTTCCAAGTCGACTCCC
>JBNKHV010000056.1:0-66407 GCA_050290545.1 Polyangiaceae bacterium | reverse complement strand
CGAGTCCAGGTACTGCGCGCAAGGGTCGTTGCCCATGCCGTCCGGGCAGCTGTCGTCGTTGGCGTCGGGCAACTCGGCCATGCCGGTTACGTCGTTCAGACCATCACCGTCGTAGTCGTCGTCGTCGCGCCAATCGCGCTGGTCTTCTTCCAGCAGGTGAACACGGGTGATGCCGGCGGCAGCCATCCAGTCGAGCTTGTCGCCCAAGTCGATCTGCAGGTGGGCTGAGAAGCCGTCCACATCGCGGAACGGCACGTCGGGCTGCAGCAAGTCTTTGCGGGCCGACTCGTGGGGCTGCAGCGCGAAGTCGATGCCGATGCCGGTACCCATGTGTCCGGCGAGGCCGAGGTGCACCGGGCCGAGTTCGACGCGACCACCGTAGCCGGCACCCTGAATCGTCTGCTCCTGGTAGCCCTCACGAGCGTACAGCTTCTGGTAGGCACCGTTGCCGAACAGCTTGAACATGCCGAGGCCGTCCAGCTCCATCTCGTAGGTGAGTTCACCCTCCAAGCGGGGCCACCTGGTGCGCTCCAGAGCGACCTGACCAGGGATGTTGTTGGCGTCGTACAAGCCCACTTCGAGTTTGAACCCGGCCATGTCAGGCGTGGCATACGCCAGACCAGCGCCGAAGCCGTTGCCCAAGATACCGAAGCCGACGTGGCCCGCGCCAGGACCTGCGGAACTCAAGCTGCTGACGCTGCCGGGCCAACCGAGACCGTACTTGTAGCCGTACAAGAAAGTGATCTCCGTAGCGCCGCGATTGAAGAGCACCAGCGTGCGACCGGCGGTGAACTGGCCCCATGAGCCCTTGAGGCGTAGGTAGCTTTCGCGCCAGTCCGGATAGACCGCTGTGTACTTGCGACGCGCGGTCGACATGATGGTCGTCGTCGCTGCCGTGTAACCAATCAGCTCCGTGTCTTCCGTCAGCTGGTTCTTGATTCCAAAACCCAGCACGTTGCCAACGAAGCCGGTACGAATACGCAACTCCTCGACGGTACCGCGCTCGGTCTGAGGGTCATCCCCCTCTTCCAGCGCGATCGACGCGTCGCCGCGGCCCTGACCACCGCCCAGCAGGCTAACGCCGCCACCCGTGGGGTCCGGTTCAGGCCGAGGATAGCCCTCGCCCGTGTTGTAGTTCAAAAACGCCTGCATTCGCCCGTTGATGAACACCGTCCACCCGTCCTTTTCGACGAGCGTGACGTCAGCTTTGGCTGGGGGCGAAACCAGCACCAGAGCAGCACCCAACGCCAGGCAGACGGCGATGCTGCGTGTCAGCGCATTGTTACTCGTTACCACAAACACCTACCCATTTTCGGACACAAGTCCGTGTTGTTCCCAAGGCTTACCAAGAAGGGAGCTAGAAGAGAGCCTTGCCCATTACAATAGGCAAGGCTCTGTTTTTGCTTCGGTTTTCTAGTCTAAGAGAAGAGTTCGAGCCGGCGGCGTGGTCCTACTGGGCCGCTTCCTGCACGTCCACCACGTCGATCAACCACCACTGTCCAGAGTGCGCCGGTGGGTTACCGAGGCCTGGCTGCTGGAGGTTACTTGGCTGTGGATCCGCTGCCGAGATGTCAATTGACCTTGCTTGCTCGCTGCACTGCCCGCCACCGGGGCTACCCGACGCACCACAGTTCTTGATCATGCGGCAGTTGGCGTCGTACACGATCAGCTGTACGCGGCCGCCACCGACGATTGGAATCGTCTTTTCGTAGTTGATCGCCATCGTGTAGTGACCGTAGCCTGAGTCAGAATTCAGGAAGTACATCTGTTGTTCCTGATCGTGCTCGTCGTACACGGGGATCTCGTACGTGTTGTAGTTGTTGTCACCAGCTGAACGATAGTTGGCACCGGGCTGGGCCCACGCCCAGGGCGTAGGAACGCCACCCTCGTCGCGGTTGGATGCGCCCATGGCGTCCCGCTGAACCTGGTTGTACTGGCGGGGCTCCATCACGCCGTAGAAGTGCATCGTGACGTCGTAGGTCACGCCAGGCTCACCGCCCACGTCGTACGAGACGTCCATGCTCAGCTGACCGTTCTGGCAAACGTTGAGCTGGCCACCGTTGATGGACCATCCGCCGCCGGCGCAGTCGTCAGACTGTGGCTGGTCGCCGCAGGGGGTCGTCACCAAGTGCCCGTCGAGGTCCGGTACCAGCGTCTCGATCGTGACAGCTGGGGCTTCGGGGGTTGCCGTGCAATCTGGCTCACAGCCGTCGCCGGGCATCACGTTGCCGTCGTCGCACGCCTCCGTACCTTCCACCATGCCATTGCCGCACATGGGTTCGGCGGGCATCGGGTCTACAGGCTCCATTACCATGCTGCCGCCCATGCCGTCGTCCACCGGAGTCACCGGCGTAACAGGGGTACCGCCGGCCCCAGGCTCACCACCACCGGTGTCAGCACCGCCCGCACCATCGTCGGCGGGTAGCGCCGGGGTTACGGGTATTGCTCCGGGCGTGGGATCAACAGGCGTGGGACCGCCGGTAGGTGGCGTCGTTTCGCCAGGGGTGGGCATCCCAGGCATGGCGGTTACGCCAGGCGTAGCGCCAGGAGTCCCGCCGGGCATTGCGCTCGGAGTCGGTGTCGCCGCCCCGCCGCTCGGAGTGCCGCTCGCGCCAGCGCCGGGCGCTGGGGTCACAAACAAGTCACCATTGTCTGTTGGCTCGGCATCTTGTCCACAATTGAGGAGGATTGCCGCACCGGCGATTGAGGACGTGTAGAGGATTAACTTCTTCATGTTTCTTTGGCTCCGAGCTCTTGTTCGACTCTATTCGGGTCTGTTCGGGACTCGCTTTGGCGACAGCGACGCGGGACGATACGTGCGACCTGATTGTGGGTCAACCCGCGTTGGGTGCCGAGCGGTGGTCCTGTTGTCAGTGGTTGTTGTCTGGAAGCATCTGGCCTTTTAAGGGCCTCGAAAGTGACTATTGGCCGGTGGTAATCGCCGTATGCGGCTCGTGTTCAGTCGTGGGTGAATGTTTGGGCGACGTAGGCACCGCGTCTTCGAGTCTGGTTCGGCAAGCGACCGGAGCTAAGAGCACCCGCCCGCCGCCGTTTTCGCAGTGCGCGAAACAAATACACGCACAGGGGCACACAAAGTGTGTGATTGATACGTGAACGAGCTCCTGTGGGCGGTCCAGGCAAAAAGCTTGGGCCCTAGATCGGTCGGTGCCTTTTTGGGAAATTGATCCAGAGCGTCGACCACGCAACCGGAACAGCCCCGAGGGTGCTGATAATAGGCCGGAAAAGTTGCAGGGCGACTGAGCGTCAACTCGTGCTCCGATCCCGGCGCGGGCGCTGCGGCGGCACAGCTGCAGTGCGAGGAGCACGCATTTGGGAACGTTTCCCGTCGAGTCGTCCCCCTGCGGGCGGAAACTTGCAGCCGCCCAAGGGGTGCCGCTGTCAGGAGCGTGACCCTACTTCGCGATCCGCGGCGGCTTCAGGCGGTAGGTCGCACAGCCCACGCGGATCTCGATGCGTCCCATCCTGCTCTGCTCGAACGCCTGGCAGCTCGTTTCGCACGCGAGGATCTTCTGAGGCGTGGCGCCAGTGTCCGGGTTGACGTCGTAGTACCAACCGCCCTCCTCGCCGCAATCCGCTGGGGAGTCGACGAACGGCAGGCGAGTCACCTCGTCCTCCTCGTGCAGCTCTACGTTGACCTGAGTGTAGTCGAGCTCTTTTCCGTCTTCTGCCTCGGGGACTCGAAACTCACACGTCAAACCTGCGCCGCGGATGCTGTCCAACGCCTCGATGAACCGTTTCGCAACGTCGTCCGCTTCGTCGATGATGAACGCCTCTCCGTCTCCTTCACGGGCCACGGCCTGCAAGTTTTCGGGGCCTTCATCGTCCGTCGCCGAGAACACCCCGATGGTGTACGTCTGAACTCGGGGTGTCGTGCCTGCCCCGACGGCAGCTAGTGCCGCGACGGCAGCCGTGCCTGACGGCGCGCATTGAGTCGGGCTTCCGTCGGTGGCGAGCACGGTGATCACCCGGTGCGTTGGGTGCTCTGCAGCCCAATCCTTGGAATAGGCGAGAGCACCTTCGAGAGCCGGACCCGTCGGTGTCAGGCCGAAGGGAAGAGGTACGGGTTCATGCCCCTCCAAAGACTCCAGCAGCGCATCTCGGGCGTCGGGAAGGCGTGCGATGGCTACGGACGGCTCGACGTACCCGTCCAGCCCGCACGTGTCTTCGGTGACGCAGACGCTTTCGGCGACGGCTTCACAGACTCGGGTCGTGCCGGCATCTCCAGGCGCTCCACCGTCGGTCGTCGACAGGCCGCTGACGGTAACGGCCGCGTCGACCGACACATCTCCCTCCGAGCCACCGGCGTCCGTCGTCGTGGATGTGCCAGCGTCTGGAGTCCTCGGGATCGAGATGGGGCCAGGATTGTCATCAGTCGGTACCTCACACGCCGCCCCGATCTCCCGGCAGGAGTCCGGGCCACAATTGCCCAACGGCACACACGTATCGGATGCCGTGCCGGGGCAATCATTGGCATCACGACACGGCGTGAAGTCCAACGTATTCTTGCACACGTTGAGGTAACAGTAGCTGTCTCCGCAGTCATCGTCGGACGTGCAAGTCGCGTTGTCTGGGAAGTAGTGCAGACCGACACCGATGCCCTCCGACGCGCTGTCTTCCACGAAGGACTTCACCGCAGACTTGATCGCTTCCCACTTCGTGCTCTGTCCGCTCGCAGCGTCGTTCATCGACAGCGAGCGATCGAGCATCAGGTGGATGTCGAGGGGCACGATCTCGGCTTCGTAGCCCAGGCCCGCACAAGTGCCGCCATCTTCTGCCGTCGCTTCCGTCGCGGGGGGCGGCTCGCTCGTGTCCTCGATCAGCTCTGCCTGGGAGCCCCCGGGGCTTCGGAGCGGGACTTCTTCCGTTTCACCAGTTGCGTCAGTGGGATCCGCGGAGTCCGTGCTGGTCGTGGTGGACTCATCGAGGTCAGTCGTCCCGCTCGACGATGCGTCATTCTCGTCACACGCCGTGATCTGCAAGGCCAACGAAATACAAACCAGCTCGAGCAATCTCGTGTTCATCGCCATACGCCTCGCGCAGTCGGCACCCGCCTTGCGGGCGCAATATTCAAAGAATCTTCGATGGATGTTGGAGGGAGATAAACGACCCACCTTGCGCATGATACGCTGAACGCTCGACATGCTTCGAGCTTCTTTTCTTTCGGCTCTATCATGGCGCGTAGCGACTGTAGGGATACGGGTGAACTGGAACCCTTTGCGATCGATCGTGTCGCAGAGTTGTTTGTTGTGATCGGTTCGTTGATTTGAGGCCCTCCTGTTGGGCTGGCAGTCTATAAAGTGGACTCGGAGCTAGTGCTGGGCCCTGCTGGGGTTCGGATCAACCGCTGATCAGGAGTGCAAAGAGAGATGACACCTTCACCGGGGCAAGTGTTTCACCGACGTCAGGCCCAGTGGGTTTCGGTTGCGTGTCGAATGCCGTGGTTGTGGGCTCTGTGCTTGGGTGTCACGTTCACGGCGGGATGCGAGCCGACTGCAGAAAACGATTCCGCCGAACCAACGGATGAGGTGCGGCAAGAGCGCCTCGATCCCGAAGAGACGGAAACCGAAGACCAGGAAAGCGATTCCAACTCGCGGGCGACCCTGGTGGAGGTGGAGCTGGATGAGACGGACGAGCCAGCGTCGGAAGAGCCGGACGCGGGGGACGTCCCCGATTCTGGCGCCTCGATGCCGCAGGACGCGGGGTCGACGGCGGCTGATGCTGGTGCGGTGTCGTGTGACGACGAACTTGCCGCGTGCGGGGGCGAGTGTGTCGACCTGGCCTCGAGCGAAGCGCACTGTGGCATGTGTGGCAACCAATGCCCTGCCACGGTGAAGTGCACCGATGGAGAGTGCCTGTGCCCGGGCAACGGCTTGGGTTGTGGCGGCGAATGCATCGACCCGCAGACGCACGTACAGCACTGCGGGGGGTGCGGTATCGCATGCGAGCTCGGTTCCCGCTGCGTTGGAGGCGAATGTGTCTGCGGTGGCGTGGAGGCGAGCTGTGACGGCGAGTGCGTGGACTTGCAGAGGGACAAGACACACTGCGGCGAGTGCGACAATGCTTGCACGGATGGCTTCGTCTGTGACAAGGGCGAGTGCCGCTGTCCTGGAGGCTTGAGCAACTGCGACGGCTCTTGCGTTCAGTTGGCGAGCGATACGGACAACTGCGGAAGTTGCGGTGAGGCTTGTACCGAGGATCAGGTGTGCTCGCAGGGAGAATGCAGCGCGGATTGTGCAGAAGAGGAAGTGGACTGCAGCGGCAGCTGTGCGCTGCTCGAGACCTCGCTGAGTCATTGTGGTCGCTGTGGCAACGCTTGTGAGGCGGGTCGCAGCTGTGTCGACGGCGAGTGCGTTTGCGACGATGGGCTACTGGCATGTGATGGTGAATGCGTCGACGGCGAAATGGACGCGGAGCATTGCGGTGCATGCGACGTTGCTTGCCCCGCCGGGACGGAGTGTGTCGCTGGAGAGTGCGAGTGTCCCGACGGACAAGCACTATGCGGCGACGCCTGTGTGGACCTCGCGGCCAACGTACTGCATTGCGGTGAGTGCGACAGGGCGTGCGGAGTCGGGCTGACCTGCGTGGAGGGCGCATGCGAATGCTCTCCTGGCGAAACTGTGTGCGGTGCAGCTTGCGTCGACCTGATGACCAACACCGCGAACTGCGGGACTTGCGGTGAGGCGTGCGGTGCTGGAGAGGCGTGCGTCGAGGGTGTGTGCCGATGCGCCACCGGTTTGACTGCGTGCGGCGATGAATGCGTCGATCTGATGACGAATGCCGAGCACTGCGGCATGTGCGATGAGCCTTGCTCAGGAGAGTGCGTGGCTGGTGAATGCCAAGTGTGCGCCGCGGGCTTGTTCCTGTGTGATTCGGAGTGTATCGACGTCCAGACCGACGACGACAACTGTGGCGCTTGTAACGAGCCCTGCGTTGCCGGCGAGTCGTGCCTGGCGGGTGTGTGCACGTGCCCTTCTGGTCTGGCGAGCTGCGGTGACGGGTGCGTGGACTTGACCTCGGACGACTCCAATTGCGGCACGTGTGGCGTCGTGTGCGGTAGCGGTGAAAGCTGTGTCGGCTCGGCCTGCGTGCCCGACGACCCAGGTGGCTGCACTCCAACAGTGGTGCTGGAAGGCTCTGACTCCGTCAACAGCGGCAACCTGGGTACCGGTGAGGCATGTATCTTGGTGAACCTGCCGTGTGTCGGTGGCTGGGGCTGTTCGAACATTTCGTCGCGGGCCATCACTGTCGACGGCGCGCCCCTGGATTGCAGCGGCGCGCCGAGCAACTTCCCGAACGGCGAGGGGCCCTTCTACGTCCAGGTTGCCGCGGGGAGCCCGGACTTCGCCTCACTCTACTTCTACGAGGGCGGTTGCGCCGATTGAGGCGCGCCGTGAGGATGAATGGCTCAGAGCTTACATGGTGTTGAGAAAAAAGGGTCGATGATGCGCTGGTGGACAAACGCTGCTTTTCGTCGTTTCGGGATCCGGCATGCTGCGCCGCTGCTGCTCCTGGCTGCGGCAGGTTGCAGCTCGGGGGGATCCGGTGGCGACGACGGTGGAGACGAACCCTCGGACGACGAGATGCTCGAAGAGTCGAGCGGCAGCCTTCAACCCGATAGCGGGTCAACGGACACCGGGGGCGCCGAGGACACGGATGCCGTCGAAACGGACGAGGATGTCGCCGAAACGTCAGCGACCGACGAGGACGGCGCCGACACCGATGCGGAGCAGGACGAAGCCGGGGACGATGAGCCGGGGGGCTCGGAGGAAGCAGCCACGGATGAGGCGGAGCCCGAGTCGTCGGGGGACCAAGACGGCGACACGATTTCAGACGAGCAGGAGGGTGAAGCGGACGAAGTCGATAGCGACGACGACGGTATTCCCGACTACCTGGACGAAGACTCGGACGATGACGGGATCCCTGATGCTGTCGAGGCGGGAGACGCCCAGCTCTCGACGGCTCCACGGGATACGGACAACGACGGCATTCCTGACTTTCAGGACACCGACGCCGACGATGACGGTATCGACGACGAACTCGAAGCCGCAGACACCTGGGACGTCGACGGCGACCTGAAGCCGAACTATCTGGACACCGACTCCGACAACGACGACATCAGCGATGCCGAAGAGCTCGAGCTGGGGATGGACCCATTCAGTCCCGACAGTGACGGCGACAGCATCAGTGACGGCGACGACGGATTGGACGACTCCGACGGAGACGGTGTCATCAACGCGCTCGACGAAGACTCGGACGACGACGGTTTCCCCGACCTCGCCGAAGTGAGCGACAGTCTCGTGGGCACGAAACCCGACGATTCCGACTTGGACGGGACTCCGGACTTCCTCGATCTGGATTCGGACCAGGACGGTTTGCCCGACGCCCAGGAGAAGGACTGCGGTGACGGTAGGAGCGGGCGCCTCGCATACGATGCTGACGAGGATGGCTTCGACGACTTGGCGGAAACGCTGCTCGGCTCCGACGCCTGCTCCGCCCAAGACACCGTGCTCGACACGGGCGTCGAGTTCTACTTCGTCTTGCCCTTCGAGGGAGCCGAACAAAGTGCGACGCTGCGCTTCGTGCCGCAGGTGAAGCAGGCCGACGTCATGTTCAACGTCGATACGACGGGCTCGATGGGTGAAGAGGTGAGCAACCTCGCTGCGGGGCTGAACACCATCGTCGACGGCACTCGCGAGCGCGTGAGCGACGCGGCCTTTGGGCTGTCCACGTTCCGCGACTTCCAGAGCGATGCCGAGCCCTTCGTGGTCGAGAGTCCGATCACGACGGACGCCGAGCAAGTCGAGCTGGCCGTGAACGCTCTGACGGTCGGCGGTGGTGGCGACTTCGCTGAGTCAGGCTACGAAGCGCTCTACCAACTCAGCGTGGGTGATGGTGTCGACGGGATCTTCGGCGTGCACGGACCATGGGCCGTCGATGGCGCGATTGGTGGCGCGCAGTTCCGGATGGGCTCGTTGCCGATCATCGTGCACGCGACGGACGCGACATCTCACGACTCCTCGACCTATGCCGCCGGCTCGGGGACTCACAGCGCGGCGGAAGCCTACGACGCGTTGCTATCGATTGGCGCGCGAGTCATCACCATCGAATCCGGAACGGCGGGGGCCACGACGCAACTGCAAGAGATATCGCAGACGACCAACGCCGTCGTGCCGGTTTGCGCGTTCAAGACTGGCGACGATAGCTGGCGCTGCGGTGAAGACACGTGCTGCGACGGCACGATTGCCGTCGATGACCGGTGCGTGTTGCGCTACGAGGTCGCTTCCAACGGCGCTGGACTCAGTGACGCCAGTGCCGATGGTATCGACGCTCTGATCAAGTACACGACGTTCGATCTATTCGCGCTCGACCGCGACGACGGCGATACCGCGACTCCGGACACGAGTGACTTCATCGTGCGGGTCGAGGCGAACACGCCCGACGATACGTTCAAGCCGCCGAGCGAGCCCGAGTTCAGCTGCAATCCCGTGCCGAATCCCGCGATGCTCAATGGTGCCAACTACGAAAATGGCTTCGAGGGCTTTGCCGTGGGTTCCAGCCGTCAGGACGTCGAAGGTGCCAAGTTGTTCTTCACCGTGCGCGCTCAGAACACCACCGTGCGCCAGACCGGGACGCCTCAGCTGTTCACCGCGTTCATCGACATCGTCGACGAGACGACCGGCGCTGTCCTCGATACGCAAGACGTGGTCGTGATCGTGCCCGCTTCCGTGGGGGCGGCGGGCGAGTAGCGACGGAGACAGGAGGCATCAGCGCCAAGAGCGTCGTGGACCACGGCGCGGCGCTCGAATGCGCGCCGCATTGAGCAGACGCACCACGCGGAAAGCATGCCCTTCGAACGGGCGCAGCAATTCCAGCATGCGAGCTTCCGTCCCCCTGGGCTCGCCGGCGAGTACCCAAGCAACGGTGTTCGGCAGGTGATAGTCGCCGACCAGCACGGGTTCGGGGCGCGACAGCCGGTAGCCCAAGACGTGGGCCGCACTCCACGCTCCGACGCCTCGAACACTCTGCAGCAGCTGGCTGGCCCCCGCGGTCGGTAGCTCTGCCGCTTTCTGCAGCCCGTTGGCTCTGAGCGCGACCTCCATCAGGGTTCGAGCTCGCTGCGACCCGATCCCGAGTTGCTCGAGTCGAGCCGTTCCCGCCACGCGGATGGCGCTCGGGGTCGGCGACAAGCGGAGATGATGCAGTGGGCCTGGAGCTGGCTCGCCGAATGTCTGGCACAGTCGACGCCAGCTGGCAGCGGCTTCCACCCAAGTCACCAGCTGGTGCAGCACGGCCACGAGCAGCGCTTCGAAAACGTCGCGAGTATCCGTTCCCCTGAGCCCCTTGTGTCGTCTCAACAAGGCGTCCGTCACAGGATGCGATGGTAACTCCCACTGGCTTTCGTGCAGTCCCACCCACCTGGGCACATCTTGCATCACGGCGCTGGCGCCGGGACCCCAAGCTGCGGCGCGCAGCGTTTCGCCCACTTTCAAGCGCACCGTTGCGGGGCCATCGAGCGTGTGTGCCGTTCTCCACAAGCCGTCGGGTTCGCGGAACAAGGTCGGGTCGCGGGACCCAATGCGCAGCATGCGGGTCGTCTCGAAGAAGTCGTAGGCGCGGGGTAGGGGCCATGTGCCCACGGCCTCGGGGGGTGGTGCGTTGCTCAAGCTGCGGCCGTCAGTCTGTGCTCGTTCGCACTCTGAGGGCGCGCACACGAGCGGCGTGGGGATCTGCCGGATGACGTGACAAGACGCTCGAAAAGCGCACCCAAGTCCAGCGCATCCTCGTCGTTCGCTGCCTGTCGTTGTCGCGGGCTCATCAGCTCAGAAGTGTACTCCCAAGCCTACGGTTGCGAATAGCGAACTTCCACCGAGTTCGAAGAGCTCATCGCCGTCGGCCGTCTCGACGACTTGGTCCCCCTGAGCCCGCATTTCCCAACCCGTTCGCAGTGCGAGATGAACGGAGGGACTGAACCAGCGGAGTCCTTGATTGCCAGCCGTCCAACGAATTGCTGCGACGTGCGAGTGATGGCAATCGAGAAGGTGGGCATGTCGCCGGCGTCTTGCAGGGTTACACCGCGGGCGGCAACCAAGTCGAAGAACTCGCTTCGCGAGGGGCACTCGGCGGGCGCGTCGTAGGCGCCGCTCGGCGCCTGCTCGTGCGAAGCGGGGACTGTTGCGGTCGGGTCGTCCGGCGTCCCGCTTGCTTCGCGTGTGTGGCTCAGCACCAGGAAAGCCAACGCCAAACACATGCAGGGCAGCCCGTTGGGTTTCATGCCCGGCTAATGGGGCGCCCCCGCGCTCACGATCACCAAAACTGAAAGAAGGAAGCAGATCAAAGGCTTGGGCCTGGCAGCAGAAGCCTGCCCCGTGTCCTGGCGGCGAAGGCGCGCCCACTCCCACGCTCGGGCCACGTGGATCCGAGCGCCCGGTCAGTGGGAGGTTCAGCCACCCCTCACGCTGCCGCGTCGCTTGCCGTTCCGGAACCGAGCACTTGTCACCAACTTGTCGGCGCTCGTCATCGGCGCGAGGAGATTCTCACCACGGCATCACGCTCACAGTGTGAGGCTGCGCCAGCCTCGTCAAAAGCCTGGGAACGTGCAAGATACCCCCGCGGTGCGACGGCGCGTCGCGGGGAGGCACGGTATGTTCCGAGCTGTGCACGACGCTCGCAAGCAGCTTTCCTTCGTGCGGCGTTTGAGACGCTGCGGGTTGGCTATGCGGCCTCTTCTGGGCGCTTCTTGGCGTCGCAGGTGGCTTGGCTTGGGTGTTGCCCTGGTTGGGGCATTTGCCTTGGCACCTTGGGCCGAGCGGGGGTGGTTGGCGCGGGAGGTGCTGCTCGGCTTGGCCCGAGCCCCCGAGCCGTCCCACGCTGCACCGCCGGTGGAGAACGGTAGCGAAGTGCGGCTTTGGGACGTGGAGGTTCCCTTGTATGGGCTAGCTGCGCGCGGCCGCTTTTATGCTCGCGGTGACGCTTTGGAAGGAGAGCGAGTCATTCTCGTGCACGGCGTCCACCACCTCGGTATCGACGAGCCGCGGTTGGTCAAGTTTGCACGCGAGTTGGCGAAGGCCGGTCGAGTCGTGTTTACCCCTGAAATTGAGGACTTGACGCGCTATCACATCACCGAGCGCAGCGTCGCTCAACTGACCGACGCGGGGCGATATTTGATTCAAATGGCGCCCGATCCCGAGAAGAGTCGCGTCGGGCTGATCGGTTTCAGCTTCGCCGGTGGGTTGTCCCTGGTGGCGGGAGGCAGCCCAGAGCTCAGCGAGCACTTGAGCTTCGTCGCGAGCATCGGCGGGCATCACGACCTGTCACGCGTGCTTCGCTTCTTCATGGACCAACGCATCGAGACTCCCACTGGGCTGAAGCAGCTACGCTCTCATGAATACGGTTTGGTCGTCCTGACCTACGAGTGCTTGCCCGATCTCTTGCCCCCTGAAGACGTTCCACTTGCCTCGAGCGTTCTGCGAGCTTGGTTGATGGAGGATCGGGCGACTGCGCTGGCACTGATGGCGGACGCAAGCTCTGCCCAGGCAGAACGGCTCTTTGCGTTGCTGGAACGCGGAGAACTCAATCAGCTGCGGCCCCAACTGCGGCGTGCATTGGAGGCGCGCCAGCGGCACTTGGAGCGGCTGTCGCCGAGTGGCAAGTTGTCGGCGCTGCGGGCTCCAGCGTACCTTCTTCACGGCTCCGACGATACCGTGATACCCCCAAGCGAGACGGCTTGGGCCGACATCGAACTGGCGCGCCAAGAGCATTCTGCCCTCGTTTCTCCTCTGCTGCGCCATGTGGCGTTGAAGGACGGGCACGACTGGGTGGAGCAGTTGCGCCTGTTGTCGTTCGTGGCGCACCTGTTGTGAGGCGGACGCCGTTCGCGCTCTTCGGGTCTCAGCGCGCGGGCAGCTCGGTGAAGTTGCCGGTCATCATCAGCAACGAGAGCGCGGACCACGACTTCTGATAGTAGATCGTGCCAGCAGTGAGCTCGCCCGTTGCCAACGCGGCGTACGCCTCGTCGATGAACGCCTGATTGTCCGCGCCGTACATGGCCCCCACGCCTGCGGGGCCGACGAACGAGGCTGGCTGCAAGCCGTTCATCGAGAAGTCAGGGTGGGGTGTGCCGTCGAGATCGTAGCCATCGACGATGTTCGCAACGCCCACCTGGGTGTAGAAGCTCGTGATCTTCTGCATGTACTGCATGGCGCGCGGCTCGCCGTAGTAGCAGTAGTCTTGGCCGACGCGGAACGGAGTCCGCGTGGAATCGTTTTGGAAGTGGGTTGGGGCGCCGCTGAACGCCTCCACGGGTACCCCACTCGAATCACACCACGCGGGTACCAGGCCATTGTCCGCGTTGCCCTGGGCTGCGCTCAAGCTGAGATTGATGATCTCGTAGCTCTTGTCGATGGCCGCATTCCAGCCGGCCTCGTTGTTCGTGACTTGCCCGAAAACGCGGTAGTACGCGGGCGCAAAGTACGAGATGTTCGTGATGTCCGCGCCGCCCCACGAGTCCCCAGGCAGAGGCATTTCCCCTCGCGTGTGGTCGATCTCGTGCTCCCACATCGCTTCGATCAAGCGAGTCGCGTAGTTGAGGTAGGTGTCGTCCAGGCTGCCCGAGCCTCCCCACTGTCGATCGGCCATGACCAGCGCCCACGCCATGTCCTCATCCCCGTCGAGGGCGGCGCCGGCGCCGATCACGTTGCCTTGGGGATCGACTTCCCAGTCCATCAACCCGTTGCCATTCAAGTACAACATCGTGTAGCGCCACAAGCCGTCGAACGTCTCTTGGTCGTCCATGTACACGGTCAGCAGCAAGCCGTACCCCATGCCTTCGGACACGGTGGAGTCGATGACGGAGCCCGAATCGGGCTTGCGCACGCGGAGAAAGCCACTCGCTCCTTCGCTGGTGACGACCGTGTCCTTCCACAGTTGATACGCGGCGCGCACGTCGGCGTTGTCGTAGTTGGAAGGATAAACGCAGTACTGGCTGGGGGAGTTCTGCGGGAAGGGATAGAGCGCGTTGGTGTCGCTCGGGGTCTCATCGACACCGGTTCCTGCGCCGCCGCCGCTGTTAGCGGCTGGCATGGTCTCTCCTGGTTGCTCTGTACCAGTGCTCCCTCCCGAGTTCGGATCGCCTGCCGCGCCAGGCTGAGTGGGAGTGCCCGGAACTGGCTCAGGCGTCGGGTCATTCGAAGGACTAGCAGTGCTTTGGGGGGCAGCCGCACCTGGTCCAGCTGGCGTACCACCCGGCGTCGCGCCTCCCGCTGGCGTCACGCTAGCGCCGGGAGCGGGCGTGCCTCCAGGTTGTCCTCCCGTTGAGCCGGCGACCGTCGACGTGGTGTTGCCGGTGCTGGTCGACGGCATCGGATCGCCGTCACGCGTGGTCGACCCGGCGCACGAACTGGCTCCAACACACAGAAGGAGGGCGCTGATTGGAGGCGAGAAGCGGTGTCTGAACACCCACCCACATTGGCCCACGCAACCCGCCGCGACCAAGCAAAACCGCCCTCATAGTAGGGGGAACAGAAACTTCCCGGCGTTTCGGTCGCCTGCACGCCATTTGCGCAGTTGGCGTGGACGCCGCGTGATCGCGCCCCATCCGTCGGCTCTCTGTACTGCTCCCCGTGAGGGGCGTCGTATTCCGTCAGTCGTAGGCGTATCCAGTGCTGGTCGCCGAAAAGAAGTCGCGGATGAGGTGCCGCTGTTCCGCCAGATCGAGATGGATCGCGACGTCGCTCACTCCGAGGATGGCCGTTCCGCGTCGCATGTGGCTGAAGCTTCGCACCGCGGCGTCTGGCAGCGCGTAGTTCCAAACGTAGCGCTCGACTTGGGAAGGTGCGCGCCCGCAATGTCGGAACATCATGCCTGAGCAGGTGAACTCAGCCTGCGCCCGGGTGTGCTTCTGCTGCAGTGTCGACCAGTGTTGTAGGCGATGCTTCTCGCCGTCGACTGAAAACTCGATCCAGTGCGGTTCCTGCGCGGAGCTCGACGTCTCGACTCGGGACCATATCGCGACGTAGTGCTGTCCAGACGCTCGATCGTGTCGAAAGGTGGCCTCGTACTCGAGTTGGTCGCTTCGAAACACCAAGGATGCGACAGCCCGACTGGTTTCCTTGCCCGGCGTACGGTCTACGAGAATCACGGCTGGCGGCGCGCAGGCGACGAGCAGCGCCACACAGGCGAGCAACTGCGTCACGGTCGCGAATACGCACCGGCAGTTAGCAAGCATGCCCATCTGGGCATCTTCGCCCAGCGCCGTGGTTTGTGGAAGGGGATTGAGCCCAGGCGCTCTGAACCACGGTATCAGGGGTACTGGTGTTCGCTGCCCAAGTGAGTACGCTCCCGTGCACGACCCGACCCACACGCCGGTTCGTGCCTCGCCATGGATGACCCCCACTACGACTTGATCATCGTCGGGACAGGCTTTGCCTCGACGTTCTTCTTGCGCCAATACCTCGGCAGCGCCAAAGCCGATGCTCGCGTGCTAGTGGTCGAAAAGGGCCAGCGGCGTCCGCACTCGTGGGTGCTGCAGAATCGTCGTCACTCGCGCAAAACGGAAGACGAGTACGTCCGCAACCTGACGCCGAAGAAAGAATGGCGCTTCTCCGTCATGTTCGGAGGGGGATCGAACTGCTGGTTCGGGTGCACGCCCCGCTTCATGCCCGACGATTTTGAGATGCGCTCCAAATACGGCGTGGGCATGGATTGGCCGCTGACCTACGACGACTTGGAGCCGTTTTACTGTGACGCGGAAGAGCTCATGGTCATTTCGGGTCCCGAGCATTCACCTTTTCGGCGCAGTCGGCCTTACCCACAGGGTCCCCACCGCTTCAGCAAAGCGGACGAAGCGCTGGCTGAGGCTTGGCCCAACGACTACTACCACCTACCGGCTGCGCGCCCCGTGAAGGCGACCCCCTCGGGACGACCAGGGTGCTGTAACAATGGTGTTTGCAGCGCCTGCCCCATCGAGAGCAAGTTCACGATCCTCAGGGACTTTGGGTCGCTGTACGACGACGCTCGCGTGACCGTGCTTCATGGACAAGCCGTCGAGCGCGTGACATTTCGCGCGGACGTCGCAACGGGTATCGAGTACGGAGATGGCAAGCGCGCTCGAGGAGACTTCATCGCGTTGGGGGCCAACGCGATCTTCAACCCCTTCATCTTGCTCGCGTCGGGGCTCGAACACCCGGCGCTTGGCCGGTACCTGAACGAGCAGCGCGGCGCGATGGTGACCTTCGACACCAAAGGGATCACCGACTTTCAGGGTTCCACGGTGCAGACCGGCCACGGTTACATGTTCTATTCGGGCGAGCACCGGAAGAAGCATTCGGCGTTCTTGCTGGAGCACAGCAATGCTCCGAGTCTGCGGTTGGAGCCGGGGCGATGGCGCGAACGTATGCGCTTGAAATTCATCATCGAAGACCTGCCGCGAAAAGAGAACTACGTTCGCTTCAACCCCGCTCGACCTGACAAGCCCGAGATCCACTTCGAGGGCTACTCGGACTACAGCGAGCGAGCGCTCAAAGAGGTGCCGCGTTTCGCCGAGAAGCTCGTGGAGAAGCTACCGATAGAGCACATCTCCGAACCTCACGGTGCCAATTGGACGGAATCGCACATCCAAGGGACGGCGCGTATGGGCGACGATCCAGAGACCAGCGTCGTGGATCGTCATTCGCTTCATCACACCTACCGCAACCTTGCGGTGCTTGGTGGCAGCAGCTTTCCCACGTCTTCCCCAGCAAACCCGACCCTCACCATCTCTGCCCTGGCGCTGCTTTCAGGACAGCACTCGTTTGGTAAAGCACCGTGACGTTGCCGTTCACTCAGTCCAGCTGGTCGTAGCTGCGAGCCTGCGAAAGCGGCTTCTTCTGCGAGTACGGTACGAGCCCCTCGGGATCGGGGTAGCCGACGGCGATCAGCATCACCGGTGTCTCATCGGAGGCGAGACGGAGAGCCTTCTTGATGGCACGTTCTTTTTGGGGGATGGATGGCCAATTGATGCTGCACGAGCTCAGCCCTTGCGTCTCCAGCGCGAACTCGAAGCCCATGATGGCCAGCGAGGCGTCGATGTAGATCAGGTGGCGATCGCGGTCGTGATGAAACGCGCGAAGCTGTCCGACGACGACGATCAGCATGGGCACGTTGTGGATGAATCCTTTGGTGCCCATCGGAATGGCACCCACGCGGTCGATGTCCTCACGTCGTTCGAGAATGCAGAAGCGGTACGGTTGCCGGTTGCACGCGCTCGGAGCCAACAAGCCGACCTCCAGCGCGCGGTCTACGAGCTCTCGCGGCACGGGATCTTGCTTGAACCATCGCACGGAGCGTCGCCGCCACGCGAGCGCACGCATCTGTTCGAACGTCGGTAGCTCGACGTTCGCGTCACGTTGGTAGGGCACTGCCGCCCCCGTGCGGCCATGCACGCTTTCACTCAGCTGCTCGAATCGGGCGCGCAACGGCACGAGCTGGTCGTGAGAGCACGCGTCGAAGTACACCTTTTGTACGTCCGTCGCCCAGCGCAACAGCAGTTCGTCTTCCGGCGCTTTCGCTGCCACGACGATGGACAGCGCTGCGACAGCCTCCTCGATGTAGTCGAGGGCGAAGACGGGACGGCGCGGTTGCATGCTCAGCCCCTTCTCCAGTCGGTGGGTGTCACGGCGCAACGTATAGCGAGCACCGTCGACCGCACCGGCTGCGATTTCATCGCGCCCCGAGTCGCCCAGGGCGCCGCGGTTGAGGAGCTGGCCGTACAGGACCCGTTGGCTTTCCGAAGCCATCCTGCCGGTCAGGGCAAAGTAGAATTCGCTCGCTATGGCACTTTTGACGATCAGGCGCTCCAGTACGTTCTGAATTCCCCGGAGCGGGGAAAGCAGCGCCGTCAGCGGTGCCATCAGCAGCGAGAAGACCGTCATGAGTGGGCGGAATCTAGTGTGGCGCGCTTCTGCCGCGCCACCAAAAACCCGGCGCTCTCACGCCGAAATGCTCGAACACTGCCCCCCGATCGCAGCGAGCAGTTCAAAATCACTCGCCGACGCCGTTGCCGGCTGTGTTGCTCGTGGGGGCGTTGCGCTTGGGATGAAGTCGAAGCCACGCGCTGAGCCCGAGAGGGGTCAGTTCCCGCTCTTGCTCTTGCTCTTGGGTTTTGGCCTGGGCTTGGGGCGTTTCTTTTTGGTCTTCGCCGGACTCTTGCTCACGTTCCAGGTCTTGCCAACACGTCCTCGGTTCGGTTTGCCCTCGAGCCAGTTGTGCCACACGGAGAATTGGAACGGACTGGTGAGCCCGTCCTGGACGTTGAACGAGCTGACGGCGAAGGCGGCCAACACGGCACCCCAGAGCCAACGGTTCAGCTGCACGCGCTCGAGCCACAACCCAAACGCGAGTACCAGCATGGGCATGATCGGAACCAGGTGCCGCATGCCCACACACCAGCCGCCGTAGTTCGTCGAACGGAAGATGTAGAAGCCCAAGAAGGTCGTGACGACTCCGACCACGAACAGCACCTCAGGCAGCGCGCGTCGTCGCTTCAGAGCGGCAACCAACTCCCAGCCCGAGAACAGGTAGATGGGCGTCATGCTGAAAAGGCCGTGATGGCCGAGCAGCACGTTGAAGGCGTAGATGTACTTCGGTTCTTTCAGCGCGTCGATGCCACCTCGGCGATGCCGAAAGTAGTTTTCGGCAAAGTCCTTCAGATCGCCGTTGAGGTAGGTCGGCACCATCGACCCGGTGATCGAGTAGTTCAATGCCTGGTGCAGGACCACTCCAGGCAGTAGCGTCGGAGCGAAGTAGAGGAGCGTCCTTTTCCAGTCGTAGCTGGCCAAGTAGATGAAGCCAGCGAGCATGAACGCCCCGCTCGTCAGATCGACGGCAGTCATCACGCCGAAACTCAGCCCGGACAGGACCCAGTGCAGTACTTTGGCATCCGCCCCGCGCCGAACGCGGACCGCGTAGTAGAAGCCGACGACGCCGAGCGCCGCAGCGATGCTGTGGTTGTTGATCGCCGTGGCGTACCCGACGCCCAAGTACGCGAATCCGCCGGCCGCGACGGTCCCGATGATCGCCAACTGCCGCCGCATGAGTAGCTTGCTGAGGCGATAGAGGTAGATCAGGAAGACGACGTGGGCGAGCCAACCCGTGCACAGGCTGACGAACCACACCACTGGTCCTTCGTTCTTCGAGATTTTGAAGCCAGTGATTCTCTGAAAGAGCCAGTAAACCCCCGCCCCATAGGTTGGTAGCGTTGGCGGCTTGGAGGAGATGAAGTCGTCTCCGACCTTCATCTTGTCGATCGTGAAGACGTACTGGCTCTCGTTGATCGAGTATGTGCCGTGGTCGACGAGCGACTCGATGGTCGCGTAGCGACTACCGGTGTTCGCGTTCTTCAGCGAAGAATCTTGCAGGTTCCAGAGCACCATTACGGCGCTCACGACCATCATCAAGCCAACGACCGCTCGCTCCAGTTCGATGCCTGTGGCGGATCGGTCACTCGGGCCCGTTGCCGGCGCTTTGGTGTGTGGCGCTGCTTCTGATGGCGCGCCCTGAGCGTCTTCCGTCGCAGTCGGCTCAGAGGTGCCAGCGGAAGTCGCTTCAGATTCGCCCGCGTCAGTTTCGCCGGCATCGGCTACGCGGACCTCAGCCGAATCGCCAGTGATGCCCGCGTCAGCTATGCCGGCCTCAGACTCCTCTGGGGTTGGTTCGGCGAGCGTGGCATCCGTCGTCTCGGGTTCTACCCCTTCGGATTCGTTGCCTTCTGCGGCAGTGGCTGATCCTTCGCCGTTGGGTTCGGTGGTGCTCATGAGGTGCCGCGAGGGTGCTGCAATCTGCCCCTGCTCGCCGCTCAGCCAATAGGCCAAGTGGGTGCCAAGAGCAAGTGCACGCTCGGCTCGAAGGAGAGGTTCCGGGGGAAGTGCCCTGCGCAGCCCGAGCTTTCTGGCGTTCGACCTCGGCGCGGTTCTCTGGTCCAACCCAAACGGACGCGGAGCTCTCCTCGGGCCAGCGGGGCGACGCACTCGTACGTCTCTCGTCGCGAAGCCGCAGTAGCTCGCGACGTCGAGCTAGCGGCGTGGGCCCATCGGAGCACGTACCAGGCGAACACCCTGCGGCGTGCGCATGAGAGTGTCGATCCAGTGCTGACCGCGGTGCACGTACGAAATCTGTGCCGCGTTGACGCTACCAGTGACGATGCCGCGCTTCGCTTCCGCCAGCGTCGCCGCACCCACACTCTGCAAGGCTTCGCCTCCCTTGAGCCGTACTTCCACCGTCTCCGCCGCCAGTTCGATGTCTGCGAACAATTGAGCCACCCCTTCGGGGTCGAGCACAGCCTCGTGCAAAGGCAGGAGCTCAATCGCCTCAGGACTCGACTCGGGACTAGTCTCTTCTGCCGTTTGGACCTTGGCTTCGGCTTTGGTTCGGTTCATGCGCGGTCGTCCTCTGGCTCCTCGGAGTGTGCCGTGTCGAAGGTAACCACCGTGGGGTGAAAGACCAAGGGTGTCTCAGCTTGTCGACCCCGCCTCGCGTAAAAGTCCTCCAGGAAAGAGCGCGGAGCTGCCTGGCCCTGCTTGTCGGCCGCTCGTGGCGCCTGCCCATGGCCCAATCCCAGAAACCTGCGCCGCGATACGCCGCTCATGGCGACCCCACCAAATCAGAACCGAGACGGCGCAAGTCCTGGTTCAAGGCCGCCTGGGGTGCGTGACACTGAACGCAGCTCTGGCGCTCCGGATGACTCGTGCGCAGTCCAGGGTGCCCACTAACGCCGTGGCAAGAGTCACACCGTTGACGCATCCACATCGAGTGGGGCATCACCGGGGGAGCCCCTTGCCAGGCGCGCGCGCCCTGGCCGCCGAATTCCGCGGGCTCGAACTCACTGCCAGCCACCCGAGCGGCTGCGAAGACATCGGAACCTCGTTCTGCGCTTGCCGTCAACGCCCGCGATGTTGCGCTCTGCTCGACGTGACACTGCTGGCAGCTAGAGAGTGCCGCGTGGCTCATCGCGGGAGCGATCAGATCGCCCACTTTGGCGCCCTGCTCGTGGCATACGTTGCAGTTTGGTACTGCGCGTTGATCGACGGGGTGTGGCACCACCGGAGGTGCACCATCGAAAGCGCGGCGCATCGCGCGACGGGTGAGCGCCTCGTCCCGATCGCCGGGTTGACGCTCGAACGGTTGCAGTACCTCGGGCAGCTGTGCGCGAAGTGTTGCGACCTCTGCCAGATACAGCGAACGCTCACCTTCTTTCGGGCCGCGTCGCAGCTCGGCATAGCTCCGCACGTCTTCGCTCACTCCGAGCTCACCCGCCGGATCTGAGTAGCCGGAAGCTGTGGGAGGGGGGCGACGCACTTCCGCAAAAAAGCCCACGAAGGCCACCGCAACTAGCGCGGCACCGACCATCGTGAAGGTCCGTCCTCGTTGAGTGGTGGAGTCTCGTGTCATCCTAGACCTTGCGAATGCGAGCAGCGCACTTCTTGTAGTCGGGCTGCTTCGAGAAGGGGTCGTGGGCGTCCAAGGTCAGGTCGTTGACGAGCAGACTCTCGTCGAAGAAGGGCACGAACACACTTCCCTCGGGAGGGGATCCTCGTCCATCGATCCAGATGGGCAGCCGCATTTTGCCTCGGCGCGTCTCCAGCTGAACGATGTCGCCGTCGTTGAGTCCGAGGCTTTGCGCGTCTTGTCGATTGACCTCGGCGTAGGCTCCCGGCATCGCTCCGCGCAGCTGCGGGATACGCATCGTCATGGTGCCGCTGTGCCAGTGCTCGATCACCCGGCCCGTGCAGAGCCACAGAGGGTACTCCGCGTCGGGCTTCTCCGGTGGCTCTTCGTAGGGCCGGGACCAAATCTGTGCTCGCCCGTCGTTGCTGCTGGAGTGGTAAAAGTCGATGCCTTTGCCCTTCTCCACGTAGGGGTCGTCGAACTCGGCGAAGCGGAAACGGGTCTCGCGCCACTTGCCGTCCTTTTCAACGACGGGCCAGCGTAGGCCGCGAGCTGCGACGTACTCATCGTAGGGAGCGAGGTCCTTGTGCTTGAGTCGGGTGAAGCGGCGGTACTCCTCGAACAGGTGCCGATCGACGTTGACGTCGTAGTAGTGACGCCACTCCCACACTGGCACTTCCTTGCCGTCCTTCTCCATGGCGAAGATGAAGCGACCGTCTTTGTCGCGCATGCCCTCGACGCCCTTGTCGAACAAGCGCCGGGCGACCGCGATCGTTTGCCACACGTCGTCGCGCGCTTCCCCGGGAGGCTCGACCATCTTGAACCACTGCTGGGTTCGTCGCTCCGAGTTGCCGTAGACACCGTTCTTCTCCACCCACATCGCGCTGGGCAAGATCAAGTCGGCATGCCGCGTGGTCGCCGTCGGGTACACATCCGAGACGATGAGGAACTTGTCGTCCAGCTGTCTGCTTGGGTGGAAGAGCTCGTTGAGGTTCGGCAAGGTCTGGCCAGGGTTCGTGACCTGCACCCAAATCGTGCTGATGTCTCCCCCCTTGCTCGTGGGGGTCGAGAACTGACGCCACATCTTGACCGTATGGTAGCCGGGTGTCGGATTGATGCGTCCGGAGGGCAGATTCCAAATCTCCTCCGCCTGTTTTCGGTGGGGCTCTTTCGCCACCAAGCGGCCGCCGGGCAAGGCGTGCGCCAGAGTACCCACTTCGCGAACGGTGCCACAGGCGGAGGGCTGCCCGGTGAGGCTCGTCGGTGCGTCCCCTGGTTTTCCGAAATGGCCACTGAGCAAGTGCAGGCCGTGGACCAAGTTGTTGATGGCGGTGCCCCGCGTGTGCTGGTTCATTCCCATGCACCACAGGCTCGTGATGCGGAGCTTCGGGTCGCCGAACAGGGTCGCCAGCATCTCCAGGTCCTCGCGACTTATGCCCGAGACCTCTTGCACGAATTCCGGTGTGTAGCGGGCCAAGCCCTGCTTGAACGCTTCGAAGTCGATGGCCTGCCCGAACAAGCTAGCTGGCTCACTGTCGGCACGGAAAGCGCAGTGCTTTTCCACAAACTCTTTGGCGTAGGTGCCGCGCTCCAGGAGCAGTCGCATGATGCCGTTGGCGATGGCCAAATCGCTGTGCGGCTTGAACTCCAAGTAGTGGTCCGCGAAAGAACTCGTGCGGGTCTTGCGCGTGCCGATATCGATGAGCTTGACCTTCTGACCTCGAGAGCGGCGGTCGATCAAGCGTGAAAACAGCACCGGGTGCATTTCCGCTGGGTTGTTTCCCCACGTGATGCACACGTCACATTGATCGAGATCGTCGTAGCAGCCCGCGGGTTCGTCGACCCCATAGGTGCTGAGAAACCCGGTGACGGCAGACGCCATGCACAGCCTGGCGTTTGGATCGATGTGATTGTTCGACAAGCCGCCTTTGATGAATTTTTGAGCGGCGTAGCCTTCGGGGATGGTCCATTGACCGCTTCCGTAGATGGCGAACCCCTTGGGGTCGTCCTGGATGCGCTGGGCGATGATGTCCAGCGCTTCATCCCATGAGATGGGCTTGAAGCCGTCACCATCTCGCAAGAGAGGTCGCTTCAATCGGTCTTGGCCGTACAGGGCCAGGCCGACGTGATAGCCCTTCACACACAGCAGGCCACGGTTGACTTCTGCCGCTTGGTCCCCCGCGATGGCCACCACTTTGCCGGACTTGACCCCCACCTGTACGTGACACCCGGTACCGCAGAAACGGCACGGGGCTTTGTCCCACTTGACTCCATCGCCTCCTGGCTGGGCCGCCGCCTGACTCGCTCCTGCTGCCGCCGCCGTCGCCATTGCCATGGCGCTGTTCTTGAGAAACCGCCGCCGCTCCATGATTGTCAAACTCCTGCGTCCTCGAAGTTGACGCTCAGAACGTCAACGAAACGGATGCCCTGAACATCCAACATGTCGTCCACCATCTGACGTCCCTCGCTCAGAGTGGTGGTTTCCAGTACGGCCGGCAGGCGCAGCCCATGAAGTTGCCCGATGGTCACTGACGGGCGCGAGCTCAGCCAGCTGTGTGCGATGGCCTGCGACTCGGCGTCGGCTTCGAGAGTGATCAGGAGGGAACTGATTGGCATCTGCGCGCTCCGGTGTGCGCGTGCCGCGTAAGCAAGGTTCGGACCGTTGTGACTGAGCGCACCGTTTGCGAGGAGAACTTCAGGAGCTCTGAACATACATGGCCAATTGCCGCAGGGAGTGCACGTCGAGGAGAGGGTTGCGCAACTGTTGCGCGAGTGTGTCTGCAAGCTCGGTGGGCTCGCCCCTACGGTTCACCGTTTCCCAGCACAACGACGTCTCGCGGGCGGTCTATCGGCGCGTCGGTTCGCGTGGTCTCGGTTCTGGCATGGGCGATGCTTACGGGCGACGCGTGACTTGGGGACAAACCTTCACCCTGCTGCTGAGCGCGCAGCTTTGCGTGGCTTGCGGTCTGGGTCGGGCGCAGCCTGACCGGGACGTACAGCCGTACACACCCGAGGCGAAATACGGCAGTGCCGTGCACACGCCCGAAAGACTGGGTGCGATCGAGACGGGAGCGACGAACGCGATGGGTGAGCCGGTCAGGGTGCGTTGCGAAACCTGTCACGCTCTGCGCGAGGACGAAAGCGCACCGCGCTCCGCCGAGCAGCTGACCCGTTTTCATCAATCTTTGGTGCTCGATCACGGCAACTTGACGTGTTTGTCGTGTCATGCGGTGGGTCAGCCCCCGAAGCTGAAGCTCGCAGACGGTACGCTGCTGGATACGCACGACGCGATCCGCCTCTGCGCTCAGTGTCACGGAGTTCAGTACGATAACTACCAACACGGGGCGCATGGCGGGATGAACGGGTATTGGGATCTCAGTCGCGGGCCGCGCGTACGCAACCACTGCGTCGATTGCCACGCGCCTCACGCGCCTGCCATCAAGCCCGTGCAGCCCAGGCCGCCACCGCGCGACCGCTTTTTCAACGCCGGAGCAGGTCATTGACACAGAAATCGAGACGCCGCGCGCTCAAGGTCGTGGGGGCTACGTTGGGAGCCGCCGCCTTTGCCAAGGCGATGGAGCCCCTCGCGCAGCTCGAGCAGACCACGAGCGTCGATGAGTTCCTGCAGAAGCACTACAAGGAACTGAGCGAAGGCGAGATGCGCGACATCATCGCCCGCTTGGAGCAGGAAACGCGGGAGCGCTACGGGCGTGATGTTACCATCGAGGACGTGCGCCCGATGGACGGGGTGGAGTATGGCTACGCTCTGAACTTGAGCCTGTGCATCGGCTGTCGAGCGTGCGCCGACGCCTGCCACCACGAGAACAACCACGACCGCCGCACGAATCAGAGCTACATCCGCGTTTTCGAAATGTCGCAAGGGAGCTTGGACTTCGACAAGGGGAACGCTGCCTACGACCATCCCGTTCCGCAGCCGGGCAAGTACTACCTCCCAGTGCAGTGTCAGCAATGCGACAACGCGCCATGCGTGAAGGTATGCCCCGTGCAAGCCACCTGGAAGGAACAGGATGGCATCGTAGTGGTGGACTACAATTGGTGCATCGGGTGTCGCTACTGCGAAGCCGCGTGTCCGTACCACGCACGGCGCTTCAACTGGAGTGCTCCCGAAATCCCGGCCGACGAAATCAATCCCGAACAAGCCTATTTGTCAAACCGAATACGGCCGCAGGGTGTCGTCGAGAAGTGCACCTTTTGCCTGCATCGAACGCGCCAGGGCAGACTGCCCGCTTGTCTCGAGGCATGCCCCACTGGGGCTCGGGTCTTCGGCAACCTACTCGATCCCAGCAGTGCAGTTCGATGGGTGCTGGAGAACAAGCGCATCTTCGTATTGAAGGAAGAGTTGGGCACCCGACCCCGCTTCTTCTATTTCTTCGACAAGTGAGCGCAAATGTCAGAACCGCAGACTCCAAGTTACTTTCTCTTCTTGCGCCACTTGCTCAGAATGAGCACGACGGGCAGCGCGCGCTTCTACGTCTTCGCGACTGCGCTGACCGCCGTGGCACTCGTGGGCGCCAACGCGTGGGCCCACCAGGTCGCCAGCGGCATGGCGCTCACGGGCATGAGCGATCACGTCTCGTGGGGTTTGTACATCGCCAACTTCACGTTCATCGTGGGGCTCGCGGCAGGCGCTGTCATGATGGTCATACCGGCCTACCTCTACGACGACCGCGAGATGCATGACGTCGTCCTCGTCGGGGAGATTCTGGCGATTGCTTCCATCGCCATGTGCATCCTGTTCATCGTCGTGGACATGGGGCGTCCTGACAGATTCTGGCACATCATACCTGGTGTGGGCCGCTTCAACTGGCCCATCTCCATGCTGACTTGGGATGTCGTCGTATTGAACGGCTACCTGCTGCTGAATCTACACATCGCGGGTTACCTGCTCTACCAGCGCTTCCTGGGCAAGAAACCCCACAAGCGGTGGTACGTGCCCTTCGTCTTTCTCTCGATTGGTTGGGCCATCTCCATTCACAGCGTCACAGCGTTTCTCTACAGCGGTCTCGGCGGGCGTCCGTTCTGGAACTCCGCGTTGCTCGCGCCGCGCTTCATCGTTTCGGCGTTCGTGACGGGGCCAGCATTCGTCATCGTGCTGCTCCAGGGCTTGCGGCGCTTTGGTGGCGTGCGTGTTGGCAATGGCCCGCTCCAAACGCTCAAGGGCGTGCTGCGGATCACCATTTTGGTGAACCTGTTCATGTTGGTGTCCGAGCTGTTCACCGCCTTCTATACTGGCGGACAGCACAGCGCTGCCGTGCAGTACCTCTTCTTTGGTTCCCACGGCAAGAGCGGTCTGGTCCCTTGGATGTGGACGTCGGTTGCCTTGAATCTGCTCTCTGCGGCGTTGCTCTTCGTGCCACGCAACGTTCCGGGGAATCTGCGCTGGCTCAATTCGGCCTGCGTCTGCGCGTTCGCCGGCGTTTGGATCGAAAAGGGTATGGGGTTGATCGTACCGGGATTCATCCCGAGCACTCTGCACGAACTCGTGGAGTACTCTCCTAGTCTGACGGAGTGGAAGATCACCATCGGGATTTGGGCATTCGGTATCCTTGCCGTCGCCGTGGGGCTCAAGGTGGCGCGGCCCGTGTTGACGCAGGAGCTCACGCCCGCTTCCATCCGACCGCCGCCGCCGGCAGCGTGAGACGGTGCTCCAAGTCTGGGGCCTTCAGTCTGGGGTTGCTGCCCGGCGGTCCACTGAGAAGACAGCCGATTCGGGAGCTGACTCGAGTAGCCAGCGCTGACCGCGGGCCCCAATGGACCCGCGGTCGTCGTTACTCATTCCGCTAGATCGAAGATTTCCACGCCGCGCGTGCCGAGTGCGCAGTACGCTTTCTCTTCGGCCACTTCGAGCGCGGAACAGGCGTAGCCGGGCATTTCGTGGCGCGAGACGCGCGGTGACGTCGCGTCGACGGTATCGAGCACGAGCATCTGGCCCGCGCTGGCGTCGAACGCACGCCGTCCACGCGCACGCAGACCGCCGGTGCCGTACGGAGAGTACAGCTCTTCTTCCAGTGGCATGTTCGCGATCTCCTGGAATTCCGCGTCGGCAGTGGTGCGGTACGCTTTCATGCGTTTGGGCAGCACACCGGTTGCGGTTTCGTCGGGATCGGGCACCAACTGCTGAGCGATGAAGACGCGCTCGTCACTGACGGCAACGGCGGTCGTTCGCCAATCGTCGTCGATGAGTACGCTGCTCAGGCGGCGAGCCTTGTCGTCTTCGAGCGATAGCGAGTTGAGGGTGCGCTGGAAGACGTTGCACTCTCCCAAGCTCTCGTCGAAATAGGCGTAGGGGCTCTGCTGGTAACAGGCGTCGAAGTCTTCCGTGGCGATGACGTCGCGGACGTAATCGAGCGTGATGATTTGGTTGTCGTCGGCGTCGAAGTGAACGACGCTGCCCGGGATGTTGATGGGCTCGAGCAATTGCGGGTTCTCGGGATCGCTCACGTCGATGCGGTCGAGGTAGTATTTCACGCGGCCTGCGTAGTCGACGACCTCGTAGTGCTGACTCGCGATGATGTCACCCGAGACCAGTGCATTGCCGTAGCCTCGCGGGTATCCGTAGTAGTAGTAGGGATAGTAGTAAGGGTAGTAGTAGCCACCCCACCAACCCCAATACATGTCGATGGCGCAGTAGGGGATCGGCATGCCCCAGCCGTAGTCGGCAAGCAACCGCGGCACGTCGAAAGTGCTCGCGAGTACTGGAGCCTCTGGAGTGCGCAGGTCGATGATGTCGTAGGAGAACTGGGGTACCTGGCTGATCAGCGGTTGCGGCGAACCGTTGGGGTTCGGCATGGCCACCTGCACCAGACGGGTGCGACCGATCAACAGCGCATTGTCCGTCTGTGTGATGGATCCGATGTACTCGTTGCTCAGCGCCGTGTTGGTCGTGAACTTGCCGATGGCTTCGGGATTCTCGCCGTCAGTCATGTCTACGATGTAGAAGGTCAGTTGTTTCTCGTAGACGTAGGTGCCTTCTTCGTCGCGGTATGTGTACTCGAAACGTGGCACGTAGGCGTAGTTCCCGCGCACGAAGACTTGACCTGTCCAGCGGGTGGCGCCGCTGCAGTTGTACTCATTTTCTCCGAACAGCTCGCTCAGGTTCACTTCCGCCAATGGCTGGGCGAAGGCGGCGTCTTCGACGGGAGTCATGTCCAGGATGGTTCGATTCGTGTACCAGTCGGCCCCGAAACGCATCAGGTAGTCGTTGACGACGCGAGTGCTCGAGATGTTGCGCGCGATGTCCACGTAGTCCAGATCGATGGGTTCGTCGCGATTTTCGATGTCGAAGCTCTGCACGGTGTTGTCCGAGATCGAGAACAACGACTCCCCGTGGTAAAAGGCACGCCGCGCGCGGCCAATGGATGCAGCGACGCCGCGGATGTTCAGCGTGTCTTCGGTGTAATCGACGAGCTGAATTCCACTCAGATGTTCCGCCTGGCAGCCGAGTTCATCGTACTCGTAGCCGCTGAACGGTACGACGATGAGCCCCAGCTCCGACAGTAAGCGGAATGACTTGTGGATACGGTCTTGGTCTTCGGCGAAGCTGCCCCAATCCCCGCCGAAGTTGACTCGCTCCAACATGACTGGCGCTTCCATGTCCGAGACGTCGAAGAGTGAGACGTGGAGAGCTCCTTCTTCGTTCGTTTGGTCAAAACCGATGGCGTACACGCGGTCACCGCGAGGCTCCATGTGATAGATGGATCCGGGAACCTCGATGTCGCCCATCTGTTGTGGGTTGGCTGGGTTGGAGAGGTCGAAGGTGAAGAGCGGGTCCGTGCGTTGAACGGTGACGGCGTACGCACGCTCACCGTCGAATCGAACGCTCTGCAAGTTCTCTCGCTCGGGCAACGTCATCGTCAATGACCCCAGCGGGGAAAGGTCGAAAGAGGAGTTGATTTGGAATGTCTCGACCACAGGTGGATTGGTCGAGCCCCAGCCACCTGGTTGGCTGATCACTCGTAACACTCCGTCGTACTCGTCCATCTGCCAGCGGTTGCTCACCTGCCCGCCCAGATCGACCTTGGCGCCTTCGGCGAGGTACCCCGAAGGGTCCGAGATGTCGACGACCGTGATCGAACCGGTCTGCTGTCTGCCGGCTTCGTACGTACGCCACTCCCAGCCGGACACGTAGATTCGGTCTTCGGAGACCGAGATCGTGCGGTCACCAGTGTACGTCTCCGGAGGCGAGAGCAGCTGCAGCTGGTCGATCTGTTCAGTCTCGGTGGGGTCGCTGACGTCGAAGGAGGTGACGGTGGTGTTGGGCGTCGGCTCACATCGCCAACAGCCAGACCACTGTTCGGTGACGAGGTACATGACGTCGCCGACTCGCCGCGAATCGGTGATGCGACCAGGTACGGTGAACTCGCCGAGCACGCGGATGTCGCGGGGGCTGCTCGTGTCGAGAGCCTGCACGCGACTGCTCATTTGCCAGCGATACGTGCCTAGCTCCTCGTCGTAGACGTAGGTCTGCGAGTCGTTGAACAAGACGAGGGCGACGTCGTCTTGGAGGTACATCTCGAAGGGGGTTGCCAGCGTTCGATACAGCCCGAGTTGCGTCAGGTCCGTTGGGTCGCTGATGTCTATCAGCGTCAACCCGTTGTACGTGGACAGCGCGTAGAGCGTATCCCCGCTGATCTGCAAGATGTCTGCTTCGGCGATGGTTCTGGCTGGGTCGACATCGGGCGCGGGCTCTGGAGTTGGGCTTGCAACTGGATCGACGGGAGCCATCGCCGGAGGCTCAGCGGCGCCGTCAGCTCCACTGGCGTCCCCCACGGCGGCACTCGGCGCGTCGCCCGCAAAACCGCCTCCGACCGGCGAGGTGACGGCGGTGCTTCCACCACCAGCGGTAGACAGTTCCGAGATGAACTCCGTTTCACCATCCCCGGGTTCGGTGGGTAGGTCTGGATCCACTTCTGGCTCCGGCTCTGGTTGCACGGAAGTCGACGGTTCTTCGGTGTCCGTTTGTGAGGCAGGCTCCGAGTCGGTTTCCCCACTCGGGGAGGGTTCTTGGCCATCCGTACCTTGCTCGTTCCCGTCGGTGTCGCCAGTGCCGTCCGTGGCAGCTTCACCGGTGTCGGTTGTTTCGGCGCTTTCTGCGGGACCAGCGTCGGGCGCGGTGTCCGTAAGGCTGTCATCCGGCGCGGATGAGCCCGAGTCGTCCCCGCACGCGAACGCGCTGAGGGCTAACACGGAGGCTAGAATTGAAGAAGTCAGGCGATTGACGGACATGGTTTACTCCAGGACAGGGGCCGACGAATCGACACGTTGCAGCCTATTTTCCTGGAGCCCACACGCAAGCGCTTCTCCCGGAGCCCGCAATCTTTCCGTATTCAACCCGTATACACCGCGATCCGGTTCGACTCGCTCGCATGGTGGAACTGGGGCTCCAGCGTGGAGCGAGCCGTCGAGCGAGTACGCTCGGCGCAGGGGTGCAGTGCCTCGACACGCGCCCGATGCTCTTGGGGTGTGATTGGTTGGAGAGAGCGACGTTCGAGCCCGCGGGAGTCGGAGAATCCCGTTCCGAGCGCGCACGCCGGGCTCGGGTAGTGTTCTCTGAGATTCATTGATTCTAACGTTCGAGCATTCGAAATCGCATGATTACAACTACTTGGCACTGTATGCGTTCACAGCTGAGAACGGTTTGATCGGTTCGCGACTGGATCGCGCCCGCGCCGACCCGCATGCTGTCGAGTACATGGACCAGCGCCCCTCAGTCCAAGACTACACCGACTATCGCGGCTACTTGCGCGACATGGTGCAGCACTTGAAAGCGACGACGCGGAGCTTCAGCTACCGCGCGTTTGCGAAGCGGGGAGGCTTCTCGTCAGTTGGGTATCTCAAGCACGTCATCGACGGCGAGCGCAATCTGTCGATGGCATCCGTGACGAAGGTCGCCAAGGGCTTGGGGCTCTCCGAACAAGAGGCGTCGGCCTTCGAGCTTCTGGTGATGTTGCATCAGGCTCCGACAGACGAAGCCAAGACGCGTCTGCTACGACGTCTGAGGGCGACAAAACTCCGACGGCAGTTGAAGGAAGACGAGTTCGAGTTGTACTCCAGCTGGTGGGTGGTACCCATCCGTGAACTCCTGACGATGGCCGACGCTCCTCGGTCAGATGCGGAAATCGCGCAGCGTCTTTTTCCGACAATCAAGCGCAGTGAAGTCAAGCATGCGCTGTCGCTACTCGAACGCCTGGGCTTGATTGAACGCAACGTCGAGCACGGTGGGCTCACCGTGCGGCGAGGTACTCTCGAGACAGCGGCCAGCGTGAAGTCCTTGGCCGTACGCAATTATCACCGAGACATGCTGCAGCGGGCGATGGAGGCACTGGAGTCCGTGCCGACGAACGAACGCAACGTGACGTCACTCACCGTGAAGTTGACGCCGAGCGACTACCAGGCCGTGTGTCAGAAAATCAGTGAAACCCAGGATGAGATACTCAGTCTGTTGGATGCTTCAGACCCGAATGCCTCGGAAGCAGACGTGTACAACATCGCGTGTAGCGTCGTGCCGGTGACGCGGAGGACCGAAAAATGAGGAAATGGTGCATAGGCGCGGGCTGCCTGCTGCTTTCGTGTGCGGCAGACGGAACCAAGACCGGAAACGGCATCACGATGGAGTTCGCAACGACGAGCGAAGGGCTGCACTTGGCAGAGCCAGACGCCGGGGCGGCGGATGCCGACGCGGGACTGGGCCTCTCCGACGGACTCCGCACGACGGACGCCGCTGGCAGCGTCTTCACCATCACTGAGGCGCACATGGCTGTGACCGAAATCGAGCTTCGGCAAGACGGTGGCATCAACTGCGCGGCGGTCGTGGACCAATCAGGTTTGGACTGCGATGAAGACCGGCTGCGTCTGCGTTTCGATTTCGATGTCGACTTGTTGGCGGGGCGCACAGCGCCAGACCTGCGCGACTTCGAGTTGCCGGCGGGCATCTATCAGCGCGTGGAAGTAACCATCGACGATCTCGAGGACGATGCCGCCTTCGCGGACAGTACGTTCTTCGTCAACGGCGAGTTCTCGTACGAGGGCGACGTGGTGAGCTTCGAGCTTTCGTTGGCTCGCACGGAGACCCTGCGTTTCGAGGGTTCCACGGGCGTTCTGGTGGAGCTAGGTGAGAACCTGGTTGCACGGCTTGACGTGAGCGAATGGTTTCGCACGCTGCCGATCACCGAGTGCGTGGACTCGGGAGAACTCGAGATCGAGGACGGACACCTCGTGATTGCCGACTCCGGTGGGTGCAGCGAACTCGAGAATGCTTTCGTGGACGCCTTACGAGCTTCGACGGCATTGGAGCAGCGCCGCTAGGTTCTGAGACCTGACATCGACGTTCATTTCACGGCGCTCTTCGGAGCGCCCAATCGAGCTGCGCCCACCATCGGGGCAGCGCCGAAAAGACCGCCAACAACCAAAAGGGAAACCCATGAAATATCACAATTGCCTACGACCCGTATCACTTCTTCTCGCACTTCCTGCCTTCGCTGCCTGTGGTCAGGCTGCTGACGAACAACCAGGCTACGCCACGGTGACGATGGCGCTCACCGTCCAAGCTGAGGAGACGCCAGACGGTTTGCTCGTCGAAGAAGCAGGCGGTGGTGAGCTGGTGCTAGACAACGCCTTGGCGTTCGTTCGAGATATCGAGTTCGACCTACCCGATGGGGTGAGTTGCAGCGGAGATGACGACTTCGACGGCGAGTGCGACGAGGATAGCGACAAGATTGTCGTCACGGGGCCTTGGCTCGTCGACTTGATGACGGGCACGGCGACGCCGCCGATGGACGACATTCGCATTCCGGCGGGTCGCTACAAGAGAGTGGATGTTCGTTTCGACGATGCTGAGCCGGCGCAGGCCCCTGGGCTCGAGATTCCTGCCGAGTTGGCAGGCGCGACGCTGGTCGCCGACGGTACGACTTCGACGGGAGACGCCGAGCGCTTCCAGTTGCGGTTGAAGTTCAACGAGGACGCGCGTTTTGAAACCGAAGACGGCATCGACGTTGACGAAACTGGGACTCAGGCGATGCTGCTGGAGCTGGACGCAAGCTCTTGGTTCGCCTCCGTCAACTTGAGCGACTGCGTCGAAGACGGCGACCTGGCGATCGAGGATGGCGTGCTGACGATCGACGATGAGGACGGCAGCTGCAGCGACATCGAGAACGATCTCAAGCGCGCAATCAAAGAATCGGGTCAGTTCGACAAGTGAGTCGCTGCGGTGCTCGTGGCGGCGTCGCGACTCAGGTTCGCTCGCCGCCGAAAAGCATCCACGCGCCCAAGACGACGAGCAGCCCACCCGCGACCTTGTTCAGCACCGGAGGGGAGATGTAGCGCGCGACGAAATCGGCGCTGAGCACGGCAATCAGGCTGGTCGTCACCAACGCTGCAGCGGATCCGACGAATACGGCTGCTCGTGAGCTTGTGCCGCTGGCGAGTGCGAAGGTAGCGACCTGGGTCTTGTCGCCCAATTCGGCGATGAACACGGCACTGAAGGAGGTCAAGGAGAGCTTCCAATCCATGGCTGGGTTCTAGCACGCTGATTGGGAGCTATTCATCGGTTTGGCTCGCGAGGCATTCTCCTTCCCCTTGAAAGTGCCCCTGCGTCGTCAGCTGGGCGATGACGTACTGATACATGCTGTCCAGAGGTTGGAGCGGGGAGCCCCCGAGGCTGTACTCTTCCCCCAACAAGGCCGAAGGGGGGATCTGCTTCAGTTCGTCAGCCGTGACCGTGCCGTCGAGGTTCAGATCGGCGTCAGCCCACCACTGGGCCAGACGCCGGATGCTGCCTTCACTGCCTTCGGGGAAGCCATTGAAGAAGAGGTGATCGCCGTGAATAGTGATCGACGCCGTCTGGCTGCCTCCAACGGGGACGGTGACGCCGGGCACACCATCGATCTCGCAAGGGCCGAACGCCGTTGCAGCAGCGGCACCAAAGACGAAGTGGACCTCCGCGTTTGCATGGCAGAGGTCTCCGCGTTGGTTCTCTCCAACGTGTTGCGTGTCGTCGGGTGGGTTGGCGAGTTCCGTCGGTGGGCACGAGCGCCCGTCGGGATTGGCGAGCGTGCCCTCGACGAAGTACGTCCAGCCACTTTCGACCAGGGTGTCGAAGTCGTCGCGTTCCACGCTGTCGTGTCGCCGGGGGTCACCCTCAACGCCCGTTTCGTAGCCGAACTCCCAGCGGCCCGGACGAAGTTCTTCGAAGTTCCACAGTTCCAAACCACTGGATGGGACTTTGGCTAGGTCGACGACGTGGAACGCAGGATCCTCGGCTTCCACTTTCGAGTTGGTTGACAGTTGCAGATGAACGTTTCCAACGGTTACCAAGTACTTGTCGAATTCGATGCTCCATCCGTCGCGGACATCCTGGTTGTCGTCTCCTGGCTCGAGGCCTTCGACGATCACTGCTTCGGCGTCTAGCCGGACGCTCAGGGTGCCTGGCTCGGTATTCGAGTCGTCCGAGCAAGCGACCAGAAGTAGCGCGAGGACGAATGATTGGGCTCGTTGTTCTTGCATGCTGGTCGCTCCTTTGTGGTCCTCGAAGTCACGGCACGAAACCCCACTCGAAGTTGGGGCGTTCCCCCGCCTCGAGTTCCAAGCGCAGTTGGTCGTAGACGGGGCCAGGCTCCTCGAGCAGCACTTCTGCCGAGCAAGCTGCTTCGACTTCGCAGGGCAGCTCGGTGAAGTAGGGCGCGAAGTCGAGCCGCTGCAACCATCGAGAAGGGTCGAAGCGCAGCAGCAGCCCGCGCTCGTCGCCATCGACCTCGTGCTCGAAGGACTCGTTGAGACTCTTCCGAATCATGGGCACCCCCCGCTCGCCATTCGGGCCTTGCGCGATCGCGATGCGCACGATGAATCGGAGTTCTGAAGCTCCTGACGTGGCAGTGCCTTCGAGCAAGAACGATGCGCCGCCGAGGTCTTTGGCTGCCTCGGTTACGATCGGCTCTGCGCTCGTCAAGGCGGAGCTGATCCCCAAATCGTACATCCAAGACCGCACGGGCCCACTCACTCCGACCAGATCACCGGCACGTCGTTCGTCCTCGTCGAGGGTGTCTACCGTCGTGCTGTCGAGCCATTCCATGCGTGCGGTGTCGCAGAAGTCGCCAGCCTGCGTACCGGCGCAAAGGTAGAGCGGGCCGAAGGCCAACTCAGCGCGCGTCAACGTCAGCGCTACGCCGTTTGCGGCCAGCACCGGTTGAGAAACGTCGCTGCCTGCGAGGTACAGTGGCACCTCGACTCGTTCTTGACCTGTTTCTCCGCCACACGCACAAGCGAGCAAAGCAGAAACGACCCTGGTACGGCGCAAGGAGTCTCGTGTCATAGCGTCACTCCGAGAGATACCAGCCACGAAAGAGGCGCCCCCGCTGCGAAGTGCCGTGCCGGAGTCCGAGGGCGCACGCCGTCGTTTGGGTTCCAGTCGGACGCGTAGCTGTATTCGACCGCGGCGTACTCGCTATCGAGCAGGTTGAAGAGCTCGAAGTTGAGCTCGGCAGGACCCCACCAGAGTCCGGCTGCGGCGTCGAGCAGCAGCACGGGCTCGGCCCATTCGCCGTAGGGCAGTGGCCGCGGCGACAAGTAGGACAAGCCGCTGCCGAGGTGTGCTCCCAATGGGCCGCCAGACACGTCCGCAACGATCACCCGTCGGGCGCCCACGTCGGCTCGAATCACGACGGGAGGAACGAAAGGCAGAGCTTGCCCTTTTTCGAACGGGGGCTGTGGCTCTTCAGTCGTCGCTGGCGGTGGCTCCAACAACGTTGCGCGCACGTACGTCAGCGACAGCGCGCTTGTCAGCCAGGGCGCGGCTTTGGCGTAGGCGTATGCGACGAATCCGACGCGTCGCGTTGCGCCGGTGCGCTCCAAACGACCCTCTGACGCGTCGAAAGCCACGTCATCTGATAGTTCGGTAGCGTACCCCCCCAGTGCCAGGTGGAGGCGCTCCTGCCAGTCGACGTGGGCACCCAGATCTGCTGAACGCACTTTGGTGAAGGGTGCTCGTTCTCCGTCTTCCAGCTGGCGTGCCTGGGGCGAACGATAACCCTCCCCGTATGCTGCCAGTAGAGAGACGGACTCTGCAGGATGGACCTCGAGGCTTGCGCGAGGCCCCCAGGCGAGACCGAGGGAGCTTCGGCGAAAGCCGCGCACGAAGCTGTCCTGCGGGCGGGACAGTTCTGCGAAATTGCCGAGGCGATCATCGACCTCGTAGCTCAAGACGTCACCACGCATTCCGAAGCGAGCATGTGCGTACTTGGTCAGCACCCAGTCGAGGTCGCCCCACAAGCCGATGTCCATGCCGCGGATGTTCGCATCGACGCGTTCATCCCAGGTCTCGTTTCTTCCGGCTTCGATCAGGTTCTGGGATTGCTCGATGTCGTCCATGCGAGCATCGGCGCCGACTTCGAGCGTGCCGTGAGCCCACGTTCGTGGGCGGAAGCGCCGACTGCGATAGCGTGCGGTGAGCCCAGCCGACAACGTACGATTGCGTTGCTCGATCAAATCTCCCCGACCGGCAACACCGGCGAGAGTGCGGGACTGTTCGACGAAGCCCGTGAAGTTCTCCTGCAATCGGAAGTTGTCGGCGCCAACCCAGAAGCCCAGTGTGCTGTTGTCGCGCTGCTTGCCCGTGGTCTCAGTGAAGACGCCAGTGAGAATGCGTCCCGTTGCCGCGTTTTGAGCTCGTGCGGTGGGTAGGTCGTAGGTGCACGAGAAGCAAACCTGGCCGGACTCGACGTCGTCGCGGCGCAGCACTCCAGCGAGGTCGGAGCGGGCCGCGTGCACGATACCGATCGCTCGGATGGTTCGGTCGCCTGTGCCGAAGCGCTGCTGAAAGACACCGCTGGCCACACTGCCGGCGCGATTCTGCCCAAAACCGCTGGTCGAGAGTAGCTGCACGGCACCGAACGTCTCCTCGGCCGCGTCGGGAGGCGCCCAGACACCGAGTAGGCGTGTCGTATCGAACGCTCCGTAGCCACCCTTGACGTGAACGCCGCGTCGTTCTGGCTCCACGCCCAGGGAGACGTCAATCGAGCCGGCCACGGCGAAGTCACCCTGTTTGGGGTCGCTCACTCCTTCGCTCACCTGCAGTTCGGAGACGGCCTCGCCAATCAGGAAGCTCAGGTCCGCGTAACCTTGGCCGTGAATGTGGGATGGCAGGTTTACGGGAAGACCACCGACGCGGAATTCGATGTCTTGGCCGTGGTCTGCATCGAAGCCTCGCAACATGTAGCGGTGTGCGACGGCTGGTCCTTCAGCGCGCGCGATGTACACCCCCGGAGCAGAGCGAAGCATCTCTGCCCCCTCCTGGCGTGGAGCAGCAGCGAGGACGTCGCGCGTGACGCGGAAGTCACTTGCCGAGCGATTCTCGGTTCGCGGCTGACGCTTACCATGTACGGTGACGTCGACCGCATCGTGAGCGTGGGAATGCGCTGGCGCTTCTGGCGGCGGTGCAGGCTCGACCTCCGGCGCCGGTGGGAGCTCTGGTGGGATGAAGTCGAAAGGAACGCGGATTCGACTCGCCACCGCTATGCCAGCGCGCGTGGCTGGAGCGAAACGCCACTCTTGGATGGCCGCCAGCGCGGAGGCGTCGAACTCCGCCCCGGCAGACAAGGCGACGGAGATGTCGCTTGGCTTTCCGTCGCTGCCGACGGTGACGAGCAGCTCGACGTGCCCCTGCCGCCGAGTCTCGAGCAGTGAGGCTGGGTAGGTTGGCGGTGTTCCCTCGATGACCTGCGGCGGGACGATCCTTGCTGAGTCGGGCTCGTCGTCGCCGGAACCGTCGTGCGCTCCGGGGTCGTTGGACCCGTCGCTTGCACGCTCTGCGTCAGAGCTCTCTGCGTCAGAGCTCTCTGTTCTGGCGTCGGTCTTGCTCTCGTCTTCGGCTGCCGCTGGCGCCGTCTGCCGGGAAGGCGCCGTCTGCTGGGAAGGCGCCTCGGCCGGCGGCTGTGCTTGCGCCGCACTGGGGTACAGCAGACCCACGCCCAGAAGGATTGCCCTTCCGATTCGGCTTCTGCTTTCGCTGCATGAGGTACGCTCGGCTTCCATGGCACAAGAACCTCCGCCCAATAGGCAAGCCGGATACGAATTGCAACTGCATTGCATCTGCAATCGATCCGCGTAGCCGAACAGACGGCTCGCGACGCCGATTCACGCTCCACGCCGATTGCTGCGCTCGTGGCTCGCGTGTCAGCGAGGCGCTCACAGCGCCAGGCCTTTCGAAAACGGATGCTCAGGCTGGTCCGCTCTGGAGGGCTTGCAGCGCGCGGACGTAGCGGCGCTCGGATGACACGCGCCACGCTGGGCAAACGCGCGAAACCAACGTCATTCGACGGCGGGCAAACCGCCCAGCATCTGCTTCAGGCCGTTCACCGCCTCTGCCTCGACCACAAACGATGGTCCGCGAGACCAGCGACCAGCCGCCGTACGGAACCAGGCCTGACAGACCAGGTGACCGTTGAGGAGCCAACCCGACCACTGCACGGTTGAGCCCTCCTCAGTGGTGCGGTGGCTGAGGATCGTGCATGCTCCGCGAGCGACGGCGCGCTCCATCTCTGCGTGGGCCTGGTCGCTCGGCGATACGGCGCCGTCGGCGGCTCGGTGCGTTCCGGACACCATCGTCCCGCTATCGCGATCCCCCGCCATCAGAGCTTGCATTGCTTCGCGGGTTGCCGGGATCGTATTGCGCTTCTGTTCCGCCATGGTCGCAGCTAGTCATGCCCTGAGACGAGGCGCAAGAGCCCAGGTTGTCCAGAGCCTGCGATGGTTCAGGAAGGTGCGCCCCTCGGTCTGAAGGGTCTCGAGCGAGGAAGGCCAGCCACATGAAACACCTGAACAAAGACTGTGCCGGCGTGCCAAGTTACCGGCGACCGACATGCGCTCTGCCACTCCGAGGTTACCTCTGCTGAACTTGCGGCGCTGGGAGTGGAAAGTTGCGATTGCCCAAGATACTCGTTTCTGGGGGACAAACCGGTGCCGACCGAGCTGCCCTCGTCGTTGCACGTCAAGTTGGCACACGGGTTGGCGGCTGGGTACCACGTGGCCGTTGGGCGGAAGATGGCCCGATCGATGCGGCCTACATCGAACTGAAAGAGACAGCGTCCGAAGACCCGGCGGATCGAACGTACTTGAACGTGCGAGATAGTGACGCGACACTCGTCTTGACTCTGGGTGCGGCTTGCGGCGGAACGGCGTGGACCATGCGTTGCATCGAAGAGCTTGGCAAAGCCCATCTGCATGTCGACCTCGCGCGTATGGCCCACGCACCTGCTGTCGAGTGTGTCAGGTCGTGGCTGCGATGGACGTCCCCCGTGGCCCTCAACGTTGCGGGGCCGAGGGAGAGTGAGGCGCCCGGTATCTTCGATGCGACCCGGAGCCTATTGCTGGACGTATTTACCGTGCTGGACTCCGCGGTCAAGAGGTCGCCATAGGGACGTGCTCTGGCGAGAGTCCGCTAGCCGGCGGCAGTTCGGCCGCGTCGAATCGCGGTAAATCCGAAGCGTGCACGAACGTGGTCGACGGCACTCGACGGTGACGGCGAGCCCTCTCCAAAGGGCAGTTCCAGCTGCAGGTCTGGACCCACGAGATTCGAAAGTGCGACACCAAGCAGGCGAATCGACATGTGGCGCCTCCACGCACGGCGCAGTAACTCGCGGGCGCTGCCCATCACCGTGCAGTCTTCAGACGTTGGCAGCGTGGTCAGTGAACGCTGAACGGTCACGAAGTCCCGATATCGAAGCTTGAGCGTGACCGTGCGACCGCGTACGCCTCGCTTTCGCGCGCGCCAACACACTCGTTCCACCAGTGACAGCAGGCGCTGCGCCACCTCGAATTCATCGCTCAGATCGGCGGCGAAGGTGCACTCGTTGGAGATGGATCCCAGCGTTGAGCCTGCGGGATCGTGCTCTTGAAACGCAGGGCGGTCTCGACTCAAGCCTGGTGTTTCGCCTTCGAAAGCTCGCATCACCGCCGCGCGTAGAGCGGCGACTCCGCGAACGGCACTCGTTGGAGGTAGCGAGAGCAAGTCTTCGACCGAGTACAGACCCATCGTTGCGAGGCGGAGCTCCGCCTTTGGTCCGACTCCGGGAAAACGTCGCAGCGGCAATGTTCCCAACCAAGCTCGCTCTTTGCCCGCTGGTACGAGAACGACACCTGAGCCGAGATGGCGACCGTCGTCCATTGCCAAGGCTTGGTTGGGCTTGGCCAGCCCGCTGGCGATCTTTGCGACTGGCTTCGTGCATCCAATGCCAGCACTCGCTGGCAGCCCCACCTCGTCACGAATCGCAGCCCGCACGTCGTGCAGCACGCGTTGTAGCGCGGCGTCGTCATCGCTATCGGCGGGTTGTCGGTACAGTTGCTCGCAGCCGTGAAAGTCCAGATAAAACTCGTCGATGCTCGCCGTCTGCACGGCTGGCGTGAAGCGCCGCAGCAAGTCGCGTACTCGTTTGGCGTAGGGTCCGTACGTGTCCGGCCGTGGGGGGATGCACACCGCATGAGGGGCCAGACGGTGTGCCTCGGTCATCGACATTCCGGACCGCACGCCCAACGGACGCACCTCGTAGCTCGCCGCCAGCACCACGCCGCGTTGGCCGGGCCGCGCCCCGACGATGACGGGGCGCCCCATCAACGACGGGTCGAGCAAGCGCTCCACCGACACGAAGAAAGTATCGAGGTCGAGACAGCAAATCCGGGGCCGGCGCATTGGAACTAAACAAGTGTACAGTACTCAGGCCCTCCCCGGAAGAAGCCATGGAAGCCAATGGCATCAAGCAGTTGCCGCTGCCCACAGCTGGGGCCAAGGAGGCGGTGAGACCGGGTTCTGAAGGGTCATGACGCTAGTGATGGGGCGCCGCGTGTTCGGAACGCTCGTAGCTTCGACCTTGGTGGTCTCGGTGGCAGCTGCGGACGCGTCACAGCCCGTCGATTCCCCGTGGTCAGCCGCATTTCCCGGAATAGAGGCCGCGATTGCAGTAGGCGAACCGTTGGCGATTCAGGTCCTCGTGCCGCTGTGTTCGAACGAGCAAGTTCGCTGCGGCAGCCGCTGGGCTGGCCAGCCAGCGTCGCTGCGCGCCAACCTGTATTGGGGTGCTGCGTTCGGAGCGCGGCGCTTCTTCGATGACGAGCGCAACGGTTGGGAGAAGGTGACCCATGAAACGGGAGAGCGGCCTTGGCTGGCTCGCGCCGTCTACCGACGGTGGGTACCCGGCGACGCTTGGGGCCGCCAAGCTCGAGTCGAACAGCTCGCAGTGCTCGACGCGGTGCACGGCAGTGACATCGATCAGGCTGTGAGCACGCTCTACGAACGTGCGGCGAACGGCGCACAGGTGAAGTTCACGCACGCCGGGCGAGAGCGAACCGTCCGTATCCTTGCGATCGGATACTCCGGACATAATCGGCTCATGGACGGCGTCGCTCCCGTTCCCGCGCGCGAAGCGAGCTCGCGTGCGCTTCCCGCTTTCGTGCTGGCTTGCCAGAGCGAGAAGTACTTCGGCTCGAGTTTGAGACAGGCGAGCGCCGGCACGTTGCTGATGACGCGGACCAACATGGCGCCTGAGGGGTACGTACTCCACGGTCTGCTGGAGGCGTTGGGCGACAACCTGAGCTTGGCGCGAGTGCGTCGACGTGTGGTTCACGCCTACGCGCGCTGGCAGCGTATCGACCCGGGCGCCGCAGACTGGACCTTCGCCCCGGTGCGCATTGACTAGCGTTCCGAGCCGAGCGTGATAGCACCGGAACGGCTCAATGCGCTGGGACAAGCGAGGGGTCCGAATGTCGTTCAACTTCGTTCTTCGCGGGTCGGATACAGCGATTAGATGGATTTCGCCCGCAGGCGCGTAGAACCTGGGTGCCGCTCACAGGGCCCACGCTCCAGGTTTACGGCCGCTTCCGGCCTGAGGAAGTGAACGCTGGTACGCGCGTGTGCGACCCTACGCACACTCGTTAACCTCATGGGTGTCAGACTCCTGGTTTGTGCCGGGATTGGAAAGCCCACCGGGCATCGGTTCAACAACTCTAGTGGATTGGCATGTGTCTCGAAATTGCAGTAGTTTCAATTCTCTGGGCCCGGCAATCGTGGTTCGAGCCCTCGCAGGATTCGGCGTGCTCGTGCAGTTGGACGTGAGCTCGAAATTGGTGACAAGTCTGGTTTGCATGAGCAGTGGTCGTTGGTCGCATCGCTGGGTGACCGTATCCCGGTTGGGTCGCACGTCCCCTGTGCGATCGCGGTGCCTCGCAACGCTTGCTGCGGCAACGGGGGCGGTCGCTTCCTGGGAGGGGCGTACTGGTGGCTAAGTTGCTGGCATACCTCCACCTCGCGATGAAGCAGCGGGCGTTGCAGGCAAAGCTGGAATCCGCACTGCCCGGAGTAGAGATCACTGCGGTTGGGCGGATTGCCGACTTCGACCGTGCTCTGGCTTCTGGCACGGACGCGATTCTCACGCTTCCCGTTATCCTGAAGTCTCGAGGCTATGCTGCGGAGCTTCGCGGAGTTCGCGATGGAAAAGTGGATGAGGCCTATGCCTTGGTGGCCGAGGGTGAGTCACCCAATCCAAAAACCGTCGGCAGGGTAGGCTCACTGGATCTGTTGGGGCGCTCGGGCACGACGAAGTTCGTGCGAGACGTCTTGGGGGCCAGTCCGAGGGTGGACCGGGTGACGAAATTCGAAGACTTGCTGCCGCTACTACAAATGCGCAGAGTCGATTGCATTCTGTTGCCGGTGAGGCTCTTGGATGACCTGCGCTCCATGAGTCGCATGAGGCTCGCAAGGACAGAACTCGACGTCAGGGTGGGTTTGCCAGCGGTGGCGCCCGTTGGAGCGGGGGCGGCCGTCGTGCTGTCATCGGTTAGGAACTTATCGCGCGACGTTGCGGTGTCGTTAGGGGTCGAGACATGGAAATGACGAGGCGCTGGTTTCTGACGGGGCTTCCTGCCGCCCTGACCACCGCCGCCTGTGGTGCGAGGAGTACCGTTGCCGTCGAGCAGGGCACCTACCACGAGATACAGGCCGTTGGTCGGGGTAGCGAGAAGGTCCTCGTGTGCATGCCGGATACGCCGCAGACGCGCGAGGTCTGGCGCAGCCTCAGCGACGAGTTGGGTCAAGAGTTCCAGGTCGTCGCGGCGCGGGTAGAGCGTCGCTCGGATCACGAGCTAGTGCGGGAAGCTATTGCACGGCATTCGCCCAGTGCGGTGGTGCTGATGAACAATCCAACGGTTGCCGCCTACAAGGCGTATCTGGCGACCACTCCCAATGCGAAGCCTCTGGCAACCATTGTGGTGATGACTTCCTTCGTCGAACAGAAGGCCTTGCTCTCACTCGGTGCGACTGGGATCAGCTACGAGGTTCCACTCGTCACCGCGGTCACCAACCTGAGGCGGATTCTCCAATCTCCCGTAGATCGCGTTGGCGTCGTCTATCGCAAGCCCCTGGTGGGATTCGTCCGGCGCCAGCGGGCGCTGGCAAGCAGGGAGAAGGTCCGAGTCGTCGAAGCGCAGGTCAGCGCGACGCCCAACGAATCCGAGCTGCGAAAGGCCCTTAGAGACGTCAAGCAGCAGTCCGATGCGATCTGGGTGCTCAACGATGACCGCTTGCTCACTCCGCGTCTGATCACCGCGGGGTGGGTACCTGGTCTCAATGAGCGGCCCTGGCGGCCAGCGATCGTCGGGGCCGCCTCGTTGGTGTCTGAGGCCCAATCCCTCGGAATGCTCGCCGTGCTACCCGACCACACAGCGCTTGGGGTGCAAGTCGCGGACATGGTGTACGACATTGCGGACAATGATTGGATCGTTCCTCGCAAGGAGGCGACGGAGCTGCCATTGTCGACGACGACCACCGTCGACCTGAATCTAGCGACTGAGCGCTTCGAACTGCGCTCGGACGCCCTCGCGCAAGTGGATAGGGTCATCAACTAATGCGCGGTGCAGGGGGTTGCTCACTCACTTTTGCGGCGGAGAAACCCGGTGGGTGATCCGACGCGTGTGCTGGTCATCGACGACGACGACATTGCCCGCGAACTGATTGCAGGCACGCTGCGAGACGTCGGGCTGGAGGTGTACGAGCTCACGTCGGCCATCGGAGCGACCCGGGAGATATTTGCCAAGTCGATCGACGTGGTCGTGATTGACGTGATGATGCCAGACATCAACGGTGACAAGTTGGCGAAGGTGCTGCGAGGCAATTCGCGCGGTGACCAGCTCGTCATCATCCTCGTGTCGAGCCGGTCTGAGCAGGAACTGCAGACTTTGGCCCAGACGGTGCGCGTCGATGGCGTCGTGAACAAGGCGCGGATTCGTCGAGATCTCAACGCGCTGGTCAAGCAGGTGCTGCAAGAACGCGCAGCGAGCTAACCTCATTGCTCGCAAGTTTCGTCTCGGGAAGCTGACGCAGTAGTCTGAACGAATTTGCGCCGGGTTCGAGCGGCGTGGCGTAGGGGCAATAGTCACCGATTTACTTTGCGCACACACATGGCGTTCATCGGACATGTGGGTGCGAGGCTCGATTGGGGTTTCCAGTTTCGCTGCAGTGGGTTACTAAGTGGGAGTGCACCGCGTAGGTTCGTGTACCATAGTAAGAGGACGTTCGGGTTGGAACGCGGGACGAAGACTGTAATGGACCGAGGCAGAGTTCATGCGACGGCAAGTGGAGTCGCGCCAAAATCGGACAACGACGAGCTAATCGCCTTTCGTCGCGCTGCTTCGATGGTGGCCCTGATCGGGCTTGGCACGATGCAACTCGCGTGCGGTTTCGAGGCGGAAGACCCTCCAGAGGACCCCAATACGGTCAAGATTGGAGCGCTGCTGCCCTTTACTGGGGAGCTTGCCCACTCCGGGGCGAACATCGAGCGGTCCATCATGTGGGTCGCGGAGAAGGTGAATGCCGAAGGCGGGGTGGCCGGGAGACCAGTGAGGATCATCACTCGAGACTCCAACTCCAGCGTCGAGCGCGGAATGAAGTCCGTGCGTGAGCTGATTGAGGACGAGAACGTCGTCGCGATCATCGGGCCGGAATACGAGGAGCTGGCAAAGGCGATGCTTCCGGTCATCACCGAGCACAAGGTCATCGTCGTCTCTGGAGGCGTGACGTCTCCCGCGTTCACGGACTTGGATACGGAAGAGTTCTGGTTCCGAACCACGCCAACCGCGACAGCCTTCGGCAGTGTGCTGGCGGATGCTGCGTACGAAGACGGGGTCGAGCGCCTCGCCATCGTCTATGTGGACGACGAGTATGGTAAGGGTTTCGCAAACTCGGTCCGGCAGGCCTACGATGACCACGAAGGCGTCGAGTTCGAGATGATCCCGTTTGCGGCAGGGGCCAGCTCCTATCGTCAGACTTTGCGGGCCGTCCAGGACTTTGACCCAGATGGCATTGCGCTCGTCTCCTACCCGCGTACGGGAGCAACCATCGTTTCCGACTGGTCCTCGCTGAATCGGAGGGTCAAGTGGTACTTCTCCAACTCGCTCCGCGCTGAGGAGTTCATTCAGAATGTTCCACCCGACAGCGTTGAAGGGGCGATTGGAACTTCCCACTCGTTCCCGCGTGCTGATGCAAGCGTCTTCTCGGGCCAGTTTGGGGACAGATGGGACGGCGATACGCCACTGCCTGCGTCCTACTTCAACTACGACGCCCTGGCGGTTCTCCTGCTCGCCATCGAGGAGGCTCACATCGAGAACGACACCATCGGTGTTCCTACAGCGCACCAGATCCGGCCGCACCTCGAACACGTTTCTTCGACCTCACGAGGTAAGTCAGTGTCGTGGCACGACCTGGCGCGCGGGCTCGAGTTGGTTCGCTTGAAGAACGTGCCATCGTACGCCGGTATCAACTATCGAGGAGTCTCTGGGTTCGTCGACATGGATGAACACGGGGACATATTCGCGGGGCTGGTGCAGTTCTGGAAGGTCGAAGACGGACTCGTGGTCCCGGGCCACACCGTGACTCCAAGGAGGCTGGAAGGCGACTAGACATTCAAACACGTCGCTCAGAATTCACAGTGCCAGCCAACACCAACTAACTAGCAAGCCGAATTGGCTACTCGTAGAAGGGATGAGATCGATATGAACAGGACAGTAGGGGCGGTTCTTGCCACTGCAGTTGTGAGTGCAGCCGCCTGCATTGGGTGCGGCGGCAGCGAGGAGACGGGTGACGGGGACGATAACGCGTCTACCTCAGAAGAAAGCGACACCATTCGCATCGCGTGGATTCCGAAGGAGAAGGGCAACGAAGTCTTTCAGGTTGGTCTGGACGGCGCTGAGCTGAAGGCTCTAGAGCTTTCTCAGACGACTGACAAGACCGTGGAGATCGTCTATTTGGCTCCGCAGAGCGCTTCTGACATTCAAGGACAGATGGACTCCGTACAGGAAGCGATCGACATGGGGGTCGATGCGATTGCCATCTCCTGCTCGGCGCCGGAAGTGTCTGAGATGGTCGACAGGGCGATCGAAGCGGGCATTCCGACCATGGCGTGGGACAGCGACTGCCGTCACCCTTCCGGGGAAGCCAGCAAGCGCTTCACCTACTTCGGGATCGACAACCGGGCCACGGGGCACGTTGCTGCGCGTTTGACGCAAGCGGTACTCGCGAATGACGGCAACATGGAGCCGCCGTACGAGATCGGAATCCTGAGTGGCATCCCGGTTGCGACGAACCTGCAGGAGCGCGTTGCTGGCGTTTGGGACGAGCTCAAGGAGATGGATACGTGCCGCTTCAACGAGAACGCCGACGGTGAGTGGGAACTCGATCGCTGTTGGCCGGACAGTCTCGCTCCAGAGGACGCCCAGTTCCACATCTATGGCGATGAGCCAGAGAAGTGCCAGAATACGTGGGACGCCGAGTCGTGCGCGACCATCTATGCGGAGGTCGAAACGGAAGACAGCGGCGAGACACTGGAAGAAGTTTCCTTGCGCGACCGCAACGGCGATGGCCAGGCGGACCTCGATGCGGTCATCCTCATCGGCTTGTGGCCACTGTTCGCCTATGACGAGAACCCGGACGTCAACGCGATTGGTGATTGGACTGACGCTATGCGCGCGGGTTCGCTTCACACCATCAGCTACGACACGCTGCAGTTCCAGATCGACATGGCTCGCGACGGATTGATCGACGCGATGGTTGGGCAGAAGTACTGGGGTTGGGGCTTCGACGTGGTTCAGATGGTGTACGATCACCTAGAGAGCGGCGCCGAGTACGATCCTGACTTCACGAACTCCGGAGAAGACATCGTGTGTCCGAACAACTTCGCGGAGATGGACAATATGTGGTCGTCGGGCGACTTCACGCAGGTGCTGCCCGCTTGCGAGCTCCTCGAGTAGTCATCGCCGCAAGTTGAAAACAGAAAGGCCAGGGCACGCAATGCCCTGGCCTTTTGCTTGTGCACCCAGCGCGGGCGCCAGGCGAAAAGGTCCGTCCGCTCGTGCTCAGGTGCACAGTGGGGATGGGCGGCGAACCGTTGAACCGAGCGCAGCTACTCCGAGCTGGTCGCATGGGGCGCTCTCGCAGCGAAACCAGACCTGCTCCGACCCGAATCAGGTCGATCACCGGAATGCCGGTCCGCGCGGAGAGGCGCCACAGTTCTGAACTTCGGCTGGATCCTGCTCGTACTATCAACCGCTTGGCTTGGTGACAGCGGCGGCGGTGGCGTTTCGCGCGATGTGCAGCGACCCACATTGAGCGAGCGGGTTCGAGCTGCCCTCTTTCGCAGGTGTGATGCCATGGACTCACGGTGCAGGCGAGCGTACACTTCGTTACTGCTCGGACGTACTGGACCGCAACCACCATGAAGCAAGCACTCATTGGACCACTCCTGCTCTCGTTGACTTGGGGATGCTCGGACTACGCGGAGGTTGAGGTAGATCTCTGCGAGACATGGGTTGAGGCCGACTCGGAGGGAGATGCCGACTCATCGGCGGAGGTGCTTGTCGCGAGTATCGACAGCGGGGAGTCGACTTACTATGCGGCCATGCTGTCGGCCACCTTGGACACCAGTGCTGCTGCATCGCCGGACGAGGATGATGACGATGAGGGCGAGTGGCAGGTCTGGATTAGCTTCGAAGACGGAAGCGGTAGCTACGACGGGCTCGGGATCAGCGAGGTCACCCTGTTTCGTGGCTCCGTAGTAGCTGGAGACCGAGCCGAGCTCGGCGCCCAGGCCATTCTGCTGCGTGACAGCTTGAGAGCCCCCGTCACCGTGTCTCTGGTCGAACGTGACGAGGAGGGTGAGCCGTTCGACGACAGCGAGAGTTGTGCTCTTTCTGCCACGGAGCTGACGCTCGATGGCCCGCGGAGCAGAACCCTTCACTGTTGCGGCTCCCACGGTGTCACCAAGCTCACCTTGAAGGCGGACCCCGTCCCTCCCGAGTGAAGGTGGCAGCGACGGGCTGGCCTAGAACAGGTGCTCGACCTCGAAGAATATCTCTGCAGGACGCAGCGGGTATTCGAAACCCGCCGGGCCAGGGTCTGGTCCACGTGCGACCAGGAGGTTTCGCGAACGCAGTGCGAAGCGCGTCTCTTGTGCCGGGATTAGGTAGACCTGCCGAGTCTGTAACGCCAGGTCGAGCATGAGATACGGGTCCAAGGTGAAGGGGGCTCCGTTTTGGACGATGCTCGTGTCAGCGGCGCGCCGCTTGCCCACGAGGATTCCCTGAGTGTTTAGCTCGAGCGGGAAGTCGACCGGTGCTGGCACGTCGAGCAGGACGCCTGCGCGGCCGACCCAGTCGGGGTAGACGACGCTTTCTGATCCGATCAACTCGGCGACGAATCCCTCCTCCCCCAAATCACGTATCGACCACACGCGCTCGAAGGATAGGTAGGTGCGAATGTCGTCGTAGTAGCGGTAGTCGAGCCTGCTTTCCCACGACAGCGTGCGCTGGCTGGCCACGTTGCGAGCGGCTTGGTTGATGCCGCGCGCAGTAAACTCGGCCTTGTCGCGTAGCCAGTTGTGGGCCAGGCCCGTGCTGAGACCGAAGAATCGGCTCGGCTTGAAGGAGAGCTGCGACTCGACCGTGTGCACGATCTGGGGAGCGAGGTCGGGGCTGCCCACCACATCACCCGCTCGCAGCGGCGTTGCGTACAAGAGGTACGGGGATGGAGCTTTGAACGCGCTGCCGTACAGCACTTTCGCTACCAACGAATTCGAGAGGCGCGATACTGCTCCGAACCTGCCGGTCAACTGATCGCCGTACTGACTGTGATGGTCGTAGCGGACACCGCCTGTCAGCTTCAGCCACGGGTCCCACAGTTTGGCTCCGGCGCTCAGGAAGGTTCCCACGTTGAACAGCTGTACGTTACTGCCTTCGGTCGCACTGCTGATGACTTGTGCCTCACCTGTGATGCGGTTGACGCGTTGGGGAGGCGGAAGCTCTTCGTTGTCCAGAACGGTCTCGACGCCAAATATGGCGTTGATTGGCAAGTCCGGCGTCCAACGGGCCTCCAGCACGGAGTCGAACCCCGCGTAGCGCTGCTCTCGTTCGATGTAGAACAAATCGCTGGCGACTTCGATCCGGTCTTGAGGCAACAGGCCGCCTCGGAAGTAGGTGCCTTGCAGTGCAACGTCGAACTCGGGCGACGCATGAAAAAGACCGTCCAGATTCAGGCGCAGCTGTTGCAGCGCCACCACGGTGCCCACTTCGGCGCCATCGACGTCCGCTCCGTTCGTCAACTGTGCCCAGTGCGCGAAGTCTCCTCCGCGCTCGATCCCGGATCCATAGGCGCTCACGACGATGCGGCCAGTTTCGGCGTCGCGGTAGCCTACGCGGCCCTGCATTACCAGTGACCGCCGCTTCAAGTTCTCGGCGATGCGCCTGCCGTCGTTGTCTGTGCGCAGTGTCGGCGCCGGCGATTCTTTTGGCAGAGCCAGGCCGCTGCGGTCGTCGTACTCACCCGCGACACCTAGCATCACGTCCAGCGGTCCCAGCATCGTGCCGCCAACGGCGTCGATGCGACCGGCAGGGTTCGTCGCGGTCAGGCCAGCCGTGGCCCGGACCTTGAGCGGACGAACGTCGTTCGGATCGAGGGTGATGATGTTCACCACTCCCAAGAAGGCGTCAGCACCATACAATGCGGATGCAGGTCCACGGATGATCTCGATCTGCTTGATGGAGCCCAGTGGAACGAGCTCGACACCAAGCCAGTTCCCAGATGTGGTGCGATAGGCGACAGAGCGCCCATCGATCATCACCTTGATGACGCCGCCTTCGGCGCGAAGGCCACCGGTCATTCCACGAACCGCGACGTCTGGCAGGATGTGGTCGTCGATCAGGTAGAAACCGACAACGTGGCTCAGCACCTCGGCGATACTTTGATGGCCCCAGCGGGCGATGTCCTGGGCGGTGACGACGGTGATGATCGCTGGCGCATCCTCCAGGCTTTCAGCTGTCTTGGAGGCGGTCGACACCTCGACGTTCAACAGCTTCATCAGATCGAGGTCATCGACGGAGCTGTCGCCGCCGTCGCCATTCGCCTCCGCCGGCTCTGGTACTTGCTGCCCATGGACGGTCGCGACTGACAGTAGCGCTCCCGCCACCACCGCCACTCCTGCCCAGCGCCTCTGTCGATGAATGAACTGCAACGGTCGAAGTTGCCTTGAGGGTCCGAGATACACTAGCAGCTGATACGCCAACTGCAGAGAAAAATTGACGTTGGTGGTGGGCCTGGAAGCGCTTGGATCTTCTGGCCGTACGGAGTGGTCGGTATGAACCTGTGTCAGGTAGTTCGAGGTTCGGACACGTGTCGCGCTGCGGCGTAGGTGGGGGTGGGTTCGTTGGCGACCACCATCGAAATGGGTTGCGCCATAGCGGGCACCCGCTGTCCACTCGTGCGCCAGGGCGTCCCGGAAGAGGCACGAGTCGTTCCGTGCCGCGTGTGAGCGCATATGCGACGACACTTCGGAACGCGTGAAGGAACGTGAGCTGGCGAGCGTGCCGAGCTCTAGCTTCGTACGCATTCTTTGCGTTCGAGGGCCGAACGCGGCTCATGCTGACACGTTAACTTATTGGGTGTTCTTCTCCACTTGCGGCGGGATTGAAAACGCCCGCGAGCGCGACCACACGCCTGCGCCCGCTCGTCGCCGGGCTGGCCCTGACGTACTGCATGTCGTCCTGCGCTGACGCCAGCTCCTGAGGACGTGGTGGTAGCCGCTGAACGGCTGACATCGAGTGCTGTCAGGCATGCCTGGGTACCGTCGCCGCCGTTCCAGTACCCGAAGAAGTAGCTTTACGGTAGTGGTGGTTGGTTCTCGAGCCAGCCTCGGTCGCGGAGCTCCGCCATCATCGAGCGCCGAAGTTGCTTCTTGCCCGCAACGAGCCGGTCTTTGATCGTGCCGCGAGGGGTGTGCAACATGTCGGCAATCTCGTTGACCGAGTATCCCAAGGCGTGGCGCAGCAGGAGGACTTCGCGCCGCTCGGACGACAGCTTGCGCAACGCCTGGGCCAAATCGACCGGGTCTCGAGCGGGCGTGTCTGCTTCTGCCCCCCAGGGCCAGGTATCGGGCAGCAGCCAGCGCTCCAGCAGTCGCATCCGGTGGCGTTGTTTGCGCGTCGCGCCGCGGGCGCAGTGCAGGGTGATGCGATCGACCCAGCGCTCGATGCTGGAGTCCCCTCGAAAACTGCTCGATGACTTCAACAGCTCGAGCAAAGTCTGTTGCGTGAGGTCTTCGGCGTCAGCCGCGCTCGCCGATAGTGAGCGAGCCAACTTTCGGACCCGACCGTACAGCTTGCGTACGAGCGCATCTTGGGCCGTGGCCTCGCAAGCCGCTGCCGCGGCCACCAGCTGGTTCAGGTCGTTGCGGCCAAGGTTCCTGCTAGACAGCCCTCCACCGTCGCCGTTCGGGAGCAGCTCTCGCGGAGCGCCCGTCCTTGAATTGGTTAGTGCGCGTTTGGCGGAGGGCCACTCCACGACCGTTCTATGGGTAGCCCCGGATGTGCCTGATTCGACCACTGGTTCTACAAATGGTGCGACACGGAGTTCCCTTCACGGACAGGGTAAATACGAGACCGAAAGCAGTGATTCGCCGCCCGCGTTCGCGAAAAGCGGTGAAAACAATCGAGTTTCTCCGGTGTGACATACCGAGGAGTCTCATCGGTAGCCGTACTCGCTTGTTCGGCGCGGCTTCTCGTTCAGCACGGTCAACTTTTCGCACTGCTGTCGCAACTGGGCCTGCGGAACGGCAGGTAGTGCGATCGCGCAAACGCGCCGGTCTCTGGGGAAACCAGGCGAGAGCCTCCAGGCGAGCGGCAGGCTAGTAGGCCCTGGCGACGCGTCCTACTACTGGTCGCCGGTGGGCATTTGAGGTGACAGGACGCTCTTCGGGAAACGCTCACGGAATTCACCCGCTGCGCGCCGTGCTTCCTGAGCGCGACCAAGCCCGCGCAGTGCTTCCACCCGTAGAGCTTCGCGCTCCTCCGCGAGTTGCCCCTTGGGGAAGCGCTGTCGGTGGGTGCTGAGCCAAGTCATCGCCGACTGATATTCTCCTGCCGCGATCGCTCTACGTGCGCGACGTAGGAGCCGCAGCTCCCGCGCTTCGCTCGGCACGTCCTGACTCCGCGCGCTTGCTTTCGCTTTCACGGCGCGCGTCGCGTCGATGCTCGCTGTGCGGCCCGGCTCTGGTGAGTCATCCGCCTCTACGTCGGTGTCCTTTGCCTCCGCCGGGTTCTCCGTCGATGGCAGGTCGGCGAAGGCACTCCGGACCTGTGCCCCGACGGCATCGTGATACAGCGTGACTTCGCCTTGGGTTGCTTCCAGGCGTGATCCTGCCTCCAGTTGGAGGGGGGTCTTCTGCTCCGGAATGCGCACAGCGACGACGCCTCGTTCTACCTGGACTTCGAAACCGAGCACCGGCTCCACCCGAACGGAGAAATGGGTACCGATGACCACGACTTCGTATTCGCCGGCGGTCACTCGCCAAGTCCTGCTTCGTTGCGGAACCACGTCGAAGTCCGCCAACCCACGCAGCAAGTCGAAATGCACCTCATCGTCGTTCGTCGACAGATGACCGCTCGTCCCCGGACTCAGCTCGATCCAACTGCCATCTTCGAACTGGTAGCGGTAGTCCTCGGTTTCTGCGGCAAGTTCTGTCGTTGCTAGCTGCGATGGCGTGGTGTCGTGAGTCGTCCAAACCACCGTTGCGGCCGCAGCTGTGGCAAGCGCACCGATCGCAAGCCGTGCCCGCGTCGAAACCCACGCGCGCTGGAGTCTGCGCCGCCACTCTGCGTTCGGCGGGAGTGGCTCGGCGAGCTGCTGCAATCGCAACGCTTCGCGCTCTCCGAGGCCGTTCTTGAGCGCCACCTCGAGCCGCAACTGAGCCCGCTCGAAGCGGAATGCGGGCGGTTCGGCATTCTTCAGTGCCTGGGCGTCACGCCTCGCGAGCTCTTCCCCGGCAGGAACTTTGAAGGGGATGTCTTCAAGAGCCATGGTGCGTCGTTCCCCCCTTCTTCTTTCCTATCTTTTCGTACGCGCGAGCAAAGCGCCGGCGCGCACTGTGAAGTCGCGAATAGACCGTTCCCACGGGCACTCCCAGGGCCTCTGCGACTTCGACGCAGGATGAGCCCTCAAAGTCGACCAGGATCAGAATGGCTCGTGCACGCTCGTCGATCCCGTCGAGCACGGCACGAATCCGCTCGAGGCTCTCAGCGGTCGCCAAGGCTTCAGCTGGTGACGGGCCTTGGGACTGGGCCTGGGCGAGTGCGCTGTCGTTGGGCAGCTCCGAGTGGCGTCGGAACCTGCGGCGCTCGCTGCTCCAAACCCTGAACGCGATGGCCGCGAGCCACGTCGTTGCCTTGGCTTGTCTCTCGACGAAGCCGCCCCGCGAGTGGGCGATCAAAAAGACGTCCTGAACGAGATCCTCGATCTCGTGATCGGGCGCGCCCATCCTCCACAAGAACTTCGCAACGAAGGTTGCATGCGCCGCGAACAGCTCTTTGACGCTCTGGTGGTTGGCATCACCGGAGCCTTGCTCGGGCAAAGAGGGCGAAGCCTTCACAGCTGCCTCCGAAGAGGCGAACAGGTGTGGCCACACGGTGCGTGAGGAGCTGGGTACATCGATGGCTGCGGCAGTCCCAACACCATGCCGCAAACTGCTCCGCCAGTCACTGTTGGCTTCTGAAACGAAAGCTGCTGCATCAGGTGGTGGGACCACGGTTTACCTTTTTCGAACTCGGCGCAATCGGAAACCCGCGGGATCTTCGATGAGACCTCCCCGGCGGTGAGCGAGCTGCAGGTCGCTATCGACTGCCAATCAACTAATGCGTCGACTGTGACAATCCTTCGCCTGGCAGAGCGTCGGGTGGCGGTCGAACTGGAATGGTGGACCCCTGAGGGGCCACCCGCGAAACTCGAAACGGCCGGCCGGGGACGCACTTTCCCGAGCAGACATCGGCTCTTCGCTCTCGTTCAGCGCGCTCCTGCCTTGGTCGAGGCCGAGATATGTCAGGGTCGTTGGCTGCGCCAAAGGGGAACGCTGATGTCGACGCCGATCAGAAAGCTGGCGCTGGGCATCTCCCATCGCTCGCTGTCATTCACTTCAACTTTCCAGCGCGTGAGTGCCGCCAGCGCATCCAAGCGGAGTGAAGCCACCACCGAACCGATCGTCTGAGAGGCAGCCAGGCTGAGTCCGGCCTGGCCGACCAGCCCCGATGGCGAGCGAGGGAGCCCCACACCCACCCCTTCCACCCGCAATTGACCGACGTGGACGACGGCACAGCCGCGAATCGGCTCGTGCTGCAGACACGGAGCGATTCTGGCTAGCAGGGCGAAACTCTCGAAACCGCTGCCGTCGGCGACTCGCCAAGTGGAGGGAAGACTCCCGAGTGCGCCCAGCTCCAAAGAGAAGTCGCGATAGCCGACCGCTGTGAACAAGCGACCCACCGCGCTGGGTCTCGGTGCGAGACCGAACGCAAGCGATGGCCCTGCGCCCAGCTGCACCTCCCAAGCCCGGTTCCTCGCATCATCCGACGACTCGATCAGCCTCACCGTTCGCGTTTCGCGTGGCTGGGGTGGGATGTCAGCAGGGGGTGGGGGCTCGGATGTGGCCTCTGGTTCCTGCTCGGGTTCTGGAGCAGGCGTAGTCAACAACTGCAGCTGCACGACAACAGCGAAGGCCATGCTTCTCACCAGTTCGCGGCAATCTCGATGCTCGGCTACGAACTGGCGTTCGCCCTGCGGTCCCCCGTCGGGGTCCAACCACAAGACGCTGCCACGCATGCCTGACGCGTTGAGCGACGTGCGCGCAATGAGTCTGCGTGGGGCGTCCGAGCGGAATGGGTCGTGGCCCAATTGCCGCATGACGTCCCTGCGGAACTCGGCGCGGCTGGGGCAGTCGCTCAGCGCCGGGTCCATCTCGTAGTGCAAGCTGACTTCGGAGCGAGGCTGTGCTTCGGCGAGTCCGCTTTGCAGCAACAACGCCGCGCTGGTGAACAAGAGAACGACCCAAGGACGCCAAGCCGCCGTTTGCCATCCGCCCATGGAGCGAAGCTGTCCAGCGCCGGTGCTGGTTGATGTGGTGGCAAAGGGCCGGCAGGGCATTCCGCCGCAGGGTAGCAGTGAGCTGGGAGGGCAGAAACCACAATGCCGGGAACTGTCCGCTTTGGCGACTCTGGGCCTAGGTGGCTCGGGGCACCACCTCGAGGATGCCGCTCAGTTGCCGATTTCTTCCGACCTTCTGGCGATGACGGCTCGCGCCTGTTTCACCCGGCGGCTCGCTGGGTGGAGGGCGACACGAGACGGGGAAGGGAACCGGTTTCTACCCAATGTCCTGTGCGAGCATGCACGCGCAGTGGCGGTCACGGGGGAGCTGCCACCGCACTTCCCCGTTTCTCGTCGAGAAGGTGACCCCGCCACAGTCGTTCTCGCGCGCGGCGCAAGCGACTCTGGGTGGCTGCGACGCTGGCGTCGGTGCGAGAAGCCACTTCCTGCAAGGTCATCCCCAACACCCCGGCAGCGAAGATGACTTTGGCGTAGGGCGATTTCATGCGCCCGATTCTGTCGGAGATGGTGCGCAGCTCGTCCCGCAGGTGCATCTGGCGTTCCGCGTCGAGCGTTTCGCTTGAGGTGTTCGCGTAGGCTAGCAGCCCTTCCCGTTCGCGTGAGCGTGCGCGCCTGGCATCGCGTATCGTCGTGTTGGCGACAGCGTCGACCCAGGTTGCGAGGCTGCACTCACCAGCGAACAGTCCGCTCGTCAGGCTCACGTGGACCCGCTCCAACGTCGTCTGAACGAGATCATCGGTCGGTAGCGTCGAACCCCGAGTCTTGGCTCGCACCGCGCGCCGTGTGATGGGGTAGAGTGTCTGATAGAGCTGACGTGCTGCGTCTTTGTCTCCGCGACGTAGCGCGTCGACGAGTCTGAACTCGTCGGTGCTCAAGAGGCTACGGGTGATCGAGCCTGCACGCGGAATGAAGAACGACGTCATGCCAGCAACCTACCGTTGGATGCGATCAGCGAAGCTTTTCGATCACGGTTTTTGTAAACAAAAACTACCGCCGTCAGATGAACGAGCACTAGGGGCAATATTGTCCCTGTTCGCGGGGTTCGGTTCGAGCTACGCCCCGCGAACGAGACGCAAACGTCAGCTCATCTATTTGACGCGGGGGGTTGCTGCGACAGCACGCTTCGCGGGAAGCGCTCTCGAAATTTACCTGAAGCGCGCCGCGCTTCCCGCTCTCGTCCGAGCCCTCGCAGGGCCTCTATGTGTAGCGCCTCCCGCTCTTCGACCAACTCACCGTTACGGAAACGTTGCCGATGAGTCTTCGTCCAATTCAGTGCCACCCTGAAATCGCCTGCGGCGATTGCTCTGCGCGCGCGACCGAGTAGCGCCAGCTCGCCATCGTTCGTGTTACGGACGCGCGTTGCATCGTCCCTCTGTACTGTTGGAGCTCGCTCTGCTGCCGCTCTGTTGCGGCGTGCGCTCAACGCGACAGGATCGCGCTCGGCCTCAGCCTGCGTAGCAACCGCCGAGGAACCGTTTCTTTTCTCTTTCCCGTCATGAGCGACACTGGCAGCCGTTGCTTGCCAACCTCGGCGCAGTCGCATTTGGGTTGCGGAGTCGAACGCGTTCGATTCGGGCAATGGCTGTGGATGCAGCACTCCCGGCGAGTTTTCCTGGGCTGAGAGGGCTTCGCTCGGAGGCGTTTCGGCTCCCACGGATGGCTGCTCTGATGCTTTCGCCTCGCCGTCTTTCGCAGTCACGGCTGCTCCGGCGCGGTGTTCCGCTACTTCGCTCCTGCCCGAGTCGTCGAGGCTGCCGAAGCGCTCAGTTGCCGGCTGGCTTGCCGCCCGTACCTGAACTTGGGGAGCATCGTCCATCGCCGCGGCCTGGCGCGCCGACTCGGACGCCGAGTCGCCGTCGACCATCCACACGCTAGCTACCGCGGCCGCCGCAGCCAGCGCTCCAAGCACCCCACGCCGGGTGCCGAACGTGGAGACCAACTCCGACCAGAGCCACCAGGGCGCTGAAGTTGGGCCTTCGCCCAGTTGCTTCAAGCGCGTGGCCTCGCGATGGCTCAGTCCGTTTCGCAGTGCAACCGAGAGCCGAAATCTGGTTTGCTCGAAACGAAACGATGCCGCTGCTGCGCTTTCCAGGACTGCGACATCTCGTTTGGCCAGACTTCGTCCCGTGGCATTGCCGATCGGAATGTCATCAACGCTCATATCTGCCTCTCGCTAGCTCGTCTGAGTACGCTTCGGTATCCGTGTTCTTGGGCGGAGTGCTGGCTATCGAAAACGACATGGCGCCACGGTTCACCTTCCGGGCACAGGGGACCAGCGACGCCAGCGCCGACGCCAATGAGCGGAGGTACACTGGGGTGTTGATGGGCCGGGCCTGCGTACCCTTCACGCAAAATCGCGGCTCGCCGCTGTTTGAGGGCTCGCCCGGGCTGTTGGGTCCGAAAGCCACGCTCGCGCTGTGGGGGCCCGGAGGCGAACAAGGCTGTTCGTTCGTGCAGAGGACCTGGCCAATTCGTCCCCGAAAGGGGCGCGGATCTGTTTCCAGCGGGCGCCTTGCGCCAGCCTACTGGCGGCGAAACCTGTTCCGGACCCCTGGGTCGAGGCCTTGAACCTCCAACGCCCGGTGGCGCGCCGATGCCTGCGCGCGATTCGCCTGGCGCGTGGACTTGGGCGGGCCCGCGGTTCTGGTCTGACTGAATCTATGGTGGTACCCATTCCGGCAGGCCCGAAAAGTTCTGACGGGGCACGAGCGGCGCAGCTTCAGCCAAAAGCCCGCCGAAGGGCAGGTCTGCCCGTGACGTGAACGGGCAATGCGCGGTGTTGTATGCCTCCAGCAGTTGCTGAGCCATCCCTCGAGCAGCCCGCCTTCTGCCGCTCACGGCGAGGGCAGGACTGGCATCGGGGGACGTGTGGAGATGACGGGAAGGGCTCTTCCGACCTTTTCTCGATCTGGCGTGATCAAGAACGCGGGGACGCGCATTCAGAGTTCGTAGCGGACCGCACCAAGTCCTGACCAGTCAGACCCGGATCGAAGGATGATGGACCGAGACAATCACCGACATCGACTGGCAACGTTTGCAGGTTGCCATCCCGCCGTGCCCCCTAGCCCGCGCGATCGAGCGCGGCTGGTGGAGTCGACGATTGTGCGTGGGGCTGGTGCATTCGTCGGGGTGCTCCAGAGGTGCGCGCCAGAAGGAGGACGCTTCGGTCGCACTTTGGACTAGCTGATTCTTGGGAAGGGCGGCGGCTGTCGACGACAGCATCTGGATTTTGGCGACTTCGGCGTGGTGGTCGTCGCGGCCGCTGCCCTGACCATGCTCATTCGATTGGGGCAACGCCTTGGGGTGAGCGCGGAGCCCCCCTGCGCCTGCCGTTTGTGTAGTGTCAAAAGAAAACGGTTACTCAGTGCCATCCATGCTGATGGTTTGATTTCCGTATTGGTAGATTTCGTAGGCGGGTCCAGAAGAGTGTTCCCTCCGAGACTCACTTTCTCGAGTCAGATATCCGAGCGCGTGGGCATTCAACAAACGTGCTTCGTGAACATGATTCTACAACAGAGCTAATCGCTGGACTTGCCAACGACCAGCCAGGAGCGCAAGAGGCCGTCGCGCGACTCATGTATGGTCGAGTGAAACGCCTGGCGCGGTCATTGTGCGGGGCCGACGCCGACGCAGAAGACGTGACGCAACAGGTCTTGTTGGAGGTACTACGTGATGCGCCCGGCTTTCGTTTCGAGGGCTCATTCGAACGTTGGGTGGACCGAATCACGATTCGTCGAGCTCTGCGGACCGCAAAGCTCGAGCGTCACCGTCGCGGGACTCTTGCGCGTTGGTTGCTTCCGGGGGCTCTGCCTTGGGGCGTGGATTCCAAGGTTCCCTTCGAGGAACCGCCGAGTATCGATGGCATCCTCGGCTCCCTGAGTCCGGAGCGTCGGCAGGCAGTGATCCTGCACCATGGTTTGGGGTACTCGGTCAACGAGGTCGCCGACCTGCTCGACGCTCCCCAGGGCACGGTCAAAGATCGTCTGGTTGCCAGCAAGAAGGTGCTTCGTAAAATACTCCGCAGCGAGTTGGAAGATCGAGGCTGGGTCGGCAGACGACAAACCCAACCCCAGGCAAAGACGGGCACCGACGGTTGAGTCCGTCGGAGGGGCAAGGTCGTCGAGTCAGCATTCGTCCTTTGCGAAAAATCGCCTGCCACGACACGCCACTTCTGTCAGGCGACTGCGCGGACACTGATCTACCGGGCTAGCGCGTCTCTATTCGGCTTGCGTTCCGCAGGTGTAGAGTCGCCCCACGGAGTGCGTGTTAGGACGGGCCTGCAGCGGCATTCGTGGCAGTGTGTGGATCCAGAGCGGTACTTTACCGCTGGTCTGGTAGGAAGACGGCATGCGATTTTCGAGTCGGGTATTGGCGTGGGTTGCAGCTCTCCTCTTCGTTTCCACCCCTGCACTCGCGGCGGAGTACTACGTCGCTCCCGACGGAAATGACGATGCGGCCGGCACCGAGGCAGAGCCGTTCGCGACAGCCCAACGCGGGCAACAGGCTGCTTCGCCTGGCGATACCGTATACTTTCGGGGAGGCGTCTACGAGTTCAGTGGCAACTCGGACATCGGTGTGCTGTTCGACAAGAGCGGCCAGGACGGGGCGCGCATCAACTACTTCGCCTATGCTGGCGAAACACCTGTCTTCGACTTCAACAATCTGACACCCCAAGCGCGTATCCGAGGCTTCTCCGTGCGCGCCAGCTGGCTGCACTTTCGAGGGCTCGAGCTGACGGGGGTCCAGCAAATCCTGGTCGATCAAAACGAATCCTGGTGCATCCGCGTCGAGAACGGCGCCAGCAACAACATCTTCGAGCAGCTCGACTTGCACCACAACGAAGGCCCGGGTTTGTTCATTCAAGATGGTGGCAACAACCTCGTCTTGAACGTCGATTCCCACCACAACTACGACCCCGATCGCGGCGGTGAGAACGCGGACGGCTTCGGGTGTCATTCAGACGACCCGGGCAACGTCTTCCGTGGATGTCGTTCTTGGTTCAACAGTGACGATGGTTTCGACTTCATCAATTCGCCCGGTGTGTGCACCGTCGAAAGCTCGTGGGCCTTCAGGAACGGCTTCGTTCCGGATAGCAACACAGGCGCGGGCAACGGCGCAGGCATCAAAGCTGGAGGGTTCACCAACAACATTCCAGCGACGATCCCGCGACACGTGGTGCGCTTCAATCTGTCGTTCGGCAATCGCTCTCAGGGTTTCTACGCCAACCACCACGAAGGTGGTATCGACTGGATCAACAACACCGCCTTCAACAATCCGCGCAATTTCGACATGCTCGCGGACGAAGGGCGCGCCGAACACTACCTGAAGAACAACCTCGCTGCGGGATCCGGCGAGGCGTTGGCACGCGCCACGTTGGACGAGATAGACGACAGCGTCAACTCTTGGTCGCTTGGAGTTTCGGTCAGTGATGCCGACTTCGCCAGCACTTCCGACTCCGGAGTGGACGGGCCGCGCGCCGCCGACGGTAGCCTACCCGTTGTCGATTTCATGCGTCTGGTCGAAGGGAGCGACCTGATCGATGCAGGTCAGGACGAAGGCTTGCCATTCACCGGTGACGCTCCCGATCTGGGTGCTTTCGAGTTCGGCGCCTCGCCCCAGGTGCCGACGGACACGGGAGCGGGAGGAGCTGAGGGAATGGATGGGGGGGACGAACCCAGCGCGGGTGGCACTCCGAGTGCCGGGGGCGACTCGGGCGAGCCTGCGGGCGAGGGTGGCTTTGCGGGTGAGCCGTCCACTCCGGCGTCCGAACCCGGGGGTGCTCCAATGCCGGGAGCCGGAGGCGCAACTGCGGGTGATCCGCCGGCGGAACAAACGCCCCCTGAGAGTCCAGGCGGCGAAATCGAGCCTGGACAGCCCGAGCCGATGACGCCGGTATCCGTTCCAAGTCCGACGGGAGCGCCGTCGGGCGACGACGGAACGACGGACGGCACGAGCACTGAAGGCACTGGCGAGACACCGAGCGCGGCGACTGCCACTCCCTCAGGTACGGTGGGAGGTCCCGCGTTGGGCAGCGACGGACAAGACGACCCAGGTGGCTGCGGGTGCGTGGTCGTTGGACGAGGGCTTCCCGCTGGACGACCCCCGGCCGAGGGCTCTCTCGCAGCTGTCGTGCTCGGCCTGGCGCTGCTTCGACGTCGTCGCAGCCGGTAACCTAGAGAGGCCTCTGCGCCGCCAGAAGTGCGTCGGTCAACAGGGTGTGTAGCTCAGCGTCGACGGCGGTGAGCAAGATACGCTCGAAGAACGGTTCGTCTCGAACGTATTGCGTGGTTTCGCGCACTGCGACCGTGGCGGCCAAATGCCGTGGATAGCCGTACACGCCGCAACTGATGGCAGGGAAAGCGATCGAGCGCGCGCCGTGCTCCTTCGCCAGGTGCAGGCAGGAGCGATAACACGAAGCAAGTAGCTCCGGCTCGCGCGCGCTGCCGCCCCTCCAGATCGGCCCCACGGTATGGATCACGTACTTGGCTCTCAGGCGAAAGCCTGGGGTCAGTCGTGCTTCCCCCGTCGGGCATCGAACACCGGGCGCCACCTCTTCGACCGCACGACACGCTGCCACGAGCTGTTCGCCCGCGGCGCGGTGGATGGCGCCGTCGACGCCGCCGCCTCCCAACATGCGTTCGTTGGCGGCGTTGACGATCGCGTCGACCTCGAGTTGCGTGATGTCGCCACGCACGACACTGACGATCTCGCGCGCTGCCATACCTTCGCGCCTAGCCGAAAGCGCGACTGCGCGCAAGCGTTCGCTCGGTTGCGGTGCTGAGCGGGCCTTTGCGCCGACGCGTGTTACCTTCCGACGTGACGGTCGTCGGGGGACGGGATGTTCGTGTGGGGGGCTAGGACGCGGCCGCCTTCGGCCGCTATGTCGAGTGCGTGGCAGGGATGGACGACTGCGACGTCGAAACGAACTGCGCCGACCAGATCGCCGTGCTCGAGGCGTGCGGTCTCGAGTTCGGCTTCGAAGGCTAGGCGTTCGGGTTCTGGTGCGAGTTGGTGACCCTTCCGAGCTCTGTGGCGCGAACCCGAGCCCCTCACTCTCGCAGTGCGTAGCCGAATGAGAGCCCTGGGTAACCCGCGACGAGTAGCTCATCGCTGTTGTGGATGGGCGCGATGATGAGTTGGATTGTGGCCCTGAAGAAGAAGCCGCCGGTCGCCGGCTGATAGCGGTAACCAATCACGGGCCCACCACCGAGGGCACTGTCGTCCTCGATGACCAACGCCATCCCGTCCAGGCCGGCTTCGAACATGTGGTCGACTCTTCCGATCAAGCCTCCGACCGTTTCGACGACATCCTCCAGCGTTCGGACGACGTCGTTTGCCACTTCGCCCAAGTCGTGTGCGCGTCCCGCGACTTCGTGCACCACTCCGCGAATCGTGTCAGTCGTGCAGCCCGCTCCCGGCGCCTCGCGGGCCATCTCTTCTCGACGGCCCGGCGCCGTCCGCGGCATCCAACGTTCTTCGTCTCGCCAACGCAACACTCCGCGTGTCTCCGTCGCTCTGTCTCCGACTCACTCAGCGCAGAGCGCGTCCGATGACGATGGTGCTGCTCGAAAAGCGATCGAGGTGCGCGGCCCAGCTGTAGTGAGTCGGCTCCCCGAACTGCGTGGTCGCCAGTGCGATGGTGCCGATGCCGAAGCCCCCAGGGCCATCCGCTGATCGGGTGTCGTCGCCATGAGTCGATGCCGAGGCATCGACGACTCGTATCAGGAAGGCGTTTTCGTAGTCCGCCAGCCGTGCTGGCTGTGCCGCGACGAAGGCGACGTGGCCCGTGTTCCTCGAGTCGACGTCGCGTGGCCGCAGCCACGCAACGACATCGCCGGGCTTGGTCTCTGCGACGCTCGCAACACGGAACCAACCGCCGCGGCGTTGTCCCACGGGGATTGCTGCGATGGTTCGGTGATAGTCCTTCGCTAGGGGGCGGAGCGGGGCGCCTGCTCGAAGTGTTGCGTACGCGACCGGCGTGGCACGAGATAACACCCAGCTGGCCATGTCCGAGCAGTCGAATTGATAGTAGCCGGCCTCCTCGTTCACGACCATGTCGTAGGCGTAGCGGGTCGAGCGCACCGATTGGGCGAGCTTGCCCAGTTCGCGCATCACGGTGTTCGCGTCCCATGAGGGAGTGTCGTCGAGCGCCTCGGTTCGCGGGCCCTGCCCTGGCACCGTCGCGGGAGCGGGCCGCAATGGCGACCGCGCGTACTGTGTTCCTGACCCGCCGCACGCGGCTGCCAGGGGAACGAGGAGCAACCAATGCCGCGAGAAGCCGTTCATGGTCACGCAGTTGATACTCCCACAGAAGTCGCGCACCGCCACTGGCCCGAGTCTTCGATTGCCACCCGGGTACGACAATGTGATGCGCGTTCATCCACTGAGGACATCGATGCCAGCGTCGCTGGGTCCCAGTGGCACGATCGAGCTTGCGTTCCTCGAGACTGTGCGGCGCGCTGCGCGAGCAGAGCCGCTCAACGCGAGCGCAGCCGCTCAACGCGAGCGCAGCCGCTCAATGCGAGCGCAGCCGCTCAATGCGAGCGCAGCCGTTCAGTCGCCGAGCAAGAACTCGAGCTGTGGTCCGGCCTTGGACGGCACGAACTCGAGGATCCTGGCACTCACCACAGCTTCTGCCACGAATGGATCCGAGTCGACTCTGGCCTCCAACTCCGAACGGGAAACGCCGTGGGCCCATACGGCTCCACCGAGGTTCGGTTTGAGGCTTCCGGCCAGCAGAAACACGCCGTCCGCGAAGCCCTGTTGCAGCCAATCCTTATGTGCGTCGAGAAACTGAGCAGCTCGCTCCTTACCCTCCGCGAACTCGAGAATCACCAAGAACATACAGTCACCTTTCTGCGAATTGTCTTCTCCGAGGCCGTCCATCCCCGGCTCAGCAAAGCAAACGAGTCGCGTCGAAACGCGCTCACGCGGCCACCCGTACGAGAGAGGCATCGAACGCCACCTTCTGACGCAAGAGCTCCAAGTGCGCGTCGAAGTCTCGCACTTCTTCGTAGGACCAGGCTGCCTCGATCAGGCGTTCACCTGAAGGGGATATCACGTCGTAGTACGACGCGGTGCCCTTGAGTGGGCAGTAGGTGCGTTTGGGACTCAGGACGAGTCGCGCGTGAACGTCTCGTCTGGGGAAGTAGACGACAGGCGCGTAGCGCGTGCGACCCACCTCTTCGACCACGACCGCGCTGTCGGAAACTGCCAGCATCGCGCCCGCGGTCGCCGTCGCGCTGGGGTGCGCCCGGCTCAGCAGCATCAGGTGCTGCGGCGCGTCAGGTCGTCGGATGCACACTCGGTCTGAGCCATCCGCTCCTAATGTACTGATATGATTGGTGGTATTCTGGCTATCTGCTGCCAGGGGGCGGAGCGTCTGGGTCAGCTGCGTTGTCACGAAGTCTCCTGTGTTGAGCGTCTTTTGGGACAAGTAGCGCGGCTGGAGTGGTTCTGACAGGTACCGATTCGTAACCAGCGTGGTAATGAGGCGTTCCACGATGCCGTTGAGAAGCCTGGACTGGGATCTGATCCGTGTGCTGTTGGTGAGCCTGCGCTCGTCCAGTCTTCGCCAGGCAGCCTCCGAACTCGGCGTGACGCATCCCACCGCCAGACGAAAGTTGGCTGAGCTGGAGGAGCGCGTCGGATTACCACTCTTCGAGCGTCGGCCGGACGGGCTCCGCCCCACTCCCCAAGGCGCCCAATTGCTCGCGCCGGCAGAGGCCGTGGAACGAGCGATGTTGGGCTTCGAGCGTGTGGCGGAAGCAGCGGACCCTGCGCTGCGTGGGTCCATTCGCGTGACGTTACCGGAGATAGCGGCTTCCGACCTGCTGATGGACGATATCGTGGCCTTCAATCGTCGTTGGCCGGAGATTGAGTTGCAGTTGGTTGCGGAATCTCAGCTGGCCGATCTCCGCCGACGTGAGGCCGACGTCGCCATTCGCTTCGTGCCCCTCGGGCGACTGCCGGACGAGAATCTCACCGGGCGGCGGGCGGCGACGTCCTATCGTGCCGTGTACGGGGCCGGGGATGCTTGGATCGGGTGGCAGGGGCCGGAACTCGACGCGTCGTGGGTGAACAAGTCGCCCTTCCCGGATCTGCCGATCCGCGGAGCGATGAACAACCCGGCCTTGCAACGAGCCGCCTGTGCTGCGGGATTGGGCTTGAGCCAGCTCCCGTGCTTCTTCGCAGAGCCAACACTCGAACGAGTCACGGAGCCCGAGCCGGCGTTCGATATCTGGGTTTTGGTGCACGAGGACCTACGTCACAGTCCTCGCTTGCGCCTGTTTCGCGACTCCATCGTCGAAGCTCTGGGGCGCCTTCGTCCGCGCTTGCAGGGTCAGTCTTCTTCAGCGTGACTCCCGCCGCGAACGACCGAACCGCCCGAGGTGTCAGGCCGCGTCGGTTGTCTTCAAGTCGAGTGTCGCGCTGTATCGAGAAACGACGTCTCGCGGCTTGCTTTCGTATTTGTGATCTCGAAAGAGATTGGTCTTTTGTTGCTTCG
>JBNKHV010000055.1:0-23589 GCA_050290545.1 Polyangiaceae bacterium | reverse complement strand
GCGAAAAGTGCCGGCTTCTTGGGCTGCGTCGAGATCGCGACTGGTGGCGGCGAGCAAACGCACGTCGATGGGGCGCTCGCGATCCGTGCCGACGGGGCGTACGCTGCGCGTCTCCAGCACCCGCAGCAGCGAGGTTTGCGTCTGGGCCGAGGCGTCGCCGATCTCGTCGAGGAAGAGGGTGCCACCGTTGGCTTCGCGAAAGAGGCCCAAGCGATCACTCGTGGCGCCGGTGAACGCGCCCTTGACGTGGCCGAAGAGTTCACTGTCAATCAGCTGCGGGGGGATCGAGCCGATGTTGCACGCGACGAAGGGACCCGCTGCTCGGCGCGAGGCCTTGTGGAGCTCACGCGCGGCGAAGTCCTTGCCGGTCCCGGTTTCGCCCAGGAGCAGGACCCGGATCTCGCTCGAGGCCACGGACTCCAGCTCGTCGAGCACACTCGCCATGGCGATCGAGCGGGTGGAGAGCGCGCCGAATTGTTGCGGCACGCTCAGTGCGCGCGGGGTTTGCTGGCTCGTGACTGCCCCGGCGAGCCAGGGAGTGACGCTCGTTTCAGGGACGTGCTCGGACAGCAGAGCCAGCAGCTCATCGACGAAGCGATCGACCTCGGCCGTGCTGACCAAGACGCGAACCTCCTTGCCCGAACGATAGACGAGCGCGAGGTGCGGCTGGCCGTGATCACCCAGCACGGGTAGCAGTAACCAAGGCTCGGACGAACTCAGCTCCAGTTCGTGCTGCAATCGGGGGTAGAGCGTCGAGACGTGAAAGCGCGCGGGCGCTCCGGGGATGCGGTAGAAGGGCACCTCGGGAGCGTTTTCCCGATCCGAAACGCGGCCACGACGTGCTTGCGGTTGTCCGTGCGGGGCCTGCAGGCAGTGGCGCAGCACTGCATCATCGAGTCGTGAAGCCATGCTGAGCCGCGCCGATAGCTTGCCCACATCCACGCTGACCGCGCCGCGCAAGGTGGGCGCTTTGGGGGGTGCCAGCGTGCTGGCCGCGACGACCTCGATGGCGGCCTCACCGACGACGAGGGTCAACGGCAGTTCCAAGCGCACGCGCTGCCCAGCCTCCACGACGAGGGCACTCGGTAATGGCACGAGGTGAATCGGTAGCGATTGTGGGCTGTGCGCTGCAGCGCGGAACAGGCCCAACGCGCCCCGCTGGCCAGCGACGCGATGGTGGGGTTTGGAGAGTTCACTCGGGCGGATGGGCCAGGGTACTTCGTCGCTGGCGATGCCTTCCTGAAAGTCTCGGAAGTGCCAGCCAACAACGACGAGCAGCGGCGTTTGCGTCTTCGGGTTGGCGAACAGCTCGACTTGCGTGCGTGAAACTGCCTCGACGGTGTGCGCGTTCGCCTCGCGCGACAGTGATAGCTCCTCTCCCCCGAACAGCTCGCGCGAAAGTGCGAGCGGGCCGGGGGGCAACGGCACGCGCTTCGACGGCGTGGTGCCCCGAGGATACCACAGCCGCGTCTCGAACCCTTCGCCGGACACGGCCGCAGTGTACCTGGGCGCTCGGAAGCTCGGAAGGCTCGGAAGCTCGGAAGCTCGAAAGCTCGGAGGCTCGGAATTGTCCCGCCGGACTGCGAGCTCTCGAGGCGATCGTTTGGGCGCGGGCCAGCCCGTGGTTGAAATGCTTCTCCCGTAGTGCTCCACACGGTTCACCACGGCTGGGAGAACCACAAAACCAAAAACGGCGGCCACCCGAGTCGGGTGACCGCCGTCGACGGCGCGAGATCCTGAGTGATGACGCTGTTGATTGTCAGACCTGCGAGCCCTCGCTGCTCGTGGGCCCGAGGTCGGCAGGGGACGTGGGGCTCTGCGCGTCGTCTGCCAGATCTGTCGGCGGGACCTCGACGCTGTCAGCCTCGGTGGTCGCCTCTTGCGAGACGGAGCGGCGCGTCAGCAGGAGCGCGCGGTAGTCGCGGTGGCGGCGGCCGATGACGCGGCCCAAGGCACGTCGGTAGGCGACGACCTTGGCAGCCAACTCGACGCCGATCTCGCGGGTAGCGCCGCGCTGCTCTTGCTCTTGGGCCAAGCCATCTTTGACGGCTTGTAGGGCGGCGGTCGCTGCTTGGATGTGCGCGTCCAGATCTGTGAGGGCGGCGTCGGCGCCTTCGATGGGGCTTTCCGCGTGCGCGGTGCCGATGTCGTTGCGCATTTGCTGGGCGGCGCGGATCACCTCGTCGTCGGTTTCACGCAGTGGCTTCCAGTCTTCGGGATCGTAGCCGGTGATGTCGTAGGCGAACACGACGCCCCAATCCGCGGCGCTGGCGGCCAATTCCCTGGAGCGTTGGCTGCTGTCTTCCTTGCGACCCGCGTTCAGACGGTCGAGGTTGAGCGCCTGGTCGTAGCTGGTGGCGAAACGGTTGGCCACGTCGAGCAGGCGGTCACCAGGGACGGTGACCTGCGGGCTGCGCCCCGCGTGGCGCGCGACGATACGCGCGATGACATCGGTCATGTTGCGCAGGACGTAAAGGGCGGTTCGTGGTCGGTCTTCTGAGATTGCCATGGGATTGTCTTTCGCTAGTGGTGGGTGGTTAATGTTCGGCGCGTCCGTCGATACCTGGCCGAGGGGTTCGAACCGGGGCGCGCGCTCGACGAACCTCAAGAGCAGAAGCCGTGCCAAGCGTTCGCCCGTGCCACGCGAGGGCTCGTGATCGCGACGAACCAGCGGCGACGCTGCGTTTTCGAGCTCAGTGTCGCAACGCGTCAGCGCATCGTGGACCGGACCAGACCGAACCAGAGTAAGCCAGGTCCCGGGTCCCAGCTCCCAGCGCACGCGGCGCCACGGCGAATGAATCGACTGGCGAACGACGCAATTGGCGGGCGGTGGCGCTTGGTGAGACGCCTGGGTCTGGTGCGCAAACATTGGAAAATGCAGCATTAATTGGGTTCGAAGCAGTGGTTCTCACTCGCCCGGCAGTCATTCGCACGAACCCGACAAGCGATCTGCACCTGTCCGACAGTCATTCGCACGAACGCGGCAAGCGATCTGCACTTGTCCGACAGTCGTTCGCACGAACGGGGCAGGCGTTCTGCACCTGTCCGGACGCCATGCGCAGGAACGCGGCGGCCATGCTGCACTTGCCCGGCGCCCATGCGCACGAGCGCGGCGACCACTCTGCACTTGTGCAGCAGCCATGCGCACGAGCAGGGCGACCTTTCTACAATTTGTCGGGCACCCATGCGCAGGAGCGCGACGCTCTTTCGACACTCGTCGGGCGCGTCGTCGCATGCGTGGGGCGAGCCGTCGCGCGAGCAGGGAAGGGGAGTCGCAGTTTGGGGGCAAGCCTTCTGCTCGTCGGTGGTAAGTGTTCGCAGCTAGCCGGCAAGCATGCACACGCGCGCGGCGGCCATTGCACGTTCGTCGGGGGAGCCGTCGCATTCGTCGGGCGAGCCGTCGCACGAGGGCCGATGGTGTCCTGCACTTGGCGGACGCCCGTGTGCACTTGGCGGGCACCTGTGTGCACTTGGCGGGCGCCCGTGTGCACTCGGTCGCTGGCGATTCGCGCGATTGCGGCTGGTGTCGTGCAGTTGGTGGGTGAGCGTTCGCACTTGGTGGTGAGCGTTCGCAGTTGGTGGGCGAGGGGGCGCACAGCTTTGGCGGGTATGTCTCGGCAGTGCGGCATGAATGCGCAATTGAGCGGCTGCGATGGTGCAGCCGACGGCCACGCGTGCGCGCTCGTCCGAAGGGCATGGTGCTGAACGCAGCCGACTATGTGCACTGGCCAGGGGCCGTTGCGCGGAAGGCAGGTCGGCCTGCGCAGCGCTGCGTCAGCGACGCGCAGAGGGCAGTTCAGGGCGAAGCTCTCACTCTGCTTCGAGCGAGGCGCTGGCGCCCTCCTCCAATTCCCAAGTCACCAGCTGAACATTCACCAAAGCCACACACTGCGACGGCTCGGAGGCGGCTACGATGGCGCGCACCTCCCTGTACGCGTTCTTCAGCACATCGCGAATCCGCTCCAGATCGGCCGCAGACGCCGACAGGACGTTGTACCCGAATACGTCGCCTTTGCGCGGTGTGGTGGCGCGCTCTGCTGCGACCTCCGCCCAATGGCCCTTGAGTGCGTGCAGGGCCTTCTTGCCGCCACCGGTATCCACGGTCAGCTGAGAAACGACCTGATAGCGAGCTCCCGCCCGCTCGATGACCCGCGCCTCCAACAACGCCGCCAGCCCCGCTCGCACCAATGTGACGTCGATGCCCAGTTGTTGCGCGAGCCGCTCATCTTCGTGCGGAGGGCCAGAGGTGTAGGGCTCCGACTCCAAGACTCGGAGCAATGCCTCCGTCCATGGGTGGGTGAACGCCACGTGTTTGGCTGCCCGCGTCGCCTGGTAGCGTGGGAGCAAGCCAGGAACGGCTTCGATCGCGACGAGCTCCGCCACCAAGTCGGCAACGCGGCCCGTCGCGCACTCGACGAACGACAGAAACTGCGGCACTCGCGGTTCACTCGCTCCGCACACCCAGCGACTGATCGACGAGCGGGAGTACTCCATCCGGCGAGAGAGATCGCTGACGGAGGTGTCCCCGAGAATCGCCCGCATCCATGGCCCCAGCAGCCACTTCCCCCGTCTGGTCTCCAGCGGGATGTTCGGTGAAAAGCGCGCGAAGGCCGCTGCCACGTCCACCCCTCCGAGCTGGGCGGCCCTCAGAGCCTCAGTCGCGTAGGGATAGCTGCGACCGTGCTCCCAGTCCGTGATTGGATTCGCCTTGTACCCCAGCCGACGAGCGAAACTCTGCTGCGAACGTCGGCCTCGAAGTGCCCTCAAGAACTGCTGCGCCACCAGGTCCACTTGCCTGGCATAGCACAGCTGGCATCAGTCTCGGGATAGGGTTTGTGCGAGTCAGACAAAGTTCGTCGTTGCTGGCGTCAGCCGAGCAGGGCACAAACACAGCATGCGTAGATGGCAAAGGCTTTGGTGGGTGGGGTTGTTGGGGTCAGCGAGCTGTTCGGGAGGGCAGTCGGGTACGGAGTCCTTCGACGTCCTCACTGCTGAACGCAAGCCGGAGGGCTCACCTTCCGAAACGACGAACGCGGCCACTTCGTCCGAAGCGGCTTCGGTGGACTCGCCCGCGGCGGCTCCGTCGAGCCCTCCAGACGACTTCGTCCTGACGCCTGAAGAAACGCGCGTCGTGCCACTCGTGCGACCCATTGGCGACGAGATCGAGCGCTGGGTCGACTTCTATCTCGAGCCCTGCGAAGGAAGTGACGAGCTGGTCCCCTGGTGCTCCCGGATCTCGGAAGATGGAGTGAACTTCGTGTTCGATGATTCGTTCATGCTGGCATCGTATGAATGGGGCTATCGTTATCATGTTCGAGGGCGTTGGGTCGTTGGGCAGTCGGAGACGGGTGACACGGTCGAATCGTGGGACACGATCGAGGAGTTATCGAAAGAGCGACCGGAGCCTGGTTCCGACTTCACGATCGAGCTCGAAGCCTCGGAGGATGCATCCCCGAATCCCCGCATCAGCCTTACCTCGGAATCTGAAGGCGAGTTGCTACGGGGGCCCGCGTTCACTTGCCACCCCAGGCTGGGTGAAACCATCGAGTCACGATCGGGACAGCAGACGTTCGCGCTCACCTTCCAATTCGACGAAGACTACAACCTGTTCCTGCGCGAGGTGCGCATCAACGACTTCGTGCAATCGAAAGAAGTCGAGGAGCAGCGTGATGCCTGGCTCGCGGAGGCGCCAGACAGCTACGTCGTCAAAGCGTGCAGCGAGGCGCCCGCCGTCAGCGGCTGCACGGTGATGGCCGTCCAGGGCGACGTGGTCGTCGAGGCCGCCAACGAAGTCGACGGCGAGAGCACGCCCATCGTCATCGACGGGGACGAGGACTCACTCATCAACACCCTGTTCGACATGGCCTATGATGGTATCGTCCCAACCGACGGCAGAGGCGAGCTGCTGTTCAGCTACGAGCTCGATCCCACCTGGGGCTACGTCTCACACGTCCAGGGTGACTGGGGCGAGGGTCCGAGCACTCAGGACATCGTTTGCTTCGCGGCCGATACTCTGTCGCTCGACGAGTGCCCGTAGCAGTTTTAGACGCTCCGTTCGTCGCCGAGGAGGCAGTACCCATGTCGTTCGACCGTTCACCCGAGTTGCGCCCGTATCCCGAGCTTCCCAGTGCCCCCTGTCCCTCCTCGGAGGGGCGGGTCGAGCGAGTAAACTCAGCGCCTACAGGCTGTAGTAACCCAGCACGCTGATGATGAGGCCCAGAGCGGAGAACAGAGCCATCGCTCCTTGGGGCATCAGCTTCTTGGTCCGCAGGTACGCTGGCAAGAATCGGCCACCGAGCAGCAACGAGATGCCACCGCCAAGCACCAGCCCGGTCGTCACGGTACCCGTGGAGACGCAATACGCCGCGCCGAGCAATCCGGCCCCAGCGAGGCCGCCTGCCAACAACGACGCCTTGCTGCCGGCCTTCTTGAATCCCATCGCCCCGCCCACAATCGAGAGGGCACCAAAGGCACCGAAGATGCCTGTCGCAAGTCCAATCACAGCCGGCCCAATAGCACTCTTGAGCCGGATCCGAGCGCAAAAAACCGACGCGCGAAGCGGCACCTGCGCCCGAGCACCAACTCGCTCGTCCTCCTCGTCGTCGTCAGATCGGCGGGGAGCAGCCGGGACCAGTGGCGTTCACGCTTCCAGGCACGTTGCCCACTTCGCGCAAGCGCTCGAGGGAAGCACGCGTTACGCTGGCGCCCAACCCGACACTCTCTTCAACCTGGCGTTCCGAGAGCGGCCCCTGCCGATACACCGCTAGCCACACGAGGAAGTCCGTCGCGCGTTGTTTACCCTGGGAGTCCCGTATACTGGTTGTATACGGTTGTCTTCCGCTCTCGTGGAGAGACGTAGCGTCGAGATTCCCACGATGCTACGCCCATCCTATGTTCAGATTGGGATACGGGGGGTGTTGTGCTCTGGTTTGCGCGGTCGTTGGTTGCGGCGCGGAGCCAGCGTCGAGTGCGGATGCGAAGGCAGAGCCCGCCGGGAACGACAGTATCAATTCGCCATCAGAAGGCGAGACACCGGACACAGACCAAGCTGAGTCGGACTCTTCCGAGGTTGGTGTCGATGGATCCACCCCGCAGGGACCCACTGACGGCGCCGTCGAGGCTACGCGGGAGAGCATGGCAACTTCGGAAACGGATGCTGAAACGCCTCGCGCTGAGGAGCCTGGCAGTCCCCCAGTGGATGCGTCCAGCAGCCCAGCCGACACGCCACCCCCATCACAGGACGCAGGCTCCACTACCGGTCCAGCCGCCCCCAGTGGGGAAGACGCAATCAGCCAAAGCTCGAACGCGCTGTGCCTGCCGAGTTCACCGGAAGAAGTCGCCGATTGCATGACGTCCGCCGATTGTGTTCAAGACGAAGGCCAACCCGTTGGCTCAGGACAAGTCCCCACCACATACATCATCTGTTCTCCGGCAGGCCAGATCCCGTCGGGACCCGGAGGCACACCGCCTGACGACGGAGCATCGGACATCGAATGCGATGAAACGTGGTGCAACTCCAATCGAGAATGTGTCGATGGCGTGTGCGTTGCCAAGCGTTGTGACGCTGAAGGCGCAGCGCAATGCGAAGCGAACTCCTTTTGTAGCCCTGCCGATCCAAATGCGGACGAGGTCGGATGTGTCCCCAAGCCATGTGGCGATGACTACAGCTGCCTTCCCTGGATGCAATGCGACTCGCCCAACGCCAAGGCTGATAGCCACGGTTGCGCACCCATCGACTGTGGCGCACACACTGATTGCCCCTGTGGATTTTGCGTCGAAGGCCGCTGCGAGAACCGAGCCGGGCGCTGTGTCGAGTACAGCCCGCTCGCCCAAGCTCCTTGAGCACGCGGCAGCCTCATGAGCCCCGCCAAATCTATGACCACCCAGAGCGAATCTTGGCCTCTCCAGACGTCGCGAAGCGCCCGCGGAGAACTCGTTTCGAAGGTGCTCCAGCTCGTGCCGTCGCCGTCCAGGACGATGCCGTAGTTGCCCACGATCCAGCGATCGTCGGGAGCGCCCACCCACGGCGACTCCAGAGGCCGTCGTCGACAATACGGAGCGCCCACCCCGGACTGGAGGACTACTCGGTAATCAGGCCGTCCATCATCAAGCGCAGGTTGGCCTGAAAGCGCGGAATGTCCGCCAGCAGCTGGTCGGCATAGCTTTCCCAGTGTGCGCTGTCGACTCCAGGATCTTCCTCGATGGCTGCCGCCAGCTGCATTCGCCAGGCCTCCACTTTGGCTGACACGTTGGTCGTGGAGAACGGTCCGTCGATGAACTCGGCCGCGATGGCTGCTTGGCGCTCGTAAATCTCGTTGCGTAACAGGCGCAAGAACGGATCGCAGTCGATCTGCCGCAGACGGTACGGGATGTCGTAGGTGACGCCATCGTTGACGATCTGGCTGTCGAAGCCACTCTCGTATCCATCACAGCTGCTCGTCACCACATTCCAATTGGGTACGATGTTCTTGCCGTTGGCCGCGTTCTCACTCCAGAAGTTGGGCTCTGGGTACCAGAACGCCTTGTCGAAATCCCAAGGGATGAGCTGAAAGCGCCCACTGCCCGCGTCGTACCAATAGTAGTTCTGGTTGTTCGGTCCCCAGCCGGCACCATAGTAGAACGCCATGATGCCGTCATAGTTGGCGATCGCGCGATCGACGACGATGTAGCGGGCCAGATAGTCCAAGTCGAGGAAAGGCTCCATCGCGGTCGCGAAGTCGTCTTCGGTCGCGCTGCCTACAGCCGCCTTGAATGCCAGAAATGCAGACACGTCGGCCATGCCGGGCTCGTCGTTGGTCTTCAAGGCATCCTCGGCGTCGGCCACGCTGATGTCGGGATCCGGCCAGAGCTGCTTGTAGAGGTTGCCGTCACCGTCCGTAGGAAAGCGATTGGCCGTGAACCTACCGTCGACCTGCTCAACCGCAGCAAAGAGACCGTGATACTCGCCGTTGATGTACACCCGAGCGTGCACGGCGCGAGGTGCAAGGATGTCCATGTCGCGGAACAGCGAGTAGGCGAGGCGTTCGCGCAGCTTGCTCGGATCGGCCGCCATCGCGTGAAGATTCAGCTTCTTGAGACCATCCAAGCGTCCACTGTCATCGTAGCGATCGAAGTCGAGCTTCAACGAGAACCGCTGACAGACATCAATATCGCCAAATAGCGGCTCGACGCGCTCGACGCGCTGGCCTGTGGCTCGATCCACACATCCCCAAATGGAGTAGTTGCCCTTGAGTCGTACCCCGATCGCCGGAAGCTCCTCGTCCCCGACTTGCAGCGCAGCTTCGACGTAACGCTCTCGGTTGACGGTAAACTCATCGACCAGCAGAGTCGAGAAGTCCATCAGCGTGGCATACGCGTCGTCCGAAAGCGTTAGGTAGTAGGTCTGAAGCTGCTCTTCATCGAAGACGTGCTGGCCTATCTGCTCGCGAGGAAGCCCAGGCCCTGCTCCCGTGGTGTCTTTGTCCGCGGTGTCTTTGTCCGCGGTGTCCGGTTCAGGGCTTCCGTCCGCAGTTGCGCCTGGTTCATCCCCGGTTCCACCGTCATTCACGGCTTCGTCATCACTCCCCACCTCGGCGGCAGTGGCATCGTTCGCGCCGCGAGCCTCGTTCGGCATCGCGTTCGAGCCGTCGATGGCGTTCTCCACTCCACGCTCCGACTGCTCACAGGCAGTCGCCAATGATGAACAGATGATGAGGTTCGCAATGACTCGCGCGTCCCGTCCGAATCCCATGAACGAAACATAGACGAACCCGAGAAATAGTTCGAGTAGGTCCATGCGCTCGGTTCGTTTCGTCTGCCTGTGGATCTCCGATGTGAGGAATTCGCCACGAGTGAACACGACAGTGAGGACGACTCGATGATGGCGCTCGCTGGCCACGTCCAGATTGCGATTTCGGGAAGGGGTCTCGAGCGGGACGAAGACAGCAGGAATTCGCCTCGTAGCCCCGGGGGGCCGGCGCCTGGGGTCCAGATCCGCTCTGGCAGGGTTGTCGCCACGCGGATGAACATCCCGCCGATTGAAAACCAAGCCGCCGAAGGCCTTTCGGGTGTCTCATCGGTCTTCGAGCTTGTTTCGCCGATCGACCGCGCTAACCTTCGTCGATGTCTCGACAGAACCTCGAAGCTGTGGTGGTGGTGCTCGCTCTCGGGTTGGCGTGTTCCAGCAATTCGGGGGACGAAGCGTCGGAACAGGGGTCCCCAGAACTCGAGGCCGAGACTCCCCCGGACGCCGGAGAAGCCGCCGACGCCGACGCTACCGCGTCGGACGCCGAAGACGAGGCGACAGCTCCCTCCAGCCCGGAACCGAAGACGGATGTGGACGCCGGGGGAGCTCCCTCTGGCGAGACAGACCCGTCACCTGACCTCCAACGCTCATCCGACAGTGACGCAGGCTCGACCGCCGCACCGGAGCCAGACGTTCCCCCTCCGCAGGGCGCTCACGGCAGCTTGGTCTACCTCGGGTGGCTGGATCCGATGAACAACTCGCTCAGGGCCTACTTCTACCACGACCTTTCGCTGGCTGAGCCTGAACTGTTGCACGAGGGCACGAGCAGCGGGCCGATCGATTGCGGAGAGGATCGAACTGCCTGCGTGTTCACCACACGCGAGTTCGACAGTCTGCTGATGACGAGACTCTATCTCGCCCGATTCACCCCCGGGACTTCGCCGGAGGTCACACAGCTGCTCGCGCTGGACACGACCATCCCCAGCGACATCGAGTTGGGCGTCAATGACATCACCCACGCGGAAGTGAATCGAGATGGCACCAAGGTGCTCGTCACGTACTCCACGGGCCAGGAACAGCACCTGGGCATCTTTCACACCAGCGGCACCGAGGAGCCAGTCTTCGAATCATTGGGACTGAGCGAGGCTGAGCTCGATAGTGTCAGCGTCTTCTGCACCACGCCGGACTTCGAGAGAATCGTGATTGGAGTTGCTGATGGTCCGCGCCGCATCCTGGTCATCGATACGACGAACCCCACACCGTTGATCTGGGACGCTGGAGAATTGCATTCTCCGGCGGTAGGGTTCCACCTGACGAGGGACTGCCAGCACGCACTCTATTCGTCGAGCGCCAGCGAGCTGGGCATCGAGTATGCTGATCTATCCGAACCCGACTTGCCGCGGCAGGCGATCGCCGGCGCCTCCATCTGGCTTTCTGCCGACCAGACTCGTCTCGCTTACTCGACCCCGGGCATCTCCGTGGCGACGCTCGGTGACGGTCCGCTCGAACCCGTCGACGTGCCTGCACCAGAAGTGTACTCCGCCACGAACGTTGGTACGAAGGTCGACTTCAGCCTGGACAGCCAGCAGCTGGCCATACGCGGACGGATCGATGGGGAGGCCGAGGACAGCCTGTGGTGGGTGGATCTGCCTGGAGGCATTCCGACGGCTCCGATCGACGTCAGTAGTTCAGGGCCGCACGGTCCGGTCGAAGTCGAGGACTTCTACTTTGCCCACGACGGTCAAGCCCTCGCCTACACGGTAGCTAGTGAGCCTGGTGAATACATCGTGTCCATCGCGGATGGACAAGTCGGTACCCCGGAAGCGCTATTCCCGCTCGCTCCCGAAGGCTTCGTGGCAGCAGACTATCCGCGGCTGCCTGAAAGCCGTTTCGCGCTTCGGGTGTTGGAAAGCCCAAGGACGAACGAGGCATTCCTGCAGCTCGCGCGCGTCGAAGACGGCGGCGTCGGTGCTCAGTTCGAAGAGTTCGAGGGGACCTACGTTTCGGTCACGCCGACTTGGCACAGCACAACGGTGCTGGTTGCCTCCCGAGGTATCGAAGCAGAGGCGTCGCTCAGCATCTACCGCCTCGATCTCGACGGCGAGACACCCGTGTCGCACCTGCTCGCAGAGCACCCAGGTGCCACCGAGGCTGCCGAGCTCGTCCTTTCGTGGGACCGCAGCGCGGCCTTCTACGTCGCGGTCTACCCAGAGGACTACGCGGCGCACGTGGCTTTCATCGACGGTGATACCGTGTTCGCAGGCGGCGAAGAAATCATGGCCCTCCAGGCGTTCCTGTTCTGAGGGCATCTCTCGCAGGCTACGTTCTTCGGCCCAGTGAGGAAGTTGTCCGCCTCCGTCACCGACGGATCGCTATCTCCCACTCACCCCAGCACGCGAACTCACCGTTCTCGAATCGCACGCAACTGAAGTGATCAGCTGCCACCAGCTGCACTACACTCTGGTCACCGAAGTCCAGCGTCGGCATCGCGTTGTCAACGGTCGCTTCGGTGTCGCCCACGTTGCTCTTGCCGGTGCCGAGCAGATTGCGAGCTCCCTCACCCCAGCACTTGACTCGGCCATCGTCGAACAACGCACAGCTGTGGGCAAACCCGACAGCCACGTCCGCGGGTTGGGCGTCGCCCAAGCGAGCGGGCGGCAGCGCGTCCCCCATCTCGTCTGGTTCGTCGCCGCGGTTGTCAGTGTCGCCCAAGCCCAGCTGGCCGCTTCCATTCCACCCCCAACACTTGACCTGCGCGCGACCTTCGGGCTCCGAAACTAGCGCGCAATAGTGCTCATATCCTCCCTGCAGGTGACTGACCTGCCCGGGCCCCAATCTGAATGGCGTGAGTTGATCTCCCCACTCGTCTGGTTCGTCGCCGCGCGCCTGGGTATCGCCCTGACCGAGCTGTCCGCTGTTGTTCGTGCCCCAACACTTGAGGGAGTCATCCTCGAATGCGATACATATCCCGGTGGTGGACGCCGTCAGCTCTGCGGCGTGAAGATCGGCGCCCAAATCGAGCGGAGCCAGTGCGTCCCCCATCTCGTTGGGTTCGTCGCCGACGTTGCCGATGTCCGGCGTCCCGGGGCCGTACACGCCGCTGCCCCAACACTTCACGTCGCCGCCAGCCAACAGCGCACAAGAGCGGTCCCCTGCTGCGGTGATCGACTGAACACGCACGCCGCCCCCCAGCTGTACGCTGCTCAGTTCATCCACATCAGGCACACGAGCTGCCGTGTCACCGACGCCCAGTTGCCCACGAGAGTTGTCGCCCCAACAGATCACGTCCCCGGTTTCCAGAAGGGCGCAACCGTGACGCAAGCCCAAGGCCAGCTGCGACACCGGGCCCCCGAGTGAGAAGCTCACTGTTCTTTCCTCTTCAAAGGGCTCTGCAGGACCCGCCGTGCTCAACCCGAGCGCTTCGTTCACTCCAACGTAACTGACGAGAGTGCGAGTGTCGTCCAGCCAGCACAGTTGCCGGTCCCCCGCGGCCAAGTACGACGCGCCGCTGCCACGTCCGAGGTTCGCGTCGACCGTCACGCTTTGCTGGACTGGTGCGGCCTCTGTCGTACTGCCGCCAGTCCCCAGGTCGTCAGCGCCGTGGCTCGCCACCATCCGGTCAACTTCCTGCCCGTCGCATGCGGCAAACGCCCACGCCACCATCAGCAGTGCGTGGCTGCGCACATCCAGGCAAGGACCGAGCGACATGCGTCAGTCTACCGCGTGAACTGTCCCATGGTGGAGCTTCGGGCAGTCATGGGTCAGCGACAAGCGTCGGCGCATGCCGCTGCAGTGTTGCAGTGCCCCCAAGTCGACACGAGTGTGCCCCCGTGCGCGCTGCGCAGCAGCCGCGCCGCCGAGTGAACTCGAGTGCGCCCCCCCCGCCGCCCCACGCCGTTACCCCGCCGCCGACGTCGCATCTCGTCGTGGGGCCCTGCGGCCAGCAGGACCTTTTGGGAGAGGGGGCCCCAACAGGCGCGTCGGCGTGTTGAACTCGGGAGTCGTCGCGGTGCCACCCCCTGTCCTCGCAACACGCCCGCCTGTTGGGGGAGAACCCTTTTGGGGAATCCAAAAGGGTTCTCAAGAAAAACGAGTGGAGCCGAGGGGGATCGAACCCCTGACCTCCGCATTGCGAACGCGGCGCTCTCCCAGCTGAGCTACGGCCCCAAGGGAGGGCGCAAAGTAGCGTTTCGGGGAGGGCTGTCAAGCGCGTTCGGCGGCGGGGTGCGGCCCAAGGAAAACTCGGGCAAACTGGTCCACCACCATGATGCGCGCTTCGGAGAATTGGTTCCCACTGCTGTTCGTCCTCGCCGCCGGCGGCTGCAGTCGACCCGATCCCCCCGAAGACGCGCCTGCCACGACACCGCCGACGGCCCGGGCAGAGGCGCCCGCGACGGCCGCCCCTGGGCGAACTCCCTGTGGTCCCATGGGGTGCCTGCGCTTTGCGTCCGCGGCGGCCGCGCTCGAGCACGTGCTGCAAAGTCAACCCGAGGTCGTCGCCGTCGGCGAAGCTCACGCCCTCGCGGGCACCGAGGGCGTCAAGACCGCCACCGAACGCTTCGAGCAGGAGCTGCTGCCGCTGCTCGCGAAGCAGGGTGCGACCGAGCTCGTCGTCGAGTTGCTCAAGCCCGCCGAGGGCTGCCAAAAGACCGTCGCCGAAGTGCGCAAGAAACAAGAACCCGTCGTCGAGAGACAAGACACCGGTAACCAGAACCGCTTCATCCAATTGGGGCACGCTTCGAAGAAACTCGGTGTCACGCCCTACATCCTGGAGCCATCGTGCGAGGAGTACGCGGGCGTGGTGCAGGGAGGTCCCGACGGCATCGTGCGCATGCTCGAGCTCATTGCCGATAAGACGGAGCAGCGAGTCTTGCGTTTCTGGCAGCGTAATTCAGGCGCGCGCGTGAACGCGGAGCCGTCCGCGCCGCCGACAGAAGGCTCCGCCCCCGCTGCTTCGGCTTTTCCCAGCCGTGCGAAAGGCGCGCCCGCGGACCCCGCCCCACCCGCGGACTCCGCCCGCTCCAGCGAGGACGCCCGCGCAGAGCCTGCTCCCAGTCCTTCGAAAGCACGCTCCCTCGTGGTGGCCTACGGTGGCGCGATGCACAACGACGTCGAGGTAGTGCCGGCCAAGGCCAGCTTCAGTTTCGGTAACTCGTTGGTGCAAAAGACCGGTGGCAAGTACATCGCCCTGGACTTGATCGTGCCCGAGTACATCAAACCGACCGAGACTTGGAAGTCGTTTTCCTGGTACCCACACTTCGACGCAGAGAACCCGCCTGCCGAGGTCACTCTGTTTCGCGTCGGGGAGCAATCTTACGTGCTCATCTTCGGCAAGAGCGAAGCTGCCCCCGCCGCGTCGCAGGACGCTCTGCCACCCCGGTCCGAACCCGCTGGGACCACACCATCCGGGGCCGCGCCGTCAGCTGAGTAGCACGCCCGCGGGTGCTGGTCAGATGCGCTTCCAGGCGGGCGTGCCGCCGGTCGACTTGAAGCGGGGCAGCTCGACGCTCAAGACGTAGTCCACCCGGCGGTTCTTGGGTTCGTCCACCTCGTCGGCGGTTTTGACTTTGAGCGCCGTTTCGCCGAAGCCTTCGTAGGCGATGGGGAGTTTCAAGCCGTGCTCGCGGAACCATTGCGCGATGGCGCGAGCGCGCATGCGGGAGAGGTTCTTGTTGTGCGCGGGCTTGCCCTTCGTGTCCGTATGCCCCGCGATGAAGAGGGAAATCTTGCCGAGGTCTTCGTGCTTCTTCAGGGCGCCCCGGATGACGTCGAGGCTCGCCAGGAGTTTGGGCTCCTCCGACGGCTGGATCTTCCACGAGTTGTTTTCGAACTCGACCTCTTCGTGGGGTACCTCGAACGACCAGGGCACGAGGGCGACCGCCTTGAAGTAGTCGTACTTGTCGAAGGCGTACACCTCGATCTTTCCGACGGGCTCGTTGCTGCTGGGCTCCCAGCGTACGAGCAAGGGGGCGCGCGCCGGCTTGCCAGCGAAACTCTGTTCGACCTCGGCGAGAAGTAGCCCGGACTCGTCGTACACCTTCAACTCGACGCGCCCGGCTGGCCGCGACATGCGAACTTCGAGGTGGTGCTCGTCGAGATCGACCCGCTGCTTGTCGATCTGGATTTCCAGAGGTGGCAACTTGGGGGGCGGAGGCTCGTCCTCGATGGCGCTCGCTTCCACGTCTTGCTGCGCCGCGCCGTCGACGCTGAGCGCGGCAATCGAGAGGGCTCCCAGCAGGGCCAGCCGGAGTCGGGACCAGGCGCGTTTCATGTGCTGCAGTGTACTCGTGCTTTCGGTCTCGGGGAAACGCCGCACGGAGACGCTTCCTCGGGTTGTGCTCAACGTGAACGTTTCTGCCGTTGGGCAGCCCCGCGCTTTCCGACGTTCCCTCGCGACACAGGGGCACAAACGCACCGAGGGGCAGCTTTGGGGCTGCCCCTCGTGGTGCGTCGGTCGTGCTCGTCGAAAACGAGCCTGACGTCAGCTCGGCTTGGCGACGGTCATCAGGTCAGCCACGGCGGTGACGTTGGCCTGAACCGAACCCGAAGCCTTGGTGATGAGACCGGCCGCCGCCTTGATCTCGCCCAAGGCACAGCCTGCGCCGACTGCGATGCGCAAGTCGCCAGCAGCCTTCGTCTTGAGCTCGGAGATCGAACCTTTGACCGCGCCTTCGGCAGCGGCTGCGAGATCACCGGCGCTGGCCAGCAGCACGCGACCACGGCCCTCAGCCTCGACGGCGAGGGTACCCATCTCGGTCTTGAACACGTTCAGCCAGGCCACGAACTCCGCCTTGGCGTCCGCCTTCACGCCAGCCTTGAACTTGAAGTCCACGTCGAGCTCGGGGGGCGTGCACTCGACGTCAGCACTGGCTTCTGCCTTGGCTGCGGCTTCGCACTCGGCCTTGGCCTTCGGGGGCTCGACCGCGCCGTCGCAGCTACCGCTGCATGCGACCTTGGCGTCGGCCTTGGCCTTGCACTCGACCTTGGCGTCTGCGGAGCAGCCCGCTTCGCCGGGGGTGTACTCACACTCGCCCTGGCACTTGCCGCTGCACTCGCCGCCGGCTTTCAGTTCGCACTCGCCCTTGCACTTGCCGTCGCAGTGTCCGCTCGTGCTCTGACCGGTTCCAGCGCCACCCGTGCAGGTGCCGTTGCAGACGCCATCGCACTTGGCGGCGACATCCAACTGACAGCTGCCGGAGCAGGAGCCTTCACACTTCAGTTTCGGCGCCGTGCCGTGACAGACCATCTCGGCCTCGCCCTCGCACTTGACCTCGGCACCGGCTTCCGCCGTGCACGAGCCTTCGCACTTGACCTCGGCTTTGCCGGGATCGAAGTCGGCGTCACAGCGCGCGGTGGCTTCGACCGTGGCCTTCACCGAAGCCTTGCACTCCGGTTGCTTGTACTTGACCTTCAGCCCGCCCTGAACGTTGGCGTCGATCTTCGCCTGCAGAGCTGCTTTCAGCTCCGCGTCCGTGGCAGCCGCGGGCAAACCCACGGACAGGGCCAAACGCGCCTTGGCGTCGGCCACGTTCTGCACCATCAGATCGGCGGCAGACTTGAACTTGACGACCGCACCAAAGAAGGCGTCGACCGATTGGATGCCGCTGATGGCGGCATTGCCTTCAACCAGACCCTTCGCCGGGCAGTTGAGGTTACAGGCCTCGGCGGCCTTGTTGAGTTGTTGGCAGCTGAGAAGACTCAACCCTGCTAGGGCCAGACTCCAGGTGTGGATTGCTCGCATGGCTCCTCCTTGACGAGGGAGCCCATACAGTCGGCAACCCTCGGTTCCTTTCATGGCCCGCGTAATAGCGGTTCCTGTGGGATCTGACCACAGCTCGCAGAATCGCGGCGATGCGGTTACAGCCCCAGAGTAGCGCCCTGGAGCTTCCGCACCGCGCGCAATACGGATTCGTCCGACTGTACCCGCTCGACGTCCCCCACGGGCACCCAGCGTGCAGACAGTGCGTCGCTGCCTGCAAGATAATCGGTGGTTCGCGCTCGGAATAGGAAACGGACGTCGAAATGTTCGTGAGCTGGGGCGTCTCCCCGGGCGGGGATGCCGTGAATGTCGATGTCGAAGAGCCTGATGTCGTCGTCCGTCACACATTCCAGGCCAGTTTCTTCCCGCACTTCTCTAAGTGCAGCCATGACGACGCTCTCGTCAGTCGGGTCGATGTGGCCTCCAGGCTGCAACCAGAGCTCCAGCTTCTGGTGGAAGATGAGCAGTAAGTGAGTTCTGGCTGGATTCAGAACGAAGGCGCTGGCGGTGAAGTGGCCCGGCTCATAGCTGGTTCGAGCTAGCGTGGATTCGCCGCCGTCCGCCAGGCCGAGCATGCGTTGTCGATAGGTCCGCTCCCGTTCGTCTGCGGCGTCGAACTTCAGCAGCAGGTCGCGTAGCAGTGTGATCCGTTCGCTCATCATTTGGCCTCCCTGCTTCGCGATGTGTCACGGGTGCCAGCCAGTTCGGCCAGGTTGGCGTTTCGCCCGATCGGCGTCAGGCAGGCGCGGCGATAGCGGATGCACTTGCCATCCTTCTCGAACTCGTCCTCTTCCAACTCCAGATACTCCATCTGCGCGAGGCGTCCGAGAAGTGCCTCGAAGCGCGGCCGCGGCAAGGCGCCCTGCAAAGTGTCGCGGAACAGTCTGCCCGTCGACTGGCGGTCGCGTCGTTTGAGCGCATCGAGCACGGTCAACATCGTGCGGGCTTCTTCGGGGCCAATCGATGGCTGCCCGCTCGACACGACGGCGGTCGGGCGACAGCGGTCGCACACGCCGCAGACGCTTCCCGAATCCGTCTCGTCTCCGAAGTGCTGAACCAAGTGCAGCATCCTGCATCGTCGCGTCGACGCGAAGCGCGTCACCTCGAGCAACTGCTCTTGGCGATGTCGCCGTTGTTCGGCGTAGTCCTGGAGCCAGTTCGGATTGCGCGTTTGCGGCGCCTTACGTTCCAGCGTTCCCGACCCGCCGAAGATGACGATCTTCTCCAAGCACTTCTCGAATGCCGCTTCCTCCAGCCCGCTGCGATTGATGAGCGCCGCCCGCGTGCCGTCGAACTCGTCCAGCAGTCGATAGACGCGCTCGACGGTCTGCGGCTCGGGATAGCTGCGCTCGAAGAGCCAACGCTGAGTCTCGTGGTCGTTGGGGTGGTGCAGCAGGATGGCGCGGGCGGGCTTGCCGTCGCGCCCCGCTCGGCCGATCTCTTGGTAGTAACCTTCGACGCTGCTCGGCAGGGCCGTGTGGATCACGCTGCGCACGTCCGGCTTGTCGATACCCATGCCGAAGGCGACCGTCGCAACGATGATGTCGACCGTACCGTCCAAGAAGCTCCGCTGGGCGGCGCGGCGCTCGTCCGGGGGCATGCCGGCGTGGTAGGCGCGGGCGCAGTCACCGAGCTCGACCGCTAGGCTCTCGGTCTCTTTGCGCGTGGGGGCATAGACGATGGCGGGGCGCAGGGCTGGGTCCTGGAGCAGATCGACGGCGAGTGACGAGCGAGCTTCGCCACCAATCTCCCTGGCTTCGATCGCGAGATTCGTGCGTCGAAAGCCGTGCGTGAAGCGCTTCAGATCAACGCCCAGCTGTTCGGCGATGTCGTCCCGCACCCGCGCCGTGGCGGTGGCCGTCATCGCGATCACCGGTGTGGGCATCAGTGCCGGCAGTCGTTTCTTCAGTAGCCGGTAGTCGGGGCGGAAGTCGTGTCCCCACTGCGAGATGCAATGCGCTTCGTCGATGGCGATCAGCGTCGGCTTGTGACGGCTGAGAAACTGCACGAACTTCGGTTGTCCGAGGCGCTCGGGGGCGACGAAGAGGAACTGCAAGCTGCCGCCCGACCAGGCGTTGGCGATCACTCGGATTTCGGCTTTGGGCGTGCCTGTGTGCAGCGCCGCGGCGCTCAATCCTCGGGCCCGAAGGCTGGCCACCTGATCCTCCATCAGCGCGATCAGGGGGCTGATGATCAGTGTCGTGCCGCCCAGCGCTAGACCCGGGACCTGATAGCAGATCGATTTGCCGGCACCGGTGGGCATCACCAACAGCACGCTCTCACCCGCCACCAGCGCTCGGCAGACAGGCTCCTGGTGCGCGCGAAAGCGCGGGTGCCCGAAGGTCTCGAACAGGATTCGTCGCAGTGTGTCGTCACGACGCAGGTGTTCGTCGGCCGAGGCCATTCGGCGACCATGCCACAATCAGCGGGAAACATGCGCAACCGAGCTGGCCGATCGGGCCGGGCTCGGCTGGAACCGTACCGAGTTCGCACCCCGGGCCGGGAGCCGCGACAGCCCGTATTGGCTGACGCGCTCCGCCGCGACTCGGGGGTCGGCGGAGTTGACGGCTGCGCGCGTTGTCGGCTACGCCAGTAGGCTATGGAGACGTGTGGCCACAAGGCCGTGCTCGTGATCACGCGCGAAGTGGAGGGGACGGCCACCAGCATTGCGCGCTCGCGCACCGAGCTGGTGTGCGACAAGCCCAAGGACCACGAGGGGGACCACGAGGACAGCCGCAACGGTGAGACGTGGCAGGGCCGCCCTCAAGATCGTCCGACGCTGCTCCGTCACGAAGACGGGACTTGACGACTCCCTCACGAGGGCGAGACCTGATGCTCGCGGGTTACTGTTCGAGCTGCTCGCCGCGGTTGCACGCCCAGCGATTGCCGCTGGCGCACGCTTTGCGATACAGCTCCGCTGCGCGGTTCGGGTCTTCTTCCACCGCCAGCCCGATGTCATACATCATGGCCAGGTGCGCGCAGGACTCATCGCTGCCACCGCTGCAGGCCGCGTCGTACGCCTTGGCGGCCTTCTCGTAGTCTTGAGGCGCGCCCTCGCCAGTTTCGTACATGCGACCCAGCCACTCGCAGGCTTCGGCATTGCCGTCGCTGCACATGGTGTCGCATTCCTCGAGCGCGCTGCACACGCCGCTCACTTCACCTCCGTCCTCGCCACCAGATGAATCCGGTGACGCTGCCGTCTTGCCGCTGCCACCGCAGGCGTTGAGTGCGAAGGCAAGTAGCGAGGAGATGAGCGTCGAGTACTTCACTGCTCTCCCAAAGCCGCGAGCGTTTGCTCGAGATTCGTGAGCTTGACTCGCGGCTTGCCCACGGCTCGCCCACGTTCGCGCTCCATCTCGTCCAGCCGCAGCCAATCTTCGAAAGTGAGGTAGCGCACGCCCCTCTCGGCGAGCAACTCCGCAGTGCGTGGCGCCGGCTTGGGCGACTCGGGGAGGCGCTCCAACATCGTCGCGACGGTCGCTTTCGCGTCGCCCTTGTTGGTTCCGATGACGCCTTGCGGCCCACGCTTGAGCCAGCCGACGACGTAGACGTTGTCCGTGGGATCGCCGGCCTCGGTGAGAACTTGGCCGTCGCGATTGGCGAGCAGGCCGCGTCGGTCGAAGTGGAGCCCGTCCACGTGTTTGCCTCGGTAACCCACCGCCAGGAGCGCGAGCTCCGCGTCGAGCTGATCGTGCTGGCCCGTCCCGACGGCATTGGTTCTGCCATCCGCAGTCGTTTCGAGGCGGTTCTTCTCCACTCGGATCGAAGCCAAGCGGCCATCGTCGCCCGCGGCGAATTCACTCGGAGAGCTGAGGAAGCGGAACGTCAGCCGGATCTTGCCGGCGGCGTTGCCGTTCTGTGATTCCTTGCAGCAGTCGCGCAGATACTCGAGTTTTGCCCGCTGCGCCTTGTCGCTCTCTGGGTCGTCGATCGCTGCTTGCAGCAGCTCCAAATCACAATTGGGAGCGACGTTGTCGCGGCTGAGTAGCGCCTTCAACTCCTTGAGTGCGAAACCGGCGTTGCCCGGACCACGCCGCACCAAGATGGTGATCGCCTCGATGTGTTTCTTGCCGAACTCTTCGAGCGCGTAGTCGGGCATGTCCGTTTCGGCGAGCTCCTCGGCACTGCTCGCCAGAAGCCGGCACAGATCCAGCGAAACATCGCCCGCGCCCACGATGGCAACGTGGTTCACGTCGAGGTTCACCGGAAGCGCGACGTAGTCGGGGTGCCCGTTGTACCAGGACACGAATGATAGCGCTGAGTGAACCCCCGGCAGCTGTTCGCCTGGGACTCCGAGTGGACGCGGAGCCTCGCAGCCCATGGCGTAGACGACTTGATCGTAGGCCTGTGCCAGCTCGTTGGCGCTGATGTCACGGCCGATGGTGACGTTGCCGAAGTAGCGCAGACGCTCGTGTCGACCCGTCTTGACGAAGCCCGCCTCCACCGACTTGATCTTCTGGTGGTCGGGGGCGACGCCGTAGCGCACGAGGCCAAAAGGTGCCGGCAGTCGTTCGAACACGTCAACTCGAATACCGGGTTGCTTGAGCAAGGCGTCCGCCGCAAAGAATCCTGCCGGGCCAGCGCCGACGACGGCTACGTGTGTGTCTGAAGCACCCTGAGTCATGGCCGCAGCATACCTGGACCCCGCGCTAGACAAAGCGGGTCGTCATAGAAAATCACCTGCAACTTTGGGCCGACCGCCTACGGCGAGGGCTGTAACTCGAGGTGGTTGGCGTGGCGGCAGAGCAACTTGGTCGGAACACCTCTGGATAGCCACTTGCCCGGTGCGGATCCCAGGCGGATGAAGCGGAATCCGCAATGACTCTGCAGCCATTGGTTCGTCCTTCCGACCTCGACGCCATGGACGAACACCTTGGCGTCGGCTTTCGAACGCACGTAGAGGTAGGTCTGATCCTTGGGCAACTCGGATGGGTCGGGGTTTTTGGGAAGAGGTTGGGCCGCTGGGTCTGGTGCGGCCGCTGACTCTTCCGCCTCTTCCGCCTGTTCTGCGGCTGGCGCTTCTGGCGAGGCTTCGTCTGCGGCTGGCTCATCCGGCACTGCTTCCTCTGCTGCGGCTTCCTCGTTTGCGGCTTCCTCGTTTGCGGCTGGCTCATCCGGCACTGCCGGCTCTGCCGCGGCGGTTGGCTCTGCCGCAGCTGTTGGCTCCTTGGCGGCTGGCTCCGCTGGTCGTGCTTCTGGTTCTTCGGCTCGTTCGTCGGCTGTCTCGACTTCGCGTGCTGCTGCCGGCTGGGCCTCAGCTGGCGCAGGTTGCCGGGCAGCCGGTTGTTCATTGACGGCGAGCGCAGAGGGCGCCGGCCGAACCGATTCTTTGCTTTGTTTGACGCGCTCGAAGACTTGCAGTCCCACGACGAGCGCGACCATCGTGACCGCCGCCGCGATCAGACCCGAGCGAGCCAGGCTCGACCTGCTTTCGGCGGGTCGAGGCGCGGCGGCCTCGCTGACCTGGCTCGGTCGGTCTCGCATCAGGGGCGGCGGCTTCGTCTTGCCGAGCGCCACGCCGCGATGGGTCGGTTCGTCCGCCGCCGGCGGCAGAGAGACCAGGTCTTGGTCTCGCAGCTGCGCGGGTTCTTGCAGCACGGTGTCGGCAAGCTCTGGCTTGCGATTCGGCGCTGGAGGAGCAGCATCTGCTCGGGGCTTGGCGTTCGCTCGGGCTGCCGCTGGAGCTTCGGGCGCATCCAGATCCGCCAAGCTGATGGGCGGAGCCGGTGCTTCCTCGAGCTCGACCGTACCCGGCAGGTGACTCAGCTGGCCGATGCCCATCACCGTGCTCGTTTCTTTGGGCTGATGTTCCGTCGTCGCTTTGGCTGCCCCCGTCCGCTTTTCGTCCGCAGGCTCCTTCCGAACGTCGTTCGTCTGGGCGGTCACCGGCGGCGGCTGCAGTTTGCTGTCGGGGAGGGTGCGGCTGGGGCGTTGGGGGATGTCGTCGTCGAAGTCGATGGGCGCTCCGGTATCGAGGTCGACGGTCGACGAACGCGGCGCGGTGGACGAGTTGGCGCCATCCGACTCCGAACTCGCCGGGGGAATGGGCAACGACGCCACCCGTTCGGCGCTCGCCTCCTCGGCGGCTCCGACCTGGGCCTCAGCC
>JBNKHV010000054.1:0-28927 GCA_050290545.1 Polyangiaceae bacterium | reverse complement strand
CAAACCGCTCAGTGTCTCTCTGAAGATCATGGGGCACATGAAGCGTGAAAATCACCTCGACCCCGAGCTCTTCGACGAGTTCGTGCGCTCCAAGGTGTACTTGAAGTACGCCCAGCGCTTCCTGTCGGAAAGTCAGATCGATGAGGTCGATGAAGCGAGCCTGCTCGCGATCGAACCAGAGCCCTTCGAGCTGCCTCCCCGCGAAGAGCGAGAGAAACGCTGGCAAGGTTTCCTTCCGGACTACGAAGCGCTCTTTCCTTCCCATCCTTCGACTTAGACGGCCCGAAGCATCGCGCCCCAAGCGTTTCAACGCCGACGTGGGGATGTTTCAATCTGTTGCAGAAGCGATGGCTCGTCCTCGACTGCGGCGAGGTCCGAGCCCCGAGTGGCGCAGCGCGCAATCCCACACCGCTCCAGTTTCGTGTTGTGGTTCAGGTGCTTAGCCACGAGCGTCGCGCGCCGACGAGCGTTGGCCTGATTGTTGAATTGACGCTTTACATTCCAACCCCATAGTTCCTCGATCAGGAACTCCAGTTTCCAAAACAATGCGGACCCACTAGAGAGGACCACAATGACAAACTTCTCCCCCTACACCGCCCTGTTGGGCGGCGCCTTGATCGGGCTAGCCTCGACACTGCTGCTGTGGCTTAACGGCCGCGTCGCAGGGATCAGTGGCATCTTCGGAGGCATCGTCGTCCCCCACGCCAAAGAGTTCGGCTGGCGCCTGGCGTTCGTCGCTGGCTTGGTTGCCGGTGGTGTCGCGATGGCGACGCTGGCACCGAACACCATCGACTACGATCTCCAGCGTTCCACCTGGGTCCTCGTGTTGGGTGGCTTGCTCGTCGGCTTCGGCACGCGACTCGGAAACGGCTGCACCAGCGGTCACGGAGTCTGTGGTCTGAGTCGCATGTCATCGCGCTCCTTCGCCAGCGTGCTCACGTTCATGGCGAGCGGTGCGGTGGTGGTCTACGTCGTTCGCGCCGTGTTTGGAGGTACCCTATGAAAGCTGCAATCGCCGCCCTCGTCGCTGGGCTCATCTTTTCCCTCGGCCTCGCCATTTCCGGCATGACCCTCCCCTCCAAGATCGTCGGGTTTCTCGACGTATTCGGAGATTGGGACCCATCGCTCGCGTTCGTGATGATGGGCGCCGTGGGTGTGCACTTCGGCACGCGACTGTTGGTGATGAAGCGCGAGCGCCCGCTGTTCCAACCCCGCTTCGTGCTCCCAACTAGAAATGACATCGACGGGCGCTTGCTGACGGGCGCTGCCCTGTTCGGTGCCGGTTGGGGCATCGCCGGTTTCTGTCCCGGTCCGGCACTCACGTCGCTGGGCAAGAACTCCGGCGCCGCCTGGATATTCGTGCTGGCCATGGCTGGCGGCATGTTGCTCTTCGCCGCGTACGACCGCTGGACGCAGCAGAAGCTCGTGCCCAACGAGATCCCCAGACGGGCGGACCCAACGCCTGCCAATGGCCCCGCCGAATTGTCGAGCGCCTCGCACTGATCGCCAGTTTGCGCGAGAATCAGCCGGCTTCGCACGCTTGAACGCGGCGTCGCCGGCTGTGTTGCGTGGGCACCGGCCGGCATGAACGCGGCGCGCCTTGTGACTCGCGTTTGAGGCCCAGCGCGTTAGACTGGGCGGGTGAAAGACGTCGAACGAGCGCTGTTGTGGCAGGCCCTGGAAGAAGTCGCCGGCCCGGCATTGATCTTGGACGAGGGCCTGGCGATCGTCGGCTACACGGAAAAAGCTCCAGAGCTCGTGGGCGGCCCCATCCCGACCGGCATCCCCGCGGCGAAGGTGCTGTGCGGAGCCGGACCAGAGCGACCCGTTGCCGAGGCATTGGCGCGAGGAGAGGCGGTCACCGCCGAAGTGCTGCGTCCGGCGACGGACGGCGACACGCGTATGATCCAGGTCCGCGCCACGCCGCTGTTGAACGCTGAGGGTCAACGGCGGGGTTGGCTGCTGCTGCTCGACGTCGACCCCTTCGCCATTCACGGCGAGGAGGCACTGGTTACCGAATGGGGCATGCTCACCCGCGACGCGAGCATGAAGCAGCTCCTGCGCCAACTCGCCAAGGTGGCAAAGACGAACGCCAACGTACTGATCCGCGGCGAAACCGGTTCGGGCAAAGAGCTCGTCGCCCGCGCCCTGCACCAAGCTTCACCGCGCGCCAAAGGCCCTTTCCGAGCGCTGAACTGCGCAGCGCTGCCACCGGCACTGTTGGAAAGCGAACTCTTCGGCCACGTCCGAGGAGCCTTCACCGGCGCCGTCAAGGACGCGCCTGGTCACTTCCGACTCGCAGCGGGCGGCACGCTCTTCTTGGACGAAGTGGGAGAGCTACCGCTCGAGGTGCAGGCCAAGCTGCTCCGCGTCCTGCAGGAGCGAAAGGTCATCCCCATCGGCGGTCGCGAACCGATCGACGTGGACGTGCGCATCGTCGCGGCCACCCACCGCTCGCTGCGCGCGGCCGTGCGCGACCACGAGTTTCGCGCGGACTTGATGTACCGCTTGCGGGTGGTTCCGTTGTTCCTCCCGCCGCTACGCGACAGGCCCGCCGACATCGAAGTCTTGGCTCGACACTTCTGCAACGAGCTCGCCGCCGACACCGGCAGGACGATTCAGCGCATCGCCCCCAGCGCTCTGCGCGCCTTGGAGAACTACGAGTGGCCAGGCAACGTGCGCGAGATGCGCAACGTGATCGAATACGCGCTGGTGATGGGCGAAGGTCCCGTGTTGACGGACGCCGACTTGCCGCCGGAAATTCTCGGCACGGAACCTCAAGCGCCCGCGGCCAACACAGGTGCCGAGCTCCCCGAAGACCTGCCGCAAGAAGCCCGCCAGCTGTTGCGAGCTCTCGAACGATCGGGCGGACACCACGGCCGCGCCGCCCAAGCGTTGGGCCTGAGCCGAGTCACCCTGTGGCGAAAACTCCGACGCTACGGCTTGGACAAGGCGACCCAGGAACGCGAGCAGCAGGAACCCGTCAGCGAACCGGACTGAGCCGCTGTTACAGCCGAGGTTTCAGCTTGTTTCAGGACCGGCGGAGGGCCTCTTCTTCCCGGCCTCCGTGCACGAACAAGCAACTGTAATCATTGACACAAGTCCACCCGACGCGACCTTGCTCCGGCTTGGCACGCATGTCGCATTCTTGTCTTCTCGCGAGGACGACAGCCCGCCCTCGGAAAGGAGACGCCATGTTGTTCCGACAACTCTTTGACCCTGAGTCCGCCACCTACACCTACCTGCTCGCCGACGAGGAGACTCGCGAGGCGGTGCTGATCGATCCCGTGCGCGACCAGTTGGAGCGCGACACGCGGCTGCTTGAGGAGCTGGATCTGTCCCTGATCCACACCGTGGAGACCCACGTGCACGCGGACCACGTGACGGCGTCTGGCGTGCTGCGGCAGCGTCTGGGCAGCAAGAGCGTGCTCAGCAACAAGGCGGGCGCAGGCTGCGCCGACGTGATGGTGGGCGATGGCGATACGATCCGTTTTGGAAGGCACGAGCTACAGGTGCTGGAGACCCCTGGACACACCGACGGCTGCTTGAGTTTCTACGAGCCCGAGGGCGGTCGGGTCTTCACCGGAGACGCGCTGTTGATCCGCGGCTGTGGTCGCACGGACTTCCAGCAGGGCGATCCGCGTAAACTCTACCACTCGATCACCGACAAGCTGTTTACCTTGCCCGAGAAGACGGCGGTCTACCCAGGCCACGACTACCAAGGCCGCACGGCAAGCACCGTCGCCGAAGAGAAGCGCTACAATCCCCGTCTCGCGGGCAAGAGCGAAGACGACTTCGTGCAGATCATGACCGAGTTGAAGCTCGCCGCGCCCAAGAAGCTGGCAGAAGCCGTCCCGGCGAACCTGGCTTGCGGCATGAGCGTGCCGATGGCAGCAGAGCCAGTCACCGAGCGTGGCTGGGCGCCGATCGAACGCGCAGCTGGAGACATCCCGGAGCTCGACGTGCATTGGCTCGCGCGCCATTCGGGAGAAGTCCGAATCGTCGACGTGCGAGAAGCCAACGAGTACGTCGGTGAGATGGGTCACATCGAAGGCAGCGAACTGGTGCCGATGGCCACGTTGCAACGCGCCAGCCAAGCCTTCGACCGCGAAGAGCCGATCGTGTTGGTGTGTCGCTCCGGACGGCGCTCGGGCATCGCGGCCAAGAGTCTGGAGGCCCTGGGCTTCAAGCGAGTTGCGTCTCTCAGCGGCGGCATGACCGACTGGAACGAGGCGGGCTACCCGATCATCTCAGGCATCGCGAGCGCGAGCTGAGCCATGCTCGACGTCCTTCGACGTTGGCCCGCACTGGCGTGGCTGCCCAGTTACCGGGCCAAGATCGATCTGCCTGCCGACGCGATGGCGGGTATCACGGTGGCGGTGATGTTGATCCCCCAGGGCATGGCCTACGCCATGCTCGCGGGGTTGCCGCCGATCATGGGTCTGTACGCGTCGCTGCTACCGATCTTGGCGTACGCCGTGTTCGGCACGTCGCGACAGCTCTCGGTCGGACCGGTGGCGATGGATTCACTTCTGGTCGCCACCGGCGCCAGCTTGGTGGCCGCTCCTGGCAGCCCCGATTTCCTCGCGGCGGCGATCCTGCTGGCGGGCATGGTCGGCCTCACGCAGGCGCTGATGGGGCTTTTGCGCCTGGGCTTCCTCGTCAACTTCCTGTCGCGCCCGGTGATCAGCGGCTTCACCTCCGCCGCGGCGATCATCATCGGGCTCAGCCAGCTCAAGCACCTCATCGGCGTGCCTCTGGAGCGCAGTAACCGACTGCACGAACTGATCATCAACACCGTGCCGCGGCTCGGAGAAATTCATCTCGCGACGCTGGCCATCGGAGCCGGCTCCATCGCCCTCATCTTTCTGATCCGCCACAAAGCCCGACGCCTGCCCGGGGCCTTGATCGCCGTCGCCATCACCACCGTGTTGACGTTCGCTCTGCATCTGAACCAGGGCGGCGTCGCCATCGTCGGCACGGTGCCGCAGGGCTTGCCTTCGTTGCAGTGGCCGGGGGTTTCCTTCGACCTGGCGGAGCGCCTGCTGCCGACCGCCCTGATGATCGCCTTGATCAGCTTCATGGAGGCCATCAGCGTCGCCAAGGCCATCGCCACCAAACACCGCTACGAGGTGGATCCGAACAAGGAACTGGTCGGCTTGGGTGCTGCCAACCTGGGGGCCTTCTTCACCGGCGGTTATCCCGTCAGTGGCGGCTTTTCACGCAGCGCTGTCAACGACCAAGCGGGCGCTCGCAGCCCGATCGCTTCGGTGGTCACGACGGCAGTCATCGCGCTGTCGTTGCTGCTGCTCACACCCCTGTTCTACTACTTACCCAAAGCGGTGCTGGCGGCGATCGTGATGTCGGCCGTCTTCGGCCTGATCGACGTCCGCGAGCCCCTGCGCTTGTGGAAGGTGCGGCGCTCGGACGCGCTGCTGCTCGGCGTGACCTTCGTCGTGACCCTATTCGTCGGCATCGGCGAAGGCATCTTCGTCGGGGTGCTCGCTTCTCTGGGCGCCTTCATTCACCGCAGCACGCGACCGCACACCGCGGAGCTCGGGCGTCTGCCGGGCACGAACGTGTTCCGCAACTTCAAGCACTTCCCCGAAGCCGAAGCCGTGCCCGGCGTGCTCATCCTGCGCATGGACGCGTCGTTCTACTTCGCCAACGTCGCGTTCTTCAAAGACCGCCTGCAGAGCTTCCTCCTGCACACGGAGAGATCCGACGAGGTCCACACCGTGCTGCTCGATTGCTGCAGCATGAACGACCTCGATTCCTCGGCGGAGCAAGCACTCCAAGACACGGTGCGAGCCCTGCGCGAAGCCGGTAAGGACATGTTCCTGGCCAACGTCAAAGGCCCCGTCCGCAGAGTGATGCGGCGCTCGGGCCTGTGGGAACTCCTCGGCGACGACCACATCCACTTCGACCTCGCTCTGGCTGTCGACGGCATCGAACGTCTACGAGGAGCGAAGCAGTCGGGCTCGCCGAGGAACGCTGCGGCAGACGACGACAAGACCGACGAGCCCAAGGCTGGCGACGGCGGGAAAGCCGCCTGAAGTCGGTCCGCGTGCGAATCGCTCGTGGGGCTCACTCATGTCGATCACTCACCCTTCGCGGCGCACCTTCGCGCTCTGTCGCTCAGCGCGTTGCAGCCCCGCTTCGTAGTGGGCTTCCGCCATCAGCCGAGCGTAGTCGAAGAAGACGTCCTCGAGCCGCAACCACAATGCGAGCTGTTCGTCGCTGAAGGTCGATTGCAGTTGCGCGCTCAATTCCAACATACGCGCTAGCAACGCCTGGTAACGAGCACCGCGTTCGATGCGTTGCTGGACACTGGCCGGGATGCTCGCCCCAGGCGATGTTCGTGGGCCTCGTACGGCACCACGGCGGCTCCAACCGCTCGGGCGCCGCTCATTCACGACCAACCTAGCGCTTTCGGCGACGGCGAAACGCACACCCCTCCCTCCCAGCCACAGGGGCGCATGGCGCGTCGCGGCGAGCGAGAAAGGAGCAGGCACCTCAGAGGACATCCGCGACAGGATACTGATCTCATGACCAGTACTCAAGAGCTGAAGCTCGAGACGCCACGAATCACGCGTTCGATGGTGGTCGGCTCAAAGGGCTTGGCAACGAACAGGTGCGCCAACTCCGCCCCGGCGAAGCGCTGAACCCCCGTGCGACCCGACATCAAGACACGCACCGCGTCAGGCTGGTGCAGAGCCAGCTCCCTCAGGGCCCCAAAACCGCACCCGTCTGGCAAGTCGAAGTCGACGAATGCCAGTTCCAGGCTGGCTCTTCCTCGGATCACCCTCAAGGCTTCGGTCATCGAATCGACGGTGCATACGACGAAAGACGGCTGCAACCAGCGCGCGAGGCTTCGCCCGACGCCAGGATCGTCATCGACGATGAGCACCAGCGGGCGGCATGTCGCGGCGCCAGGCTGCCGCGCTGGGTCACGCTGCGACGCTGTATCAGGTGCCCGCGTATTGGTATCAGTTGCCCGCGTATTGGCTGGGCGCGAGGGTGCTGGCGCCCCGGTGGCGGGTTGCCCTGTTGGCGCCCGGCGGGCGGGCGGCATGCGGAGTTTGCTCGTCTCGTTCGGCACTTTCCCCCCGGGAGTGTTGAAGGTCGTTCCCGAGCATGGTCTCTCCACGCGCCTACGTCAAGTTTGACGTATTCTAACCAGACGTAGGGTGGGCTACTCCGTCCTGCAGCAGTGAAGTCTTTGGAAATGCGTTTCGGCGACAGGTGCCGGGAGCTCCGGCACCAAGCGGGGCTTTCCCAACTCGACATGGTGCGCGAACACGGCTTTTCGCTTTCGCATTATCAGAAGCTCGAGCGTGGCGTGTTGGATCCGCGACTCAGCACCCTATGCAAATTGGCTGACGCCTATGGTGTGAAGCTCGCGACGCTGCTCGAAGGGATATAGAGATACGAAGTGTTCTCCTGTTCGTATCTCAGCGCGGTCATCGCCTGGCGATATCAGGCGGCCCCTGCCCCCCTTCGCGCCTGCCGAGCACGAACCCACCCGTGAGGCTCCTGCCGTCCATCCGAATGTCTGCGCGCACCCGGACGAGCGCCCGCACGTAGACTTCAATCTTCTTCGTCGCGCCCGGCCTCCACGAACTCATGGGTCAGCACTGCGTGGTGCCCGCTCGTGGAGTAGGTCTGTTGACTGCTCCCGACCAGCCGCAGCGTCGACATACAGCCGAGCGCCATCGAACCAGGTGTTCTCGAGGCGGATGCGCCGGTTGCCCGAGACCACCTCCCAACACTCGGGGCCGTGTCGTTGCTCGTACCGTACTAGCAGTTTGGCGGCCACGTAGACCGCCACGACGGCGACCACCGCTGGCAAGACCACGAGCACTGTTTCCACGCCACCACCCTAGCATTCCCACCTGTCTGGCAGGACACGTCGACGCCGAAAGGTACTCCCGTCGCTCCTTAGGCCGAAATGCTAGGCCGCGAGCGACCATTCGCGACGCCTCCAGTCTTCCGGGCTCGCGAGCCCCGGCCGCTATCGCGATCCGTTGCGGCTCTTGACCGAGCTCGCGAGTCTCGAACTCCGCTGACGGCCACGCCGAGCAACGTCCGACGCCGTTGTCCGCGATCCGCGACGCCCGCTGGAACGAACCAGTGAGCCCGAGCGGGCGCCAGCGACGATGGTGCGCACGGCTGCCTCGAGCAGCTCCGACTTCAGCCGGCCTGACGAGCTCGCGTTCCACGCGTCGACCACCGCCCCGAGCATGCCCAGCAACAGGCGCGGGTCGGTGCCGTCGGGGAGCTCACCGCGAGCGACCGCCCGCGTGACCATCGTGTACCAAGCGCCGCTACGCTCCTCGATGGCGTCACCGACGACTGCGCTGATCCCGGGGTCGTGCTTCTCCGCCAGCAGTCGCGCCCACGCTTGCCCCTCGACGCGGTCCTTGAAGCTAAGCCTGTGCCGGAAGGCCTGCACCAGATCTTGCTCGAGCGAGCCCGTGTCGGGCAACGGCACGTCGTGCACGAACCGGCGCATCCACTCGACGGCCGCCGCCACCAGCGACGCCTTGCCGGGCCAGCGCCGGTAGATCGTGGTCTTGTTGACTCCGGCCGCCGCGCTCACCGCGTCCATGCGAAATGCCCTGTAGCCAGACTCCGCCAGCTCGGCGACGGTGGCCACGAGCACCTGCTGCACGACGCGCTCGCTGCGCCCGCCGAGCACGCCCCTGGTTCGACGTGTCGCCGTTCGCTCGGTCAAGGTCCGCCAGTTACTCCTGAGCAGCGAAGATACGCCCAGGCCCGACGAGATGGCAAGTGCGAATTGCCATCTCGTCGAGCTGCGGGTACCTTCGAAGTTGGCAACACGGAGTTGCCTTTCGGAGGCCCCATGCTCTGGTTCCATTTCGTCGCGTACTCCTTCGCGGGCGTCTTCTTCGCAAACTTCGTCCCGCACTTCGTCTCGGGTGTGCTCGGTCGCGCGTTCCCGACCCCATTCGCCTCGCCCCCGTTCCGCGGGCTGTCGTCGTCGCGTGTGAACGTACTGTACGGGCTGTGCAATCTCGTCTTCGCCTACACGCTGCTCTTGCACGTCGGAGACTTCGAGCTGCGGAGTGCGCTGCACGCGGGCGCCTTCGGGCTCGGGCTCAGCGCCTGGTCGCTGATGCTTGCGCGCTCACTCGCGCGTCTCCAACGGGAGCAAGGATGAGCCAGGAGCGCGCCTGCCCGCTCCGCATCCTCCGCCGCGCCACACGAATGGGGAATCAAAAGCCCCCACGGCGCGTATGTATACGTTTGTGGCGAAGCGCAGAACGTCCCGACTTCGAGTCGCCAAATGGTTGGCCCTGATCGCAGCCTGTTGCGTCGGTGTGACCCTATTCGTCTTTCCCGGTCAGCGCCTTGGTCTGGCTTTCACCATCGCCACCGGAGTCGGACGAGACGCCCTGCAGTCCAGAATCGATGCCATCGAGTCCAAGGCCGTTCAGCGGCTGCCACTCTCCGCTGACGACCGCGCCTTCCTCGTCGACTTCTATTCGACCCTCGCTACCGGTGCGAAGCTCACCGTCATCGTCGCCCAAACCGGCATACTCATGGATCACTACCTGAGCGGTTCTGGCGAAGACTTCCAGCTCGACCCAGTCATCTTCACCGACAACACCAAAGTGCAAATGCAAGCCGCCCGCCTGCGCAAGCGGGCGAGCGCACGGCCGTGCACACATGAAACCGTCAGCTCACCGGTGTTCTACATGCCAGACTCCAGCAACGTCGACTCTGTCTTCGGGCTCTACCACGGTCGGCTGATGCTGACTCGACAACCAGATCCGTCGGGTCGATGCGTGAACCAATGGCGTGCAGAAGTGCCGTGGGTCTGGCCGTCCTACGAGTCCTTGCGAGCCAAATACGGAAACCCCCACGCTGAGAGCTTTCCACTGCCCAATGCGCTCTCCCTCTCGCTGGGGCGCCAACATTCGTTGTTCGTCGACAACGGCCTCGGCCACTACCTCGAGCAGATCGGCGTCGCCAAGAGCTTCCTCGCCTTCGCCGAGTGGTCAGATGACCCAGGCTCCGACTGAGCCGCTGTACCGCGAAGGACGGCAACGTCGAACTCGAACATGATGAGCGACGCCGAACGCGTCGACGGGTTGCTCGGAGGCGAGTCTTGCGTTCGCCAACAAGCCGCGAGCACGCTGGACGAGCTCTCGCTCTGGCTCCCTCCGCCAGGGCAGCTACCCGCGGAGTCCATCCAGCAAGGGAGTCTGCTCGTGTAGTGCAGGGGGAGCGCGTGGGGGTGTTGCCCAGACGCCGCATGTCGTTTGGTGTGGGTCCGAGGTTCAGCAGGTGCGAGTGGAGTGCAGGGGGACGTCGCAGCTTCCAAGCAAGAAATGAGTGAATTGTTGGACGAATGCGGTGTTCTCGCGCTCTTCTCGATGTATACCAGGGACGCTACGAGTTCTTGAGGGACGAAAGGATGAGGGCTTGACGACTTCTAATCGACCTTACCGGCTTGGCGCTTCGCGGGGTGGCGCAGCCCTCGTTGCCGTGCTCATCGTCGCGCTCGGTGGGAGTGAGGCATTTGCTCAGGACACTGACACGCGAAACGCTGAACCGTCAGAAGATAGCGAGCCGGCTATCATTGATGAAACGTCGCCCGCAGAGGACGCAGCACCAGCTGGCTCTGCTGCGAATTCGGCAGCAGGCGACGCGTCGGAATCCGAGGGGACTGCGGCGGGGGGCGAAGTGACGAGCGCAAGCCCCAACCCCACCCCGCAAGGGGACCAGCTGGCGGCAGCAGAGCCGCCGGCCGATGAGAGCGCGGCGGAGAGCGCTGGCGATGGAGCGTCATCGCTAGACGCGTCGCTCGGTGAGGAGTCGTTCAGCGACTTCAGCGACCTGGAGGCGGAGCTCAACGAAGAGTCGATGGCCGGGCCCAAGCTCGACATCTACGGGTTCGCCGACTTCACCTTCCAGCAGTGGCTCGGTGGCGGGCTGACGGCCAAGCCGACGTTCGCGGTAGGTAACTTCAACGTCTATCTCGCGACCGACTTCGGATCGAACTGGCGTTCGTTGGCGGAGGTTCGCTTCTTGTATCTTCCCCATGGTGCTGCGCCCGCGGGTGACTTCGCGGCGCAGCGTCTGGATGCCACCGTTGGGGACTACGCAGACTTCCAAAGGCCGATTCGTTGGGGCGGAATCGAGATTGAGCGTGTTTGGCTGGAATACGAGGCGGACCCGTTGTTCGCCGTTCGTGGAGGTCAGTGGCTGACCCCCTACGGCGTGTGGAACGTCGACCATGGCAGTCCGGTCATCATCGCAACGAACCGTCCCTACATCGTGGGCGAGGCATTGATTCCAGAGCGCCAGACAGGGCTTCAAGTGCACGGCAGCGGCTACGTGGGGGAGGTCAAGCTCGGCTATCATCTCACCTTGTCCAACGGGCGCGGTCCGACCGACGCCTACGCTGATCTGGACGCGAACAAGGCCGTCGGTGGGCGCTTGTTCATGCAAAGCAGCTCGTCTTTGGGCGAGCTCACGTTGGGAGCGTCCGCCTACGCAGGGCGCTACACGGATTCAGTGAACACCTTCCAGGTTGGCGCAGACGGCCCAGTCTTCGGAGTCGACGTGACCGACAAGTACGACGAGTTCGCCTACGCCGCGGACCTCAAGTGGCTGTTGGGAGGCCTGCACGTTCAGAGCGAAGTGGTCGTTCGGGAGGTAACGTACGACGATGACCTGCGCCCGGCCGATCAGTTCGGCCGCGGGGGGTTCGTTCCGGACTATCGCGTCTGGGGAGGGTACGTGTTGGTCGGCTACAGGACGCCGTTTTTCGGTCTGATGCCCTACGTCAACGCGGAGTACTACAACTCGGGACCGCTCGGTATCTGGGGGCGGATCCCGGCGTACTGGTTCGGTGTAAACATGCGACCCGTCCCATCGATTGTACTCAAAGCGCAGTACCTTTACGCGGACGGGACCGGAACGCCAGTCAGTGGCGACTTGGAGCCGTTCAGCATTTTCACCACCCAAGCGGCATGGAGTTTCTGATGAGACGGCAGAGACGACGCATCTTGACGGCAGGTTTGGGGCTAGCATCAGCGCTCGTTGCAGGGTCTTCCGCAGGCATCCTTCGCGCTGCCGCGCCTGAAACACTCGCGATCGTGGTCGCGAAGGGGAGCCGCATTCACGTCCTATCGCTGCACGAACTCCGACGCCTGTACCTCGGAGAACACGTTGAGGGGCCCAACGGCGAGCGCCTCATCCCGCTCAATCAGGCTCGGAACGCGCCGGAGCGCGCGATCTTCGACCGCAAGGTTCTCGGTATGGACCCAGATGAAGTCGGACGCTATTGGATCGATCGAAAGATCCGGGGGCAGTCAGGTCCGCCAAAAGCCATCTCCCCCGCCGAGCGCCTACGCGCGGCCATCAAGCATGTCGACGGAACGCTCACGTACGTACGTGCGGGTGAAGTCGGCGACGGTATGAAGGTCGTCGCGATCGACGGAAAGACTCCAGGACAGTCCGGGTACCCTCTCCTCTACTGACATCCGGTCTCGGAGAGGGAGGGAACCCGCACGGGAGCATCTCAGCCCCCGCATCCGTTCTGCAGGCACGACGGAGGAATGCCCGGGATGGGTGCCTCGCAACAGGTGAATCCGTCGGGGCAGTCATCAGCAGCGATGTCGCAGGGCGCTGCTACGCAAACGTTGCCCGCGGCGCCAAACATCGACAGATCCTGGCAAGCGTAGCCAATCGGGCAGTCAGAACCGCCGAGCTCGCAGCCTTCGGTGAGGCAGGCCCCGGTCACGAACGCGTCGCAGAACGTGGCGGCGCCTTCAGCGCAGTCGTCGCTTGTCGAGCATGGCGCTCCTAGGTTATCCGGCGTCTCCTCCCCCATCGGCGTGTCGGCTGCAGCGCCTTCATCGTCACCTGGTGACGCCTCCGTCGGTTCAGCGTCATCCATCGACTGTTGTGGCGTCTCAGCTTCTGTCTCCCCCGCGGAAGTAGGCTCTTCGGGGATCTCCTCACAACCGTCCGGTGTGGTTCTCAACCCTTCCTGACAGACGCAGAGTTCGTCGGCCGGCGAATACTCCTGCCCCGCGCCGCAGCGTTCGTCAGGGTTGTAGCAGCTCGTCGCCAACAGGCACACGAAGCCGAGTACACGACGACTGTCCCTCGCCGCACTGCTGTCCATCGCCGCACTGCGCGCCCTAGTCCTTTGCATTGACACCAGCTGTATCCTCCCGTGATTCAGGTATGCGAAGGTGCGAGTTCATTCACCCTCTTCGCGCGTTCAACTAGTGTAGCCTCGTCGAGGGGGCGGAGTACAGCGAATGCTGACACCGCAGCCTTCATTCCAATTGGAGAAGCAGATTGGTTGGTCGATAACCTCGAACGACGCGTTCGTGCAGAGCGAAACACATCACGCAGTGTGCGTGACGTGTGTCGATGGCTATACTGGGAGCGTGCCCGATGGCAGCACAGAAGCGAGTGGGAAGTCAGCTTGTGTGCCGCCGGGTGCGAGGTAGGACTAGGTGCTCAACCGACTCTCCATACGATCCAAGTTGACGCTGCTCGCGGGTGCACCAGTGCTTGGGGTGCTCGTCTTGGCGTCGCTGTTGTGGATGCATGCTCAACGGGGGGCACAGTCGGCGGAAGCTCTCGGCTCCGTCGAGGATTTAGCGGAGTTGTCTGTCGGCTTGGCGAGTCTGGCGCAGGAGCTGCAAACCGAGCGTGCACTCGGGGCCCTCGTGCTGGGCTACGGGGGCAAGGCACAACTCGACGATCCATTGAGCGCCGACGCGCCGATGCGCGCCAAGACGTTGGCAGAAGAGCGCAAGGCTCAGCTGATACAGCAGCGACACGCGACCGATTCGGCGACGAAGAGACTGCGGGAATTCCTCCAAGGAAGACAGCTAGGGGCGCTGCCGGCAAGGCTGCAGCGCGACATCGAAACCTCTCAAAAGACACTCGATTCCCTGCAAGAAATTCGTCGTCAGGTGGACGCGGGCAAACTGAGTCCGACTCGCAACGTCGACTACTTCGCGGTGGCGAACCTGGCGTTGATCGATGCGACCGCCGCGCTCACACAGTTGAGCGACGATGGGGAGCTGCTGCGCAGCATCTCTGGCCTGGTCAGCGTGATGCAGGTCAAGGAGCGCGCCAGCCAGGAGCACGCGCTGCTCGCGTCCGTCTTCGCTCTGGGTCGCTTCCCCCCGGGTAGTTATCGTTCCTTCGTTGGTCTGACGACGGAGGAGCAGGTCTACGTCGACGTGCTGCGGTCGACCGCGCGCGACGACGATGTTCAGCTGTACGAAGATAGCCAGCGTTCGTCCGAGGCGAAGAGGGCCGACGCGATACGCAAGGTCGCACTGAACAACATCGACGAAGAGATCGACGTCGATGCTGCCGAATGGTTCGCGGTGCAGGCGAAGTGCGTCGGTGACTTGCGAGAACTGGAGCTGGAGCTCGCCACGGAGGTACGCGATGCCGCCGCGAGCAAGCTCGCCGCCATCCGCGCCAGCCGGCAAACCAGCCTGGGTCTTTCACTCGCAGTCTTGCTCGTCTCCATCTCGTTGGCTTGGTTGATTGCCGGTGGTATTGCGCGCAGTGTCGGAGCCCTGACGAGTGCCGTGTCGCAGGTGCAGAGCGACAACGACTTCTCGGTTCGAGTCAAACAGACGAGTGACGACGAGTTGGGCCAACTGACGATCGCTTTCAACGACATGCTGGGGGGCATCCAGCAGCGGGACGGCGAGTTGGACGAGTACCGCCGTGACCTCGAGACCAAGGTGGAGGCCCGCACGAAGGCGCTGCGGGAGCGGAACGTTGCGATGCGGCTCGTTCTGGACAACGTCGACCAGGGGCTCGCGCGGATCCGGCGAGACGGACGGTTGGACCAGGAGCGGTCGGCTGCGTTCGACCGTTGGTTCGGCCCCGCCGATCCAACAGTCCACTTCTCCCAGCACATCGCTCGCAATGATGACTCTGCCCGACACATGCTGGCGCTCGCTTGGGAGCAGGTGGTGTCCGGGTTGCTGCCTGCAGAGGTCGCCATTGGGCAGATGCCTACGCGCCTCAGTGCTCGCGATCGGCGCTATGCGCTGAGCTACAAGCCGATTGTCCGTGATGGCGACGACGTCGATGGTGCGCTCCTGGTGGTGACGGACGTGACGGAGGACGAAGCGCGTCGTCAGAAGGAGCTGCAGCAGGCGGAGCTGATCGCCATTTTCGAGCAGCTGATGGACGACCGCGTCGGGTTCATCGGATTTCTCGAAGAGGGTGAACGACTGATAGCGCAGATGAGCGATGCCAATCGTACGCTGCAAGAGCGCAAGCGAGATGTCCACACGCTCAAGGGAAACTGTGGGGTCTTCTCGATCCACAGCGTCGCCCAGGTGTGTCACGAGCTGGAGACGCAAGCCGAAGAGCTCAGAGACTTCAACGACGACATGGTCGAGTCGTTGCGCTCCGTTTGGGCCGAGTTTTCGCACAGGGCACGCCAGCTGATGGGAGGCGGAGACGGGGTTCTGCCTCTGGAGCGGAGTGAGCTGGAAGGGATCCTTGCCGCCGTTCGGAATCGACGTCCGCACGCCGAATTGGCAGCCAGGCTCGAGCGCATCAAGTTCGAGCCGGTGTCGATCCGCTTTCTTCGGGCCGGTGACCAGGCGAAGCGCGTTGCAGCGAGACTCGGTAAGCCGGAGCCCCGCGTCATTTCCGAGCCGAACGACGTTCGCTTGCTCGGTGACGACTGGGCACAGTTCTGGAGCGCCCTCGCCCATGTGGTGCAGAACGCCGTGGACCACGGTCTGGAGACCGACGAGGAGCGTCGAGCTGCCGGCAAAGTGGGCGCGGGCACGATACGGTTCGCCGCACATGAGACGGTCAGCGAGGTATGCATCGAAGTGCGCGACGATGGTCGCGGTGTGAACTGGGAGCAGGTGCGACGTAAGGCTCGACAGCGCGGGCTGCCCGCCGATACACACGCGGACTTGGTCGAGGCGTTGTTCACGGACGCGATCACCACCAAGAGTAGCGCGACCGCCACCTCGGGCAGAGGCGTGGGGCTGGCCGCCGTCAAAACCGCGACGCGATCGATGCACGGTCGCATCGAAGTCGAATCTTCGCCGAGCGTCGGGACGACGTTCCGTTTCCGCATCCCGAAGAGCACCGGGGGCAGTGTACGTAGTGCCTGAAGTTGGGAATGGATCTGATCGACGAGTACGAGTTCCTCGTCCACCCCAGGATCGCCGGCCACGGCCCGACCCTGTACCGGAGCGGGCTGCCCGACACGAGACGGCTCGAGTTGATCTCGGCGAAGCCGCTCCGCAGCGGCGCGGTCGCCATGCACTACCGGCGCGCGCGCAGACTCCTAGCAGCCCAACTGCCGACGATCCTCCCAGGAGTTACCCGCTCACTGAGTGGTCGCCGAGCCTCACGGGGTTTCTGCCTCCGCCGAGTCCTCGTCGCTGGTGGGGCCGCAGTCGCACTTCGAGTATCCAGAACCATCGTCAACACAGAACTGTCCGCCCTTGCAACCTGCGGGGCCGACGCATTCTTGGGTGGATCCGGGTGTGCAACCGGGAGGGCGATCGTCGGTCGTGTCGTTCGCTGCCACGACGGTCTCTTTCTTGTCGGCTTTCTGCTCGCAGAGATAAGCCGTTCCGCTGACCGTTGCCGTCGACGTCGTGCTGCCGTTGTCCGATCCTGCTTGTCCCATGGTCGGTGTATCGTGCTGGACGAAGTTCGCGCCAAGCTCAGCGGCCTTGTTGCGCAAGTCATTCATCGCATACTCGATCAGCTGGTCATTGGAGATCCATCCACCTCCGAAGGTTCCTCCACCGCGACCAACAACGTAACCCAGGGACTTGCAACCCTCAGGGTCCCAACCCGAATCGATGGGTGCGCTTTGCGATGTAGCAACTTGAGCACCTCCGCCGGAGAGCTGGGAGGTCTTGCATGAGGTGATGGACAAGAGCATGACAGTAGCGAAGACGGGCGCGGCTCGATTCATGCCGTGGAGCATATCAACCCGGGCTCGAAGGTGTCCAGAACTCGAGCAAGCCGAGTTTACGAGCTCGAACCACTGCTGATGTGCGTTTTGGTCGCGTCGACGCGCCCGAATTCACGCTTCCACGGCACCGCTGAGGTCGTGGGCTTGGACGTGACTTCACACACAGGTGCGTGTTACCTACCTCCCGTTGACTACGCTTCTCGAAAAAATTGACCGTGGGTCTAGCGGCCTTCGTCTCTATGGCATTGCTCCACCAAAGTTGGCGACGCCCCCCGAACGTCTGCGCGACATAGCTGCCCAACAGGTCGCCCGACTTCGTGAGCTCGCTCCGGACGGCTTGGTCGTGTACGACATTCAAGACGAGCCAGGCCCAGCCGGCCAGGAGCGCCCCTTCCCGTTCCTTCCCACGGTCGAGCCAGACTCCTACGCGTACGACGCGCTTGCTGATCTCGACATTCCCAAAGTCGTCTATCGATGCGTCGGTGCTCGTTCCCGCGATGCATTCTCAACCTGGCTCACGAAGCTGAGCTCGGTGCCTGACCGACGCCTCAGCGTCTTCGTCGGTGCACCACGCGGTCGGTCGCACAGCTCCGGCTTAGCTTTGGCCGACGCCTACGCTCTGGCGCGACCCGTACCCAACCTCGTCTTCGGTGGCATCGCCATCGCCGAGCGACACGTCACCAAACAAGACGAACACCTGCGCATTGTCGCCAAGCAGGACGCCGGATGTCGCTTCTTCATCACCCAGTCCGTGTACGACGCGTCTTCGACCAAGTCGCTGCTCTCCGACTACGCGCTGTCACTACACGAAGGCAACCACTCGCCGGCTCCGCTCGTACTCACCTTCTCGCCCTGCGGTTCTGTCCGCACGCTCGAGTTCATGAAGTGGCTCGGCATTTCGTTTCCGCGCTGGCTCGAGAACGAGCTGCGACACTCGAGCGATACTCTCGAACGCTCCATCACCCTGTGTGAGAGTGTATTGTCGGACGTGCTGGAATTCGCTCGAGCGAAGCACCTGCCAATCGGAATCAACGTCGAAAGCATCTCCATTCGAAAGTCTGAAGTCGACGCGTCCGTAGAGCTCTATCGCCGTCTGAGCTCACTTCTGGAAGGCTAGCCCGGTTTCAGACCTCGGAATCAGATCCCGCTCGCCGTAGATCATCAGGGCAGGCTGTTGCATGATCGGCCCTCACCAACGCCTGCGGCTGGCTGCCGCCATCTCCCGAGTAGTCACCTCCGAGAACCCTGCCGCAACCATGGCGCCCCCCCAACGGGGCCTTCCGTTACCTGCCCACGGGTGAACGGCAAGTCGTTTACCTGACTTGGCTAGGCTGGACGGGACGGGTCATCTTCCACCGACAACTGCGTCTGGAACGGTTGACGTCGAGTCAATCGTCCCCTGGATATCTATGGTCGCCCCCGAGTCAGGGTCCGTGCATTCCAGGTCAAATGTGCCGCATACGCGCCGCTCATCCGCTCCCGGACCATCAGCATGGCTGATCTCGACGCTGCCCTGAAACATCTCCCCATTGCAGCGCTCGTTGTTCCAAGCAAGCGCAATGGTGTCCGCATCCGCGGGTATCGACTGCGGCCCCTCTTCGTCCGTGGATACTGATAGCACGATCAAGAAAGGATTGCCGTTCGGACGCAACGTCTGCTCAGACTCGATACGCAAGCTGACTGAAGCAGTGTAGCTCGTGCTGTTGTCTGTGATCACCCAGCTGTCTGTGGAGCTCACCCCGTCGAAGCTCACCGACAGTATCTCGTTCAACCCCGCGCAACCTTCACGCGCTGCCGCCTCACCATCCGACCACGCCCCCCCTTCTGTGGCGTCCAGATCGTTGGACTCAGGACCTGCATCCGCGGGTCCGTCCATCAGCGTCGCTGCTGGGACCAATGTTGCAGCATCTGGCCCGCTACCGTCCCCTGAGTTGGCGACCTCGACCGAAGGGCCTTCTGTCGCCTCGGCGACCGGTACTTCACCCGCGCTGTCGCGTCTCGTGCCGTCTGACGCTGGCCCGCTCACGGCCCCCGACTCCAGTTCTGACCGCCCTCCGACGTCGCCTTCCTCGCCACCAGTGCTGGAGTCCTCCGCTGCACGCTCCGCGTCCGCTCCACCGCAACCGGTACTCACGAGACAAGCCAAAAGTGCCATTCGAGCCAGGTAACCCATCTCCGTGTAGTAAGCGCCCCTCCCCCACAGTCGGTCAAGTCTCCGCCTGACAAAGCGTATTCCGCCAGAATACACCCGGACGCCAATGCTCATGCAAGGACTTGCCGACTCGATGGTGTTGAGCGCGCTGCTGGATATCTTGAAGTCTGGGCTTGGATCGTATGAGCTTCTGGACCACTGGCGGCGCGCGAGTCTTCTGACGTTCGTGTGCTCCGGCCCAATCGACAGTCGGACTAGCCGCTGCTCCAAGTTCTTGTCGCCCGAAGCCGGGACGGAGTAGCGTGCGGGCAGACGCCGACAACGCCACAGTCATGGGACCTGAGCCCCCCACAGTCGACCCCACGTTTTTCCCTACCGCTGCGGACTTTCGCGCTTGGCTCGAGAAGAACCACAAGAAGGAGTCCGTACTCTGGGTGGGCTACTACAGGAAGGCGACAGGCAAACCGTCCGTCACGTGGGAAGAGACCGTGGACGAGGCGCTCTGCTTCGGCTGGATCGACGGCATCCGGCAGTCGTTCGACGATGAGGCCTACGTCATCCGCTTCACGCCTCGCAAACCCAATAGCGTCTGGAGCAAACGAAACATCGAGCGCGTCGAGGCCCTGAAGGCGGGGGGCCGTATGAGGAAGGCGGGACTCGACGCCTACGCCCACAAGGACGTGCACGTCGACAGCGGCTACGCGGTCGGCGACCGGTCGGAGGCGCTGCCGAAAGAGATGATCGCCGAGTTCAAGAAGCACCGCGCGGCGTGGGCGTTCTATGAGTCTCAGCCGGCGGGCTACCGCAAGCAAGCAACGGCTTGGGTAACTAGCGCCAAACGCGAAGAGACCCGACAGCGCAGGCTGGCCACACTAGTCGACGACTCGGCGAACGGGCTTCGCATCAAGCAGCTCCGGCGCGAGTAGCTCGCTCAGTGAGCGAACGGGGCCGCCCGTGTGAACGCGCTTCTCATCGAACAGATCCGCGCCCGGACTACGGCAATGCGCCCTGACGGATCCACTCGCGCATCAATTCGATCTCGGCTTCGTCCACCCAATCGAGATCTTCGGGTCCCAAGCGGCCCACATAAAACAGGATGAGACAGCTCTGATCGGGATCGCCCACCACGACCCGTTGCGTTCCGTCGCATATCCCCGACATCGATGACGTGTCCATCATCTGCGCATAGGCGGTATCGGCGTCGGCCATGCTGAGCTGCGCTCCGGGGTTTGCTGCTCCATGGCAGGGCGCCGTTTCGTCGGCGCAACCGGTGTAGCTGCCCATGCCGCGATACACGAACACCGGCTCTCGATCCATGTCCCACAGCGGCCAGATGTCTGCCGCGAAGCTCAAGGCCGCCGTGACCTCGCCTTCCATTGCCGGCTCTGGCTCGGCCTCCCCTGCTTCGCTCGTCCCATCCGACTCGGGATCGGTTTGACTGGGGTCCGCTCCCTCGCTCGGGTCCGGCGCGGGAGCGGTATCGACCATCGGCGGCTCGGGCTCTCGCGGCTCCTCTGCAGCGGGCTCCTCTGCAGCGGGCTCCTGGGCAGCAGGATCGTCCAGAGCAACACCGTCGGTCACGACGCTCGCGACGTCGGGGTTGGTGTCAGTGTTCATCTCCGGCGCGCCTTGCGGCTCGTCTCCGCCCGCACCGGGGTTGGCCTGCATCGAAGGAGGCAACACGGCGGGGTTTGGCGCCTCCACGCCGAGCATTGGATCGGTCATCGGCGTCTCGGCACCACCACCGCACGCTGCTGACAGCAGCAACGATCCAACGACAATCGGTTTCCAGCGCATCCCGATGTAAGGGTACGCCCCGCGCCGCCGGGATGCGAGGCGGGCGCCGGCGAATTAGTCATCGTTTCTTGCGCAGCTCTCTGCTGATCTATGCCACCTGCGCAGAAATCTAATGTGACTTGAGGAGGGGCTGCCCATCGCGCGCTGCTCAGGCGTTCTGCCTGTCGGACGAAGCCTCGCCACCGAGCGTGACAGAGACGTGAAGTGGTCCCGTTTGGCGGACAGCGCCGCCGGAGCGAGCGTGAGTGAAGTCGGCCAGTCTTTTGTCGAACTTCTTGGCGGCTCCGCTCCTGCTGATCGCGACGAGGTCGTTGCACTCCTTCGTCAGCTACTCGATGTCATTGCGGTACCGTACTCCTTCGACGATCAAGTTCGACGCGGCCTCGGCTACTACACCGAGAGCGGGTTTGAAGCACGTTGTGAGCTCCTCGGTGCTCAGAAACAGATCGCCGGCGGAGGACGATACGCAGAAGGCGTCGGTTGGGCCATCGGACTTGACCGGCTCTTGATCGCGGAGACGATTGCTCGTACCTGAACCACCTCCCTTGCCCCGCTGCAGGTTAGCGGCAGGTCGATAGGCTTACCAGAACTTCACTTCTTGACCGCCCCCGCTGTCCGATCCCCCTGGCACTCGGTTCGGATGAACTCCGCTGCGAGCCGCTTGACCTCGGGACCACCGAGATGTGACCCGGCAGGGAGAAGGTGAGCGACGTGCTCGACGCCATGCCGCTTCAAGTACCCCGATAGAAGCCGCGTCTGCTCCGCCATCACGACGTCGTCAAGCTCGTGATGGGCGAGCATGATGTGGATGCCGTGCTTCTTCAACACAAGCGCTGGCCAATCAACATCCGCCTTGTCTGTTGTGTCGCCGTAGTACCCTGCAAACGCAAAGTAGGCCTTCACCAGCTCCGGACGCTGAACTGCGAACTGATGCGCAAAGGCCGCACCTTGCGAGTGTCCATACAACACCGCCTTCGCGTTCGTAACGCGATACTGGCGACGGACGTCCTCTATGACCGATGCGATCCACTCCACGTACAGCTTCCGGGCGTCCACATCCTCGAGCCGGTCCTTCGGGAAGTCTGGCGAATCCCGCTTGCCCCACTTCTCCGGGTACGTCGGCCACGCCGTCCAGCCGGGAGTTCCATATTGGGCAAACACCTCGTGATGCGGGTGGGGTGCACGCGGCGCCACGTATATTGCTTGTGCGCGACCGAAATCGTTTGCGAGACTGCCATGCCTTACCTCGTTCGAGCCGCTACCGTGAAGAATCACAACCAGCGGATAGCGCTTTGTGGACTTTGAGTACTCCTCGGGCAAGAAGACGGCATAGAAACCAACCTTCTTCTGCGCCAGGGCATGGTGTTCCACGTTGCGGAGACTCTCGTCGTCCGCGATCGCTTTGAGCTTCTTCTGCTCCGCCGGAGCCTTTCGAGCCCGGGCGTCGTTCACCACCGTCGCTGATGCATGGAGCTGTTGCGCAGCGCCCGAACTCCCTGCGTCGGTGTCGGTCGTCTGGCATCCCCACACGATTCCGACTAGCACGAATACCGACGACAACCTCAGCCCTTCCATAGGCAACACTGTCCGCGAAGTCGGGCGCGCCTGTCAATTGCCGCTCATGGAGAGCTGAGCTCGGAGTCGGCAGCGGCGATGATGCTCTCGATGACGTCAGTCTTCGCGTCGGCGTAGGTGTTCATGTCGGGCCAGGATTGGGTAGCGAGACGGAGTTTGGTTTCCTCGTAGCGCGCGCGGTCGGTGGGATGGCTGCGGAGTCGGTCCCTGAAGAGCAGAGTTCGACGGACCTCGGCAGAATCGGGGGAGAAGACGTGGATATGAACATCGCGTTCAGGAGTACGCAGCATTCGGTGTTGCTGCCAGTCCGGCTCACGAACGCGCAGAACATAGCCAGCGAGTTCGAGTGCGGGCAGGTACGAAGGCTCGTCGGACGAGTCGGCAACGACAGCGAGAATGTCGACGATGGGCTTGGCGGCAAGACCGGGCACGGATGTCGAGCCGATGTGATGCACGGCGAGCAAGGCATCGCCGAGAGCGTTCGAAATGACAGCGGCATGGTGTTCGAATTGAGCGGGCCAGCGGTCGTCGTATGCCACGAGCCGGATTTCCCTCTTCTCGGGACCACCTATGAGAACAGCATCGTTCGTTTCAGTCATCGGTGCAGGACGTGTGGGTGAGCGATTCCGCGCCGAGCTCGTCACCAGCGTTGTCGGTCTAGCACAGGGAGGCACTGAACAGCCTCAGCAGCAGGGAATACTACCAACGAGCAGCACCGGCGACCAGCCGGCACTTCACGGGGCCTGACAGCGACGCCAGGCGTCACAGCGTGCCCGTCGCGTGGCGGAAAGCGGGTCCAAGGACACACGGGCAGGAAGATCTCGACCTAGGTTGAGCGTACAATCGTTGGATATGGGTCGAGTCGAGGTCGCGTTTTGGTCGATGGCGATGAGCCTCGCTGTCGGCTGCGGACACATGGCGTTGGGCCACATCCCGAACGGGACCGAGGTTTGGCTAGTTCACCACCGCCTCGTCGCGAGTTCGACCGCGAATGAGCGCCGCGCCGTGTTGGTGTTGGAGGGTCCGGTGCTGGTGCAGCGGCTTCAGCCGCGACTCGCGGACCTGATCGTTGCCGGGCATCGTTCGATGCGTGTCATCGGGTCGAGCCGATGAAGAGAACGTGCTCTGCGTTGGGCCTCGCCGTGGTGCTTCTGGGCGCTTCTCCAGCGCAGGCTCAGGAGATCTTGCTCACTGGCCCTCTGAAGGGCGCGCCTGCAAGCCGTCGCCTGTGGCGGGAGCGCCGCTTGGAAATCGCTGCGGCATCGGGCGTGCGTCTGTCCGACGGCGCAACCCCCGCTGCTTCACTCCTCGGCGAGCTTCGATACTATCCGTTGGATCGGGTCGGACTCGGATCGTGGGGCGCGGTCGCGATTCCCTTCGACGACGGCAGCTCGAACGTCTGCACCATGCTCGCGGTGCCGGAACTCGCCGTACTGCCGGTCGTTGGCAAGTCGAGGTGGCTCGGATACCTGCCCTACGACGTGCACCTCGTCGCTGCGCCGGTATGGGTTTGGTACAACGGCGGGGAGCGGCCGGGGCGTTACCTCACGGCGAGCATCGGTGGGGGCGTCCGTGGCTTCTGGGCGTCCTCGTTCTCGACGTCGTTCGATTACCGAGCGCTCCTCGGGAGCGACGTCGCGCACATGGTCAGCCTTTCGATCAGCTGGTGGCCGACCGACAGACACTGGGACCACGAATGACGGGCCCGCCTGGAAACGGTTCGGACGTCCCAGAGTTTGCACGCGAAGCTCTCGCATTTTGCGGGGCGCCTCAGAAGCAACGTACGTGGTCACGACCACGCGCTTTCGGAGACGGAAGCAACAGCCGATGCCCTTCGCGCAGATTCGCGACTACCAGACCATTCCGGCCTCGAACCTCAAGATGGTTCGCGTCTATGATCGCGTTTGGGTCGAGCCGGTATCGCTTGGCCAGCCCACATACCGTATCTCCGCGGACAGCTACGATCGCTCGACGCTGGGCGTTGGGAACTGGCGGAAGAACGCGCTGTGGGCTCTCCGGCGCTGACGCTTGCAAGGCTGCGGCAGCGGCCGGGTTGTGAAAGGGCTCCGGAAACAAGCCGATGGTCCTCGCGGCAATGCAACACGTGCCAAGCATGCTAACTCCAGCTATCGCGATGGTCGCGAACATGAAGACCGCCCTGACGCGGCCTCGTGCGTTCTCTTCTCGTCGGCGATGGTGTTCGGCGTGGGCCGCCACCCTGGCATTAATCTCCGCCAGCGTCCAAACGACCCAGGTGGGCGGCACATGGCTGGCAAAGTCGGGGGGCACGGAGGACACGTGCACGGCCGCGGTCGGATGAGGGACGACTTCAAACTGATCGAGTCCCGCCGTTTTGTCTCGGTGGATGGACATAGGACTGGCTCCTGATAGTTGTTACGTGCGCTGGCGACGAGCGGAAGCTTAGCCAAGCGTGGGCTAACTCTGTCGGTTCACAGAGTAGCTGAATCGCAATGCCTGGAACAGGTCACCTCGTGTCCTGCCTTCTCGACCGCGTGACGCGCGGACTGGCGAGCGTCCCTCGCCAGCGTGAGTTGGGAGGCGCAAGCAATGACTTGGAATGAGGCTCTTCAGGGCTGGCGGTGTACCAGCCCCTGCCGTAAACACCCGACCGTAGTCTCGAACAAGACGGGCGCAACCTCGGTACCAAGGGCTAGTCGTTCGCTCGCGGACGAATACACCTCTCGCATCCCCAGGTCTCGACAGAGGTCCTCGCCCTCTTTAGTTACCGTGTAGCCAGCGACGAGGGCGTCGTCCAGCGCGCTCTTGCGAAGGAAATACTTGGCAGCGCGTCGAAGTAGCATGCTCGAGAAGCCGATTGTTGGGGCATAGATTGAGTAGAAGTAGAAGACTGAAGGGACGGACTGGGCTGTGACTTGGTCCTCCGTCAGGTCGCCCTCAGAGTTGCGTTGTTCGCGGAGGTCCTCGTACGTGGACGCGCTCATGGGAAAACACACCAAGTGACCCGAGTATTGGTCCCATGTGTCGGAGCAGAATAGGTTCAGTTCAGGTAACGTGCGAGCCGCGGCCGCTATCACCGAAGCCCGCACCGGTTTGGCTGTGGGATAGATGGCGTGATCGTACGCCAGTATCGGTCGGATCTGGGACATCGCGCTGATCTCGGTGACTGTGCCAATCACTCCTGCTTCGTCCGGAAGAGCAAGTACAGCGTCTGGCCGTGGCCGGACCGAAAACTCTGCAGCCGAGTAGGCGTAGCGCCGCTTGGTACAGGAGTAGTAAACGGGTCGCCTCTGAAGAAGGTCATGAATTACTGCCATCGGAATGCCGGTATGGGAGCTAATCTCGTGCGCGGTCTCAAGCGAGACTCTCGTTCCTGCACGTTCCCATCGACGAACTTGCCGCGGGTCGCATCCAATCCGTCGCGCCAGTTCGGCCTGCGTGGTTGAAGTGAATTTGCGCCACGTTTTCAGCAGGCTCCCCAGTTCGACAAACAGCTCAAGGTCGCAAAACGCGCCCGCTTCACCCTTCATATCTTCGGGACATACCCGTGGGGCCGGACAGTTACAAGCGACACCCAGCGTGTGAACGTCCGCTGGCGTGGAGTGCCAGGCGTGGTCTTCTGTGAACTGGTTCTTCGGCCGGGTCATTTTGCGTGATGTCCGATTGGTGACACCCCACAGCACAGACTCGGGGGTAGTACGGCCGGGCGCTGCCTCTCAACAGGACACCAGATGTCCGTCTTCTCCCTGTGGGAAACAGGTGGCTCCGGTCAGGTCCTCCCAACGTCTTGTTGACGGCCGCGCCCCAGCTTCAATGGGGCCGCGGTCGATGACCGCGGAAGAGACACAAACACCGGCGTAAATCTAGACCACTCCACGCACGCTTCAATGGGGCCGCGGTCGATGACCGCGGAAGAGCCACCCCGCAAATCTCGAGCTAGTTCGAGGTCTTTTGGGGTGGTGTGCGAGCGCCCTCGATGACCCACGGACGGGTGGAGCCGTTTGGCGCTCACGGTGGGGTGTGATTGTTGGAAATTGCATGGGGATTTCAAAGAGCTCTGCGGTTTGCGAGCGGTGCGGGGTGTTTGTGCGACACCAAACCGCTCGCGCCGGGATGCCCCTCAGGATAGCGTGGCGGCTGGGCAGTACAAGAGCTCGCAACGCGAAGCGACCTCAGACGACAATCGCTGTGCCTATACCACGAGCGGGCCGTCGAAGGGCACCGCATGCGGTTTCCCTATCGAACTGATGGCGTTCTTCGCACGACCTCGGGCCGGGCCCACGTCCACGAAAAGCACCTGGTCCGCACCATTGTCGATGATGTCCTCCAGATCCGACTGCAGCTCCGTCAGCTCCTGCGCCTTCAGATTACACAGAAAAACAGAGTACTGAATGTGCAAACCCCAGCCCTTCATCAGCTTGAACACCAGTCGCAGGCGCTTCGGGTCACAGATGTCGTAGCTCACCACATAGGTGCTGACCGGATCGGTGTTGTTCGAGTTGCGCGGCACACATCACCTCGTGCGAAACATCGGGTACTCCTCGACTTCGCCCAGCAGCAAGCGTGCGAGCAAACGGGCCTGAACATCCAACACCCGCCGATAGCTGATGCGATACCCGAAGATCGGATGGGTCACTTCCTGGCTGAGCCGTTGCTCGTAGGCCTTGATGTACTGCCGACGCCCCTTGTCGCTGAGCGTGACCGAGCCAGCTGCCTCGACGAAGTCGTCGTAGCGCACAGCGCCGTTGTTCACCGCATACAATACGGCAGAGTCGGCAAGCAACGGGCGAAACTCCTCCATCAGGTCCAGCGCCAGTGAGGGGCGTCCGAATTAAGGTTGGTGATAGAACCCGAGCATCGGATCGAGTCCGGCAGTGCGGCATGCGGTCAACACGTCCCTGGTGAGCAACGAGTAGCTGAACGACAACAGCGCATTGAGCCGATCCTTTGGTGGTCTGCGATTGCGCCCTGCGTAGTCGAACCCCTCCGCGACGCTGCTTTCGGTCAGCATCCCGGAAAGCGCCCCGAAGTACGTCCTCGCCGCAGTGCCCTCGATGCCCAGCAGCGACTCCGTCGACTCCGCCACGAGGGCCTTGCGCGCGAGAAACTTCAGCTCGTTCAGAACCGTAGCGTCCGGCGCGCGGTGGTTCCGCCGCAGAAGTGTGCGGCAGTTGGTGATCTTCGAATGGATCCAACGACGAGCCAAGCTCAGCCGTGCGTCGGAATCACGGTACGCTTCGTATTGTGCAAGTCTCAGCTGAACGTTGTTCGAGTCGGCTCCGACGCACGTGCCCGACCACCAGCCGCCGTACGAGAAGAAGTGTATCCCCACGCCGCGACTGACGAGCGAACGGATCGCCTGGGTACTGATCTGCACGTTGCCGAATAGCGAAACGTGCGAGGTCTTTGGCAGCCGCGCCTCAGCCTTCTTCTCGCCCTCAGCGAACACGATCAGCTGGTGGCTGTCCAGAGTCACCTTGGCGCCCTGCGTCGTCACGTACAGCGGCGACTTGTCGTCTCGCTTTGGCACCAAGCGCCGAGGCTCGGTCTTCTCGTTGTCGGCCTCGAGCGGCAAAGGCAGATGTTTGGCCCGCAGATAGTTGGTCTCGTCAGGCAAGCAGATGGTGTTCAACGAGCAGTGCTGGCACTTCGGACTGTCCAGCAGCGGTGGCGGCAACCTACCGCCCAGAGCGAGCTCTTTCGCGCGAGCGATCGCGGCGAGCGTGGTGTCGACCAATTGCTCGTCCACCTCGATGCGCGTGCGGCGATGATCTCCGGCGAAGTAGATCTCCGCCTCGTCGCATCGATAGCCGTGCTCGCGCAAGAGCAGCACGTGGGCGCAGAGTTGTGCACGCTCCGGCAAGTAGGCACCTTCTGGAACCGGCGGACGCTTGCCACGCTTGTATTCGACAGCGAGGGCCTTGCCGCCATCCACGTCGACGACGTCGAGCTTGGCAGTCAGACCCAACCTCTCGGATGAGAGCCACACGGAGCGAGCCTGATAGGGCTTCTCCCCTTCCCTCGGTTCCGCCCCCGATCCATTCTGACCTGAGTCCGGTTCCCGTGATGGCAGCTTTCGCTTCGACGCATCGACACGCTTGTGCACGCGAGTCCCGTCCGCAGTGAAGCGGTTGTCATCCCACTCGCCCTGCACCCATTCGAGGTACATCAAGCGCTCGCAGTACAGCACCTCGTTGACCATCCGCGCTGGCACCAGCGGCAGTACTCCACTGGCGATACCCGGGATCTTCTTGGCACGAGCTGGTGGCTTCTCGGCGGGTGCTGGTGCTGCGTGACGCTCGGCGTCAAGTTCCTGATCGGAGGCGGGATCTCTGGGCATGGCCCGCTCAATATCCCCCACGACGACGGCGGCCGCTACGACGCAACGCGCCGGAGACATGCGCCGCACACAGTGAACATCCGCGCAAGATGAACAACGA
>JBNKHV010000053.1:0-235560 GCA_050290545.1 Polyangiaceae bacterium | reverse complement strand
TTGGGGTTGGGGATCACTTTACCGTCGCGAGACAGACTGAGGATCACGATGTCTCGCTCACGCAGGCCGGACTCACCAATCGTGGACCCCTTGAACTCCGATTGCGCGCCCACGTACAGATCGACCACGCCGTAGCCCCTGCTGACGGTCAAACGCTGTCGCAGATCGAGCTCGGGATAACGAACGTTGTCCGCGACGTAGTCGACGATGGCACCTGCCACGTCGCTCTTGGTGGCCGTTTCGATACCTTCCAGTCCCGGCGAGGAGTTGACCTCCATCACCGACGGACCCGTGGCGCCCTCCAGCATGTCGACGCCAGCGACACGAAGTCCGAGGATCTGCGCTGCTCGAACCGCCGTCTCCTCATACGCGGGCTCGAGTTGTATGGCCTCGACGCGCCCACCACGGTGAACGTTGCTGCGGAACTCGTCGCCCTGAGCCACACGCCTCATGGCCGCCACGACTCGGTCCCCGATCACGATGGCCCGCACGTCCCTTCCCTTGCTCTCGGCGACGAACTTCTGGATCAGCACGTTGTTCTTCGTGCTGTGCAGCGTTTCGATGATGGCCTGAGCGACACGAGAGGAGTCCGCTAGGATCACGCCCACGCCTTGAGTCCCAGCCAGCAACTTGACGATCACCGGCGCGCCACCAACGCGTTCGATGGCCGCCGCGACGTCGCGCTTGTCGTGCACGAATTCCGTCGGCGGGATGCCGATGTCGAAACGACTGAGCATCTGCGTCGAGCGGAGCTTGTCGCGTGAGTTGGCGATCCCGCTCGCGGAATTTGCACAAAACACGTCCATCTGTTCGAACTGACGCACCAACGACGTACCGTACAAGGTGACCGACGTACCGATGCGCGGGATGACCCCATCGTAAGCACTGAGCCGCTTGCCCATGTAGTACAGCTCAGGATCTTGCGGGCTCGACGAGATCGCAAACTTGAGGGTATCGAGAACCTTGACGGTGTGACCGCGTTGCTTGGCTGCCTCGACGAGCCTTCTAGTGCTGTACGATCGACGGCTCCTGGATAGGATGCAAATCTTCATGGGGCCTCAAGGTTGTGCCAAAACCAGTGGCTCGCCAAGCAGTTTTGGAGTACTCGTGGACAATCACGATCATGTGACGGCCTGCGAATGAGCCAAGGTGCCAATGTGAGCGAAGCGAAAAAAAACGTGCTGACAGTTGGCTGGAGGGAGTGGGTGTCTTTTCCCGAGCTGGACAACTGCACCGTGAAGGCAAAGGTAGACACCGGAGCACGCAGCTCTGCTCTCCACGCAGAGGAGATTGAAATCCTTCACCGACGCGGAAGCGGGAGAGTGCGATTCAAGGTCTTCCCTCTGCAACGCAGCAAGGAATCGGCAGTGCAGTGTGAGGCGGCCCTCCACGATGAGCGCTGGGTCAAGAGCTCGAATGGCAAAAAGGAGCTGCGCCCGGTGATCCGCACCAGTGTCAGCTGGGGCGGACAACAGTGGGAGATCGACTTGACGCTGACGTCACGTGATCTGATGGGCTTTCGCATGCTGCTCGGCAGAGAAGCGGTTCGTGGCCGCTTCTTGGTTAACCCGGGAAAGTCCTTTCTCGGAGGCCGTCCCAAGAAGAAAGGCAAGAAGTCCGCCAAACACACGAAGGGGCACTTGCCGCATACGAAGGCACACTTGCCGCACACGAAGGGGCATCTCACGTGAACGATCGACTGCCTCGCAGCAAGAGCCAGCGAAGCGCAGAACGAGCCAAGGCCGCTCCGGGAGTGCGAGCGAAAGCATCCGAGCCGAAGAATCCGAAGCCGAAGCCCCCCACGAAGACGGTCCAGCTCGAGCCCTTTCGGTTCTCGAACGACCTCGTCCTGCCCGGCACGCTGGCGCGCATCGAAGTTCCCGTGGCGCGGCTACCCACGGGTAACTGGTTGTCGCTCCCCGTCGTGGTCATCCACGGCGCGCGCCGCGGGCCGGTGATCTGGCTCAGCGCCGCAGTCCACGGTGACGAGCTCAACGGCGTCGTGATCGTCGACGAGGTCGTGCGTCAGCTGGACCCGACAGAATTGTCGGGCACCGTTCTGGCAGTACCCATCGTCAATGCCTTCGGCTTGATTCAGGGCTCGCGTTACCTACCCGACCGTCGAGACCTGAACCGTCTCTTTCCCGGCTCGAAGCGGGGTTCGTTGGGTGCGCGCCTGGCCAATCTGTTTTCGGAATTGGTGATCGACCGCGCGGAGTTCGGCATCGACTTTCACACCGGCTCAGGTGGCCGCTCCAACCTGCCGCAGGTGCGCTGCAACCTCGACGATCCGGCGACACGAAAACTCGCCGGTGTGTTTGGCGCACCGGTCGCGCTGCATGCCGCGCTTCGCGACGGTTCGCTGCGTGCCCACGCCGCAAAACTCGGCAAACCGACCTTGCTGTTCGAGGCCGGCGAAGCCAATCGCTTGGACTACGAGGCGATCGAACTGGGGGTCGCGGGTTCGCTGCGAGTGCTGTCAGCCGCCGGCGTGCGCCTGCGCGGAAGCCGCAAGCCGAAGCACCCCACCCAATTCTTTCGCTCCAGCACCTGGGTGCGCACCAATCGCAGCGGCTTCTGTCATTTGGAGGTGGAGTTGGGCGACTGGGTGATCTCCGGCGAGAGCTACGGCACCATCATCAACCCTGCCGTCGGAAGTCGTACGCCATTGAAGACGAAGACGACCGGCGTGGTGATTGGCAAAGCCACCGAAGGCCTGGTCACGCGCGGTGACGCCGTCATTCACGTGGCGGAAACAGACCGTTAATACCCAGGCTCGGTAGACCCGGTTCGGCTGGAAGGCGGACGCACGCTCCGTCGCTCTTCGGCACCGCTCCCGACCGTGGTATGCAACGGCGATGGGGCAAGTTTCGAAGAAGAAAACGACCAAGACGCCTCTGTTCTCGAACTACGAACCACTACCGGGAGCGTTCGACGAGTTCTTCGACGACGCGGGCAAGCCGAGACTCGGCATGGCGCGCCTCACGAAAGCTCTGGACAAGCTGGGCCAGCGCGAGTTTCGACGTCGGCAAGGTCTAGCGAGCAGTGACTTCCTGAATGCAGGCGTCACGTTCTCGGTCTATTCGGATGATCGAGGTGCAGAACGGATCTTTCCTTTCGACCTGATCCCACGCGTCGTGTCGGAGGACCGCTGGAAGCGCGTCGAGGCGGGCCTGCGACAGCGAGTCACGGCCTTGAACGAGTTCCTGCTCGACGTCTACGGCAAGCAGCGCATCCTCAAAGAGCGCGTCATCCCTCGGCGACTGGTGCTCGGCTCCACGGGTTACCAGAAGAAGATGCACGGCGTGCGTCCGCCGAAGGGCGTGTACGTCCACATCGCCGGTATCGACCTGATCCGCGACCCTGAGGGGGAGTTCTTGGTGCTGGAGGATAACGTGCGGACGCCGTCGGGCGTATCCTACGTGCTGGAGAACCGCGGAGTGATGAAGCGCGCGCTGCCGAAGGTCTTTCGCAACCTCTCGGTGCGCCCGGTGTCCGAGTACCCGACGCGCTTGCGCAGCGCCTTGCTGGAGACGGCTGCGGTGCGTGGCAAGGGCGAGGCCAAGGCCGTCGTCCTGACCCCCGGTCCCTACAATTCGGCCTACTTCGAGCACAGCTTCCTGGCGCGTCGCATGGGCGTGCCGCTGGTCCACGCCACGGACCTCTTCGTGCACGACGAAAAGGTCTACCTCAAGACCACCGTGGGCGCAGAGCGGGTCCACTCGATCTACCGCCGCATCGACGACGAGTTCATCGACCCCGAGGTGTTCCGAGCAGACAGCGTTTTGGGTGTACCGGGGATCGTCTCGGCCTATGCCGCAGGCAACGTCACTCTCGCCAACGCCATCGGCAATGGAGTTGCCGACGACAAGGCGATCTACCCACACGTGCCCGACATGATCCGCTTCTACCTTTCCGAAGAGCCGATTCTCGGTCAAGTACAGACCTACGACTGTTCGCGGAAGCGCGACCTCACCTACGTGCTCGAGCATCTGGCTGAGCTGGTCGTCAAGGCGGTCGACGGAAGCGGGGGCTACGGCATGCTGATCGGGCCCACGGCGTCCAAGAAGGAGCTGGCCGAGTTTCGCAAGAAGCTCACCGAAAACCCGCGGGGCTACATCGCACAGCCGCGCATCGAGCTCTCCACCGCGCCCACCTGGTGTGACGAGAAAGCCGCACCCAGGCGCGTCGACCTACGACCCTTCATCCTCACCGGCAAGAGCACGTGGGTACTGCCAGGGGGCCTGACGCGCGTCGCGCTCAAAGAAGGCTCCTACGTCGTCAATTCGAGTCAGGGCGGAGGCTCGAAGGACACCTGGGTGCTGGGAGAGGAAAGCTGATGATCTCGAGAGTCGCAGAGAACTGCTACTGGCTGAACCGATACATGGAGCGGACGGAGAGCACCGCTCGCCTGATCTCGGTCAATCGACTGTCCATTCTCGACACCGGCCTGCACGACGCCCAGCGCTGGCTGCCGGTGCTGCGCACCGTGGGCGAAGACGAGCGCTTCGAAGCCACCCACGGCAAGCGCGGCTACGAGCGCGACATGGTCGCGGAGGACTATCTGACCTGGAGCGAAGACAACCCGGTCTCTTTGCGCTCCAGCCTGTCCGGCGCACGAGAAAACGCGCGCACGACCCGCGAGGTCATCAGTCGAGAGATGTGGGAAACCCTCAACATCGGCTGGCAGTGGCTGAACTCGACTGAAGCCAAAAAAGAGTATCGACGAGAACGGTCGCGATTCTACCGTCGAGTGCTCTCGATGTGCGCCGAGTTCCAAGGCAATTGCCACTCGACCATGCTGCACGACGAACCTTTCGACTTCATGCGCCTGGGTCTGCTCGTCGAGCGGGCGGCACAGACAGCCTTGGTGATGGATGTGCGGCACCATTGGTTGGCGTCGGGCTCCCGCGCCGAAGAGGAAACGCCACAAGAGGCCGCGCAGTGGATGGCCATCCTACGACTGTGTGCTGCGGTCGAACCGTTCTTCAAACGCTACAGCTCGGCCCCCACGGGTCCGACGGTCGCTCGCTTCCTGCTTCAAGATCCCAGTTTTCCGCGCTCGGTGCTGCACTGTTTGGACCGGCTACGCAACTTTCTCGAACGCATCGGCAAGGACACTCGGCGCCGTTCACCGCCGTCACTAGCGCTGGTCAAGGCCGAACTCCGGAAGCTGAGAACGATCGACACCAGCGGCATCGAGCAGGCGCAGCTGCACCAGACCCTCACGGAGGTGCTGGCTTCAGTCACGGCGCTCAACCAACAGCTGTACGCCGAATTCTTCGACCCCGGCTTGGTCAAAGCGCCGCCTTCCCAAGCACGCGCGGTAGCCCGCGCCGCCCACTGAGCGCGCACTCCCCACGCGAGCCGGGCTCCGGGGACTGAGCAGGCGAGCACGAGCGCGATTCGCGCTCGCTCGTTCAGAGTTCGTGCTCCGCCTCGAGCAAACGTGCGTGGCGCGCCTGGGCCCGACGCACGTAGTTCGCGGCGGCTTTCAGCTGCTGTCGAATCACCTGCTTCAAGCCTTTCTTGCCGAAAGCTCGGTAGTGCTCCACCGCCCCCGCATAAGCCTGGTCGAGCTTGCTTTCTCCAACACGCTGCAGAGCACTGACGTACACCGCGGGCACGTCAGGCGCCAACTCCGCGTACATCCTGCCGAGCTTCTGCCCCGAGTAGGCCTGGTTCGGGCGATCGAACTCGGGCAAGTCCCAGGCGTCCTTGTTGGGCGGTATGATGTTCGTCTCCAGGAAGCGTTTACCTAGCTGGCTCTTGTCGAAGTAGAGGTACTTCGCCAACTCCCACGCCAACTCGGGGTGCCGTGTGCGCCTGCTGATCACGACGCCGGTCCCCCCCCAAGTGCTCGTGCGACGCCCACCCTTTTCCCACGCTGGCAGCGGCATGGCCGCCAACTTGCCCGCCAGGTGGGGGCCCTCGACGGGGAAGTAGTAGCTACGCCAGTCCGGCGTCCAATAGAACAGGACCAGACCGTCCGTCATGGCCTTCATTTGGGTTTGGCCCCAGCCTGCGTCGTATCCGATTTTGTCGGGACCGTAGAGCTGTTCGATGAACCATTCGACGGTCTCCGCGACGACTTCGGAGTCGAAAACCACGTTGGAACGTTCGTCGAAGAGCGCTCCCCCGCGCTGGTATACGAGCATGCGCAGGGAGTCGCCGCCGAATACGTTCATGTCCAGCGCGTAGCGATCGGGGATACCGTCGCCATCCAAGTCCTTCGTCACGCGGCGCCCCATCGCGACGAAGTCGTCCCACGTCTCGATTTGCTCGACGTCGATCCCGAGCTCTTCGATCAGGTCACGCCGGTAGGTGAGCATCACCGGGTGGACATCGTGGGGCAAACCGTAGATGTGTCCCCGCGCCGTCCAGCCCGCGAAACGCGAGTGAACGAGCCGGTCGGCGAGGTGGTCGTGCGCAACCCGTTCCGTCAAATCCAAAAACCCGATGTCTTCGCGAGGACCGCGCGTGAAGAAACCCAAAGCGCCAAACGGAAGCTCCGTCAGATCGGGGATTTGTGCGCCACTGAGGATCGCGTTCTGCAACCGGCTTTCGAGAGCGCGCGCATTGGCGAACTGCACCTGCACGTCGACTCCGTACGCCTGTTCGAAGGCGGGCAGCGCGGCCTCGTACGCGACGGCGTGGGCCTTCGCTGAAACGGCAATCACCAGATCCGCTCGCTCGGACTCGGGTCGAGCCGTCAGCACGAAGGTCGCGCTGGAGAGCACGGCCACGAGGACGAGCGCGAATGGCGCTTTTCCGAAGGGGAAGTTCTCAGCCGCTTCTCGCAGAGACACTGCGCACTTTCTAGCTCGTGGCCCTCAATGAGCGAGCGCGATTCGCGAACGCTCTCCTGATGCAACAGAAAATGGAGTCGAGAAAACGACCGCACCGAGGCAGTCTTTCGGGCCCTCACCCAACGGGCGCCAGAAAGACTGCCCGACAAATCGTGCTCGCTCACTTGGGCGCGCTCGGGGAGAATTCGACGCAGCTTGGAAGACTGGACGCGCGTTCCGGACGCTTCCCTTCCACTGTCGATGGATAAGGACAGCCTGGCCAGGGTATACCCGGACCATGAGCGTGAACCAACGCAAACTGGAAGCCGCCCGCGCCGCTCTCGAACAGCTGCCGGCAGAAGGGGTGATTGGCTTGGGTTCGGGCTCGACCTCCAAGCTGTTCATCGACGAAGTGGGCAAGCTGGTACGTCAAGGCCGCCGTCTGACCGGGGTCCCCACGAGTGAGGCGAGTCGCGCCCAGGCGGAGGCGTTGGGCATCCCCCTGCTCGGGGATACCGGCCCCTGGAAGATCGACGTGTGTGTGGACGGGGCCGACGAGGTCAGCGACGAGCTGGACGTGATCAAGGGCGGCGGCGGCTGCCACACGCGCGAAAAGATCATCAACAATGCCTCAGCGATGAACATCATCATCGTCGACGACACGAAACTCTCCACGCATCTGGGTGACAAATGGCCCATTCCCGTCGAGGTTCTTCGCTTCGGCGAGCAGACGACGAAGGCGCTCCTGGAGCAGCTCGGTCCGACGAGTTTACGCCTGAAGGATGGTCAGCCGTGGATCACGGACTCCGGCAACCTGATCTACGACGTCGCGACGGGCACGGTCTCGGATCCGGCCGCGCTCGACGCCGAGCTGCAGTCCATTCCCGGGGTCGTCGACACCGGCCTCTTCGTGGGACGCGCCGATGTGGTGATCGTCGCGGGGGCGGGCGGAATCGACGTTTTGCGCGCCAGCTAGCCGATGGTCACCTGACGCGGCACCCCTGGCACACACCGGCGCACAGGCTCGGTCTCCAGCCCACGAGCACCCGACGCCTCCGACACCTGGGCTGGTCGACCCCCGGGCCAGCTCGCTGGCGAGCCGGGGCCCGAGTCGAACTCTGGCCTCCAACGCCTGGCTCAGTGCGTCAAATCTCCCCGACCACGTTGACGAGACTCCACGATCCTGCAGAGAATGAGGCACAGTGAGAATCGAAGTAGCTGGGCAGACGGACGTCGGGCGAAAGCGCGCGCACAACGAAGACAGCTTCGCTGTGTACTCGGAACACGGACTGTACATGGTCGCGGACGGCATGGGCGGACACGCATCCGGCGAGGTGGCGTCGCGCATGGCGATCGAGACGATGCGGGACTTCTTCTTGCAGACGTCGGACGATCCCGACAAGACCTGGCCGTACAAGATGGATCGCAGCAAGGACTACGATGAGAATCGCCTCATCACGGCCATCATGCTGTCGAACTTGCGCATCTATCAGACGGCAAAAGAGAATCCCAAGCAACGCGGCATGGGCACGACCATCGCAGTGCTCTTCGTCGTCGAAGAGGGCATGTACGTCGCCCACGTGGGCGACAGTCGCGTCTATCGCATTCGCAACGGTCGCATGACGCAGTTGACCGAAGATCACTCCTTGCTCAACGACTACAAGAAGATGAAGAACCTCAGCGAAGAGGAGATCGAAGCGTTCCCCCACAAGAACGTGATCGTCCGCGCACTGGGGATGAAGGATACCGTCAAGGTCGACACGCGATTCGAACAACCCGAACCGGGTGACATCATCCTGTTGTGCAGCGACGGCCTGGCCGGCCCCGTGAGCGACGAAGAGATCCAGCACGTCGTCTCTACCGCACCGGATCTTTCCTCGGCCGCGCAACGCCTGATTGACACCGCGAACGAAAACGGCGGTCCCGACAACATCACTGCCGTTCTCACGCAGTGGGTTTCTTGAACCCCTGAGCGTCAGCTCAGCATCGCCGGCCCCCTCCAACTTTGACGCGCGACGGCCGGCGGAATAGGCTGGGCCGAGGATGAGTCCAGCGGCGGCGACCCAAGACTACTTCAGCATTCGCGAGCTGACGCGCATGACGGGGCTCAGCGCCGACGTGCTGCGCGTTTGGGAGAGGCGCTACGGCTTCCCCAAGCCCGAGCGCGATGACGCGGGCGCCCGCATCTATTCCGCCGCGGACGTCGAGCGCATCACCTTGCTGCAGCGCGCGATGCAGCGTGGCCATCGCATCGGATCGGTGATCACTCGGAGAGATGAAGAACTGAAAGCCCTCGTCGATCGGCGCACCCCGACTGCTGATGACGACGCGCAGAACGGAGGCGCCGTCAATCGCATCATGGAGGCGCTGTGCGCCGACGATGACCGCACGTTGGTGTGGGAGTTGCGCTACGCCGCGCTCAACCTCGGCATTCGAAGTTTCGTCAAAGACATCGTCGCGCCGTTGGTGGACATGGTGGGCGTCGCGTGGGAGCAGGGGCGCATTCAGATCCGCCACGAGCACCTCGTGAGCGACATCTTGACCACTCAACTGCGCGTCATGTGGTCCTCTCAACTGGACAGGGGCTCGGGGGAACGTGTGTTGATGGCGACGCTGACCAGCGAACAACACGCGCTCGGCTTGGAGATGGTCGGAACCTACCTGGCCTCGCTCGGCGTCACCCCGCGCTCGATGGGGCCGAACTGCCCGCCTGAAGAAATCGCAGACGCCGCGGAAGCACTCGCGGTCGACGGCATCGCCTTGAGCGTCAGTCGCGGCGCCGATCCCGTTGCAACGCAATTGAACCTGAACATGCTCGGCGCACGGCTCGGCAGCTCGTTCCTCGTCGCCGTGGGCGGCGCTCAGGCGCCGAGCCTCAGGCTGCCAGCCTGCGCGGAACTCGTCACGGAGTGGAACGAACTGGAACGTTGGGTGGGCAGGCTCCGCAATCGTGAGCACGAGGTTGCGGCACCCAGGTGAGCGCCCTACAGACTTGGGTATGTTCGCTCGCTCGAAGCTGTTGGGTCTATCGTTCGCAACCGTCCTTTCGTGCCTGGCCGCCGCTGGCGGCGATGTGCAGGCTTCGGACGACGCTCGGCAAGGAAAGAGCGCCACTCGAATGACGTTGACCGTCGAGATCACCGAACTGCGAAACAACAAGGGGCGAGTCGCGGTCGCGCTCTTCGATTCGGAAGACGCGTTCCCCGAGCAAGAGCGCGCCTTGCGAGGCAAGCTCGCCAAAATCGCCAACAAGCGCGCCCAGGTGTCCTTCTCCGGCTTGAAGCCAGGCACGTACGCGATCGCCGTGCTTCACGACGAGAACGAAAACGACGAGATGGACTTCAACTTCGTCGGCATGCCGCTGGAAGGCTACGGCTTCTCGAACGACGCATCAGCCATGTTCGGACCTCCCAGCTTCGAGGCGGCGTCTTTCGAAGTGGGGGCCCGAAGCGGCAAGAAGCGCATCAAGACACGCTACTTCTCCCTCTAATGAGCGAGCGCGATTCTCGGTCGCTCACTTTAGACGAGCCCGAGTCGCTCCTCCACCGCTTCGACGAACCGGGGTAGCAGCAGGGCACGACTGAACTCGTTCTTCACGACGTCTCGCGCACGCTGCCCCATCTGTCGCAGCTCCTCTTCGGAAGAACCTGCGAGCGTCTCTATCGCCCGCACGGCGCCCTCGACGTCGCCATTGTCCACCCGCATGCCCGCACGGTGAGGCTCGACGAGAGGAGTGGCGTGGCAGCGCTCCGGCCCGCACAGGAGTATCGGACGACCTATGGACATCGCACCGTATATCTTGGACGGGTGCACGATCCCGACGATGTCGTCGCCGACGGTGACGACGTGCACGTCCGCGGCGGACAGCGAGTACTTCAGTCGGTCCATCGCTTGGTACGGCAGTGACCGTACGTTCGACGCGCCTTCGGCGATCGCCCGATCGACGTCGGCCTTGCTGATGCCCCCGCCGATGAAGACGAACACGATGTCGGTTCGGTGCCGGAGACGCTCGGCAGCCTGCAGCACCGTGGTGATCGGGCTGGATGGGCCGTGATTGCCGCTGTACATCACCACGAACTTGCCCTGCAGTTGGTGCTCGACCCGAAACGGGTTGTCTTGGTGGGCGACCGTTTGAAGGTGATTGTCGTGGGGCCACGGGGGCAAGATCTCGAGCTTCTCCGCGATCTCACGCTTGCGTCGTAGACGCTCCGCCATGAACTCGTCGAGCGTGACGACCAACGAAGCGTGCTCCAGCGCCTGCCGATTGAGCAACTCGAAGAGCCGCACGACCACCGCAGTCTCCGACACCCGACCCAGGACCACGGACTGGTCCGGATTGATGTCCATCACCCAGTAGGCAAACGGTACTCCTCTCAGCGCTCCGAGCAGCAGCGGCACCAGCGCGCACACCGGCGGGGAGGTCGTCGCCAGCACCCCGTCCACGCGCCCCAACGTGACGCCAAATAGCGTCGCCTGAGCGACCAACGACAGCCCACCTGCCATGCGAACGGCGAGCGACGCTTTGCCGAAACTGGACAACGGGACGCGACGGACTTCGACGCCGCCCAATACCTCCCGCGCCGGGTATCGCTGCGACGGATCGTCGTAGCCTCTGTCGGAAGTCAGTACGATGACACGATGCCCGCGGCGCACCAGCTCCGAACACGCGTCCGCCAAGTGCATGCCCACCGCGCCGGGATCAGGCGGGTAGGCGTGACTGATGGCCAGCAATGTCTTGGGCGTGGGTGGCATCGCACTCCGAAACTCGACCCACGCTAACACACCTTTCCATCAGCGAGGCACCAGCGAAACACTCACCCGACCACGGCAGCCACCGGCGGTCGCCGCACCACCTCATCAACCCAACGACGGAAGACCGCCGCGCTGTCGTGAGCAGCAAAACGTGCGCCCACGGACTCTGCAGCGCGTTTCATTTCCTCATCCACGAGAGCGCGCTCGACGGCACTGCGAACGGACTCGAGATCCGCGTTGCGGGCTTTGACCTCCAACCCGACCCCGCGAGCCACGAGGGCCTGCGTGGCCAAGTACTGGTCCAGGTTCGTCGGCAGCCCCACCACCGGTGTCCCCTCGCGAAGCGCTTGATAGCCGGTGGTGCTACCCCCGTTCGAGACGACGACGGCCGCGCGCCGCGCCAACTCCGACCCTGGCACGTAGGGGTAGGCCCGAACGTTTGGCGGAAGGTTCGCGAGCTCCGCGCGACCCGCCGTGGCAACGACGACATTCACCGGCAAGCTGGCAACGGCCTCGACCACGAGCGGGAGTAGATCGACCTTGCCAGAAGAACCGAGCGTGACGTAGACGAGCGGACGCTCATCGTCGAACCCGAACTGTGGTGTCGCCAGGCTCGGTTCCCAAAGCACCGGCCCCAGGAAGCGATGCTGGGCCGGCTCGCCCTGCACCGGAGTCAGCCAAGGATCGTCCGGATAGAGCGTGTAGTCGCCTTGAGTGAGTACCTCCTGGAGACTCCCCACTGGCGGCAGACCGAGGCGGCGACGGGTAGCGTTGACGGGACTCGCAAAGTGTTCGAACGCGCGAGGCAACGCCTTGGGGAAGTAGCGCTCCGCCAACTCCTCTCCGACGAGACGCACGATGGGGTGATCCGGAACGGGCCAACGCTCGCGAACTGCAAAAGGACTCCAGTAGGCATTGATGAGCACACCACAAGGCACCCCTGCCAGCTGAGCGGACGTCGAAAGTGAGAGGCGGAAATCGCCCACCACGACATCGGGCTCGACCCGATCCATCAGCGCCAATTCGGCAGCGACGTAACGCTGCAAGGTCTTCTTGTCGTACAGCCGTCTTCCTGACTCCAGCGCCTTGGCAGCACGCTCGGCAGCCAACGTTTCAATCGCATGCTGTTCGAAATCCGTGCCGGCAAAGACGAGCTCGGGGAAACTCGAGCTCGCGAAGTGAACGTCGTACCGATCCGGCGGAAGGCTCCGCGCCAAGGTCGCGATGCGGACGATCTGAGCCAAGGTGACGTTTTCGGCAACGAAGAGGATACGCGTCGACACTCCGAGAGAGATAGGTCGCCACCCCGGCACGTTGCAAGCGCTAGCGGCCGAGCGTTCCAGCGGTGGACGACCTCAGTATGACCTGTCCATGGCTTGTCCAACCGAGGGCCGTCGTCGCTGCAGTGCGCCACGCGCCTGCGCTGAGGGGCGGACCTCGAGTCTGTCCAAGGCATCGCGCCGTGTTGTCCTGGACAGCGTCTGAACAAAGCGCCACGACGCGTACCTGGCCGCTCGCACGCTCCGTAGCAGCGTTCATCCAGCACGCATCAGGCTGAGTCAACTGGACGAACGAACACCGGGCCTTGTCTGTCCCCTAGCACGGTAACCCAACGCGTTGACGATAAACACATCAACACTCCCCTTGACCACCGCACGCTCGCGGCTACCTCTACATCTCGCAACACCGAAGCGAGTCACCGAATGAACATCCGCAAGAGCGCAACGCAAACAGATACGTCGACCGACACGAAGTTCGACTACGTGATCGTCGGCGGTGGCCTACAAGGCGGCCTGCTCGCGCTCAGTATCCTCGCGGCGAGGCCGGACGCCAGCCTGGCTCTCGTCGAACGTGACCATCACCTCGGCGGCAACCACACGTGGTGCTTCCACGAAGGGGACGTTCCCGCCGTCGCTTGGGACTGGCTCGAACCGCTCGTCGTCAAACGTTGGGGAGCCCACGACGTCATCTTCCCGGGACATCGCCGACGCATGTCGCAAACGTACTCGGCGATCAGCAGCAAACAGTTCAACAACGTCGTGAGCGGGCGGATCGGGAATGCGCCCAACGCCCGTATCGTCATCGGCAGCGCGGTCGCAGTGGGCCGCGACTCGGTCACCCTTGCCGAGGGCAAGCCACTCCGCGGCAAGTTGGTCATCGATGCCCGAGGCCCTCAGGTCAAGTCGGCCAAGTACTTCCAAAAATTCGTCGGGCTCGAACTCGTGGTGGAACCGACGTCCGCGCCGGAAGTCCCCGTGCTGATGGACGCGACCGTGGAGCAGGTGGACGGCTTCCGCTTCATGTACGTGCTTCCGTTCAGTCAAAATCGCGTTCTGATCGAGGACACCTACTACTCGGACTCAGCGCAACTGAACGTCGATGCACTGAGCGAAGGTGTGCTGCAGTATGCCCGCTCGCGCGGTATCCAGGTTCGTGGCGTGATCCGCCAAGAGCAAGGCGTACTGCCGTTACCCGTGCGCCCACCACCCATCCCTCGCCGGGGGGGCTCACCGTTGCGAGCAGGTTACGGCGGCGGATTCTTTCATCCCACGACGGGCTACTCGCTTCCCCCGTCCATACGTCTCGCGTTGCACATCGCGTCCCGTCCTGTCGACGCGGTCTTCGACCGGCGCTTCGACGAACTCCTGCGCGAGCACTCGCGTCAGGTCCGCTACTTCTGCTGGCTGAACAGGCTGCTCTTCGGAGCCTTTGCCGAGCGCGATAGGTACCACGTGCTGGAGCGCTTTTATCGCCTGCCGGCCGACACGATCCGTCGCTTCTACGCCCTCGAGACCACGGCTGGTGACCGTGCTCGCATCCTCTGTGGCCGCCCCCCAACCGGCTTTTCACTGCGCCAACTCATTTTCGAAGGACAGTACGCATGAACGACCCAGTCATAGCCCTATCGTCGCAAAGCCCACTGACCGCGTTGCTCGGCGAGTACTTCGACGAGGACGCCCTACGACGACTTCTCGGTCAGGAAGCCGCCAACCTCGATGAAGCGACCTGGGCCAAAGCGCTCTACCAACCCGTCGCCGACTTCGTCGCTCGCCCGGGCAAAGAGTTCCGCGCATCCTTGGTCACGACGAGTTACCAGCTCGCCGGGGGGAAAGGCCAGTGTCCGCCCGCGCTACCGATGATCGTGGAGATACTCCACGCAGGGTCCTTGATCGTGGACGACATTCAAGATCAGTCCACGATGCGCCGCGGGCGGCCTGCGCTGCACTTGGAGTACGGCCTCCCGGTCGCGCTCAACGCGGGCAACTGGATGTATTTCTGGGCGTTCTCTCTGGTGGAAGGTCTCGGGCTCGACGACCGTGTGCAGCTGTCGTTGATGCGCTGGATGAGCCGTACCCTGCTCGCGTGTCATCACGGTCAGGGCTTGGACCTCACTGCCCGCATGCAAGACTTGGCGCAGAGCCAAGTCCCATCACTGGTCAGCGCCTCGACCCAACTCAAGACCGGAGCACTGATGGAACTCGCGGCAGTGCTCGGTGCGGTGGCAGCGGGTGCGGACGAGCACACGGTGGCAGAGCTCAGCCGCTTCGGCCGACGCCTGGGCGTCGCACTGCAGATGCTGGACGACGTGGGTGGCCTGGTCAGTGAACGCCGAGTCCACAAAGGCCACGAAGACCTGATCCACGGCCGCCCCACGTGGCCCTGGGCGTGGCTCGCGAGCGAGCTCAGTGCCACGGACTACGGCGAGCTTCGGGCCATGGCCAACGAAGTGACCCGGCGGGACCTGCATCCAGAAGTCCTGTGCAAGGCGATGCGGGGGGCGCTTCAGGGCTCGGGACGAGTGCGGGTCCGCCGTTTCGTCAGCGAGGCGTTTGCAGACCTACGCGCTGCGCTCGGACCCGCCGAACCCCTGAAACACATCGAGAGTGAGATCCAGCGATTGGAGAAGAGCTATGGTTGATTACGACACGAATGCTGTGAGGAGCGCACACGGCGCACGTCGAGTCGCCGTGATCGGCAGTGGTTTCGGCGGCCTCTCTGCTGCGATCCGACTGCAGGCGGCGGGTTACGACTGTGTACTGTTCGAAGCCCGCGACAAGCCAGGAGGACGTGCCTACGTCTACGAGAAGGATGGCTTCGCCTTCGATGGGGGACCCACCGTCATCACGGCGCCTCATTGCATCGAAGAATTGTTCGAACTCAGTGGTCGCCGCATGGACGACTACGTCGAGATGCTGCCCGTAGCGCCATTCTATCGGCTGTTGTGGGACGATGGCGACAGCTTCGACTACGACAACGACGGCGACAAGATGCTGGCGCAGATTGCACAGAAGAATCCCGCTGACGTGGAGGGCTATCAACGCTTCTTGGACTACTCCCGTCGCGTCTTCAACAAAGGGTACGAAGAGCTGGCTGCAACGCCGTTCTTGAAGTTCTTCGACATGGTGAAGGTAGCTCCTGACCTGGCCCGTCTGCGAGCGGATCGCTCGGTGTACTCGACGGTGGCGCGCTTCATCGACAACGAGCACCTGAGGCAAGCATTCAGCTTTCACTCACTACTCGTCGGGGGCAATCCTTTCGACACCAGCTCCATCTACACCCTGATCCACTATTTGGAGAGGAACTGGGGAGTCTTCTTTCCGCGAGGGGGCACGGGGGCGTTGGTGGCGGCCCTGGTCCGCCTGTTCGAGGAACTCGGCGGTGAGCTGCGACTGTCACACCCGGTCGAATCCATCCATCTGGAAACGACGGCGAAGGGGACCGTGCATCGGGTCTCGAGTCGCAGTGGTGTCTCCAATCGCAGTGGCGACGAGGACTTCGACTTGGTCGTGTCCAATGCGGATCTGCACCACACCTACTCCACGCTGTACGACGGCAACAACGCCGCGCGACAGATGACTCGAAAACTCGAACGCCTCGAGTGGAGCATGTCGCTGTTCGTACTCTACTTCGGAACTCATCGAACGTACGATGACGTGGCACACCATACGGTGCTCTTCGGCCCTCGCTACAAGGAGCTGTTGAACGACATTTTCGAGGGACCCACCGTGGCGGAGGACTTCAGCCTCTACCTGCACGCGCCCACGGTAACGGATCCGAGCATGGCACCGGAAGGCAAGAGTGCGTTCTACGTGCTGAGTCCGGTGCCGCATCTGGGCAAGGCGAACGTCGACTGGAACGATCTGGGTCCACGCTACGCAGAGCGCATCCTCGAGGCCTTGGAGCGCCGAGTGCTACCGGGTTTGCGTGCCAATCTCGCAACCCAGCACTTCATCACCCCCAACGAGTTCAAACGAGACCTGTCCGCCTATCAGGGCTCGGCATTTTCCGTCGCCCCAAAGTTGACTCAGAGCGCCTGGTTCCGACCCCACAACAAAGACCCGAAGATCCCTGGGCTCTACATCGTCGGGGCGGGCACCCACCCGGGTGCAGGTCTACCGGGAGTGATCAACTCGGCCAAGGCAACCGTCAACCTCATCCTCGAACAGCGATTGGCTGAGCACGCGGCATGAACAGGTCCGTCACGACCAGGAAGGGGAACGATGACTGAAGCCATACGCATCTGCCGAACCAGCATCGCGCAGCACAGCAAGAGCTTCGCCATGGCGTCGAAGCTCTTGCCACGACCGCACCGGGATCCTGCTGCGGTCGTGTACGCCTGGTGCCGTCGCGCCGACGATGCCATCGACTTCAGCGAGGGCGACGAACAGCGACGGGCGCTCGAAGGCTTGCGAGATGAGCTGGACCGACTCTACGCTGGCGAAGCGATGGCGGACCCAGTGCTGGCGGCTTTTCAAGAGGTCGCCTTCAACCGTGGCATTCCCAGCCACTACCCGATGGAGCTCCTCGCGGGCATGGAGATGGACGCCGTTGGCGTCAGCTACGAAACTTGGGACGACCTTCTCCTCTATTGCTATCGCGTGGCGTCGACGGTGGGTCTCATGATGTGCCACGTGATGGGTGTCGAGGACGAGCGCGCCTTGCCCCATGCCGCGCACCTGGGCCTCGCCATGCAGCTGACCAACATCGCGCGCGACGTCCGAGAAGACTGGGAGCGCTCGCGCCTGTACCTACCTGACGAGCTCCTGGTCGGCTATGGCCTCGGCTGGCTGCGCTCTCGGCTCACTGGACCGCTGCCGCCGATGGCGCGCGAACGATGTCGCGACGTATTGCGTGCCCTGCTCTCGGTTGCTGACCGCTACTACGAGTCCGGTGACGCCGGACTGCCTTTCCTCAGCCCCCGTTGTGACCTCTCCGTCAGTGCGGCACGTCACGTCTACGCCGCCATCGGCACTGCCATCGCCAAACAGGATCACGACGTCTTCGCACCCCGAGCGTTCGTTCCCAAGCACAAGAAGCTAGCCCTGTGCGTGAAAGCCGCCCTGGGCACCGTCCGCAGACGAGGCTTGTTCTGGGACGGCACCTTCAAACCCGCATCACTGAAACCGGTAAGCTATGACACAGAGCTCGTTACCATCTGAGTTCCTGGTCTACGTTGGACGCGTGGGCCAATTCCAACGCAAGGATTGGCTGGTCTACGTCAGCTGGGTCGGCTTGATGCTCGGCCTGGTGTTGTCGACCGGAGGTTTCCTGCTGCTCGGACATTGGGGTGGGGTGAGCTACCCCGGCGAAGCGTGGATGGTCCCCTTGGGTGCGGTACTGTTCACCACCAGCATTGCTATCGACAGCATCGGCCACCGTACCGTCTACAAAGAAGAGATCCAGGCCGCTGAAGGGCTGGTCCACGGCATCACGATATTCTGCGGCATCGGCAGCTGCGTGCTGCTATGCGCGGCGTATCAGAGTCGGGACTTCTTCTGGGTGCCGGCGATGGTGCTGACGCTGCTCTCCTTCATCTACAGCATGGTCGATGAAGTCTTCCACTGGCGTCGATATGTCAGCCGCTACTCGGACCGCGTCGAGATGTGGAGCCACGTCGGGATCCTGGTCGGCCACGGGATCATGATGTTGGGCTGGTGGTCCTGGTTTTTTCAGGGCTACCCGGGCGTCGCCGAAACTCTCGCACTGTTCTGAACGCCGCTGCTGCTGGGCGCGTAGGTTCTCAGAGCAAGAAAGAAACGCCGATCGAGGCAGCCACCGGGAAACCGAGCCGCATGGTGAGCGTGGTCGTATCACTGAAGTGGAACCGCCCACCGGCGCCGAAGGTGAATGGGTCGATGTGGAGATCGGTGTTGTCCAGGTCGTCGCGGTCGTGATCTTCGTTGAAGACCAACGCCAGACCAGGCTCACCGAACACCGACCACTTCTTGTGGAGCCAGAAATTCCACTGCATCACGACGGGTAGGACAATGACGTCGTGTCGGTGACAGTTGTTCCGACCGTGACAGTGGCGGTCACCCAACAGCAGGAAGTCCGCACCGAAGCCAATGCCGACGGAGTTGTTGATGGTCGGCACGAAGCCGTTGTCGACCACCACGATGGTCCCCCGAAAGCCGGGACCGAACGCGTCACTGCCGTGGGCGCGATCGGTGAGCAGCAGGTGGGGCTCCGCCTCGAAGCTGTAGCGCGGGTGTGCGCCGGGGCGCTTGATGACGGCCTGCGCGCTGGCGTCGACACTGACGAAGAACGAAGCGAGCACGACGCTCAGACCGAGCATGAGCGCAACGATGCCGGGCAGCGGCTCTCTGCTCGAGACGGACCTCGCGGACCGGCAAGTAGGCTCCAAATCAGTCCCCTCGCGAAGGGTTTGCGTGGAAGGAAGCACCAGTGTTTTCAATGTGTTCGACCGCATCTCGTTGCTCGGCATTGTGCGGTGAGTGGCCGGCAGGATGCAATCCTATGACGCCATTGTCGATCAGCCCATACGGCTTGAACTCAGACGCGATTCTCATCGCACTGCACCTGCTCCGGGCTCGGGCAAGCTATGGCCGCCGGTTCGAAGGCTGGGGCTGACATCGAGGCGTCAGCGCTCGCACTGGCGGCGCTTCCGCCGACGGCGAAGCAACAGGCCAGCGTAGGCGAAGCCGAGACCCAACCACGGAGCGCGAGACGTCGGCGCTGGCAAAGCAAGATTGCACAAGCCTCCGCCCCCACGCCGCGTTGGGCGAGGTTCTGCCGTAGAAACCGGCGTATCGCTGGCCGCGCTGGCGGACGCAGGCATGAACGTGTTGCCCTGCTCCGAAGCGCTACCGCACACCGGCGCAGGTGGGATCTCGAACCAGCTCGAGTCCGGTCCGTCCCCGCACTCGACACCCTCGACGGACACCGGACGCTCTTCGAGCCAACCGTCCTGCGGGCAATCCGGCGGGTCGGGTGCACACACGTCGAGGTCGAGCAACTCAGTGGTCGTGTTGATGGCGCCGGGACTGCCACTGGCACGCTCGATCACGGCGCACGTCGGCACGGAAACCACACCTAGGATTAAAGGCCCCGAGACCGCGCCGTAGCCATCATCACAAGCGATCGCCGGAAAGCCGCCGACGTCGATGCACTCGCCGTTCGCCACCTCACGCCCCTTACACGCGTCTGGCAGCTCGATCCCACCGGCAGCGAAGTCGACCGTGCCGCGTTCCGGCACGCAGGTCAGAGACGGCACACCGTCACTGTCCGTGAACATGCGCGCCACCGCGTCGTCATCGCAAGCGCAACCAACACCATCTTCCGTGAGAACGCACTCCCCGTAGTCGCAATAGAGCGACGAACACGCGGCCAGAGCCAGCTGGGCCTCGAAGTCTTCCTGCTCGATGACCGCGTCCTCGCAGCCGTTGAGATTGTAGACCACCCCGGTCAGGTTCAAGCGCGTCACGGCGGTGGGCACTCCGGAAGGGTGATATTCCGGGTTGAACGTCATTTCTTCGGGTGAGACCCGGGTCGAGATGCGGGTGAACACCGGGTAGGTCTCCCACAGCTCACGCGCCATCGTGACTGCCTCGACCAGGCCCTCCTGTGGCGCACAATCCTCGCGGTCGAAGGCAGCCTCGGGGCACTGACAAACGAGATCCCCACCGATACCGCACACGTCTTGGAACTCTTCCGGATCCGGCGACGTGCCTTGGCGCACGACGACGGCGGCGCAGCAACCGGTTTGATCTTGAAACACGGGTCCTTCGCCGACGTATTCTTTGACGAAACCAATACCGCCGCCATCCTCGTCGATGCTACGCGAGAGCAGCATCGGGTAGTTGTTGCGGGTCGTGGTGTCGACCTGGCTCGGGTCGAGCTCGAGCAAAGGGAAATACGCCGGGTCGTACTCCTCCCGCCCATAGATGAACGCCGTCACCATCATGTGCGGCTCGGCTGCGATCGCCGTCAGTTGCAGCGGAATGGACGGAAAGTCGGCTTCGTAGGTCAGCCGTAGAGGGCGAATCTCGTCGACATCCGCACCGGGCACCAGGCGACTCGCGACGAACACCATGTCGGCATCGAGGAATGGCTGCATGTATGGGGACATCGTCTCGTTGACGATGAAACCATTGTCGTTGAGCCAATCGATGGCGAGGTCCGCCTCCTCTGCGGCAAAGGTGATCGTCTCGTAGGAGCCAATCTGCTCCCTCGCCAACACTTGCACGGCGGGCGGCTGAACAAACGCGGGACCAGACTCGGCATCGATGAGCAGATCGTCCGATGCGCCGTTGGCAGCGAAACCGCCAGTTGCGCTTGGGGCGATTGTCGTCTGACCCAACCCGCTCGAACAAGGAGGATGAGTGCGGCAGAAGTACTTCTGTTGCGGGCAAATGTTCTGAGGGAAGCTGCTGACGACCGGAGCACTCAGCTCGTCGATCAAGCCGAAGAGCGCCCCGCTCGACAACTCCAAGTCCGGCACACTCGGCATGGGTAACAACCAAGCGAACTCCTCCGGATCTCCGGAGTAGAAAATGCGTACGTGGGCGCTGATGGTGCCCTCGCCAACCTCGAAGATGATCTGCTCCGCTTGTTGATTGACGGCGAAACTCGTCTCATCCAACGCGGTGGGGATCGGCGGAGCGAAACAGCCACACGCATCGGCGTTGGAGACGAGAAGCCCCACGCCAAACGCAACCCACACCCCCACACACCCACTGCGCGCCAACTTCGCCATGGGTTTACGATGCCATGGACACCGCAGGCCTGCGACACTCCTCGCATCGGTGCGTCTGCCGCGAGTCTGCCGATTCCGGCTGCGATCAACACGTGGCCCTCGTTTCCAGCACCGACTGAGCCGCTTCGCACGAGCTCGGAGGATTCCACGGCAGGCCCAACGCCGAAGCAACGAGCAGGATCTCCCGCATCGTGGGCGCATGGGTGAGATGGCAGCCCAACCGGACCGGCCTGCTCGGTGTCAGCTGCGAGGGTCCAAAACGGGCGTCGGTGAGACACCTTCGGCGGTCAGAGGCGTGTTCTCACCAGTCCTCCACGGAGCCTTCCGACGAGGTCTCGAGCATCTTCTCGTAGTTCTTCTTGATGTCTTCGATGATCGGTTCGTCGTCGTAGCCGAACGTGATACCGAAGACGTGCGTGTACTCCTCGTCGGGTTCGTGCAACGCGTAGGCCCAGTCTTGGACTTTGCCATCGTCGACCTTGAAGGCGAACACCTTGTACGAGTAGGTCGAGTCGCCCCAAATCCCGAGCCAGGTCGTGGTGCTCGACTCGTAGCCCTGCACGTGAAGGTACAGCTTGCCGTCGCTCAGCTTCGCGCTGTGCACCTGGGGACCGAATTGGTGCTCCCCCTCACTACTGTTGATCTCGTCTTCGTAGATTTCTCCCATCGAACCCTCGGCGATCTCGCGGTCGACGGCCTTCTGCACACCCGAGCAACCAACGAGCGAAGCAACGAGCAACAACGGAACCCAACACCTGACACCAGCACTCATACGACAACTCCTCCTTCGACACGTTCACCCAGAGAACGCGTCACAGCCGCCCGTTGTTAACACAGCAAACTCACACCAACCAAGACCCCGCAACCATCTACGGCCGCCCGACCAGACCTCGACGCACGCTCGAAAGAGTGAATAAACCGCACACCGCCTTCATGGTGCAACACTCACCCCCAATCATTCACCTAGGACCCTACAACCGGAACTCTCGACGACAGCTCCGAATACACACGCCCTGGCAGGGCTCCAACTTCCGCGCGAACGGCGACCCCAGCCGAGAGCGCTCCGTTTGTGCAACGTGGCTCCGTAACGGGACGCTGGAAACGGTCCCCGCGCAGCCAAAACCCTGGAGTCGCTTGCCTCCTTGGTTGGGTCCGACTCCAGGTTGCGCCAAAATGCACACGCGACTCGACGGACTCCGACCAAGGATGCAAGACTGGCCGGATGCTGCTCTCGAGACGCTTGGCCATTCGCACCCCGCATTTCGTCGTCCCGGCGTGCGCGCTGTCACTGGCCGCCTGTGACGCTGGGACGAGTGACGCTCCGGCAGAGTCTGCCGTGTCCCCCAGCCCGACGAACGTCGCGCCGACAGCGACGCAACCTGCGGCCGGAACGGCCCCTCCCGCCAGCGCGGGGGCTCCGGGCTCTGCCGCCTCCCCCGCTGAAGCGACGACTCCTGGGACCTCGCCACCACCGCAGCCCGAGGTGAGCGAGCCTCCCGCCCCCGACGACCCAGCGCCGGACGACACCACTCCAGGCGTCCCCGAACCCGCGCCAGCGGCGGGCGGCGCTCCCGGCGACATCGGTGACCCGCAGCAGGCAGCCGGCGGGAACGAGAACATGGGGGCTGGCGGAGCGGGTGGCACTCCCGGCGACATCGCGGGAGGCGCGCCGGGAACAGAGCCCGACACCGGGGCTGTTCAGCCGCCCAACGACGACCCCAGCACTTGGTTCATCGAGCCCACGTGTCGCGACTACGTTTTGTGCGAGACCTTCGAAGAGACGGCGATTGGGCAACTCCCTGCTGGGTTTTCGCTCGTCGGCTACGGTGAACGCACGGTGGGGGTCAGCGACGAGCGCCCTGCCCGTGGCGCGCAGTCGCTGCGAGTAGAAGTCCCCTCACAAGCGGCCGTCGTGGGTATGATCGAAACCGCGGCGCCTTCGGAGCTTTCGGTTTCTCATTGGGGCCGCAGTTTCGTTTGGCTACAAACGCCCGTTCCCAGCGAGTTCGTACACTACGACCTGTTTGCGGGAGTAGGCCCGTGGACGACCTACGACAACGAGGTTCGTTGGGCGGTGACCGGCACAGGCGTCGGCAACGACGCCGGCAACCAGAGCTTCATCTACAACGTTCAGCCCAGCGGCAATGGCGCTCCGGGAGAGTTCGGCACGGAAGGCGACAGATCGGCGCATCCTGTCGAAGGTGACTGGATGTGCCTCGAGTGGTTCTTCGACGCCGACGCCCAAGAAGCGCGCTTCTTCTTCATGGGCACCGAAGTCGACTATCTGCACATCGACGACGAACGCGCCGAGATCCCCGAGTTCTCCGCGCTGCGCGTGGGCTTTCAGAAGTTCCAGCAGACCGCGCCGTTTGTCGTCTTCGTCGACGAAGTCGCGTTCCACACCGAACGCATCGGCTGCAACAACTGACGTCGAGAACAACTGACGTCACGCGCGCCTGACACGCCCTCGGTTCAAGCGAGAGCAATCCGGACGTGTCCGGGGCCGGGTACGTCGACCTCGAGTCGATGATGTTCGGGTTGGTAGCTCACGGGCAGCTCTCGCCCTCCATGATTGACGGCGATGGGTGCTCGCTCGGCGTAGCACAGCAAACACCCCCCATCTCGGAGGTCCACCACCAGCTCGGTTTCGGACGCGTAGTCCACCCCGCTCACGGTTCCACCAGGGTTGAGCTTGTCCTTCAACCCGATGACGGCACATCCACCGACGATGGGCGCAATCGCCGCGAGCTCGAACTGCAGGGTGTCCAACACGAGAGCATGCGACTCGCCACGCGCCAGGGTGAGCAGTCGGTCCTGTTCGACCAAGTAGACGGCGTGGCGACCCCGTTCGAGCCCAGGCACGTCCACCGGGCCGATGCTGCCGGCAATCCGGTTCGGCGTGTCGGAGCGGTAGCGAGCGTTGAAGGCACCGACGACCCACGACGCGGCATTGCGATTGTATATCTTGAGCAAGCAGCTCTCGTCGGTGGGATCGGTGAACAGACAGTCGAGGGTCGGGCGAGCGATGTCTCGACAGCGCGGAATGCTGCCGTCGCTGAGCACCAGGCGCCGCAACAGGTCGAAGTCGTGCCCATCAGGCTCGTCCGAAACGTAGATCGGTCCGCCGCTGATGGCGCGAGCTGCTGCATGGTACGGACCCACCTCGTGGCCTGATTGGAACATGTCCCAATCGGGTTGATTGAACTCCCCAAACCACAGACTGACGAAGGCATTGACGTACAAATGCAGGCCATGCGTCTCCGGACGCCGTGGCCAAAAGTCTGTCGAAGTGCGGGTCAAGCTCGAATCCGCGGCAAAGTAGTAACACTCACTCGCATTCGACATGCAGTTGATGAGCTTACCAGCGAAGTGCTTGCGAGCGCTCTGCTCCAACGCTTGCCGCGTCTTTTGCCACAACACGACTCGCCCACCGACGTCGTGGGCAAGACCTTCCAACGAACTCTGGTTGTCGACCTTCACGCCGTCGACCCCCTGCGCCGCGAGCCAGCCATGGTAGGTGTCGTAGAAAGCAGCCAGCTTCTCGGGCTCGGGACGGTACGTTCGAGGGCCGCAATAATCCGCATTCATCGCGGGCTCGTGACTCAGCACCTCAGGCGAGTACCAACGCAAGATGGGCTGCGACTCGAACTCGGGCAGCGCCTCCGGATGGGTTCCGCCCCAATAGCCGTAGACGGCGTGCCAAACCAAGAAAGTACCGATGCCGTAGTCGCGCTTGGCCAACGTCACCGTAGGAGAAAGCTGACCACCGAACTTCTGCCCCGCGTGAAAGGCTGTGAGGCGGCCCTCGTTCGTCGGTTCGTCGACGGACTGCCAACCGTCGTCGACGATGAGCCACCTCGGACTCACCCCACCTCGTCGAAAGCTCTCCAAACCGAGCTCGATCTTCTCGGGGCTGACCTCGCGGTAGAAGGCATCCCAGGTGCACCATCCCAGTTGATCCACGAACTCGGGTAGCTGCTTGTCCACGCGGAGTCGGCCCTGGCCCAAGCGCTGGCTCACTTCGAGCGCACTCTGTCTCATGAGTTCAAAAGGCTCACGCCCGCGCCGCAGATAAACCGCCAACCCTCCCTCGGAGCACGCCGTCGGCGCGCCCGAGTCGAGGACCACGGTGATCAGATCGCCACGCGCGCCAAGGGAGGCGTGGTAGGGCGCCTCGACCAGCGGTACGGCGAGGAGGTAGTCGTCTTCAGCCAGCTCGAAGAGAGCGTACTGCGTGTCTGCTTTTAGAGCGTCTACCCGAGTCCCGACCTGCGGCTGCATCCAGTACGGGTCGTAGCGGTAGCAGCTGACAAGCCGCTTCAGGCGTGGCAGACGCCCCAGTTCGAGCACGTGGCGGTGTTTTGACGGGGCGACAGCGGCTGAAAAAAACGCGCCTTGGGTGCGCTCAGTTCCTTGGCTGGCGGGGGGCTCGCACCGCAGCTGCGAGCTCACGTCGCTGAGCAGCAGCTCCCCATCGACCGAGCATTGCCCGTTCATCAGCACCCAATCGCTCATGGGCGCGCTTATAGCCGCTGACCTACGTCGGCGACAGATGGGCACGATAGAATTTCTGCACGCTCGCGCCGCGGGTGCAAATCGTGCGCCGCAAGTCGCAGCACGGCGCCGCTCGTGATCTACGGCTGAAGCGATTGGAGGCGAAGCGCCCACATCGGTCCGGGGATTGCAAGGTCCGAGTGCGTGACCGTGTTCCAGCGAGTCGGAGAGGTATCATGAAAATGCAACGACGAAGCTTCATCAATACGCTGGCCGTGTCTGCCGCCGGCTTGGCGCTGCCCGAGCTTTCTTGGGCTTGCGGCGGCCACGTCGGCAATGCCGAAGAAGAGTTCCTCGACTTGGTCGATGCTTTCGGGAAACGACGACTGCTCGCAACTCACGCCGTGGACACGCGGTATCCGGTAAGCTCCTGGCAGCGATTCGCGACCTCCGCCAACGGCGAGCACCTAGCCTACGGACACCTGAAAGACAAGACGTTCATCCTGCGAGACCACGAAGGAAAGACGAAAACCTTCCAAACGCCTGAGGGTGCAGAGCCGATCTTCAACCCGACCAACCCGAGGACACTACTGCTCTTGGTGCGCAAGGTGGGCCGCAAGCAGCTGCTCGTGGTCGATACGCAAACGTACAAGAGCGACGTGTGGAACGAATTCGTGGACGTGCGGAGCGTCACCTTCACCCCCGTGGGGTTGATCGTCGCGCACGACCGACCAAATCAAGGTGGTGGCGCGCTATCGCTGGTCAAGGAGCGAGGCACGAGCGAGGAATTGCGTCGTTTGAACTTCGTGCACACGCTGACCCAGTCCCGCGGCGCGGAGCTCGGCTACTTCGCGGCGGCAGAGGCGTACTCGATGGACCTCAGCAACATGCAGTCGACCTCCTTCGGCACCGTTCCCTACGAACTCCGCGCGGCCTCCTGGCTCGGCGACGGCTTGCTCGGCATCACGGAGGAAGGGGCGTACCTGATGCAGAAGAATCAGCCATATCGACGTCAGCTCGCGGATCGGGAACTGTTTACCGTATTCACACATGGCAAGTACACGGTCACCGCTTCACCCGATGCCCTGTACGTCTTCCGTCAAGACGGAAGCCTGTTCTGGCGTCACCCGAGCGACGGCAAACTGCACGATGTCCGCGCCGTACCCGGGGGTAACGAGCTGGTGCTCAGCCAAGGAGGGAGCGTGTACCTAGCCAGCATCGGTGCCCGCTCGACGGAACACGTTGCCAGCGGACGCCCGGGAATGAAACTACGCGGCGCTGTGAAGTTCGGCGATCAGTTCGTCACTTGGTCATCCAAGGCCTGGCACAAGACGACCGAGGGCCAATGCGTCGAAACCGAGACGGCGCCGGAGTACGTCGACTGACGCTACCGAGTCGGCGCGGACGACCGCCGCCCACTTTGCAGCACCGAGGACACTACCAGCAACCCGGCACCGACATACGCTCATGTCGCAACTGGTGCGGGCCGCCGATGACCGGATAGTCTGGCTGAACGCGAGCCCGGGAAATGGCACTACTGACGCCGAAGTGTTTGCGGCACATCGTCATGTGAGCAACAGTTCTAAGGCGCATGACAGCGAGGCAGAACATCTGCCCTCGACGACGATTGTGTCGGCGCCCGGGAGAACGAAGCACCGTTGCTTGCAAGAAACCTCAGCGCACTGTTGGCCATCGCACTACTGGGCGCCACGTCCGTCGGGCAGGCGTGCGAACTACCAACCGAGCGCCCCTACCAGCAATCCTCGCTACCCCAGGAAGGCTTCGACAGCGCTCGCTTCCTAGAGCAGGTCAGGACCAAACTCAACGGGCGTGTCATGGGTTACTCCGTCGTCTTGCGCAACGGCCGCGGAAAGGTCATTGCCGAGGCGGGGCACGGCTATGCCCGCACGCCCTGTGATCGAGGCGGGGCCAAAGAGTTCCGCTCTTCCACCCAGGCGGCCTGGGGAGAGATCACGGAGGTCCTGACGACCGCCGCGGTAGTGGACAAGACGGAGAGTTCGACGACGCGCAACCTGGACGAGAGGTTGGTCGAGTTCCTTCCTGCGCGCTGGCGCGAAAGGGTGCACCCCAGCCACCAAGCGCTCACCATCAGAGACGTGCTCTCCGGGCGCGCCCCCTTCCGAACCTACGCTCGAGCCCCCCAGCTGTTGCAGCAGCTAACCACACCGCGATTGGAAGCTCTGGTCCAACAAGCCGATGGCTCGTTCGCTCTCGTCGGAGCCATGGGACGTTTCTTCCGTGCGGGCTACTGGGACAAGGTTGATTCTGGGTTCAAAGACAAAGAAGCATCCTACGACGACTTCGTACTCGACAAGGCATCCACCATCTACTTGGGCGTGTTGCAGCGTAGATTCTTCCGCCCGTTGAACATCAAGGGCTCCTGCAACGACGCGGACTATGCCGGCGACGACTACGCCAACTACTACGACACGACTTTCAGCGGGAAAGGCTACTTCCTCGATTCAGGGGAGAAGCCGAGTTGCCCGGCCAACGGCGTGGTGATGAACTCCCGCGACATGAGCAAGTTCGTCTACGCCCTGAGCCGGACGGGACGAGTCGTCTCCAAAGACAACTACAAGTCGCTATTCATACCCACTGACCGCGGCAAGGCCCTGGGTTGGGCAGCCGCTGAAGCGGTCAACGGCGGCTTGGCCCATCGGCACTCGGGCCGCCGTGCACTTCAGGCCCCAGGCAGCGGAGAAGAGGTCATCCACGGCGTCGCGGCGGCCGAGGTCGCCAGCTTCCCGAACGGCATGACTGTGGCCATCGCCGTGAACTCGCGTCGCACAGAGGGCACGAGCACGCTCTTTTCCATTCTGAAAGAGTCGTACGAAGCGAGCCTGAAGGCGAGCACTCCCAGCAAGCCGCCGGCATCGGAGTAGGCTTTCCACGCGAGCACCGCCCGGCGCCGCGCCTTCCCGAGACCCTCTGTCGATGGCGCCGGCAGGCGTGTTATGGGGGTGCGGCGGTAGTTCCCCGCATGGGTCGAGCCTTGGCGTCCGATACACATTCAGAGTTTTCCCAATGGGAGCAGGCTCACGCCATCTTCAGCGTCACCGGTGTCGCGTGTTCCGTTCTGCTCGCGGCATCGTGGCCGCTGGCGTTCGCCGCGCTGACTTCCTTCGCCTGGTTGCTCCTCAGCAAGCGCGGACATCATTGTGCGCGCGGAGGCTTCGGCATTGCCAATGGCATCACCAGCCTGCGACTCGTGCTGACCTTGGCTCTGATGCTAGCTGCCAGTGCCGCCCCCGGTTGGCTGTTGGCGACTACGGTCGTCTCGATCATCGTCTTGGACGGCATCGACGGTCACATCGCACGGCGGCGCGGCGAAGCGACTCCCTTCGGAGCGCACTTCGACGTGGAAGTGGACGCGATGATGGTCATGGCCTTGTCTTGCGTGCTTTTGCTGAGAGACCTGGCGGGCGCGTGGGTCCTCCTCGCGGGCCTGTGGCGCTACATCTACCTGGCGACCGTCCACGTCATCGTTCCCCCGAATCCCGAGCGTTCGCGGACACGATTGGCGCGCGCCATCTACGTCTTGATGACGACCTGCTTTGCAGTCGCACTCATCGTTCCGCCCGCTTGGGCGCCCCGTCTGGCAGCGTTGGGCACGCTCAGTGTGTCGTTCTCTTTCGGCGTCTCATTCTGGGACCGCTACGCAGCGAGCCGTCATTCGCCGCCGTCGACCTGAGCCGCCTTCGCGCGCGCTACAGGGCTGGGCCCAGGTCGATCCGCTGGCACTCGACGTCACAGGTGTCGTCGTTCTTGTTGTTGCCGTCATCGCATTCTTCGCCCTCGTCTTTGACGCCGTCACCGCAGTACGGCGCGAGGGAGCAATCTTCCGCGCAGCCTCCGTAGCTGCCGTCGTTATCCGAACCATCATCGCACTCTTCGCCGAAGCGCACGTCGACGAAGCCATCTCCGCAACGGGGAGGCGGCACGCAACCAGGAGCGCACGCGCCATTCCCGGTGTCGTAGCCGTCGAGATTCAAGCCGTTGTCACATTCTTCCGGGCTGTCCTCGTTGACGATACCATCGCCACAGCGCGGCCCCAGGGTGCAATCGTCGTTACAGAATCCGTAGCCACCGCCATTGTCCTCGCCGTCGTCGCAGTCTTCCTCAGCAGCGACGATCCCGTCTCCGCAAACGGGCGCACACTCGGTACGTGATGCGGCAAAGCCCTTGAGAGTGAGCTTGAAGTTCGATTGCGAGCGGCGCCGCTCGGCGTGAAAGAGCACGACCTCATAGACACGACCGAGTTCCAAATCCAAGGCTTCCCCAGTTGCCTCGTCCAGCGTCACGCTGCGGACACGTCTGGGGTGAAGTCCGCCGATGTCGACCGCTAGCTTGCCTCCGATGAACACCCAAACGTCATCGTCACCAGCAAACTCCAAGAACTCATCACCTTGGTATTCGAACCAATTCCGCAATTCGGACGTGAAGCCGTAGTTGCGAATGGGCGATTCTGGGTCCTCTCCATCCTGGGCGAACGCCTGCTCCAAGCCCTCGGCGACCCACCCGGCATCGTCGAACGGAAAGAAGCCGCCCTCGTCTTCGAAGACGTAAGTCCCATCCGCCTGAGGTTGAAACGGGATCCACGAAAGCAGCGGGAGGTTGATGTCGGGGGTGTCTCGGTACCACTGGTCGAAGTCTTCTTCGCTGGTCGTCATCGGCCCGTAGGGGCAGTCCGCGCTCGCAAAGTCGCTGTCCAGTTCGCACAGCCCCGTGTAGATGGGCTTGCCGTCGGCGCTCAATTCCTCCGCGACCAGGCCCGGCGTGACGTCGTCTCCCGAGAACTCCTGAAAATCCGGGTGACGCATCGCGTCTTCCACCGGAGCGTGAATGAAGTCGCGGAAGAGGATCGGTAGCTCGAGGGTCTCGTCCTCGTCGGGCACCGCGACGACGCAGGCGTACCCGTCTTCGATTTGGCACCCAGCGCTGCAGCCATCCCCAGACTCCGTGTTGCCGTCGTCACATTCCTCATCATCGCCGGCCAAGATGAGCCCATCTCCACACAGCGAAACGCAAGCACCCGCGGAGCAATCGGGCTCGAGAACACAACCCGGGCTGCAGCCGTCTCCGACAATCCAGTTGTCACCGTCGTCGCACGATTCGCTTCCCTCCACGACTCCATCACCACACGTCGTTGTGCGGCACGCAGCCCCGGGCTCGTCGCACACCCAGCCCATCTCGACCGTGCACGCCGCGCTGCATCCATCTCCCGAGTCGTCATTGCCGTCGTCGCACTCTTCTCGCCCGACCACCGTCGCGTCTCCACACACCGGCCGACACGACGCGCCCTGATTCGAGCACTCGAACCCGGGCTCCAGCAGACACGCGGCGTCGCAACCGTCGCCCGACTCCGCATTTCCGTCGTCGCATTCTTCGTCCCCGCTGATGGCCGAGTCGCCGCATTCGACGGTACTGATGCACGGTTCGCCGGGCTCGGGACAGGCGTGGTCCTTTTCCAAGCGGCAGGTCAGCGTGCAACCATCATCGGACTCGTTGTTTCCGTCGTCGCACTCCTCACCCTCGGTTTGCAGCCCGTCACCGCAAACTTTTGCTCGCTCGCAAGGCGCGCCCTCGACGCGGCAGAGGTACCCGTCCTCGATCTTCGCGCAATCGCCGGCGCAGCCATCTCCCGACTCGGTGTTGGCGTCGTCACAGGCTTCGCCATCGTTGACCGTGCCGTCGCCACACGCGGGTGCGTCGGGATCGATCAACACCTCGTCGGGCGCTTCCAACGGAGCGCCATCAGGCGCTCGGATGACGACACCATCGTTGGTCCGCTCGGGGTCGTCGCTCTCTGCACCGTCGGCGTTGACGACGTTGCTTCCGGAGCACGCGGGAGCGAGGAGAGTAGTCGAGGCGAGAAGAACTAGTATCAGCTTTTGCACGTGATTATTCCAGGCCACGGTGATGCTTTGGCGAGTTTCACCGGATACGTGCCCCAAGTCAGCAGCCACGGCTCGGCTTTTGCGCAGACCGGGCTACTGGTTCGACTCTCCACCCCCAACGCGCGATCTCGCGGCTGCTCGATGCGATCGAACGGGTCACGAGGCTCGCGTGCCTCGCAAACGTCCCGGCGCCCTTCGACGCGACCGGTCGTGCGTCCACGGCCTCGCGCTTGCGGCCACGTTGGACAGGCTGTCAGCGTGGGGGCACGATGCGAATGGGCTTCGGATCCGGCTGTTCGACGATGGGATCGCCCACCAGCGGGGTGAGGATTGCGTAGATGATTGCCACGATGGCCAGCATCATCAGTGACGTGATGAAGTACGTAGCAAAGGGAGGATGGCGGGAAGTGCTCCAGCCGTCACGATAGAACTTTCCCCCGCTGCGGTCCCGCAGCCGTCGCTGCACTCCGCTCAGAACGTCGACTTCGGAAGCCTCGTCGTCCGCAGCAAGGGCCTGCTTCATCAGCAACTGCAGACGATCGTCGCCAAAGGAGTCGGGCCCACGCTCCTCGGCTTCAGTGCCATGGCCCGAGTCCGGCTGCTCTTCAGCTTCGGAGACCGGCTTTTCGTCAGTCATCAGACCTTCTCTCCCAGGTGTCGGGACACCTTTTCTTTGAGCATGCCTCGAGCTCGGTGGATCCGGCTCTTGACGGTACCCTCGGCTAATCCTGTGATTTCGACAATCTCCTCGTAGGTCAAATCCTCGACGTCACGCAGCACGAGCACCTCGCGAAAATCCGGCTCGAGTTCGGCAATGCAGAACTTGACGATCTGCTCCAACTGATAACCTTGCACGAGTTGGTCAGGTGGCGCCGCTTCACCTGAGGTTACCCCGCGTGCTTCAGTCAGTGGGCGACGCTCGGCGGCAGGCTCGAGCTCGTCCTGTGCCTCACTCTTGCGACGATGCAGGTACTTGCTGCGGTTCTTGCACAGGTTGACGGCGATACGGTAGATCCACGTTGCGAGCTTCGCCTCCCCGCGGAAGCTGTCGATGGACTTGAAGACCTGTACGAAGACCTCTTGCACCATGTCTTCGGCTTCTTCTCGTCGACCGAGCATGCGGAACACGAGGCGAAATACACGGACTTCATACAACGATACCAGGTCGTTGAACGCGCGTTCATCACGCTGCTTGAGCCGCTCGATGAACCGTCGCTCCGCGTTGTCGTCGCCCTGCACCACTGGAACGCTTTTCATAGCCGCTTCCCGAGCAAAAAGCGCCTGCCCAGGAGACCCGAGGAGTCGCATTTCCGGCAGCTGGGGCCGTGTTTCGCCCAGTACGACGGACACGCATTGCGCTCGAGAGTTCCCGGCACTACGTCTAGCGTGAAGAACCGGACCTCGGGTCGATGTCGAGCTCACCGGTATCTAGCGCTGCGCGAGCGACAAACGCGCATGTAGGACATGACCGCGCTCAACCCTTGCATCATCTCAGTCGCCATCACCGGCTCACTGCCCCAGAAGGAGCACAATCCTGCAGTGCCCATTACCGTGAGCGAACAGATCGAATCGACTCACGAAGCCTTCGAAGCGGGCGCTGCCCTGGTGCACATTCACGTGCGCGAAGACGACGGGCGCCCCAGCTCCGACCCCACGCGTTTTGCGCTCGTGCAGGAAGGTGTGCGGAAGCACTGCCCCGGCATGATCGTCCAGTTCTCCACCGGCGGCAGGGGGCGGGCATTGGAAGAACGGGGAGCCATGCTGTACCTCAAACCGGACATGGCATCCCTCGCCACGGGTTCGGTCAACTTTCCCTCGTCCGTGTACGAGAACCCACCGGACTTCATCGATGCCTTGGCGGCAATGATGGCGGAGAACGCCATCAAGCCCGAAGTCGAGGTCTTCGACCTGGCCATGCTGTACACGGCGAAACAAATGGTTGACGCAGGGCGGCTAAAGGCGCCACCCCACGTTCAGTTCGTTCTCGGACTGAAGAACGCACTCCCTGCGCGGCGTCGAACCCTGGAGTTTCTCGTCTCGGAGCTCGAAGAATTGCTACCCGGAGCCACCTGGACGGCGGCCGGCATCGGGCGTCATCAATTGGAAGTGAATCATTGGGCGCTAGAAATGCGCGGACACTGCCGTACCGGGCTGGAGGATAACGTCAAGTTTGATGCCAACCGGGTGGCGAAGAGTAACGCAGAACTCGTCGAGCGCGTGGCCCAAATCTGCGCCGAATACAATCGGCCTGTAGCGAGCGCGCAGCAGGCTCGTGAGTTGCTCGGATTGGGTTGATCAACGCCGCGACAAGCCACATCCTGCTGTCATCATGCCGTTACGTTCTGTAGAGGCGAAACTCGACACGACACGCATGCTGGAGGGTGGGGGATTTCCGGTTCGGAGGCCTTTCCCGACCCACAAGCTGGACATGCTAGACCCGTTCCTGCTGCTGGATCACATGGGCCCAGTAACTTGGGGCCCGGACGAAGCCATCGGCGCGCCCGACCATCCACACCGCGGTTTCGAAACCGTCACCTATCTGCTCTCCGGACACATGGAGCACAAGGATTCGGCGGGCTACGTCGCTCGCATCGGCCCAGGTGACGTGCAGTGGATGACCGCTGGGGCAGGCATCGTGCATTCCGAGATGCCTGAGCCGAGCTTCAAGCGTGAGGGGGGCACCATCAACGGCTTTCAACTCTGGGTCAACTTGCCGCGTTCGCAGAAAATGATCTCACCGCGGTATCAAGAACTACGAACTCGTGTCACGCAAAGCGATGACGGCCTGGTCAGAGCACGCGTCATCGCTGGCGAGGCGCTGGGGGTTTCCGCCAGCATCGAGACGCAGACGCCCATCTTCTACCACCACTTCAGTCTGGAACCCGGTGCCGTCCACCTTCAGCCAGCGCCGCCCGACTTCAACACGTTCGCCTACGTCTTCGGCGGCGAGCTGGACGTGGTCGGCGAAGGTGGCCACCGCACGACAGCAGCCGATGGGCAAGCCGTGCTGTGGGCAGCCGATGGCGATACCGTGCACTTGGGCAACGCCGGCACCGAAACGACGGAGCTGCTGCTCATCGGCGGCGTGCCCCTCAACGAACCGGTAGCGAGATACGGACCGTTCGTGATGAACACCCCACAAGAGCTACGGCAGGCATTCGACGACTACCAGGCAGGCAAACTCGGCCGTATCGAGATGTAGCTGGGGGCGACGCGAGTCGTCGAGCAGCCCCAACCACAACCACGAACGCCCAAATGAGCGAGGGCCTGCCGGACAATCGTGCTCGCCCATCTAGAGGGGCTCGCACTCGTATGTCTCTGTGCGCGTGAGATCCACCACCCCGTCCATGTCGAAGTCGTACTCGGCGAGAACGAGATTGCCAGCCTCGTCGTACTCGCTGGACTCGGTGTGGTCGACGACGCCGTCGCCATCATCGTCGTAGGCGAGGAGCACGACCCTGCCCGCCTCATCGTACGTGTAGCGCTGAGTCCTTCGGGTCGAGCCACCATCGTATTCGTACAACACCAAGTTGCCGTCGACGTCGTACAACCATTCTTCGACCTCGAGGGGGTCCGTCGATTCGTCGATGTAACGCTCTCTGCGGACGAGTCGGCCCTGGTCATCGTAGCTCAGGACTTCCAGCGAATCGATGAAGCCGTCCACGTCGACGTCTCGGGACCGAGTGGACAGGTTGCCGGCTTCATCGTACGTGCTCGTGATGCGCTGGTCGCCAACCACTTGGGGACCGTTGTCGTTGTCGACCTCTAGCAGTACCTCATGACCCGAATCGTCGTAGGTCATCTGCCAAACTCGATCGGGTGTGCCGTCACCGTCGTCATCGAATTCCGAACGCACCCGATTCCCGTTCTCGTATGTGTGCACGTCGATGCGTTCGAAGACGTCGTCGACACCGTCATCGCGGACCTCACGCGTGAGGTTACCGTCGGCGTCATATTCGTAAGTGAGCCTGGTATCCAGCTCACCATCACCGTTGGTGTCCCTCTCCTCCAACACCAGGCGGCCGTCCTCGTAGACGTAACTGTAGTCGTAGTTGACTGCCCCATCGCCGTCGACGTCGCGCTGTTGCGCGATGAGATTGCCGTCGGCGTCGTACTCGTAGCGGATCGACTCGTCCAAAGTGCCGTCAGGCGTGTACCACTCCAGACTACAGGGTTCTGGAGGCTCTGCGACTTCTTGCGGCTCGACCTGTTCAGGGCCGGGCATCGCCTCGTCGGTCACGGCGGGATCCGTCGCTTCCGTTTCGGTTGCCGGAACGGCATCCATGGCTTCCGGGGGATCCGAAATCGCTACCTCAGATCCGCTGGCCTCCGGCTCTTCCGTGCTCGGCACATCCGGACCTTCGGGCTCACCGACATCCGTTCCCGCAAGGTCCGTGCTTTCGCCTTCATCAGCGGTCGCGGAATCGTCCGTCTCGCCCGGGGCCTGCCCTTCGAGCTCGCTGTCGGTCACGCCGGCACCGGTTTCGGCATCGGTCGCCGCTGCGCCCGAATCGTCTGCCCCGACGCCTGTTTCCGAACCGCCTCCCCCCCCACAGGCAGCGGCCGTCAACACGAGGCCAACGGGGAGCCCCGAACGACAAAACGCGCGCAGGCAGCAATCTTCAAACACTCGGCACCACTTCATCGTTGGATCTCCTCATCGCGGTTGGACGAGATCCCTCGCCGAATCATCGTCGCTGTCGCGGTGGCGGGCCGAATATACCTCGCCGAGTCCCGAAAAACGACAGCCGCAGCGCAATCCGAAGGGCTTGGACGTCGGCCTGGTGCGGATCTTTGGGCAGCGCAACGCGCACCCGGCGCGACGGATTGCCTCGCTGCAAAGCCTGGAACATTGCTGGGTTGCGTATGGCCGTCGCGCCTCGGGGGGGCTACGTTTGAGCGATGGCCAGACTGCTGCGCGGACTCGGTTTGGGCGTTCTGCTCCTGTCTTTCGGCGCGAGCACGGCGCAGGCGGACTTCAATCCCCGTGGGCGGGGTCGCAAGCCACGCACCGTCAAGACGACGCCAGCCAAAAAGCCCGCGCCTACCGCACCCAAGGCCGCCCCCGCGACGCAACCCCAGCAACCGTCCGACGATGCGCTCATCAAGCGCTACACGGGCATCGTGCTCAATCAGCCGGGGGCCGAGTTCCCACTCCAACGCTTGGCAGAATTGTATCGCCAGCGGGACGGAAACCTCGATCAGCTCATCGCCGAGTTCGAAGCGCGCGCCGCGAAGCCGGGGGCAGGACAGTACAACGCCACGATCGCGTTGGGCGGGATCTATCGACAGGCCAACAGAGTCGAGCTGGCGGCCCAAACCTACGAGAAGGCCGTCGCGTCCTCGCCGCAGGATTCGATCGGTTTGATGGCGTTGGCACGTCTGTATCAAGATCAAGGCAAGACGGCCGAAGCGCGACAACACTTCGAACGTGCGTTGCCGCTACTGAGGAACGACGCCGATCGCGAGCAAGTGCTTCGCTTGTTGATGAAGCTGGCTTTGGAAGAAAACGACCTGGAGGCGGCACGCCGATTCCACCGCGAGCTGGTGAAGCGCGCTAAAGGTTCGTTCTTCGTGGAGACGGAGCTGGGAGCCGAACTTCTGCAGCGCGGTGACTACCGTCTTGCCGAAGAAGAGTTCCAGCGAGTCGTCGCGGCAGCCCGCGGAGACAACCGCGCTCTGGCCCCCGCGCTGCGTGACTTGGGTAAGGCTCAGGCCAAACTCGGCAAGCACGACCTCGCGCTGAAGACCCTTCAACGCGCACTGCGGTCGACCTCTCCGCAATCTGGCCTCCGCCGCGAGCTACTGGACGTGATGGTCGAAGTCTACCGCGACGCGGAAAGGCTGAACGAACTCATTGCTCTGTTGGAGAAGGAAGGTGCAACAGACTTCGACCGCCTGAGGCTCCTCGGAGGACTGTACGAGGAAACGGGTCGGATCGACGACGCCCTCAGTATCTACGAACGGGCGCTCAAACTACGCTCGAAAGACCTCGAAGTACGGCTTCGACTGGTGCAGTTGCTTCAACTGCAAGGTCAGCTCGAGCGAGCCATCAAAGAGTACCGAGCGTTGATCCTCGCTGCGCCACACAATCCCGACTTCGTCTTTCGCCTGGCGGAGGCACTGTTGCAGCGCGGTGAACGCGAACAAGCCGTTGCGGAATTGCAGAAGCTGGAGCGACGCTCTCAAGGGGATGAGCAAGTTCTGGCTGCGCTCGTCGACTTCTACGAGCGAGTGGGGGAACGAGAACGCGGATTGAAGCTGCTCGAGCGCCTGAGTCGGGGTCAGGGCACCGATCCCCAGCACTTGGTGGAGTTGGGAGATCGCTACTTCCGCGAGGGGGAAACGGAGAAGGCGAAGCGCACGTGGAAGCGCATCCTGGTGATCGTACCGAGCCGCAGCCGTGCGCTCAGCATCTTGGGTGACGTATACCTGGACCACGACATGGCCGAAGAGGCGTTGGAAACGCTGCGGGAGGCCGTGAAGCTGTCACCCGACGACACACGCTTCAAAAAAGCGCTTGCTCTGGCGCTCGAAAGGGCCGGAGCCGGTGCACCCAAGCGCGTGCGCCTTCGCCGCTACGAGGAATCGTTGCGCCTTTGGGAACAACTGCTCGTGGCGGGCAAGACGGACCCAGGGCTGGCTCGCGAAGCCCGACGACACATCATCACGCTGTGGAGCCTGGGAGGCAGCTTGGAGAGGCGCCTCGCACCGCTGGAGCGCAATCTCAAGGCTAAGCCGCCCGACTTGGCCTCGGGGCGCCTCCTCGCGCAGTCGTACCTGCGCCTCAAACGCTTGGAAGACGCAGAACGAGTGCTGCGCAAAGTCACTCGACATGCACCGGGAGACGTCCAGAGCCACTTGCTGCTCGAGCGAGCACTCGTACAACAGCGCAAGCTGTCTCACGCGATCAAGGTCCTGGACAGATTGGTCAAGATGGATCCCAGCAGAGCGCGCGAATACTACCAACGCATGGGCAAGTACTCGGCGGAGATGTACAAGGACGACGACGCCATCCGCTACGCGGCCAAGGCGGTCGAGCTGAGCCCAGACGACGCCCAGGGTCACAAGAACCTGGCGGAGATGTACGCCCGCCGCCAAGACGTCGATCGGGCGATTCGCGAGTACCGCAAGGCGATCGAAAAGAACGACAGGCTGTTTCCTGCCTACTTCGATCTGGCTGAGCTACTCATCAGCCGCCAGAAGCTCGACGAAGCCGATAGACTACTTCGTCGGGTCGTTCGCTCCGCGACGGACGAAGAGCTACTCGCCCGCGCTACACGCCTCAGCGCGCAGATCAACCTGAGCAACGGCACCCTCGAATCTCTGGAGAAGGAACTGTTGCCCGTCGCATTGGCGAACCCTCAGAAGCCCATCTACCGACGCTTGCTCGTCGAGCTCTACGGCTCGCTCACCTTCCCCCTGGTACAGAAGACCAAGAGCGCGGATCCTGCCGAACGCAACGCGGCCAAAGGAGAACTCAAGCGCATCGGTCAGCGCGCCGTCAAACCGCTGCTCGACGCTCTTTCCGACCAGCGCGATAGCCAGCAGCGCGTAGCCATCGAACTACTGACGCATTTGCGCAACGAAAATGCCAACCAGGCACTGTACACCTACGCCACAGGGGAAGGCGAAGCCCCCTTACGCGTGCAGGCAATGATCGCCGTGGGCGCCACCGGCGATCCAAAAATGCTACCGAGTCTGAGAACCCTGCTGTTCGATGGCGACGTTCCACGCGTAGACGAGGGGGATCCGATCGCCATGGCTGCGGTTTGGGCTCTGTGCCAAATCCAATCCAAGGAATCGAGCCGCTTGCTGACGCGGTTGTTGGAGACGGACTCACCGTCTTCCCAGGCGCTGAGCGCGATCTCGCTCAGCCTGCGGGGCGAACGGGTGGAACCCGCACTGCAACGCCTGCTCGATTCGACGGAACACGGCAACGTGCCGCGCGCGGCAGCGGCGTTCGCCCTGGGACAGTTGGGCGCAAGCTCCGCAAAACGGGACCTGCAACCACTGACACGGGCCGGAGATCCTCGGGTGCGCGCTGCGGCGCTGGTCGCCCTGACTCGTCTCGGGGACGAGGCGGCACCGGAAGCCATAGCGCGCGCCTTGGTCAGTACCGACGCGACCCTGCGAGCGGCCGCGGTGGGCGCCGCGGGGGTGCTGGGCACCGGCAACTACGAAAGCGAGGGAGACCCCTTGGCGGTACCGGAAGGTCGCGTCGAAGCCGCCAGCCTGCTGCAGAGCCTGCGCCCACGGGCGCCCGGACCCACGGCGAAGGCCAAAGCGATCATCGCGCTCGAAGAACCCCTGTCGGAGATGATCCCCCTCTCCATCCAGCGCTCCCCGGACCACGCAGCCATGATCTCGGACGCACTGTTGGCGGCGGACGGCCAACCCGCCTTCGGAGAGCTCAGCCGCGGTTTCGAGCAGGCGGATCCAGCACTGAAGAAGCGAGCACAGAACGCACTATCGTCGGTCGCCGCGAGCGCAGTGATGCCTTTCGTCAGCCTCAGCCGACACCCGTCTGCCCGCGTTCGCACGACGGCATTGCTGTTCTTGGCCACCCGCACCGAGCCGTCCGCTCGGGCAGCGTTACTCGAAGCCTTGCGGGATAGCGACGTCCAAGTTCGGCGCTTGGCGTTGGGAAAGATCGGGGCCGACCCGCGTATCGAGGCCCTGGCTGGAGTCGTGGAGGCGCTCGAGCGTTCGGACAATTGGAACGAACGCAGCTACGCCATCGAGATCATCGGCAACTTCGGCAGACTGCAAGCACCGAGCTCGCAGCCCGAAGTGAAGCAGGCCATCTCCGTCCTGAGCCGGCTTGCGAAAACGGACGAATTCTCATTCGTGCGCCAGAAGGCGGCCCAATCCTTGGCGGCGATAGCCCGAGCCGAGGCGCGACCGGTATTGTCGGCCCTCGCGAAAGAAGATCCGGAAGCCCGTGTGCGACAGACGGCGACTGACTTACTATCCCGCTTGAAATGAGCTTCGCGCGGTTATCTCTCGCTTGGGCTGGCCTGTTTTGCAGCTTGGGCTGCAACGACTTGGACCGCTTCGACAACGGCGACGGGAGCGCCTACTGCGGCAACGTGGTCGTGGGCTCTTTCGTGCGCAGCGGTTTCGACAACCTACCCCGCATGCAATTGCAGCTCGACATGAGCTCACTGGACCGCATCCCGGGGCGAATGACGATGGATGATGCGAGTGATGGCCCTTGTGCGCCTCGCGCCACTTTCGACGATGCTCCGCTGCGTATCTCGGCCGCCATGCAGGCGGATGCTCTCAGCCAGTTCAACTTCGGGGACGGTCGCGAGCTGAACTTGCTGACCTGGGTGGATTCGGCCTGCGACGGAGCCTACCTCGCCGTTGTCTCACTGTTGCACGACGACACCGTCGAGGTGCGTCTCATGCGGAGCGAAGCCAACGAAGATGGCGAGGAGGTCGGACCGTTTGCGATCTTCAAACTTTCTCGACATTCTGAAGACTGCGGGTTCGATTGAATCCAGCACCGTCACATCTCGGGGCACTGCTCGACCACGACTAGCCGGTGAGACGCACCTCCATGGGCTACACCTTTACGGCGCCTCTTCGACGTGAAACGATTAGAGTGCTTCGGTTAGGGTCTGACGGCGCTCGCGCAAAGGCTCCGCTCCGTCCCCGGGTGTTCGAACATGGCTTGCTTCCTCGATTGGCGCGCGTCGCAGCGCCGCAAACAGCTGACATCGTGGCTCACTTCCACGGCACTCGCGTCGCTACTCGGATGGCTCAGCGGCTGCAGCCTCAACCCGCGAGGTGAACTCCCTGGCGCAGACGAGAACGGCGCCGATCCTCAGTCCGCGGAAGGTGAGTTCCTTCCGGATTTCGACGATCCGTTCGATGATGGCTCGGGAGTCGCCGGGAACGTCGATGATGAGTCCAGCTTCCCCGACGAGGCTGACCCGGGATTCGTCGACGAGGTGGAGGAAAGCGGCGGAGCGTTCCCCGAAGGTGTGGACGATCCCCAAGTCGAAATGCAGGATCCGCTGGTCACTGACAGCACACCGGACCTCGTCGAACCCGAACCGGAAACGGCAGACGATCCGCGGGACTTCGATGCAGACGCCGGTGTCGGGCAACCCTTCGACGGCGGGGCACTTCCGCAGGATGAGACGGACGCCGGCACCGACGACGCGGGCACCGGATCCAACCTCGACGGCGGGGCTGCTGATGGTGGAAGCCCAGCTCCAGGAGTCGAATCAGACGCCGGTAGGTGATCAGGCCATCGCGAGCACCGCCTCCTCCAGAATCGCCGCCACCTGACGCACACGTGCGAGGCGCGTGCGCCCGCGGGGCGAAACCAGATGGATCGGTATGCTCTCGAACCGGTACTCCGGTAGAACGTGAATCAGGCGTCCAGCCGCAGCTTCCGCCAAGACTTCGCCTCGCGGACGCAATCCGATACCGATTCCGCCGTACAGCGCGCGCCGCAATACCTCGTTATCGTCCGCCTCGAATCCGCCACCCACCGGCGTCTCCGCGACCTGACCGGATCGATGCCGCAGTGTCCAACTGCGCTCCGGGCGGTCGCGCAATGCCCTGAGACACAGGTGCTGCTCGAGCTCACGCGCGGTGTCGGGAATGCCGCACCGCTCGGCGTAACTCGGCGCGCAAGCCAGAACCCACGGAACCCGGGCCACGAGTTTGGCGACGACCGACTGTAGCTGCACCTCGCCAGGCCAAAGCACGAGGTCCAGCCCTTCGCGGACCGGATCGCTCGGCGTGTTGCGCGCGAAGATTTGGACTCGCAGCGCGGGATGCTCACCCAACAACGACCCAAGTCGTGCCAGCAATCCGGGCTGCACCGCCTCCGGATGGAGCGCCACACGGACGGTGCCCCGCAAACCGCGAACGTTCGGGTCCAGTTCGGCCTCCGCCGCGTCAATCTCTCGCAGGATCCGACGACAACGCTCGGCGAGCCGCTCCCCTTCGTCCGTCAGGTTGAGAGTACGAGTGGTGCGTTCGGCCAAGCGCAGGCCGAGACGTTGTTCGAGCTGAGCCAGTCGACGGCTCACTGCGTTCACGCTCAACCCGAGGGAGCGAGCCGCTCGCGACAGGCTGCCCTCCATGGCAATGCGTTGGAAAGTCCGAAGCTCGTCGAGATTGTCCAGCATGGCTCGTCAATTATCCCTCAATTAGTGAAAATAGATCCACCGATTGTCACCTACTGAAACAGACCGGGGCGGGCCAGGTTGAACGGGTCCGCAGGGTGCGGACCCCAAGCAAGGACCAAACAGCATGAAAAAGACCGCCCAGTTCACTCATCAACTCGTAGACGGCCACGATCGCATGCACCGTGTGAACGTGAAGCGAGAAATCGAGGCGCCCATCGCAGACGTTTGGGAGATCGTGGCCGACTACGGCAATGTGGCCGTTTGGAACCCGCTCCTACGAGCTTCGCGGCTGCTCGACGGCCCGCCACGTGGCAAAGGCGCCGAGCGTCAGTGCGACATGGCAGACGGAAAAAACTACCTACGGGAGCGCGTGACGGAATGGCAGGAAGGCCAGTTCGTAGAGGTCGAACTGTACGAAACCACCATGCCGTTGAGCTGCGCGCTGGCGCGGGTGGAACTCGAAGCGCGCGGTCCCTCTCGCACCGTGGTGTCGATGACGATGCACTTCCAGCCGAGCGGCGGAGCCTTGGCTCGCTCACTCGCGGGGTTGATGATGAAACCCATGTTTCGACGCATGTTCCGCAAGCTGGCATCGGCACTCAAGACCCACGCCGAAGGCGTCGCGGCGGAGAATCGCCATCTCGCCGCTGCCTGAAATGAGCTCGACGTCGCCCGCGCTTCCAACGAGCGTGGGCGGCGACGAAGCGCTCAGGACGGCGGTACGTGCGCCATCAAGAAGCGAGGGGCAACGACCAAACGCGGTGCGAGTTGCCCGCGGCCGAGATAGCGGAACTCCAACTGCACGCCACCGACAGGCAAGACACCATTTTTCAGTAGTTGAGCTGAGCGCTCCCCCACTGCCCGGGCGAGTTTCCCGGCGTCCATACCTCGCGCTTTGGTCGCGCTCGCCGCGCACTGCACATCGCCGGCACAAGCGGCATGTTGCTTGCGGTAGTCGAATTCTGCCCGCCACATCATCAGCCACATCTGCAGCGTTGGGGGGGCTGCATTGGAGCGCCCGACGTCGAGCAGCAGTTTCTCCAGCTCCGCTGCGTGTTTCTGACGGACAACCCCGTCGGTCGACAGCGCGCGCAAGACGAACATGTAACCCGTAGCAGCAACAAGCAATTCCTGCTCGTCGTGGGAGGCGACCGCGCCACGCCGCGTGTCGCGCACGATCGGAGCCAGCACTTCTGCTGCGGCGGCGAAGTCTCCTGCACGAGCAAGCAATCCGGCCCGATCGAGACGTGCACGCAGTCGCAATCCGAGTGGCACCCGCTCGTCGCTCAGATTCTCCGCCATCTTCTGTAGCGTCGAATAGGTCACCGTACTGGGCTCCAGGTGAGCGCCCGCCTCTGCCCAGAGCAACAGCCACTTCGAACGCTCGAAGGAGCCTGCCTGTGGATTCGTAGCCACTTCACCAAACCAGGAATGCAGTTGCTGGTACTGGGCGTCGTCCCCATCCGCGAGCAGCTCCCACAGAAGGAGTGTTCCCAGCGTGATCTCGTGCTCTGGTGCGATGCCGGCACGCAGAGGCGCGAGCAACTTGGCCGTCTTCTCTTCGCGAGACACCATCGCAGCGACCCCCAATACGGCTGCCTGTCCCCACGGCTCGGAGCCCAGTTCTTGGGCCAGCTCCGAAGCTCGCGCCAGCAGCTGCTGGCGCACCTCGGGCTCGATGGCGGCTCGCCCGGACGCCGCTCCAGACGCGGCTTCCATCGCCACCCCGAGGGCATCTGCCATCAAGGCAACGCCACGGAAGTAGCCATCGCTAGCAGCCGCCTCCTCAGCAACCTGCCCAATCGCCTCGAAGGACGCACGCACCGACTCCGGGGTCGCTTGCTGACCCAACGCAGATAAGCCGTACATCAGCGGCACGACGTACGAGAGCCCGACATACGTTTCGATCGCCTCAGGATCGCGCCCTTGGCCCGACTTCCACGCCGCGACCAGGATGCTCAACTCGTCCTTGACCAACTCGCGCGACCAGACTTGCTGGCAGATGTACTCGTTCGAAGCGGCCGCCCCCACCACGTTGGGACACGCGCTGGCACGCGTCACGGCCCTTGCCAACGCCGTGGCCAGCCCGAGGTGGCCACCCGCCGAGGAAGCGTGAGGACGTAGCAAGTGTTCAGCTCGCTCGACAAGCCCCAGAGACATCATTTGCCGAGCCAACGCCACTGCTTGGTCGACGCTCGCTGGGGGCTCCGTTGCGGCGGCGACTGCAGCTGCAACGTCGATTTGAGGCTGCAAGGCATCTCGAACGTCGCTCGGTAGCTGTGATGCACCCAGCCGCGCTCGCGCATCAGCGACGGCTAGATCCCGCAAGTCGAGGCGCACCAAAGCAACCGTCCACGCCGGATCGGGATAGAGTTCGTCGAGTTCGAGCAGGGCCAAGCGTTCGAGTTCGTCTGCCTGCAATACGCCTGCCGCGAACGCCACGTCTTGCAAGTGCTCACGCCTGTGCTCGACGTCCGCAGACAGGTCGGCAGCGCGTGCGTGAAGCACCCAGCGCGCCGCGCGCTCGGCCAAAGCATTCGACGCGGCAGCCAGATCATGCTCACCTTCGGCGTTCATCGCCAACATGACCAATTCGTTGCTCGCGGCGGTCGAACTGTAAACCAGGGACAGGATGCTCGGATCGAGCCCCCCCGCGGCCGCGTACAGCACGGGGCGGGTGGCAACGACGGGATCCGTCCCTGCCAGCAAGAGCTGCCGCTGCTCAGCCGTGAGGGCGTCGACATGACCGTCGAGCACGCGCTTGATGTCCGTTGGGAGGGCATCGACGATGGCAGGAGGTGCCGCCAGCTTCGACAGCGCCAGAAACAGAGGAGGCTCGGTTCGGCTCGTTTCCGCGCCTGCAGTGCTAGGCGGGGGTGCTGCCGGCTGGCTCGGAGGTGGTGTGACCGATGAACAGGCAAGGACCAACAGAAGCCAACCGCTAGCCACCCAGATGCGCATGGCCAGCGACCCTACAGCCGACGATGCTCGCCCACAATCGATACTTCCGAAGCTCCCGCATCACTGTATTTTATTCATATTTTCAACTAATTAGCCCATCAACCACCATGGAGCCGACGGCATCATCCAGAGCGGGCCAAAGTCTGATACACCTGCGCCCCACGAGTGCCATGAGTTCAGATCCGGACCGATCCAGCGAGGACACAGCCGCCGACGACACCTCCCCGGCGAGTGAGCGCCCACAGGGCCCCGACGCCGAGGGCAGCCCCGACCCGGTGAGCGCTCCAACGGCGACCGCGACGACTCCGGGCGAAAACCGCGACGATAACATGGAGCCGACGGATGCCGTGCCCGCGGACGCGGAACGAGCGGAGGTAAGAAGTGACGGAGCGCCCATCAACGCGAGGCTGGCCGATGCGTCCGGTATTTCGAAGTGGGTGGCTTGGCTGCTGACGTGTTTGGGATTGGCGTTGCCATTTCTCGTGATGGCCAACGACCGGCGCTGGGTGTTTTCGGTCTACGTCGGCGTACTGGGTTGTGGCGCCGCCAGCTTCGGCCTGATGCGGCTACTCGGTGGATGGAAGGCCGATGAGCGTGAGCTCGCCCCGACGAAGAACCACGCAGAGCTAGTTGCTCTGTTGGGCGCCAGCATCGTCGCCTTCGTTTTCGCCACGCGAGGTGCCGTCGCCGGCATCTATCCACTGCAGCCCGTCGCGGCCGGAGTGCTGATCTCGGCGACCTTCATTTGGATCGTGATCGCCAGCTTCAATCTGGCCTCGGCCATCGGCTTGTACAAGCCGGCTGAAGGGGAACCCGCGTCTCTGTGGCAGCGACACGGGTTCTGGTTGATCGCGGCCGTCACCGTGCTGTACCTGCCCGGCCTCGGCAGTTTCGGGCTCATCGACCCGTGGGAAACCCACTACGGGGAGGTCGCCCGCGAGATGATCGCTCGCGACGACTGGATCTCCCTGTGGTGGGCCCAGGACGGTTGGTTCTGGTCCAAGCCGATCCTCAACTTTTGGATACAGGCTCTGAGCTTCAAGGTCTTCGGCTTGCACTACATGCCTGACCAAATGCTGTCAGGCATCACCCAAGGGCACGTGCCTCAGCCCGAGTGGGCATGCCGCATCCCGATCTTCCTGATGACGGTAACGGCCGCGTACGCTCTGTACCGAGCCACCATCGCGCCGTTTGGGCGCCGCGGGGCGTTGCTTGGCGGGCTCGTACTCGCCACGTGCCCGTACTGGTACATCCTCGCTCGGCAGACCATGGCCGACATGCCATACGTCGCCCCGCTGTGCGTGGCGATGGCACTGCTGATGCTCGGTTTCCAAACCGATCCGGACGAGCGCGTCGCGAACTACACGCTGCGGCTCGGTCGCTTCCGCTGTACGCTCAACGCCTTCCACCTCATCTTTGGGCTGACGCTGTTGTGCGTGTTGCCTCAAGTCCTGTACTTGTTCAGCCGCAACCTGACGTTTCATACGACAGAGCTGTTCGGTTTTCGGCCGCATCTGGACGAGATCTTGCGCGGTTCGGGAGGCGGCAATTGCGGCCAACCGGGCAACAAGAAGTGCACCGAAGTGGGTGCGCTCTATGCCTGGGGGCAACCAGCGCTGTGGGCGGTCTTGTGGTTGGGCCTCAGCCTGGGAGTGCTCTTTTGGCGACGCAAGGAACGTCGTGCCCAGCGCTTGTACTTCATCGCTGCCTGGTTGTGCACGGCCGTCGCGGTGATGGCAAAAGGCGCACCAGGGCTCGTTCTGCCGGTCGGCGCGGCGTTCGTCTTCGCCGTGGTCAGCGGGCGCTTCCGTGACCTGCTCCGATTGGAGCTAGCAGTCTTTCTGATCCTGCTGCTGGCCGTTGCTCTGCCTTGGTACGTGCAAATGTACATGCGCCATGGCTATCCCTTCTTCAACCGACTGGTCCTGCACGACATGGTCAAGCGTGCCTTCGACCAGGTGCACAGCACGAACGAAGGCGACGACATTTCCTTTCGCTACTACGTGTGGCAACTCGGGTACGGGCTCTTTCCTTGGACAGGTTTGTGCGCCGGGGGCTTGCTCTGGTGGTCGACACTCAAGCGCCGCGCAGGCGACCTGAGTGACAAGCTGCGTGGAGAGTGCGTTCACTTCTTGCTGATCTGGTGGCTGCTCGCCTTCGGCATGTTTTCGGTCACGCTGACCAAATTTCACCACTACATTCTCCCGCTGGTGCCTCCGACGGCGATGCTTTGCGGTCTGTTCCTGACTCGCTTCGCGCCAGACGTATTGCCGAGCCGACGCAGCCACAAGTGGTTGTACCCAGCCAGCCTGTTCGTCGGTTTGGGTCTGCTGTTTCTCGGCTTGGTAGCGTATCTGCCGGGCAACCTGGACGCCGAAATCGTGCCCGATGCCGGCGAACCGCCGGCGCAGCGACTGCTCGGTGTCGTGTTGTGTTCCGTGGGTTTCGGTTTGGTCGCGCTCGGCATCCTGCGCTTTGGCAAGGAGCTGCACAGCCAGGACGAACCAAGCGCCCTGACCCCGGCGCAGAGCCTGTTGGCCATCGGCTCGACGCTGGCGGTCGCGCTTGCTGGGCGTGACATGGTCGTCACGCGCAAGGGTGACATCGAGGGCCCATCACGCATCATGCACCTGTTCACCTACAACTATGGGCGCCCCTACCCGGAGACGCTCGATTTCAGCCCCGCCTTGTTGGCGTTGACCGTCTTGGCGGCGGTCTGCTGTTTGCTGATGGCGGCGCCTCGAATACGGCGTCATGCCAGCGTGATGATGATGTGCATGGGCGGGGTCGTCGGCATTTGGTGCATGGGCGTATACCTGAACCAACTAGCCCCCCATTGGGGACAGCGCGAGACGATGCTCGCCTACTATCAGCACCGCGACAACCCGAAACAGGAGTTGGTCGCGTACCAGATGAACTGGAAAGGAGAGAACTTCTACACCGGAAACCGAATGGCGACCTTCGTTTCTACCGGGAAGAAGTTCAAAGATTGGGTCAAGAAAGAGCGCAAGAAGGGCATCGACACGATGTTCTTCACGACCGAGCACACCCGCAAACGCACCTTGAAGCGGGAGCTGGGCAATCCGGACGGGTTCGAACAGCTGACGGACGAAACCCTGAACAACAAGTTCTTCGTGGCCAAGGTCGAGTTCGGCCCCCTGAGCGAGGACGAGCCGAGCAAGAAACCGAAGAAGTCGGACAAGCGCACCAAGCCGAACGAGCGATGACACTCGAGCCGAGTTTCGAGCCCTTCGACGTCGGACTGTTTCTGCAGCTGCTCCGGCATCGAGGCAGCGCCCTCGGGGAACCGTTCTCCTATCTCGATCGAACGCACTCCACGAACGACGTTGCGAAACAGGCAGCGAGGACGGGCGCGCCGTCGGGTGCCACCTTTCTGACCGACCACCAGAGCGCGGGCCGCGGGAGGAGAGGCCGCACCTGGCATTCCGAACCCGGCCAAGGCTTGCTGTTCTCGGTCGTGCTCGACTCGTCCCTTCCACCCGAAAGGCTCAGCCCTCTGACGCTCGCGGTCGGACTTGGAGTGCGGGAGGCTTTGGCGGAATTTGCCGAGCACGAGCTTTCGCTGAAGTGGCCGAACGACGTGCTGTTCGAAGGACGGAAGCTCGCAGGCGTTCTGGTGGAGTCCGAGGCGTCCGGCAACGGCATGCGGCTGGTCGTGGGAGTGGGCGTGAACGTCGGAACTCCCAGCTTCCCCGCGGAGCTCGCGTCGATCGCCACATCGCTGCGGCTACTCGGCTGCAGTGCCCGCCGCGAGCACGTCTTGGCGCGGGCGTTGCCCGCGGTTCATCACTGGATCGCGACGCTCGAGCGCGGTGACTTGTCAAAAATCGTCGCAGAAGTGAGCCGCTTCGATGCGCTGGCGGGCAAGCAGGTGCTGGTGGAAGGTGTGCGGGGCATCGCGCGCGGGATCGACGCCCAGGGGCAGTTGCTGGTGCAGGTGGGGAACCAGGTACGCGCGGTGCGATCGGGCACCGTAGAAATCCAGCGCTGACGTCGTTGCGGCTGCGATCCCGCGGTTCCATGGCTGCCGCGGGCAGCACCTCAACACGCTCTCGAGGGGGCGCACGGCGCCCGCGGGCGTCGCGATTGCCGTGCCAGATGCCGCTTCGAGCTGCGTGGCAGGTGTTCCGTTGGCGGCCCGAACCGTACCCAAGTGTCAACTGTGGCTAGCGCAGTGCGGCCTCGGTGTATCTGACGTTCCAAAGGAAACTTGTCACCGTGATCACCAGCTCCGCACCTGGGGAAATTGGCCTCTGGAGCAGATCCGCAGGTTTGCATCCCCAAGTCTGTAGGGTAAGCTGCGCCACTCGAATCGAATCACACCGGGCCCTCGTACGGGTCGGAGGTCTTAGAATGAGCAAAGCACGAGTTTTCAAGTTCCTGGCACCCGCATTGACGGCATTGATTGCGGCAGCGGCATGCGGTGATGAAGAGGGCGACACTGGCAACAACAACGCCTCCACCACCCCCGGCGGCAGCATGACAGTCACGGGCCCAGGCGGGACGGCCGCGCCGGGTACCCCGCAGACCCCCGCTGGACAGACCCCCGCTGGGCAAACCCCCGCTGGACAGACCCCGGGTGGTGCGACCCCTGCCCCCGGTGGGACGGACCCGGCAGCCACCCCAGAGCCTGAAACGCCCAGTGCTGCGGCCATGTGCATGAACACCGCCGAAGGGAGTGCCTCCATCGACGGCCTCAGTGGCGCCACCGGCGTTTACACCTATGGCGATGGTACTTGCGTGGCGCCGACGACTCACTGCATCGACGACACGACGCCGGGCACCCTGTGCTTCCGAGGCGTCGCAGCAGACGCGCAGTCGGACTACTCTTGCTACGGCGCCGGATTCGGCATCGACCTGGCGATCGTAGAGAACTCCGTGGTCACGACACCGTGGGATGCAACCGCAGCGGGTGTTGCCGGTGTGCAGTTCACGATCACGGGACTCACGGCGACGAGTCCGGCGCTGCGCGTACAAATAGCGCAAGCAGATCTGCCCGAGGACGCCGCGTTCGTGCACGGTTCCGGCACTTCGGATTTGAAGGCCGACGGCGACCCCGCCGTGTTCATGTTCGCGGACTTCGGTCTGCCCGACTGGGTAACGGGCGCTACCGGCTCGCATCCGGAACTCGCGGATGCTGTCCTGGACTTGACGAACCTCAAGGGTATGCAGATTCAAGTTACCACTCAGCCGAACATGCCTAAGGAGTTCGACTTCTGCATCAGCAACTTGGCGTGGGTCGATGCCGCGGGTACCCCCGTCGCGCTGACGCCGCTGGCGGCAGGTGAGCCCGCAGCGGGTGCTGGCGGTAGCGACGGCATGGGTGCCGGCGGCAGCGACACCGGTGCTGGTGGCAGCGATACCGGTGCTGGCGGCAGCGACACTGGTGCTGGCGGCCAAGAAGGCGGAGCGGGCGGCAGCGACACTGGCGCTGGTGGCCAAGAAGGTGGCGCTGGTGGCGCGGGCGGCAGCGACACCGGTGCCGGCGGCGACGACGGCATGGACATGGGCACCGGCGGCGGCATGTAAGTCTCCCCAAACCCGTCAATCCAGCGGCACCTGCCGCCGAGGGCCCGACTCTTTCGAGTCGGGCCCTTCCCATTTGGGGACGAGAAACGCCGGCCTCGCGCCAGGCGGGGGCGTGATTTATCACGCTGTTTCAGGTCCAGCGCGGGGGGCATACTGAATGGCAATGAACACCAAGGCCTTGATCGACGGCTTGGTCCGGCAGACCACGGTGCTGATCGCCCACGTGGCGACTTCGGCGGGTCTACGCGCTCCTCTGGCCCATGTGGCCAACCAGATATTCGTCGATCTGACTGCGGAACTCGAACGCCAGGGTGTGGGGCAAAAGGTCATCGCCGACATGTTCGGCTTGGCTCTACGCTCCTATCAGCAGAAGCTGCGTCGACTCTCGGAGAGCGCCACGGACCAGGGCAAGACCCTCTGGGAAGCTGTCTACGGTTACCTCTCCGAACGACAGGTCGCGCGCCGGGTGGACGTTCTACAGCGCTTCTGTCGAGACGACGAGAGCAGCGTCAAAAGCATCCTCAAAGATCTGTGCGACAGCGGCCTCGTCTATCGCACCGGCAAGGGGGACGCGACGGTTTATCGTATGACGCCCCCCGAGGACCTGTATTCGGGTGCCGACGCCGACAATCAGAGCCTCGCCGCCTTACTGTGGGTGATCATTCATCACGAAGGGCCTCTCAACATCGAACAGGTCGAGCAACGCGTCAGCCTAGACCGCAACGAACTTCAGGCGGCACTCGACGCGCTCGTCCAAGACAAACAGGTCGTCCAAGAGGGCATCTCGCCGGTGATGTATCGCAGTGATCAGTGCCTGATCCCTCTGGGGGCGAACGCGGGCTGGGAGGCAGCACTGCTGGACCAGTTCCAGGCGCTGGTCCGTTCGATGTGCATCAAGCTGGCCAACGGCCAAACCCGCGCGCTGCCCGACGATGAAGTCGGCGGCAGCACGTACACCTTCGATGTCTGGCCGGGGCACCCGCACGAGGAAAGCGTGAGGGGACTCCTGCGGGATACAAGAACGCGGCTTTCCGAAATGTGGGATGCCGTTACGGAGCACAATGCCGAAAACCCCGCCAGGCCCCAGCACCTTCAACGGGTCACGTTCTACTGCGGCCAATCCGCCACCCAGGAGGAAGGGCCAACCGATGCTTGACCGAGTCCACCTCGGTCCCGCCAATGTTCAACGAGCAGTCAGCGGAAGAGAAAATGGAGAATGACATGAACCGCACTTCGAACCCACTCGCCCATCAACTTGCCACCCGTCATCGCAGTAACCTAATCCAGCGACTCATCGCGGCGGGAGTTGGACTGTTGCTGCTTGCGGCTTGCTCCAGCGAAACACAGGAGCCAGCAACGAGCAGCCAGACGCATTGGCTCAAGAGCTGCGACTCGTCGGACGACTGCGAAGGCGGCTTGAGCTGTGAGTGCGGCGTGTGCACGCAGAGCTGTGACGACGACGACCGTTGCAGCGCCCTGGGCGAGGGCGCAGTGTGCGCAGCCACCGAAGGGGTCGCCGCTTGCGGTTCCAACGCAGCGGAGCAAATCTGCTTGGAGGGTTGCAACGAGGACGACGACTGCAGCACCGGTAGCACCTGTAGCAACAGTGGCGCGTGCATCCCCAGCAGCGACGACGGCGAGACGCCTCCCGGCGTCAACTGCGGTGACTACGATTCCTGCGACTTGGAAACCCCATGCGGCGACGGCAACAACTGCATCGCGTTTTCCGAGTGCGGCGGGGCGCTGTGCATCCCCGCCGATGAAGCTTGCGAGCTGTCGTGTCCCAATCCCGACGACTGCGCCCTCGCCGAAAGTTACCCAGAACAGCTTTTCTGCGAAGGCAAGGTCGACGCCAACCCGGCAGACGACGGCACGGACACTGACGGAACGGGGACGGATGGCGACGCAACGGACACGGGCACCGACGGCGATGTGACCGATCCCGCTGCCGGGGACCCTCCTGGGGTGATGTGCGCGGATCACGAGCCTTGTGATCTCGACACGCAGTGTGCCGACGGAACGTCGTGCTACAGCTTCCCGGAGTGCGGCGGCGCGATCTGCGTCGCGGACGACGAAGCCTGCGAACAGTCCTGCCCCGAGCAGAGCGAGTGCGAGATCCTCGAGAGCTACCCGCTGCAATTGGCCTGCGACGGCCAGGTGCCTGCCCAACCAGGAGAGCCTGGGCAGGATCCGACGCCCACGGACGGCATCCAGTGTGCCGAGCATCCGGTGTGCGACCCAGCGGGGGATGGCTGCGAGGCAGGACTCGAATGTCTGATCATTCCAGAGTGCGGTAGCGACGAGACGGGCCACGCAATTTGCATCGATACGGACCTGGCTTGCGAGCTCAGCTGTCCGAACGACGAGTGCGTGATTCTGGAGAGCTACCCGGCACAGCTCGGCTGTTCCGGCGAACGCATCCCTGCGACGCCTGCCCCAGGGGGCAATCCCGACGTCGACGCTGGTGCTCCCTCGAGCGATGAGTTCGCCTGCGGCGACTATCAGGAGTGTGCCGCAGACATCGACATCGCGTGCCCAGACGGCTCGATCTGCGTCACCTTGCCGGAATGTGGAGACGACCTGGCGTACGGCGTGTGCGTTCCCCCAGACGTCGCTTGCGAGGTGCGCTGCCCCGAGGGCGCGAGCTGTACGCAGCAAGAGAGCTATCCAGTCCAGATTGCTTGTGGTGACACGACCGATCCTGCATGTTCGCCCGAAACGTGCCCTGACGGCCAAACCATGAACCAAGAAACCTGTGTGTGCGAAAACACGCCGGGCACCGAGCCAGCGGGCGTCGCCTGTGGCGAGTATGACGCTTGCTCGCTGGAGAGCAGCACTTGCCCGACGAATGCCGACTGCATCGCGATTGACGGCTGCGACTCTGCTATCTGCATCCCGGCGGACGAAGCCTGTGAACTCTCCTGCCCCAATGCCGACGAGTGCGTGTTGATGGAGAGCTTCCCACTGCAAATCGGCTGTCCTGGCATCGTCCCCGGCATGCAAGACATGACCCCGGACGGAGAGCTCGATCTCGCGCTCCTTGGCACGGCGTGTGTCGACAACGCTTGCCCAGATGGACTAACGGCGCTCACCTACTTCGGCATCGCCGGACCGAGCGGCCCCGAGTTTTGCTCTTGCGAAATCCCCTGCGTCGACACTGCCGACGTCTGCCCGACAGGCACCAGCTGCCAAACCATCGCCGACGGTCCCGGCGAGGTCTGCGTTCGGACGGAGTGAGCGATGGCCACAAGACCCAGCGGCGCGAACCGTCGCTGGGTCTTCTGCCTTTGCGGCACCAACGCTGCGGGCATCGCTCCGCCGCGCCAATCAGCGCACGATCCGCGGCGGTGGAGGCGGCGGCGGGGGCGGCGGTGGAGGCGGCGGCGGAGGTGGTGGGGGCACTGCTGCTGGTGGCAACGCGCCACCAGGCACGATAGGGGGCGGGACTGGCGCCGTCGGGGGCTGTTCGTCATCCTGCACGCAGGAAGACAAGTCGAAGAACAAGAAGTGCAGCGCCTGGGCTTGGGGCGACCACCCTCGATCCAACCGACAGCCCTCGGGGAACGGCTTGCCAGGATCCGAGTCGTCACCTCCGGTCGTCATGCCGTTGTATTCGACCGACTCCTTCAGGTGCAAATCAGTGAACACCACTCGCCCACACTGGTCTTCCGCCGGCACACCGAGTGGAGTGTTGAAAGTCATGTACTGGACGGAGTCACCATCACTCGAAGCGTTGGATACGTTGATCCAGCTGAGCGCCGGTGGGTTGACCGAGGTGACGGAATGTTGCCCTTCGAAGATCGGCAGCTCACCGCGTACCTGAGTCGCTCCGGTGTTGAATAGCCACTCCGCCAGTGCCTCCCCCTTGGGAAAGCTCTGATTGACTCGTCCAATCGTCCCGTCGGCGATGTTATCGCCGTTGCCGATGTACGTCCCCGTGCTGTCCCACCCCGTGTCTTCCCCGAAGCGCAAGAAGTCATCGTGGCGGTGACTGAGGAATATCTTGCCGCCTTGGTCCGTGTAGTCCGCAACGGGTTGGTGGAATGGGTCCTTGTAGGGGCGGTAATTCGAGCTCTCGCAAGAGGCCAAGACGATGTCGTACTCCGAGAGCTTGTTGGTATCGCCCCACAGCGCATCGGCGGCTATGGGGAAGTTGCCGCCACCCGCGAAGCTGGCCGTGCCAGCACCGTCGCCACCTGGTTCGCCCCCAGCGTACATGTGGACTCGCCCATTGCCGGCATCCGTCGTGAATTCGGCTTCGTCGATACCGATACGTAGCAGTAGGCACTCCAAAGCCTCCGACTTGCCCGTGCTCATCGCGATCTGCGGGATGTGTCCCTCACTCTGGTTCCGCGGCAGTCGAATCGGCTCCGCCTGGTTCCGTTGGCAGCCGGTGACGGTGGGCACCGTCACTTCTCGCCGCCACTTTCCAACCTGGACGACGAGCGGGATGTTGCTACCCGAAGGCACGTTCTCGAGCGTGAAGTTGCCGTTGACGTCGGTGAGCGCATTGGTGATCGGAAAGCCCGAGGCATCCGCATCACATCGGTTACAGCTCGCGCCTTCTGGCACCGGGTCGAGCTCGGCGTTCGGAATGTATACCAACGCCGAGTAGATCGGCAGCGCGCCCGCTGGGTCCAGAACCGTGCCGGTAAGCGTCGTAGTGCCGCACTCGTCGACCTGGCACTGCAGATTGACGCAACCACCATCACCCATCGACCCTGGGCACACGTTGTCGATGCCGTCGCCACCGCACGTTGCGCCGTCGGAGCATTCACCACAATCCAACTGCCCACCGCAGCCATCGCCGATCAGACCGCAGTATTCGCCATTTTCTGGCGTACAGGTGACCGGAGTGCAGTCATCTCCTCCGGCGCATAGATTCTCGATGCCGCCCCCTCCGCAAACGGCCCCGCCCGTGCAATCCCCACAGTCGAGCGTTCCTCCGCAGCCATCACCGATGCTCCCGCAATAGGTTCCGTTCTGCGTTTCGCAGCTCAGGGGGACACAAGCTGGGTCTTTGCAAACGCGGTCGTCACAGACCAGCCCTTCGGAGCATTGACCGCAATCGAGCTCACCCCCGCACTCGTTGCCGAGCAATCCGCAAAAAACTGCCCCATCCAGCGCACAAGTCTCGAACGGAGCGCAGCTCGCTCCACCCACGCACAGTCCGGTGTCGGAGCAGATCCAATCGTTGTCGCAAGTCGCAGAACACGTCAATTCGCCGCCACAACCGTCCCCGAGTTCGCCACAGTACTGTCCCCCTGGAGGGTTGCACGTGGTGGGGACGCAGTTGGGGTCGACTTGCTCATCCGACGCTTCATCGACGACGACGAGCACCTCGCCGTCTTCAGTGACCACAGTGCCGCCACCGCCCGACGTCGCACCAGCGGGGGCTTCATCCCCGTCCGACGCGCCCTCGGTGAGGCCACCCGCGCCCGAGGCACCACTTCCGGAGCCACTCGAGACCCCAACCCCCGAACCGTCCCCCGAGGTGAGCGAACCCGACTCTGGCGCCGGAGGAGCTTCGCTAGCGCTGCACGCCAGCTGCAGGACCGAGACCGCCCCAACGACGCCTGCCCCCCAGAGGTGCCGCGGACTACGTGCACTAGAATTACACATGAGAACTCTCTTTCGCCACGTTTCCCTCGCACTCGCCGCATCCTCGATGACCGAGAAAGCTGTCGCGAACTGCCTCGAGGTTGACGCAAGCGCCCGTGGGTGCTTGTGCCTGTGTGAAAAGTTTTCACTCGGCACCAGGCCCCATATCTCGGGCGCAGCGATGCCGTGCCCTCGCTACATTCGTGAACGGCAACCACTGATCACGGAAATCGGACACCCGGGCCTTTTTCTCGTCGAGGAGGCACTGAGCGAGCCTCGTCAACTGTCACCGACGAGCCCACGCACGCCAGCACTGGGCGAAACTCCGTCGTACAACCACGCAAAGTAGCGCTGGGACCACGCTGGCCTTAGACTCTGCGAGATGCGCGTCGCGCTACTTTATCCACCACCTTGGAAAATCCCCGAGCCGGGTCAATCACCCGACCCCGCTGATGGTCCGCCAGAGAACTTCCGCCAACAGGACCTCGACCCGGACTTTCATCAGACGCCGTACGGCCTGTTTTCTCTCGGCGCGCAAGCGCTGCGAGCGGGGCACGAAGCCAAGGTGCTCAACCTCTCATCGTTCACCTGGAAGCAAACATGCGATACCATCCGCCGTCTAGACGCCGACGTCTTCGGTCTCTCTTGTTGGACGGCGAACCGCCGCGGGGTTGACCTCGTCACGCGACTGATCAAGGAGTGCCACCCAAGTGCCCACGTCGTCGTCGGCGGTCCTCACGCCACCCCCCTCGCGCGAGAGGTGCTCGAACACTACCAAGCGATCGATACGGTGTGCGTGGGCGAGAGCGAGGAGCAATTCCTCGAGTTACTCGAGCGGCTGGAGACGGGAAAGCCGACGGACGGTATCGCGGGAACACTGTACCGCGGCGCAGACGGAGTTCAGAGTGGGCCCCCGCGCGCTGCGATCGCCAATTTGGATACGCTGGCGTCTCCGCATGACTACTTCGACACCCACATCGTGATGACATCCCGAGGTTGTCCCTGGCAGTGCACGTTCTGCGGCGCAGAGACGACCTGGGGCAGAGGATTTCGAGGGCAGTCCATTCCCTACGTGCTCGATGCACTCGAGCACGCTCTGGAGCGACTGCCCGTCAAGATGCTCCAGATCAAGGACGATACGTTCACCGCGAACAAGCGTCGCGCGATGGACATCTGCAAGGGCATTAGAGAGCGGGGGCTGAATTTCCTGTGGAGTTGCGATACGCGCGTGGATGTGCTGACCGAGGAGCTACTTCGCGAAATGCGCTTGGCGGGTTGTCAGCGGCTCAGCCTCGGCGTCGAATCAGGCTCCCCCAAGATCCTGCAGGCCATCAACAAGAAGATCACGGCAGAAAAGATATCCAACGCCGCTCAGATGGCGAAACGCTACGGCATCCAGGTGCGCTTCTACATGATGTTGGGCAACCGAGGCGAAACGCGAGACACGTTCTACGAAACCCTCGATTTCCTCGAACGCACGCAGCCGCACCAATACCTGTTTTCGTGCTTGTCCGTGTACCCCGGAACGGTGGACTTCCACGATGCGGAGAAGGCAGGTTGGCTCGACCGTGAAGTCTACTTCACCGACAATTTCCAGGAACTCAAGGTCCCTTTCGACGCTTCCGAAGCCGACGCGCAGCTGATGGCGGCGTGGTTCAACGACAACTCCGGGCTGCAACGCATGTACGTGGAGAGTGTCGAGGACTGCAGGAAGATACTAGATGCGGTAGGCGAACACCACGCTGCCCACCTCGACCTCGCGGGAGCTCACTACCGCGCGGGGGAGTACGAACAGGCGCAGAAGCATCTCGACGCAGCGGAGAGCCTCCACCACCCCTGCCCAGGGTTGATCCACAACTACCGCGCTTGCATCGCAGCCGCGCGCCACGACCTCAAAGCACTCGAAGCCCACCTCAAGCGCGCGTTGCGACAAGACCCGTATCACTACGTCGTGGCGCGCAATGCAGAGACCATTCGTCGCTGGTACGTCGACGGAGGTCCGGTCAAGGGGCTTCCCCTGACGCTCGAAGCCCGCCACGAGTTCCAGCTATTCGAACGCACCGTGCAGCCCGCGCTTCCAGGCCCACTGCCAGAGAACTTCGACCACTGGCTCGACCTGCCTCGCCCCGCCGATGCCCAAAGGGCAACTCGACGTCACCTCGACATCGTCAGCTGAGCGGGCGGCACACCCACGGAAGACCCTCCTCGCGGCGTCCTGCGCCGTGCTAGACCCCAAGCCCCACCCGAACGGGGGTTTTGCGTGGCCAAGAAGGAGTCCAAAAAAACCAACGCGTGTCGCGTCCTCGACGCCTTGAAAATCAGCTACCGCCTCGTGACCTACGACGTGGACGAGACGGACCTTTCCGCGAGTTCCGTCGCCGCGAAGGTGGGCTTGCCGGTCGAGCAGGTGTTCAAGACGCTATGCCTGCGCGCCAACGACGGGGACATCGTGCTGGCGGTGCTCCCCGGAGACCGGGAACTGGACATGAAAGCCCTGGCACGCGCCGCCGACAAGAAGTCGGTCGCACCGGTGGCGGTCAGAGAGCTGCCGGACCTGACGGGCTACGTGCGCGGTGGTGTGACCGCCCTGGGCAGCAAGAAGACGTACCCAGTGTACGTCGACGAGCTCGCGCAGCTGTACGACACCATCTCGGTGTCCGCCGGTCAGCGCGGTCTCCAACTCTGGCTCTCCCCCGGCGACTACATTCGAGCTACGAGAGCGAAACTCGTCGATGTGAGCCGCGAAGGCGCCGCGTGAGCGCCGCTACGCAGTGGCGAGGCTGCGCTTGGGTCGCCGATTGCACTGCAAGATCACCTTCCTGACACGGATCGCGTCCGGTGTGATCTCCACGACCTCGTCAGCGTCGATGTACTCCATCGCGCCCTCGATCGTCAGCTTGCGGGGCGTACTCAGGATGGTGTTCTCGTCCTTGCCTGCTGCGCGGATGTTGGTGAGCTTCTTTTCCTTGGTCACGTTCACATCGAGGTCGTTCTCACGACTGTGCTCACCGACCACCATGCCCTCGTACACATCCACGCCGCTCGTGATGAACAACGTGCCGCGCGGCTGCAGATGAAAGAGCGCGTACGGCGTGGTCTTGCCGGCTCGGTCCGCCACCATCGATCCGTTGCGCCGACGTAGAGTCTGCGGTTTGGCAGGCTGCCAAGAATCGAACAGTGTGTTGAGCAGCCCTTCGCCGCGAGTCTCCGTCAGAAACATCGAGCGGAAGCCGATCAAACCACGTGACGCGATGCGAAACTCGATGCGCACGCGGCCCGCGCCCAAGGCGTTCATCTTGGTCATCTGCCCGCCGCGCTCACCCAAGTGAGTCGTCACCGCGCCCACACAGTCTTCGGGGACGTCTGCGACGACCAGCTCGACGGGCTCGTGTGCCACTCCGTCGATCTCACGGATCACGACCTCGGGCATGCCCACACAAAACTCGTAGCTCTCCCGGCGCATCGTCTCGGCCAGGATGGCGAGCATCAGCTCTCCTCGCCCGAAGACGATGAAGACGTCGGGCTCTTCCGTCTCTTCGACACGCATGGCGATGTTGCGCTCGGACTCGCGCAAGAGGCGGTCCCGAAGGTGACGAGACGTGACGTACTTGCCCACCTTGCCGGCGAAGGGTGAAGTGCTGACCATGAAGCGCATCTTGATCGTGGGCTCTTCGATTTGGATGCGGGGCAGCGCTACGGGGTTTTCAATGTTGGCCAGAGTGTCGCCGATAGCGACCTCTGCAACGCCAGAAATTGCAACGATGTCACCGGCGTAGGCAACATCGACCTTGCGCCGATGCATGCCCTCGAAAGACAGCAGCGTACCGACCTTGGCCTGAACTTGCTTGCCCTCTTTGAGCAACATGACCTGCTGTCCCGCTCGGATCGCTCCCTGACGAATGCGCGCGATGGCGAGTCGGCCCAGGTACTCGTCGTGTTCGGTGTTGTGGACGAGGAGCTGCAATGGCGCGTCGGGGTCGCCACCAGGCGCCGGCACCGTTGCCACGATGGTCTCGAACAGCGGACGGAGGTCCTTGCCTTCGACCTCGAGGTCGCGCGACGCCACTCCCCTCTTGCCGACCGCGTAGAGCGTCTCGAAACTGCTTTGTTCGTCACTCGCGTCGAGGTCGCAGAAGAGGTCGAAGGTCTCGTTGAGCACTTCGTCGGCGCGCGCGTCTTGTCTGTCGATCTTGTTGATACAGACGATGACAGGCATGCCCAAGCTGAGCGCTTTGCCCAGCACGAAGCGGGTCTGAGGCAGTGGACCTTCCGCGGCGTCGACGAGCAAGAGCGCTCCGTCCGCCATCATCAAGGTGCGCTCCACCTCACCGCCGAAGTCGGCGTGGCCGGGCGTGTCGATGATGTTGATCTTGACGCCGTCGAAGTTAACACTGGCGTTCTTGGCAAGGATGGTGATGCCTCGCTCGCGCTCGAGATCGTTGGAATCCATCACGCGGTCGTCCACCGCCTCGTTGGCGCGGAAGACTCCCGTTTGCCGCAACATGGCGTCCACCAGGGTCGTCTTGCCGTGGTCGACGTGGGCGATGATTGCGATGTTGCGGATTTGTTCTGGATTGGGGTTCGGCACAGCGCAGCGCCGATAGCGCATTGCGTGGCACCCCGATACTGGCGTCGGTCCCCGATGGTGAAGCGCCGACCAGCTGACCAACAGGAAGTTCCGCCGCCACTCCACCGAAAGTCAGCTACCTTCAGTGAAGAGCACCCTACCGTCCCTGTATCGCAAAACCGTCCATGCAGGCGCGATCTGCTGGCAAACTGCCCATGCGAAAGTCCTCGTTAGGCCCCTATCCCAGCCCGTCAGGAAAGACGGCTGCGAGCGCACGTGATCTCCCAGTTCTCGGTGCCGCGCTCGCGGGTCTGCTGTGTGGGGGCTGCATTCTGGACTTGGCCCCCCCTTTGGTTGAGCAGGACGGCGGCCTTCTCCCAGCGATAACCGTCGAGACGAACTCGACGGACGAGAGCGACGTGGAAACGGAGACGGGCACCCCCACGGAAGGGCCCGGTCCGGACGTCACGGAGACGGAGGTGCCGACCCCCACGGACCCTGCGAACACCGACGATGAGGTCCCCGATGCCATGCCCACGGATGAACCGAGCGTCACGGACCCGGACACCGGATGTGAGGCAAACGAAGAGGAGTGCGACAGTGGCTGCGTGCCCGCGGGAGCCTGCACTCCCCCCTCCCCTCCGCCGTGCGAAGAAACCTGCGTGGTGCCCAACGCGACCACGGAGTGTGTGGACGGACTGTGCATGTTCGTCGCGTGCGACTCAGATTGGGTCGATTGCGATGGCTCCCTGGCAGAGGGCCTCGTGACTGAACCAGAAAGCGACAATGGCTGCGAGACGAAATTCGGCTCTGGGATCTCGCCGCTAGAGCCGCTGGTGGTGCTCCCGCTGACCAATCCAACGGAAGACGACTGGTTGGGCGTCGACAGCTACCGCCTGCTCGCGACGTGCTCGGTCGACGATTGCGGCCAGGACCACTACGGCGTCCCCCCTCAGGTGGCTCTGTACGAGAACGCGGTCCCAGAAGATGACAGTGATCTGCGCGCTGGCGTCAGCATGGGGTGGGAAGCATCGGGCCTGTGGATAAGGGTGGCGTTGCTCGACGACGAGTGGATCGAAGGACTGATCCCGAGTGGCAGCCAGGATCCCGATCCGCGCATCTACGATCACGTGGAATTCGTCTTCGACGGCATCAACCTGGAAAGCTACGGGGATGCTCAAGATCACCACCTCTTCATGGGCATCGACGGGAACGCCTGGGACGAGCGTACTCCCATGTTGGACGAACGCGTCAGCGTGGCGGTGGAAACCTACGGCATCTGCCGCATCATGGAGAGCAAGCTGAGCGATGGCTACATCAGCGACTCTGCCCCGACATCACTGCTGGAACCCGGCGCCGTCTTCGGCTTTTCCATCGCGGTCAACGACTTCGACCGCAACGAGGATGACCCCGAGGACATTCAGCGTCAACACCGGCTGTTCTACAGTAACCCAGGACCGACCTACGTTTTCGGCCCCAGCCGCACCCTGCCCCAGATGACCCTGAGCGAGTAACACGCCCCACCTCGCGAGCGCAGCGGCGATGTGTGCGCTTGTCGTTGGAATCGACCGCCCATCGCTGGCGTTGTCATCAGCGTCGCGAGTGAAGGATCCAGGCTACAATTGCGTTATGTCTCGCTCGACTTCGCGCTGGGTCGGGCTGGCCTTTGCAATCCTGTCGGGCGCTGCGGGGCTAGCGTTTATCTGGAAGCACCATCACGTGGCCAGGCAATGGCGCGAGGTGTCGCTGATGGGGCGCGAAGCACCGTGGGCAGAGGCCGCGCTCGACACTTGGTTGTCGCAGCGGGCGGCACAATTCGCGGCACGAGAAGTGTTCCTCTCCGCGGGAGATGAGGAGGTCCCTGTCTCCTTCGGCGAGCTGGGCTTGTCGCTGGATCTGACGGCAGCCAAGCGGCACATCGTCGAGGCAACCCCGGCAGATGACGCCGGACGCCAACTGCGCCGCCTACTCGGGCCAGCGAGAGAGCTGCTGGAGGTGCCCGTGCCGACGGCTTTCGATGCGACTCTCGCTCGCACGCGACTCGAGGCGCTCGCCCCCGCCCTGGCGCGAGATGCCGTGGATGCGAGACTCGACGTAGCGGCGCACCAGGTCATTCACGATCGCGCGGGCCGCCGTTTGGATGTCGACGCCAGCCTGGAGACAATCAGGTCCGCTTCGCTCGAGGCGCCACTGCGTGTGCCATTGAGCTTCCAACAGGTGCCCGCCCGCGTTCGACGTGAGGACCTACCTCCCGTCGACGTCTCGCGCGTGTTGTCGAGCTACGAGACGAGCTTTCGCCGCAAAGCGGGAGCGCGCGCCATCAACATCAAGCGCGCCGCAGAACTCTTGGACGGGACCATCATCGCACCGGGAGAAACCTTGAGCTTCAACGCCACCGTCGGCAGGCGAACCCACGCCCGCGGTTTCGTCGATGCACCAGTGATCGTCCGCGATGAGATGGAACGAGGAGTCGGCGGCGGCGTGTGTCAGGTAGCAACCACCCTACACGCCGCCGCGGTGTTCGGTAACTTGGCGATACGACAACGCCGAAGCCACAGCCGGCCCAGCGGCTACGCGCCGTTGGGGTTGGACGCGACAGTTCTCGATGGCAAGGTGGATCTGCGCTTGGGCAATCCGTACGAACACGCGCTGATGGTTCACGCCTACCTACCGTCGCGTTACGTCATTCGCGTCGAGCTGCTGGGGGCGGATGCTCCCGGTCGCGTCGAACATCACTACACGGTACTCGAGCGCCACGACTACTACCGCCGCATCGTTCGCAAGGAAGACCTATCGCCGGGGGCCATCGAGCGAGCCCAGAAAGGCAGCTACGGGTACGAAACCCTCAGCCGGGTAGTGCTCCATCGACCGGATGGCTCCGTCACTCGTCACCGCTACCGGAGCAAGTACTACCCCGTACCCGAAGTCTTTTGGGTCGCGCCGGGGGTGCCCTACGACGAACTCCCACCGCTCCCGGACGGCGCAACGCACGTGGAGATGTGAAACGCCGCATACGGCGGAAGTCGAGTTCGCCGCGGCACGGCGACCCGCCGTCAGCCGACCGCATCGACAGAAGCGGCGACAACGCTGCACAATTGATCGGGGTGGACTTTCACGCCAGTCAGGCGACGATGCTCTTCTGGCAGCCACGTTCCGAGTTCGTCGATGCGGGCGTGATGTCGCAGCTCGAAGGATCTGCGGGCCTTGAGGCGCATGTTGGTGCTGGTGCTGCGCAAGCGACTCGCCATGAAGCCTGAGCCCATGAACACCACACCGACACAGGCCAGGGGGTTGCGCATCATCAACTCGACGAAAGCACTCTCGGCCTCAGTGGTCGGCGGCTCCGCTCCGTCCATGACGACGTGGATGCTGGAACGCCCGCTGGGGTGGCGCTCGCGGATGGAAGCCACGGCGCGCCCCAGTCGCTCGAGCGCCTCCGCAGTCGCCCGCCGCTTCCAAACGACGACGCTGATGTTGTGCCATGCACAGAACAGATACTCGCCGAACTGACGGTCGAGCACCTCGGCCCCGTAGGGCAAGATGATCTGTGGCAGAGGAGCGCTCGATCCCCCTGCCGTTGAGTTACTGAAGCGTGAGACTCCAACTCGTTCCGACATTCACCTAGTGTGACGGTTGGGCGGAACCAAACCGGGGGAATTTGCGCTCGGGGCATCGTCTGCAGACGCATGTAGCGCGACTGTTTCAGTCAGAACCAGCCAGCGCCTCGAAATGCCTCCGAAACAGACTCCTCAGGGCGCTCCCACACCCGGCCGAGACCCCGGTCTGCGTGTGCTGGCTTCACCTCAGCAGGGGCAGTGATCTTCTGTCCCAGGCTTCGAAAGTGCTCGGCGCGAAGCAGACCTTGGCCTCCCTGTTCACCTGTTTGGCACCGTCGAGTACTGGCGCGAACGCCTCCTCGCAAAAGCGTCGGGGTTGTCGGTACCGTCCGAGCGGCCGCGCGAAATCGGAAGCCAACCAGCGCGTTGGACGGGGCGGCCGCGAGAGGGCGAGTGCCGAGACCCACCCGGGCAGGACCAACGCGGGCAACCCCCTGAGCGCTAGACGCACGCGCGCGCGCAGAAATTTGCGGGCTTGGGAAAGGGCGACCTCCGAGGCGGCTTTTTGAGGTATGGACGGGCTGCAATGAAAGTCGCGGTACCGAAAGAGATCCATCCTGGCGAGCGCCGAGTCGCCGCCACCCCCGACACGGTCAAACGCCTAAAAAAGCTCGGATTCGAGGTACTGATCGAGGCGGGCGCCGGCCTTGGCGCGTCCTTGACGGACAGCCAATACGAGGCCGCCGGAGCCACCGTGGTCACTGACTGTGCCGAGATCTGGCGAGAGGCGGACATCGTGCTCAAAGTGCGGCCCCCGGAGCTGGACGAGCGGCGCGAGCGTCACGAGTGTGGGCTCCTGCGTGAAGGACAGACCTTCATCAGTTTCCTCTGGCCCGCGACGCACAAGGAAGTCGTCGACCAGCTCGCCGAACGCAAGGTCACCGCCTTGGCGATGGACCAGATCCCCCGAATCACCCGCGCGCAGAAGATGGACGCGCTGTCGTCGATGGCAAACATTGCGGGCTACCGGGCGGTGATCGAAGCAGCGTCGTTCTTTGGTCGCTTTTTCACGGGCCAGATAACGGCAGCCGGCAAGGTCCCCCCCGCCAAGGTGCTCGTCATCGGCGCTGGTGTCGCGGGCCTCGCCGCGATCGGTGCGGCACGCGGCCTCGGCGCCATCGTGCGCGCTTTCGACACACGTCCGGCCGTCAAGGAGCAGGTTGCCAGCATGGGCGCCGAATTCTTGGAGCTGCACTTCGAAGAAGACGGAACTGGCGAAGGCGGATACGCGAAGGTGATGAGCAAGGAGTTCATCGACGCCGAGATGACCTTGTTCCGGGAGCAGGCAAAAGAGGTCGACATCATCATCACCACGGCGATGATCCCCGGAAAGCCCGCGCCCAAACTCCTACCCGAAGACGTCGTAGCGAACCTCAAGCCAGGCTCGGTGATCGTGGACCTAGCGGCAGAGGCCGGCGGCAACTGCGTGTATACACGGCCGCAAGAGGTCGTCGTTCACGACGGAGTCACCATCGTGGGCTACGTGGACCTGCCGAGTCGCTTGGCACCAACCGCAAGCCAGCTTTACGGCACCAACCTAGTGCACCTGCTGTCAGACATGGGCGGCGCAGAGAATTGGCGCGTCGATCTCGAGGACGAAGTCGTACGGGGCGCCCTCGTCCTCGACAAGGGCAAAATGATGTGGCCGCCCCCTAAGGCGGAGCCGAGTCCAGGAGCTAAAGCTGCGCCCAAAGCACCTGCGTCAGTTCCCGTGAAGAAGGAGGCAGCTCCCAAGCGGGACATGACCTGGTGGGTCTTGACGGGCCTCGGGCTCGTCTTCGCGCTCATCGGACTCGCCGCACCAGGTGAATTCTTGAACCACTTCACGGTGTTCGTCCTCGCCTGTTTCGTCGGTTGGCAGGTGGTGTGGAACGTCACGCCCGCGCTACACACGCCGCTGATGAGCGTGACCAACGCCATCAGCGGCATCATTCTCGTGGGCGGCATGGTTCAGATATCTGGCGCACCCGATGCACCAGTCACAATCCTCGCGGCGATCGCCGTCTTGGTTGCGACGATCAACATCAGCGGCGGGTTCCTGGTAACTCAACGCATGCTGCGCATGTTCCAGAAGTGAGGCAGCCCCATGTCAGATAACCTAGTTACCGTTGCATACCTCGCCGCTGGCGTCCTCTTCATCCTCAGCCTCGGCGGTCTGAGCACTCAGGAAAGCGCTCGCCGCGGCAACCAATTCGGCATCATCGGCATGCTCATCGCGGTCGTCGCGACGACGATGAGCGACGCTGTCTCCTCCTACGAACTGCTGGCAGGGGGCCTGGCCGTCGGTGGCGTGATCGGTGCCATCCTGGCCGCCCGCGTCGCAATGACGAGCATGCCCCAGCTGGTGGCGGTCCTGCACAGTTTCGTGGGCTTGGCAGCAGTACTCGTCGGCTTCGCCACCTACCTGGACACCGGCACGGGTCATACGGGTGCCGCAGCGCTGATCCACGAGCTCGAAATCTACGTCGGCGTGTTCGTGGGGTCACTGACCTTCACGGGGTCCATCATCGCCTTTGGCAAGCTGCAAGGTGTCATCGGAGGTAAGCCCCTGACTCTTCCAGGACGTCACCTCTTGAACCTCGCGATGGTCGGCGCCTGCGTCTACTACGGCAGCCAGTTCGTCGGCGCCTCAGCGGAGGAAGGCATGCTGCCGCTGATCATCATGACGGTCATTTCCGGCGTGATTGGGGTGCACATGGTGATGGCCATCGGCGGCGCCGACATGCCCGTCGTCGTTTCCATGCTCAACAGCTATTCGGGTTGGGCGGCGGCGGCAGCCGGCTTCATGCTCAGCAACGACCTGCTGATCATCACTGGTGCCCTGGTCGGCAGCAGCGGTGCCATCTTGAGCTACATCATGTGTGCAGCAATGAACCGCTCCTTCTTCAGCGTCATCTTGGGCGGCTTCGGGACTGCCGGCGGCGGGACGGGCGCCAAGGTCGAAGGGGAGGTGACATCCATCGACCTGGACGAAACCGTGGAGCTGATGCTCGACGCGAGCAGCCTGATCATCGTGCCCGGCTACGGCATGGCGGTCGCCCAAGCCCAACACCCGCTCTACGAGATCACCACTCTGCTGCGCACCCGCGGAACGCAAGTCCGCTTCGGCATCCATCCCGTCGCGGGTCGTCTGCCGGGTCACATGAACGTTCTGCTAGCCGAGGCGAAGGTCCCCTACGACATCGTGTTGGAGATGGAGGAGCTCAACGACGACTTCCCGAATACCGACCTGGTGCTCGTGATCGGCGCCAACGACATCGTTAACCCGGGCGCGCTGGAAGACGAGTCGAGCCCGATCTACGGCATGCCAGTGCTTGAAGTGTGGAAGGCCAAGACCACGATCGTGATGAAGCGCGGCATGGCAACCGGCTACGCTGGCGTCGACAATCCTCTGTTCTACAAGGACAACACCTCGATGCTCTTCGGCGATGCCAAGAAGAACTGCGACGCGCTACTCGGGGCGCTGCGTGAGGCCACGGCGGCAAAAGCCGCGGAGTGACCGTCCCAACGAGTCTGAACCTCGGGTGGGGTCGGCACCATCCAACACGTCAAATGCAACGCTAGCCTCGCGAGGTTTTGGGAGGCAAAGACTCCACCACCTCGGCCGGCTCCGAACCGTCGCCGTGGATGACTTCGGCGACGATTCGGTCGGTGATCTCTTGGAGGTGAGCTCTGAGTGTCGCTGAAAGCTGCTCGAACTCGGGCCACAGCGTTTCCTCGGCAAAGCGTCGAGGCAGCCTGGCCATGACCGTGGTTCGCCTCTGGCGCGGGTAGCGATAGGGCTGAATGCCGTATCGCCGAAGCAGTGCCACGAAGACCCGCCGAGACCAGTCGTCGGCCAATTTGAAGCGGTACTCGACCGGCGGCTCCTGCTGCGACACCTCGGCGAGTCGTCGAGCGATACGGTCGCGTGCCTCCTGAGCCGCCAGCCGTTCGCCCTCGGTGGTGGCCCCCGCGAACAGCGCCTCGATGGCTCGCAGCTTCTGGATCAGACGCTCTTCGTCCATCCCCGGAACGTAGCACCGGTGCCCGCCTCGTTGTCGCCCCGAACGAGACCACACTCGCACCAACGGTGATAGAAGGATTCGATGGCGATCACCGCCGACCCTGCAAGCACGAGCCCACCGCGTTCCGAGCCGGAAACGTCGTATGGCAGACAAACCTGCTACGACTGCTTTCGTCCGCGAGCCTATTGCTACTGCGCGCTCATCCCTCGCATCGACAACCGGACCCGGATCACGATCCTGCAGCACCCACGCGAGCGCTTTCACCCGATCGGCACGGCACGAATCGCGCGGTTGGCGTTGAGCAATTGCGAGCTCGTCGTCGACCACGACCGCTGTTTCAGCAGCGGTCGGCAGCACTTGGAACTGCCACCCGACGCAGGCTTGCTCTACCCCGCCGCTCCCTCTCGCGCCCTGGAGGAACTGGCCCCGCACGAACGACCAAAGCACCTCGTGCTGCTGGATGGCACCTGGCATCACGCCCGATACATGTTTCGTGACGTGCCGGGTTTGGCCGACCTGCCGCGCTACCACCTCGGCGCGCCCGAACCCAGCCGCTATCGTCTGCGCAAGGAACCCCAACGGGACTTCGTTTCCACGATCGAAGCCGTCGTCTATTGTCTGCAAGCGTTGGAGCCGGAAACGCCAGGGGTGGACGAACTGCTGCGCGTTTTCGACGTCATGATCGATCGCCAAATCGCGGCGCGCGACAGCGCCGGTCAGCGCCGCCCGATGACGCGACGGCGTCCGAAACCTCTGCGTTCATTCCCGACGGCATTCGCGGAGAACTTCAGCGAGCTCGTGGTCGGTTACGGCGAGGCTCCGCTCGGGGAACTCGTGCAGTGGACCGCGCACCGTCTGAGCGACGGAGCCACCTTCGAGCGACTCATACGGCCAAGCCGGCCATTAGACCCGTACTACCTGGAGCACATGGAGCTGAGCGCGGCCGAGCTGGAGGCAGGCGTGAACATGGGCAGCTTCATCCACGACTGGCGCCATTTCGTTCGGCCCAGAGATGTACTGGCAGCCTGGAACCAGGCCACACTGATCCCTCTGACCCGAGCCCTGGGTGAGCTGGGCCCGACCGCCTACTTGAAGGCCGCCTACCGCGGGCTCTCTCGTCATGGCGGGGCGCTGGATGCGGTCGTCCGAGCTGAACGACTTCGGGTACGTCGGGTTGATTGTCGCGGTCGTGCAGCCCAACGCCTGTCAAACGCCGTCGCGCTGGCCCGCCTGCTCGGCGAGTTGGCACGGGACCGTGGGTCCTGAACAGGTGACTCCAATCGTCCACAACGACCGCAGCTTGCTTAAGGTCCGGTGTGGGGTGACGTAGATACCTCCACGGTGGACACGCTGGCCAATCACTCGTCGAGCCCGACATCGACTCCCATACCGCGGTCGTCCAAGGGACGCGTACTCGTCGTGGACGACGACTTGCTTCTGGCCCGCGGAATGCAGCGCATTCTCGCGGCTGAGGGCTACGACGTCATCACTAGCGAAAACGGTGAGGCGGCTCTGTCGTTGGTCGCGCTGGGCAACATCGACGCGATCGTCACCGACGTCGCGATGCCGCGCCTGGGCGGTGTGGAGCTGTTGCAGGCGATCCGAGCGCAAGATCGAGACCTGCCGGTAGTGATGGCCACCGGCGAACCCAGCATCGACAGCGCAGCCGCGGCGGTCGAGCACGGTGCGTTGAAGTACCTGATGAAGCCAGTGAGCGCGGAGGAGCTGAAGAGCATCGTGCAGAAGGCGGTGCAGATGAACCACCTGGCACGACTTCGTCGCGAAACACTGGACACGCTCAACGCCAGCGGTGAGGGCGTCGGCCGGTTCGGCTTGGAGGAGAACTTCAACAGCGCCATGCAGTCGCTGTGGCCAACCTTTCAGCCCATCGTGCGAGCCGACAACGGCAGCCTGTTTGGCTACGAAGCTCTGCTCAGGACGAACGAACCAGCACTGCCATCCGCGCCGGCCGTGCTCGACGCCGCTGAACGACTCAACGCGTTGTGGCAGCTCGGCCGCATCATGCGAGAACGTACGGCTCGCGCCATGGTTGGAGCGGACCCCAACCTGCATCTCTTTCTCAACCTCCACCCCCGAGACTTGACCGATCCAGACCTGCTCGACAGCAGGGCACCCCACACCGGGCTTGCTCCCCGCGTCGTGCTGGAGGTCACGGAGCGCGCACCTCTCGACCAAATGGGGGATACGCGCGGGCTGATTTCACGACTCCGCGAAGCAGGTTTTCGTATTGCGATCGACGACTTGGGCGCTGGCTACTCCGGCTTGACGAGCTTCGTGCAACTCGAACCGGAATTCGTGAAGCTCGACATGTCGCTCATCCGCGGCGTCGACACCAATCACGTCAAGCGCCGCCTGATTCGCTCGATCACCGAGGTCTGCCGCGACATGGGCCTGCTCGTCGTCGCGGAGGGCATCGAGTCTCGCGCCGAGCGGGATACCTTGATCGACCTCAGGTGCGACCTACTACAGGGCTTCCTTCTCGGAAGGCCTCACCGCGACCTGTTGCCGCCGATCTGGTAACCCAGTTCGCACAATCGTACTTCGCCCAGGCTGAGCGCCCCCCTCGACCGGGCACCACGAGCGAGGTGACCTCAATACGGCAGCCCGGGCACAGGCAGTTGGAGCTGTGCCAAACCGCCGGTCATGGTGATGTACAAGGTCTTGCGATCGGAGCCACCGAAACCGACGTTGGTGACGTTCTTCTCCAAGCCGCTGATGGTCGCCAGCTCCTTGCCGTCCGTTGAAATCACACGAATGCGCTTGTTCGTGTGCTCGGTGACGTACAGATTGCCAGCGCAATCGAAGACCATTCCATCAGGCACCGAAACGGGCTGCAGAATGACCTCACCCACACCAACGGAACCATCGTCTGCGATCGGGTAGCGTTTGACGTACCCTTGCTCCAGGTTACCAGCTACGAATAACGCGCTCTCGTCCGGCGCCAAAGAAACGCCGTTCGGATTCTTGATCGTATCGTCGATGACGCTGACTTCTCCCGCGGGGGAGACCCGATACACGTTCGTCGTCGCCTGATCCTTCTGCGCACCCGCCTGGAAGTCAGGATCCGTGAAGTACAGGTTGCCGTCCGAACGAAACACCAGGTCGTTCGGGGAGTTGAACGACTTGCCCCGATACGCAGCAACGACGCTCTCGGCGGAGGAAAGGTCCGGGCTGAACTTCACGACACCCTTCACCTTGTGGCTCGCTCCAACCAATTCGGTCCCGGAAGCGTCCAACCCCAAGCCATTGGTGCCCGAGTCGTCACGAGCGACGACCAGACCAGCGTCAGGCGTGTAGCGCATGATGCGTGAGGGAAAGCCCGGCGTCGTCTTGAAGTCGGAGAAGTAGAGTGCACCGTTGAGCCACACCGCGCCTTCGTAGAGGTGGAACTCCCCATCGTTGGTATCGAGGGAGGTTGGCTCCGTATTGGGAATGGCAGTCGCCGTGAGTTGTCCCGTCAGTGCGGGATAGGGCCCTGGCGGACAAACCCGAGCGGCAAGACCCTTGTGGCTCATCGGCACCGCATCCGCTGTCACCGTGAGCGCGGGCTCGGGAGCCGCGACTGCCGGGGCCGCAGCTCCCGAAGCAGAGGCCTCGCTGGAAGCCTCGTTGGCGCCCTCCGCGGGCCGGTGGCAACAGGCGAACGCAGCGAGCAAGATGATGGGGGTCGATATCCAACGCATGACCTCGGTGCCTATCACGAAGCCACGCTCCGCCAAAGGACCCAAGGCACCAAACCAACCCGACAGCCGCATCAGCCGCCCGGAGCCGTCACCGCTGCTGTCGGCGACGCATGGGCACGAGCGTGCGTCGGTACTCGTCGAGAGTCACGGCAGCGTCGTCGTCGCCGAGCGACGCCATCAGTGGTTGTAGACGTGCACGTCGCGCTGCGGGAACGGGATCTCGATCTTGGCGTCGTCCAGCGCTTTCTTGATGTTTGCCATCAGAGCGAAGTATGTGGGCCAATAGTCGCCAGTCTTGACGTGAGGTCGAACGGCGAAGTTCACGGAGTTGTCTGCCAACTCCAGAACCTCGATGGTAGGTGCGGGGTCCGCGAGCACGCGCTCGTCGGCGGTGACGACGCGGGTGAGCACCTCGCGCGCTTGACCGATGTCGGCGCCATAGGCGACGCCGATCACCAGATCGATGCGAAGGGTGTCCTCAGCCGTGAGATTGACGATGGTGCCATTCGACAACGGCCCGTTCGGAATGATGATGCGTCGGTTCTGAGCGTTGTTGAGCGTGGTCGTGAAGATCTCGATCTTGGTTACGGATCCGACGTGCCCTTGAGCCTCGATCACGTCGCCCACCTTGAACGGTTTGAATACGAGGATGAGCACTCCCCCGGCGAAGTTCGACAAGCTTCCTTGCAAGGCCAAGCCCACGGCCAAGCCGGCCGCACCGAAGATCGCAACGAACGACGTGGTCTCAATCCCGACCGTAGAAGCGACGCTCAGCAGCAGCAGTACTCGCAACGTCCAAGCAAGAAGGCTGCCAATGAAGGCGACGACTGTTTCATCGACTCCACGGGCACGCACCGCCTTCATCGCTAGGTGAGCCACACGAGAAACGAGCCAAAGGCCGACGAACAACGTCAGCAGCGCGAGTAGCAATTTGGGCGCCCACTGGACGGCGACGTCGACCAGCATCTGCATCAACTCGTTAGCGCGTTCCATGAGGAAGGTATCGGGAACGCACCAAAAAAACGCCAGTGAAAAGTGCGTGGCACGACGACGCGGGCGGAAGCACAATGATGAAGTCAGAAATGTGCGGACGGCAAATAGGTTGGGCGGGGATGATGTTGCTGAGCTGCGGCGCTCGCAGTGAGCTACCGTACGAAGATCCTGGGGTGAACCCCCAGAGCGGTGAAGCGCGACAAGCGTCGCCCGCCGCTCCGCCGGCAGCGCGCCAAGAGCGCAGCGGCGAGCGCTTGTTTCGGTCGGGAGCGTTGCTGGACTGCGAACCAGGCGCGCCCCCAGACCAGGCAAGCGACTGCTCTTTCCTCGCCGATGGGCTGTGCTACGCAACTATGGACGAGGCTTGCGCGTGTGTGTGCCCGCGTTCGCACAACTCGAGATGCATTGCCGGGCTCTTCGAAAACGAGTTCGGCGCTGTCGACCTCAGTTGCGACTGACGACCGAACGCACGCGCGGCGCAACGAGGCAACCGCACGTCGTCAGGTCTTGATGGCAACGACGATCGCAGTCACGCCCTCGCGGAGCAGCTCCAGCCCCTTTGCTGCGTCGTCGCGAACAGCGGCGGCATCCTTCAAACAAGCTCCGACTTCCTTTTTGGCTTTCGAGTTGCCGGCGAGCGTTTCGTCGATGCCTTCGAACGCCGTTAGGATGCCCTGATGGGCGCGGTCCGCATTTTCCTTCAGGCCTTCGTCAGCGCTCAACAGGATTTCCAGACGTCGTTGCAAAGCCGACTTGATCTTCTCTGCGGCACCCTCTTTCGACTCGTTGTACACGACGACGTCGGCATAGGCAGCCATGCAGTTCGCTTTGCCAACCCCTGCCGCGTCACACATCGCACCGCACGCAGGTACCATCTCCGCCGGTCCAGTTGCAAAGGCGCAGCGCTCGGCGCGGAAGTCCTCGCTGCAGGTTCCCACGCACGTGCCAGGACACACCGCCTTCTTCTTCTCTGAAACGCAGGCCCCCGAGCACTTGCCCTTGCATGGCCCCTGGCAGCTACCGTCAGCGTCCGAGCTGCACTTGCCGTCGCAAGTGCCCTCGCATTTGCCAGAGATACTCTGGCCGTCGCAGCTGCCGATGCAACGGCCACCACACTTGCCGTAGAACTCGTCGCTACATCCCCCGCGACACGCACCGTGACAGACACCATTGCATTCCTCGGTGAACATCTCGATGCATTCGCCGCCACACTTGGCCTCGCATCGGCCTCCGGCAGACTCCGAATCGCACTGGACTCCGCTCGCTTCCGGTGACAAGCCCGAATCACACTGCTGGACGCAGCTCCTGAAGTCGTCCAAACCGACCGTGCACCTCGGAGCATGCGTGTAGAGCAACAGGACGACACCGCCCTCCTCGCGCTTCTGCTTGATGAGCTTCGCGGTTCGCTCGCACACGTCTTTGGCGCGTTCGCCAGGGTCGAGGCCATCGTTCGCCTTGATGCCGCTCTCGCCCAGATCACGAGCGATGGCGGCACAGGCATCCGCGACGTCTTTGTCCAGCTTCTTGGTAAATTCCCTCAGGTGAACGGTACCGGCGAGCGTCGCCGAAATTCGCGTTGGCAGGTCACCCTCGAAGTTGAGTTCGAGCCCCTTGACCGCCTCGAGGTCCTCTACACACGACTTCTTTTCGACCGGCGTCGACTTCCCGGTGAGCTTGTCGATGTACTTGCAACCCACGAAACAGGGCACGAGCAGGGCGATGGTACAGATGAGAACGACTGTGGGTTTCGGCATGGTTCGATTCGACTGAGCGTTTCGCGCTGAGGCGAAGTGAAAGTGATGGCAGCGAGGCTCTGCGCTACGGACTTCATCACAACCGGGAGACGACCTCAATTGCGGCCCTCGAAGCCAGAAACCATTGCGACCAGCTCCAGAGTCTCCCGACGGCCGCCAACCAGGCGTCTGACGAGTGATCGGCGAAGGTTCGTCCCAGGACGGAAAATCGCCCGAGAATCGTATTTCCTCACCGCCCCAACATTGTCAGACTGCGGGTGGCGCTTCCCCAGTGAACCTCCCCCACGACAACCAACGCACAGTCGTCTTCATGCGGCACGGCCACGCCGCCGAAGGGGATGACGACTTCTCGCGCCCGCTGACAGATGTGGGCCAACGAGCTGCGCTGGAGGCAGGTGACCAGTTGCGGCACCTCGAGCCACAGGTTGACCTCGTGCTGTGCTCCTCCGCACGGCGAGCCCAGCACACGGCAGAGCTCGTCGCCTCGGTCTTGAACCCAAGTCCGGCGATCCATGTCCTGCCGTCTCTGTACCTGGCTGAGTCGGCGACGTACCTGCACGCCATCGGCAATTGGGCAAGAGCCGAGCATCGCTGCGTCCTGATTGTCGGCCACAACCCGGGGCTGTCTGCCCTGTGCAACGAGCTCTCGGGGCACTCGGTATGGCTACGAGAGGGCGACTACGTCGTGCATCGCTTTCCCATCCAGCCCTGACCGCGAGCCTATGGGCATCCGCGAAGTCGACCCGCCTCTCAACTGCTGGAGGACTCGTCGTCGTTTGACGGCGCGCCGGTAGGCAGCTCGACGTTCGGCGCAGACTGAGGCGAAACCGCCGCACTCTCGTCGGGCACCGTATCTGCAGGAGAAGCGAGAGGACCTGGCTGGAGCCCGACCGCTGTGCGCCGGTCCTTGACGCCCGGCTCGACGGCTGGTGATGGCTCGGCCAGGGATGGGACCGCGGCAGGCTGTGGTGCCAGCTCCGAACTTGCTGCCGGCATGTGTGCACTCGGCAGGGGCGGCGCGGCTGAGACGGGCTGCTGCATCACGGGTTGGCCCACTGGACCCTGCGGATAAGGTATTGCGGGAGCCACCGGCGGCGGCCAGCCCCCGACGGCAACGGGTCGCGGAGCCGCCGCAGGCTGGGCGAACGCCACACTTTGGTTCGAAAAGGGCATCGGAACCGCGCGAGCTTGGGACTGCGCAGCCTGAGGTGGAGCAACCGCAGTTTGCGGTTGGGACATCGGGGCGGGCGCCCGAGCGGCGACCGCCGGCGTGGCACCAAGCGGCGCGGGTCGAACGACGCTAGCGATCGGCAGCGCCTCGTTCGCCGGCTCGTTCGCAGCTGGTCCGACGACCGTGGCAACAGGTAACGGCTCGTTGAAGCCGCTGGGACCGACGCCAGGCCCGGCTGCCGCCGGCGGCACTGGCCCTTCAGCGCCAGCTGCCCCAAAACCCATCGGCATTTCAGTAACCTCCGTCACTGCATCGATCGCACCGAATTCCTCCTGGCCGGCGAGCGCTCCTACCGGCGATGGGTTTTCTGCAGCGGCGGGGTCGCTGACCTCGGTCGAAGCCTCCGTCGAAGAAGGCGAGGCTTCAGCGCCATCCTCTACCGGCGATGGAACGGCTGAGAATGAGGGCTCGACGACTGCCGACGAGCTCTCACTCGGCTCGGCCGCCTCAGCTGGGACCATTTGCTCTGGAACGTGTGCGGTGCGCTCGCTACCTGCTTCAGCGCCCAGAGCTGACTGGGCGGCCGCGTTCGTCGCCGACTGCGCAGCACGTGGCACGATCACCGGCGCCGGCTTCAGCGCCGCCTTCTTGGCCATGCGTGTCCGAAGAGAACGCAGCGCGTCATACTCGCGTCGAACTCGACTCAAGGCGCGTTTGGTTTCGATCAGCTCCTTGCGCAGGCTCTGATTCTCCTCCCGTGCGGCCGACAGTTCTGCCGACGTCAAAGGAGGTGGCGGGCGACTGTGTTTCACTTCTTCAGTAATAGCGTCAACGCGCTCACGGAGGCGCGTCACTTCCTCGCGGCGCTCGTCCAACTCGCGGCGCACTTCGTCCAGCTCCGCGCTCGCCTCGATGGCCGTGTCGCGAGCCCGGTCTCTTTCCTCTTCCAGTTCTCGGTGGGCATCATCCAGACGACTCTGTAGCTGGATGGCTTCGTCTCTTGCTGCCTCGACCTGAGTGTAGAGCTCCACCCGAACGTCATCCACCGCCGCCAACGCTTGGTCGCGCTCTTCCTCGACTCGCGCAACGAGTGCTTTGTGTTCGTCGAGTTCACCGTAGGCGGTCTCCAGCAAACCGCGAACTTCGCGCAACGCTTCCGGCACGTCGACTTCCGCGCCAGAACCCACGAGGGCCCGTTGGCGAGTGAGGGCCTGTTGGGCTTCGTCGAGCTCTTTCTGCAACAAATCGAGCTTGGCGTCCTGCTCTTCCATCAGGAAAGCCACGAACTTGTCGTGCTCGGAAATCAGCTCGTTGCGCTCGTCTTCCGCAGCTTTTTCGGACCCCGCCAGCTTCCTCAACGCCACGTCTCGCTGCTCGACGAGAACGGCTATTACCGTCGCAAGATGATCCGCGGTGCGGGCTTCGAGCTCACGGTTGGCGAGTTTGACCGCGTCATCCTCGAGCGTGGCATCGGCGCCACCGCCATCGACCCCTTGCTCGCCCGGACTCTCGGGCCCCTTCCCCCCCAGACCACTGGAGCGCACCGCCCGAGTCGTCCCCGACACCGAAGTCTCGTCGGGACGTGGCGGGCTAACGTTCCTTGCCGCCGTTGACGTTCCCACCGTCTCTTCCTTAGCCATGAGGCAAAGGTAGCCCAGCACCAGAAGTTGCGGAAGCGCTAAGGACCACGTGGTAGCTCGGCACATCAACTTGGGCGTAGCGCGCAAAAAGATGACAGACATTTGTCGCTGCGGCGCGCCGCAAACATTCCCGTGGTGGTGGGCGTAAATGGGCCCCCCGCACTTGGCACGCTCCAAGCCCATGGCAACTCTGCAACAGGGCTAAGTTGGTGTGATCAACCCAAGCGCCAGAAAGCGTTTACAAGTCCAGCCCGGGCGCACTCCAGCTACATGGCGCCGGTCGCTTCGGCGACTTGGCATGGCCCCAAATGGGCCGTGGCGACCCAGCACCGTAGCGAACGCTCGGTCGCAACGTTACAGGCACGACATAGACTTGGACAACCACTCGCGACATTTCGCTATACCCAGTGCTGATGACCGAAATGTCCCCTGACGCCGACGCGAAATGGATGCGCTTGGCGCTCGAGGAAGCGGATCGTGCTTCCTCCCATGGTGATGTTCCCATCGGAGCTCTCGTCGTCACGGCGGAAGGCGAAGTGCTCTCGCGGCAGCACAATCGACGCGAGCTCGACGCGGACCCGACGGCTCACGCCGAGATCCTGGCGCTGCGCGATGCGGCCCAGCAGCGAGGCCATTGGCGCCTACACGACTGCACGTTGTACGTCACTCTGGAGCCGTGCGCCATGTGCGCGGGCGCTCTGGTCAACGCTCGACTGGGGCGCCTCGTCTACGGCGCCCACGATCCCAAGGCGGGAGCCATCGAGTCGCTGTATCGCCTTGGCGGGGACGAGCGCCTCAACCACCGCTTCGAACACACTCCGTTGGTGCTCGCTCAAGAATCCAGGGAGCGACTTCAAGCGTTTTTCAGAGAACTGCGAGCTCGCGGCGAGAAGTAGTAGGCCCGCACTCATTCCGAACAACAGCCCCCGCGAGGTGCACAACGCACGAAGTTACCGCGAGCATCGCGCTCCGTGTCGCACGATCTCGCGAGGAGTTCACGCAGCAGGCGGCGTCCGCGTTGCACTCGCGTGCGGGCCCCACTGCGCGAAAGTCCATGGCCGTCGGCGTATTCCGCCTGGCTCTGCCCTAGCACGTCCACGCTCTGTAGGGCCTCAGCGTACGGCTCCGGCAGGTGCGCGATCTGGTCCAACAGCCAGGCTCCGACGGACGAATTGAGTGCCTCGACTTCCTCGTCGGACATTCCTGCCGAGGCCTCCGCAGCTCCCCCCGACAACGCCTCGTTTGCAGTAGCCACTTCACGCTTGCGCTGGGTCGATTGACGTCGGAACTCCGTGACGAGCCGATTGCGAGCAGTGGTGGCCAGCCATCGGCGCAGGTGCTCTTCGTCGTCGATGGCACCGAGGTGGTTGAGCAACGCGAGCATCACGTCCTGGGTCACGTCGTCCGCGATCGGCGCGGGGGCGCGACCCCTCAGGCCGTACCTCACCCGCTGCGTCAACGTCTGCCAGGCTTCGGAAGAAATGGAGTCCATCGTGGCGTTCACGCGTCAGCTACAACAATCACTAGCACAGCACGAACGCTCGTTTTGCGCCGCCTCCGCTCCAGCGCCAGCCGTTCGACTGCGCTCCCCGAAATCGTCCGCATCCGCCGACACTGCGAACACCTCCCAGGGCCTGCCATCAGGATCGCTCAGCCAGAATTTGGTCTGCTCCGCGTAGCAGCACGTGGGCTGCTGCAGCGGAGGCGGGTTCAGGCCGCGCTCAGCAGAACGCAGGCGCCATTGGTCGACTTCCTCCGGACTGGAGACCTCGATACCGTAGTGTTCTCCCGTCACCACCACGGGCTTCGTGGTCAGGGTGATGGACAGATTCAAAGGCGGCTCCTGCAAGTCGAACTTCAAGTAGTCTTCTTTGGCTTTGCTCGGCTCGATACCGAATAGGGCCGAATAGAAACGTTTGGCTTCCGGCAGTTTCTGAGTGGGGAATGACAGGTGGGGACGCAACGTTCGGTTTTGGTTCATGACGTTCCTTGGGTCGAGGGGCCCGGGCGAAGGACTCGAGCCACGTTTCCATCGGTCAACGCGGTCCTGCCCGGATGGACGCACCGAAACGTCAACGCTCGTCCAAGTTGTCACTCTCTTGCCAGTCCGGCGGCGAGAACTCCCCTTCCTCCGTGTACTCTTGGTCCGGCCGCAGATGCGGCACCCCGAACTGCACCTCTTGAGCCAGTCCCTCTTCGAGTTCGGCAGCACTCAGTCGTCCGCGCCCGTGGGCGATACGCATCAGACGCTGAAGGAGCGCTCGACGACTGGATTTCAAGCTGCCGTCTTCTTCGAAGTACTGAGCCAAGGGGTTCGGCAGTAGCGCCGCGAGGAAGAAGCACTGAGCGATCGACAGGTCTTTGGGATCTGAGTGGAAATAGTGATCGGCGGCCATACCGATGCCCCAGATGTCCGGTCCGAACTCGATCACGTTGAAGTACAGTTCGAGGATCTGGCCTTTGGTCAGCTCCTGTTCCAGCAGCATCGTCAGCAGCGCCTCCTGCACTTTGCGCGACAGGTGCTTTTCGCGAGACAAGTAGAGGTTCTTCGCCAACTGCATGGTGATCGTACTGGCACCGCGAACGAACTTGCCGGCTTCGAGGTTTTGCTTGATTGACCCTTCGATCGCTCCCTGATCGAAACCCGCGTGACCCCAGAACCCGCCGTCCTCGGTCGTGAGTACTCCGACTTCGAGATAGTGGGATATCTGCTCCAAGGGCACCCAGTCGACGCTCCCGGGTCCGCTCCACACCATCAGCGGAACCCCCTCGGGACTCGGCACAGTGCGCGAAAACGGCTCGGTGAAACGTTCAGGATCGGCTTCCTTCGGTACCGAGACGATTCGGCATCGGTTCTTCATTCGCCACTTCACCTTCGTGTCCGACAAGCGGTCGGTGTCCAGCAAGAGCGAACCCTTCCACGAGAAATCGCCGCGAAACCTCGCCCCTTGCAGGAGCGGCACGATCGCGGTGGGCAAAGAGTCGAACATGTCCTGACAGGAAGCAGAGGGCACTTCCAGGTTCGCGTCGACCACCAAACGTCGCGCGTCGCGTTCCAGGTCCAGGTGCCCGAGTGCCTGAACGGCACCGAAGCGCAACTCCGCCTCCGAAACGAGCACCTTGGATCCGTCGAGCGACAGGCTACCCTTGCCCGACCAGGCCAGGGCAATGTCGGTCAACTCGTCGGGAGCCACTTTGGGGTGTGCCAGGCTTACGTTGGATAGCGCTCCGCGACTCGAGAGCTCCATCACTTTGCCCCCACCGGATAACTCCCCATCCAGCCGCAATTCGACTTTCGCCCGGCTCACGCCCGTCAAGCCGAAGTCCCCTTCTCGAACCCCGAGCTCGGACAGCGCGATCGGACCGCCGCCCACGCTCAACGCCACCGAACCATCGCCCACGGGAAGGGTCAACTCGAACTCCAGTTGCTGCCCATCTCTTGCGGCCCCAGGAGAGAAGTTGAAGCGCATCTGCTCCGCCTCCCGCAGCCCCGTCAAGCGCGCGGGGCCGAGGTTCAATCGCTGTTGGCCATGACTCATCACCACGAAAACGCCGTCCAGCTGCAGGCGTCCGCCCACTGGCAAGCGCCGAGCCAACACCCCACTGACCGCTTCCAGGCGTGCCCTCAAACGCTCGCCTCGACCGGGACTGTAGCTGAACGCCGCAGGCAGTACGCCGCGCGAGGCGTTGGCGGTACGGCGCTGAGACTCGGAGGCCCCTGCCTGGGCCTTGGGTGTGGGTGAGGTTAAATCGGTTGCCGGTTGCGACGAACGCGCGATGCCCTCACCCAAGCTGAGCCGGATCTCGGTGCGCGCGGCCGTCAGATCCGACAACGCCAGCTCGGGCAGGGTCGCTTTCGCCGACAAGGCAGCCATCTCGACGTCGGCGACACGGTGGTTTGCCCGCAGCAGGTCCGCGTCTAGCTGAAGAGCGCCCTGTTGTCGACGCAGCGAAAGACCCCACACGTGGGCCACTCGATCATTCGAATCACGCCACTCCAAGTACAATCCACGAGCCGTCACCTCACGCTCCTGCCCGGACCCGTTCGCAGTGCCCGCACGAGCGGACCTAAGACCGCGCAATTGCTCGAGCAGAGCCTGCCGATCACCTTTGAGCCGCACCTCACCACCGTGAACCGTCAAGGCTCGAATACCACGCCAAGCGAAACGCAGTTCAATCGCCTGCAAGCGTGCGCGAAAACCTTCCACCTGACGGTGACGTAGGCGCACGTCGTGGAGCCATACCCGCGTCGGACGAATCGACACCGAACCGATCTCCGCGTCGAAACCACGCTGCGCCGCAGCCGAGCGCGCAGCGTGCGTCACCAACGCCGGCAAGCCAAAAGCCAGCGTCGCGGAGACACCTGCCGCGGCAACCAACGCAAGCAGCAAAGGGCGTCGACGCATGCTCGCTGGCGGGTTTAGCGTCGCCGGAGCGCTGAGCCCACCTCTTTTACTATCTGCCGCGGATCCGCGGCACGAAAAACCGCTATCGCTGCACCGTCACGCCCGATTGAGCGTGCACGCCGCGCTTGAGCTCACCCGGACTGTAACCCAGAGCCTCTTTGAAGACGCGGTGGAACTGAGCGTAGCTGCCGAATCCGGCAGCGTACGCCGCCTGAGTGAGGTTCCTGCGGTGTCCTTCGCCATACAATTCGAAGAACCGCTCGATGCGAGACTGATTCCGGTAGCCCACGAGCGAGATACCCACTTGCTGTCGGAACAGGCGGCTCAGCCACGAAGCACTCGCGCCGCAGGCGTGGGCCAACTCCTGCATCGAACCCGTTTCGGGCTGAGTCCGAAGAATGTAGGCTGCCTTCTCGACGGCAGGATGAACGTCAGCGAGTTCGCTGATGCGAGTTGCTTTCTGATGTTCGGCCCAGGCGGAAAGCAGCAGGTACTCCAAGCCGACCGCAAACTGTTCCGTGTTCAGATCAGTAGCGTCGAGGTGGTCGAATTGGGTCTCGAGACGCCTCGCGCTGACCTTGGTCAGCCGACGGAGAATCGCGCCACCTTCCGCTCCTTGAAGCAGAAACTCCGTCGCGGTGTTCCTGCTGGCGCGACCGAGCACTTGAGCGCCGAAGAAACCGCACCACGCAGAATAATCAGGCGTCGCTTCGACCCTCGGCAGCACCACGTGCGGCGCAAACCACAACACGGTGGCGGGCTTCACCTCGTGAACCTGCCCACCGATCGAATACTTGGCACTGCCACGACGTCCCAAGACGCACTGCAGCACGTAGTCCTGCGGCTGCACAGGACGTGAAACCACGGATCCCTCCAAGCTGCAGATCACGCCGAAGGCGGTCTGTGGCGCAGCCTCGGGAGGCTCGCTCGGCGGATACTCCGGGGGAGGTGATTCAGAATAGACAACGGACCTAGAGAGATTGGCGACCACGACAGCTACGCTGAGAAGGCCGGACCCCAGCGCCTGTCACAAATCTGGCACTCACCTTTGGTCGATCCGTAGAGCGCAGAACTGTCTGGGTTCACTGGATCACTCGAGTGGTACCGTTTCCATGAGGGCGAAGTTGTACACAGCCCAAGCACAGCCCTGTGGACAGCGGGCCGCCTTTCCGGCGGCGCTACAACACCCGGGCTTGCGGGCAGCTCGGGACGTCACCGAATGGCGTTTGCTTGCGTATTCCGTAGCGTCGGCATTAATCGTCGCCGGCGCAGAGTCGTGTTGAGCTGGCTCTTCAGTCCCTTCGAAGGCAGTCGCCGTGGAGCCAAAAAATCCTCACCTCGAGAAGACCGCTCTGATGGAGCCCCACGCGACCCTCGAACTCGACCAACTGACTAAGGTTTTTCGTACTGCAGAGAAGCCCCAGAGCGACTGGCGCGTTGGCTTGGAGGCGGAGCGCTTCGGGCTGGATTCCAAGAACCGGCCGCTGCCCTATTCGGGTCCCAACGGTCTGGAAAGCATCTTCGACTGGCTGCAAACGCGGTCCGATTGGAGTCCGGTCCGAGAGGTCGGCGATGGTCCACTGATCGCGCTCCGCCGGGGAGCAGCCTCGCTCACTTTGGAACCCGGCGCCCAACTCGAACTCTCAGGCTCCCCGTTTGCCACGGTGCACGAGGTCGCCGGCGAATACGACGAGCACATGCAGGACCTGCGCGCCATCGAAGAACATTTCGACGTGTGGTTCCTTCCCGTCGGCTTTCATCCGTTTGCCAAACCAGAGGAGCTGCCGTGGGTGCCCAAGCGACGCTACCCGATCATGAGGGAGTACCTGCCGACCCGCGGGGCGCGCGCTCTCGACATGATGCAACGCACCTCTACGGTGCAGGTCAACCTCGACTACGAAAGTGAGGCCGACGCGATGACCAAGCTGGTCACGCTGCTGCGACTCACTCCGATCATTCAGGCGCTGACTCTGAACAGTCCGTTCATCGAGGGGCGCCGTTCCAACCGACTGAGCGAGAGGCTGGACGTGTGGATGAACATGGACCCGACACGCTCGGGACTGCTGACCGCACTCTGGGACCTCCGCGACCCCAAGTACGTCGACTACGTCGAATGGGCACTCCAAGCTGGTATGTTCTTGGTCTTGCGCGACGGCAAGGTGTTCGCCAACACCGGGCAGACCTTCCGTAGCTTTCTCGAAAGTGGCTTTCAGGATCTGCGCGCAACGGAAGCTGACTGGCAGTTGCACCTGGGAACGCTGTTTCCTGAAGTACGCCTGAAGAGCACGCTCGAGGTCCGCTGTTGTGATGCCCTGCCCCCAAATCTGGCGCTCGCGCTGCCCGCGCTGCTCGTGGGCTTGACCTACGATGCTCGAGCATTGAGCCAAGCCAGTGAGCTGGCACGACGAGTCACGCCGGGTACAGCGCTGGAGTTGCAGCGCAAGGTCGCCCAAGACGGGTTGAAGGCCGAGCTGGATGGCAGCGCAATCCAGAAAGCGTGCTTGCAACTGTTGGACATCGCTCGTGGGGGTTTGCGGCGTCGTGGAGCGCTGAACGCCGAGGGTGTCGACGAAGGCATCTACCTGGACCCGCTGCAGCGCTTGACGGAAAAGGGCCTCACCCCGGCGGAGGCCATGATTGCGCGGTTTGAGGAATCCGGCTCGCTCGAGACGGCTCTGCGCAGCTGAACTGCCACGAAGTTCCCCAGCCCCAGAGCAGCGGCTAGGATGTCCGTGTGACCTTGGCCCAACGCATCCTGCTCGCCATCAGCGTGCTGGTCGTCCTGGTAACCGTCGCACTGACGGTTACCGTGCAGAGGGCGTGGGAAGCCGCGGCTCAAGAACAGTTTCTGGCTGACTTCAGCTCAGCCACCGCGCGCCTGAGGCAGCAGCTCGCGGACGAGGTTGCGCAGCTGCCGGCGCAGCTGGAACCGTTGTGCAAGCACGGCCAGATGGTCGATTCGACGCTCACCGATCTGCGCGCTGGGGGGCTGGATCGGGAACGCAAGTACGCCTTGAGCTTGCTCGTGCCCTCGACTCAACGCGCGTTCGGCTTCGATGAGCTCATACTGGCAACCTCACGGGGCGAAATCCTCGGCGCACATCGAGCGGGCTTGATTGGCTCCACCGAGGAACGCTTCGCCCACCTGGCGAAGTCGCCTGCAAGTTCGCGCCTCCTGCAGCGTGACGGCTCTTGGCGCATCGAGGCCCACTGCAGCAAGGTCGCTTCGAACCACGGCGTCGTACTGTTCGCCGCCAAATACTTGGACCCCATCCTGCAACGAGTGGGAGCATTGCACGGGCTACGGCTCTCCCACGATCTGCCAGACGATCGCCCCGAACGATTCATCCGCTCGCTGACGCTGCCCGAACTGCAAGGAGCCAAGCTCTTCGCCAGCCCCAAACGCATGACCGTCGACAAGGCCGTGGCGCGACTGAACACCGTCATCCTGCAATGGGGTGCCCTGGTGCTGGCGGTCGCGCTGTTGCTCGGCTTCTGGTTCGCACGCCGCTTGGCCAAGCCCATCGTGGAGCTCTCGAAGCAGGCACGGCAGGTGGTCGAGGGACACCCGAGCCCAATTCGGGCCGCCGGGGGAGCCGAGCTCAAGGAGTTCGCTCTTTCGTTCAACCGAACCCTCGACGACCTAGTGCGTCTGCGAAAACGACTCGCGATCATCGAGCGAATCGCGGCCCAACGTGAGATCGCGCGACGCGTCGCCCACGAGATCAAAAACCCGCTGGCACCCATTCAAGCAGCGATCGAGACACTGCGCCGTCTGAGGGCCCGGCGGGCACCCGAATTCGATGAGTACTTCGACGAGGCGACTTCCACCGTTCTGGGCGAGGTGCGTCGCATCGCAACCATCGTGAGCGAGTTCACCGAGTTCGCTCGCATGCCACCACCCAAACCGACTCACTTCGACTTCGCGCGCATGCTCCAATCCGTCGTGCAATTGCACCAGCGCGATGAGGTGAGTATGGAGGTGAACGGGGTGAGCGTCGCGGAGGTGTACGCCGACCGCGACCAATGCGTGCAAGTCGTGACGAACCTCCTGCAGAACGCGCTGGACGCGGTCACGGGCGGCGCTGAGGCGCGCGTTCAGGTCGGGCTGGAAACCACTGGGGAGCACATCGCATTGACCATCGCCGACAACGGCCCGGGTATCGATCCCGCGCGGCGGGCAGAGGTGTTCAAGCCCTATGTTTCCACGAAAGAAGGGGGAACCGGCTTGGGCTTGGCGATCGCCCAACGCATCGTGGTCGAGCATGGTGGGGATCTTCGCCTGGACCATTCGCCGTTGGGAGGAGCAGCATTTGTCGTAACGCTGCCGGTCGCCGGGCCCGCGGTGGTACTCGACGAGGAGGCTGGAAGCACCACACTACTTCGCTAAGAGCGACCCTTCCGCGCTTGTTCTTCTGTAAGCGCGTGCCGAGCCATGAGCGCGAGACTAGTATAGTTTTCACGTCGCGACCGCAGAGGGGGAACAGTAAACTGCGTGAACGAACGTGCCGTAAGCCACGTCAGATCCCAAGTCATCATGAACCCAATTTCACTTCGTACGCTGCTGGCGCTGGGCGCCCCGGTTGCCGCTGCTTTGGCGCTGGTCAGCCTCAACGCCGAGTACAATCTACCCACCGTGGCAATGACGGTCGTGGCATTGGCCGCCATTTGGACAGTTTCCGCAGCGAGTGGACAGTCGGGCCCCGAGTACTGGCAAGACATCAGCCAGGCTTTGGATGCGGTTTCTGACGGCAAGCGCCCCGGAGACGCCCCCGCTGGAGCATCCGCGGCGGCGAAAGACGTCTGGGAACGTATGGTCGGTCTGCAGCGTCAGATCGCGAATGTGCAGTCCGAACTGGAAACCACCAGGTTGGAACTGGCCAGTGCATCGGCGGCTTCGGGACTGGATGAGGCGACGCACGACCAGCTCTCGGAGCTCTCGCGCGAGATGACCGTGGCTCTGGAGACCTTGGCTTCGTCAGCCGAGAGTCAGCAGCAGTTGGGGGAGCAGGCCAGCCGCCACACACGTGAGCTGGTCGGCGCGATGAGCGGTGTAGCTGAACAGGCCGAGGCGCTCGCCGGCAGTGCCGAAGAGGGCAGCTCCGCGATCCTGCAGATGACGGCTACCAACGATCAGATGGCGGAGAACATCGGTGAGCTGGGAGCCAGCGTGCGCGAGAGCGTGGCGTCCATCGAAGAGATGACGTTCTCGATCAAGGAGGTCGCCAAGAACGTCGATGCCCTATCTCTGACGGCTGAAGAGACGAGCTCCAGCATGAACGAGATGGACGTGAGCATCGACCAAGTTCAGTCGAACGCGAACGAAACCGCACGCTTGTCCGAAGAGGTGGCGCGCGACGCAGAAATGGGTGCTGAAGCCATCCTGAAGACGATCGGCGAGATCTACCGCATCAAGGAGAGCAGCCAAGAAGCCGTGAGCGTGATTTCGAACCTGGGTTCGCGCATCGACGCAATCGGTCAGATCCTCAACGTGATCGACGACGTCGCCGAACAGACGAACCTACTCGCGCTCAACGCCGCCATCATCGCCGCGCAGGCGGGTGAACATGGCAAAGGCTTTGCCGTGGTTGCAGATGAGATCAAGGACTTGGCCGAACGGGCTGGCGCCTCGACCAAAGAGATCGCGGATCTGATCAAGACGATTCAGTCTGAAAGCCGCAACGCCATCCAGGCGGTGGAGCGCGGCGCCCAAAACGTCGACCGCGGTGTGCAAGTGTCCAATGACGCAGAACGCGCGCTGAAGAAGATTCTGGAAAGCTCCCAAAAGAGCACCAACATGGTGCGCGCCATCGCTCGCGCCACCGTGGAGCAGGCCAAGGGCAGCAAGCAGGTCACGGACTCCATCGGTCGTATTGCCGAGACGGTGCAGCAAATCGCTGCTGCAACTGCCGAGCAAGCTCGAGGCTCTGAGCTGATCATGACCAGCGGTGAGAAAATGCGCACCATTGCCCAGCAGGTGGAGCGCTCCAGCCAAGAGCAGTCACGCGGCGGCCGTCAGATCACTCAGGCCATCGAGCGCATCAGCACGATGGTACAACAACTCAACGACGCTCAGAAGCAACGCAAAGAGGACACCGAACGTGCGTTACTGGCCACCGAAGAACTCGTCTCTTCGGCGCGCCGCCAAGCGACCTCTCTCAGCCGGCTGAGCCAAGCCCTGCACACCCTCGAAGACACGATCGCCAGCCCCGACGCCGAAGTCTGAACGAGTTCGGGTCGCAACGCCGGCGGCCGTCAGGGCGGGCCAGCGCGCGCTACCCCTTGTGTGAGCGTTTACTCACGACCGTCCTGCAAGCTGTTGACCGGCTTGCAATCTCCCTCGGCGGGACTGGTCACGTACAGGTCGTAGTCCCCGACGGGCATCGAATCGGGAACGACTAGCTGCCCTTCGAAGCGTCCACGCTCACCCGTAACCAGCACACCCAGGGGTTGCACATTACCGTCGTCGGAGCGCAACATGACACGGACCTTGCGCAACGGGCATCCCTGCAGCGTATCGACGATGCGACCCGCAACGGCAACACGATTGCCGCGCACGGCCGCTTGCTGAGCCACGATGAGCTTGACTTGGGCGAATACCCCCTCTTCGACCGAGGCAACGCTCGGGTCCGGCGGGAGTGCGTCAGGGGAGTCGGGCGCACTGGGCTGTGGCGTGGCAATGCTCGTCGCGCTGGGCGACGTGTCCGCTGGCTGGGCTGCGCTATCTGCCGAGTTCGTTCCACCTTCGGACCCTGCGGCAGCCGACGAGGTGCCACCCGCACGGCCCGCCGCGGACTGTTGCTGTCCCACGGCATCATCGACCATCTGCTGCCCCGACTCACTGTTTGCAGGCCAAGCGAGCGGGTCCGGTGGTGGCACATGAGGAACGTCGAGGGCATTGCCGAAACTGACGTCACCAGCGGCACCGCCCAGATCGATGCGATGCCACAGCTTCCCGTCGAAGACCTCGACCCAGGCATGTGCCTCGTTGTGAACGAACCGGCTCGGTATGCCCAACGCCAGTGCGGTCACGACGAAAGCAAAGGCGCGATGCCGGCAGACGCCGACCTGCCCCAGGGCAATTTCTGCATACAGCTCCGGCCCCGTCTTCGAGCGACGCTCGTCGGAAGGTGAGAAGCTTCTGAAGTGTCGCACCATGCGCTCCAACGCCAGTGCCGGAGAGACGGAACGACTGAGACCGAGCTCCTCCAGTACCGGTTTGGCTGCATCTCGCACGGCATTGGGCAGTTTCGGCAAATGAGGCCGCAATCGTTCCCAAGTGGTCTCCCCGTAAGCACTTCCGAACACGGCGCGATCGATGGCCAGGTGAGCGATCAGACGACGGGTCCCGCGCTCCGGAATCGCCACAAACCAGTTCTCGGCACTATCAGCAAACAACTCGAAACGCCCTGGTGGCTCCAATCGGGCAGCGACCACTCGCGTCATGGGCCCGACGCTCGGGATCCTCACCGGCGAGTCACTCGCGACGGACACCGAGATGTCACCGAAGAACTGATCATCTCGCGGGCTGGGGCTGCCGCCGACGCGAATGGAGCGTAGGGCACGGTCTTGGACCACCAGCTCCAGCTTGGAGTTGACCGAATCGTAGGCGACGAGACGCTTGAAAGGGGGGATAGAGGGGGTGAAGGGGTCCTCGTATCCCACACGCTCCGGTCGCGAAGTATTGGCATCCAGTTGGTAGCGCCCCGGCTCAGGACTTGCGTGGGGTCCGCCGGAGCTCGAAGCGCTGCGCTCCGCAGCCTGAGCTGGCGCGGAGACGTCGGGATCGGCTGCTCCTGCTTGCGCTTTGGGTCCCTCGACAGCACGCGGGACGTCGACCGCACTGGCGTCGAAGTACTCGTGAAGGACCGGGGCGGCAGCAATTGCGCCGGCCACCAGAAGGCACGCCAGGACTGCCGCGGGTAGCGCAAAACGTCTCACCACAGGATGCAGTTTAGTCACCATGTGAACAAACTCCGAGCGGAGTCGATACTTGGGGTCGCCTGGCTGACCCACGCACTCACGAGCCGCATGTCTGCGCCCTGCACGAGGGAAAATCTACACGAAAACCGCGTGTTTCGGGCTACGCTTCGCGCCGGTACCAATGACGCTCGCACAACAACTCGACCAACTGCCAGAAGACACTCAAGAGATACTCACGCGACATGGCTTCGACCGCCAGCGCCTGCTGGAGTTGGCGCGCCGACTGCGAGGCGAGGTCGAGCACTCGAACTTCGTCTCCGAGCCCCTTCGCACCTGTGACGAAGGCGACATCGGTCAACTTCCTGCGGAAGGCTCCGAAGAGCACGCGGCGCTGGAGCAGAAGGGACTCGAGGCACTGCGCAACGGCAAGTGCGCGATGGTGGTCATGGCGGGCGGTATGGCAACGCGAATGGGGGGAGTGGTCAAAGCATTGGTGGAAGCCCTGCCCGGCCAGCGTTTCCTCGACCTGCGGCTCAACGAAGCGACAGCTCTCGAACGGCGTTGTGGCCGCCGGGTCCCGCTGTGGCTGATGACCAGTCATGCAACGGACGACGCGTTGCGAGAAGCACTGGGCTCACGCCTCGACCCGGAGTACCTCGACACCTTCCGTCAGTTCTTGTCGATCCGGCTGACCCCGAATGGCGAACTGTTCAAGGACGGCTCGGGCCGACCGAGTGTGCACTCGCCAGGCCATGGTGACCTGCCCGATGCACTCAGGAAGAGTGGCCTGTTGAACAAGTTCGTAGAAGGCGGCGGTGAGGTGCTCACCGTCGCAAACATCGACAACCTGGGCGCGAGCCTCGACCCGGTCATCATCGGTTACCACCTCAGCCACGGCAAGCCTGCCACCTGCGAAGTCGTCGACAAACTCGGCACCGACAAGGGCGGCGTACCCGTGCGCATGGGAGACAACGCTGTCGTCTTGGAGGAGTTCCGTATCCCCGACACCTTCGACCCTTCTCAGGTGCGCGTCTTCAGCACGAATACGTTCCACTTCGACGCCAAGCGCTTGCTCGAACTCGACATGCCTTGGACGTACTTCACCGTCGAGAAGAAGGTCGACGGCAAACCCGCGGTTCAGTTCGAGCGCCTCATCAACGAACTCACGAGCGCGCTGAATACTCAGTACCTCCGCCTGCCACGTGAGGGGAAAGAGTCGCGCTTCCTGCCGGTCAAAGACTACGACGAGCTCGAACGGCGGCAGGGGGAGATCACGCTGGTGGCTCGCGATCGAGGTATGATCGAATGAGGACACTGAGGTCGCTGTCGACGTGGGCCGCGGCCCTCGGAATCGCTCTGTGCGCCGCCAGCAGTGCCGCCCAAACGCCTATCGTCTCCCCGCAGCGCCTTCCCGAGATGGGACGCCCAATTGCGACCAGCGATGATTCGACGGCGATCCTGCTCAATCCCGCAAACCTAGCGTTCGCACCCGGAGGTGAACTCCGCTTCAGCAGCGTGTATTTGCAGGAGGCACTCCTGGTACCTTGGCAGGGTCACGCGGCGTCGTTGTCGATGCGCTTGCCCTTCTTGAATCTATCGACGGGCTTTCGGCTGGACCTACTGTCGCCACCTGACGGCGTGGGTGCCATCCTCGATGAGGACTACCAATGGTTCACCTGGGCGCTCGCGCTTCGAACCAGCCGCAAGAGCGCGTTCGGCTTCAGCATTCAAGGCAGCAACTCGGACGGACCTTATGCCAACGATCTGACGAGCTTCTCGTTGGGCTACAGCGTACGTCCCTACGACGCACTCGGCATTTCGCTCGTCGCTCACGACATCAATACGCCGAGCAACGGCTTCACCAAGCTGGACAGAACCTACGACGCCGCCGTCAGTCTTCGTCCGTTTGGAACCCGCGCCTTCGAAGTAGGGCTGGAGAACGAGTACATCGACGAAGCGGACGTGTGGACACCGCGGGCGGTCCTGGGCGTTGACGTTCCCTACGTGGGGCGCCTACGCGGTGACTTCTCGATGAGCAACCCGACGCGCGACAGTGAACGCGCGTGGCTCGCATCCGGCGGGTTGTCGTTCTACCTCAATTCGTTGCAGGGTTCATCAGAAGCAACGGGTGGTCTGCACACGGGCGACGGCCTGGGCGGGGATGACTCCTACAACCTCTACACCAGCTTTGCAGTCAAGAGTTTCAAGGAGCCCAGCGGGCTGGAAGCCAAACGCTATGGCGTTCGAATTCGACTGGAGGACACCCCGGGCTCGCGTTTGCACGTCGGGTTTCTGCGGCAATTGTGGTCCCTTGCCAAGGAGCCGAACGTCGACGCCGTGGTCTTCGAACTGCGCGCCGCACCAGCGAATAGCTTCGCACGGATTCAAGAGCTCCGGGATGCCGTTTTCGAGTTGCGGCGCGCAGGTAAACGAACGATGTGCCACCTCGAGAGTGGCAGCGGTGCGGCGATGTACTTCTGTGCGGCCACCAACAAGACGTTCATCAATCCCGCAGGCGGCCTACGCTTCTCAGGTTTGCGTTCTCAACACCTCTACTTCGCTCGACTGTTGGACAATCTCGGCATTCAAGCGGACTTCGTCAGGATAGGTGCCCACAAGAGCGCACCGGAACAGTTCGGCAATACCCGTGCTACGGATGTGGCCCGTAGCGACAAGATCGATCTCCTCCAACAGTACGAGATGAAGTTCGCCGAAGGTATCGCCTTGGGACGCAACCTCAGCGTGGAGGAAGCGCGCAAGCAGCTGATGAAGGGGCCATTCGTCGCCAGCGAGGCCAAGAATGCAGGCCTCGTCGACGGCTACGCCTACGACGACGAGGTGCAGCAAAAGCTCAACGAACTGACCGGGCGCAATACGCCGTTGACTTTGGACAAGCGGGCACGCACGGCAGCAACCGACTTCGGCAACGAAGGCTTCATCGCGGTGATCCACATCGACGGCGACTTGGTCGACGGACGCAGTCGGTCTGTCCCGTTCCTGGGGATGGAGGTCGCCGGCTCGTACACCCTGGCTGAGACGATCAAGGCGGTCCGTGAGAACCCGGAGTTCAAAGCAGTCGTGCTTCGGGTCGATACTCCGGGTGGCTCGTCGATGGCGGCCGACGTGATCTGGCGACAGGTCAAGTTGACCGCGAAAGTGAAGCCCACCGTCGTGAGCATGGGCACGGTTGCCGCAAGCGGCGGCTACTACGTCTCGGCGCCCGCCACCCGCGTGTTCGCCAATCCTTCCAGTGTCACGGGCAGCATCGGCGTGTTCTACGCGAAGGCAAACGTGGCGGAGCTGCTCGATCGGATCGGCGTCGACGTGGAAACCTACAAGACGCAGCCACAGGCGGACGCCGAAGCCTTCTACCGCCCTTTCACCGATGAAGAACGCGCGCGTCTGAAGCAGAAGGTCGACCAGTTCTACCAGGTCTTCCTCAAGCGCGTGGCCGAAGGTCGGAAGATGAAGACGGAGGAAGTCGACAAGGTCGGACAAGGGCGGGTATGGACTGGGGAGCAAGCCCTGGCCCACGGCCTCGTCGACGAACTCGGCGGCTTCAGACAAGCTGTCGACTACGCCCGCAAACAGGCGGGCCTTTCGGAAGACGCTCCGATGGTGGATCTGCCCGTCATCCAAGGCTCGTTCCTCTCACGCCTGATCGGAGTTCCCGGAGTTCGTCAGAGCTTGCTCGACGCGCCAATGCCGAGCGGGTTGACCGAGACCTTGCGAGCGTTGGGCCCCTTCGTGATTCACGATCCAGACAAGCCCCTAGCTCGCCTGGAGTTCAGCGTCGAAGCATTCAAATGACGGAGTTGGCGCTTCGCGGACTCCGTCTGAACCACGACGGTGCGAGCTTCGACGGGCTCGACTGCGAGGCGATGGGCAAACGAATCGCACTGGTGGGAGACTTTCGTCCGCTCTTCGCGCTGGCCTCAGGAAGGGCTCGCGCTGAGGCCGGCGAGGCTCGGATCGATGACGTGGAGCTGCGAGAAGCCGTGCTCCGGGGACGATTGGGGGTTGCAGATCCGAGTCTGAGGCCTCTCGTCGGTAGAAACGTGCTGGGCTGGCTGACGGCCTACGCCAGACTGCGCGGGGAGCCCAAGGACGTTGCCCAGGACATGGCTCAGAGTGCGTTGGAGCGACTCGGACTTGCGTACCTCGGGCGCTACGAGTGCGAGGGCCTGCCAGCGCAGTCCCTCTACGCTGCGCGAATCGCCATGGCGTCACTGACGCGCCCACAGACGCTGCTCGTGGAAGCCCCGAGCTGGACACTAGAAGCCGCTGCTGTCGAAAACGCCCTCCTGACCACGGTCTCGGATCAGGCGGAGCTGTTGCTCTGCTGCGACGCCACCCGGCAACCGGACCTTTTCCTCCAGTGTGATTCGGCGATCTTGCTATGCGGAGGCGAGGCAGCCAGTGTGGTGCCCCGATCGCACTGGCGAGAGCACCAGAGGCATTTCGCGGTCACCGCCATCGCCAACCACGACGCGCTGGTCGAGCGTCTGAGGGACGCCGGGGCACACGTGATTCGCCCGACCGAGCACGGCCAGATGTGGGTCACCCTTCCGGAAACCGCCGGGTCAGGACTGCTCGTTGAAGCGGCGCTGGCCTCGGCAGCCGGACTGCGACAGATGAGCCCACTTTTCGAACGGCTGCCTGAAGAGTAAAGAGCCCCAATGATCGAAGCTCGCGCGGCTCTGCAGAGTTGCAGACGGATTGTCGTCAAAGTTGGCTCCCGCTTGCTTGCGACCCGCAACTCGCTGATCGACGAACTCGCCGACCAGCTTGCGGCCGCCTCCAGCAGCAGCAAGCGCCAGTTCCTCATCGTCTCGAGCGGCGCGGTCTCACTGGGCGGCGCAGCCCTCGGCTACGCCCAGCGACCACGACAGATGTCCAAGCTCCAGGCAGCAGCTGCCGTCGGACAAGGCGAACTGATGCGGCGCTATGCCGACGCCTTCGCCCGACACGACACGACCGTGGCACAAGTTCTGCTCACCCATTCCGATCTCGCCAGCCGGCGCCGTTTGGGCAACGCACAGCAGGCGCTGGGTGCGCTGTTCGAAGCTGGCGTCGTGCCGATTGTGAACGAGAACGACACGGTATCAGTGGACGAAATCGCCTTCGGCGACAACGACCAGCTCGCGTCCATGGTCGTTCCGCTGGTGCAGGCCGATCTGCTGCTGTTGCTGACGGACGTGCCCGGTGTGTTGGACCCCAGCGGGCAGCGCATTGCCGTGATGTCCGCCGCCAGTGTCGTCGGAGACCGCAAGTCCGATGGGGCCTATGGAACGGGTGGCATGCGGAGCAAGATCGGCGCAGCACTCAAGGCATCACACTCGGGTGCCCACGTCGTCATCGGCCCCGCCAACCAGCAGGACTCGATCACCCGGATTCTCGACGGGCAAGACGTCGGCACGCTGTTCGAGCCCCACGGCAACAGCCTGCGGGCGCGTCAGCATTGGATCCTCTACACGCTCAAGCCTCGCGGCGTCATCCTGATCAACGAGGGTGCAGCCGAGGCACTCCGCAACCATGGCAAGAGCCTGCTTCCCGTCGGCGTGTTGGGAGTGCGAGGACAGTTCGGCCGCGGTGACGCCGTGCGCCTGCTCGCGCCAGGCGGAGAAGAGGTGGCGCGGGGGTTGTCTCGCTTGGGCGTGATTGAGGTCGCTCGCATGGCGGGACGCTCCAGCGACGAAATCGCAACGCAGATTGGAACCATGGACGCTGTTGTCGTTCACCGGGACGATCTAGTGCTCGCGGGCTAGAGCTTGTCGCCACGGGGTAGTCCGTGACCCAACGCATTCGAGGGTGCGTGCCGAACGGGGGCGGACGCGGGTGAGCCGTTTTGGAGGAAAAAGCTCCGCAGCCTGGAATCCGCCGACACGAAGGTCACTTCGCGCTAAGTCTTTGTCCAAAGCGGACTCGTCCAACGAGTGTCGGAACTTCTTGGCACCTTCGTTGTCTGGGCGAAAACGGTGGTAGGCTTGCGAACGGACTCTCGGTGGCTCTGAAACCAAACACCTCCACCCATTGGGTGCGCGATTGTCACACCCGTCCAACGGGCATTCTGTTGTCGCCGCCAGTGCGAGTTGGTGCGATCTTGGCTGTGAGCGGCGTGGTGGCGAGCTGCAGCGCTTGGCCTCGCGCGGCCAAGCCCCCGCAACCTGTTCCGGCTTCGATATCTGACCCGCGCCCTCCCGATCTGCGCTTCACCGACGGCGAGTTGGTGGATGATGCCATCGTTCGACTGACGACCCCCCACGTCGCGTGCACTGGCACTCTGATCAGTCCGAAGGTGGTGCTTACTGCCCATCACTGCGTCGCTGCTCGCGATGACTATGGTGACTTCCTGATGGAAGACGTCGAGCCCTCGGATGTGCATGTCGAACTGGGTGGCGACTACTTGCCGTGGGCGGAAGTGAACGTTCACGCCATCGTGGCGCCCCCGTGCGGGTACGCGGCCGGCTATGGCGACATCGCGCTGCTCGTTCTGAAAAAGGAGCTTCCGGAGGTCCCGCTCAAGGAAGTGCGGTTGGACGAGCCTCCGCGGAAGGGTGAGGACATCGATCCGACGGGCTTCGGGCGCTGTGCAGACTCCGGCGAGGGGGTTCGTCGCCACGCGCGCGCCGGTGGAGAAGTCGGCCGCGTCGATACGGCAAGCCTGCGGACCGAAGCAGCCGTCTGCCCTGGCGACTCAGGCGGGCCCGGAGTCGACGCGGACGGAAGAATCGTCGGAGTCATTTCTTCGAGTGCGATGGACGGCAAAGAGAGCACGCGCAACGTGACCGAGTTCACGCGCGTCGACGCATTTCGTGACGTCTTCGACGTCGGCCTGCGGATCGCAGACGGAGAGAACCCGGCCGAATTGCCCCCGCTGAGCTGCCAGCAGTCCGGACAGTAGGCATTCTTTCTCAGTTCCGTCGCGCGCCCATCCGCTGCGAATGAACGCTCAGCCGGCGAAAAGTCGCACGTTGGAGTCGGGTCATCTACGATCCGAGTGTGCAGAGAGTGTATCGCTTCCTGGCTTGGGCTCTGGTCATCGTCTTGGTGATCGGCGCTGCCCTGCGTGCCACGGCCGTCCGCTGGTGGCAGCTGCCGTCGGGCGCTCCGAACATGGGCGACCCGGAGCTCGCTGCATCGGTCGCTCCCAGTCTGCGGGGCGGTGATTGGGTGTTGCTGTGGCGCCTGACCCGACCTGGAATTGGTGACCTGGTGGTTTGCCCCGACCCGGACGATCCGACGAACGTCGTGATCGGCAGGATGGTGGCGGGCGCTCACGACGAAGTCGTGATTCACGGACAAGAGGTGTACGTGAACGACAAGAAGTTCGACATCGAGTACAACTGTACTGACCGCATGTTCAACGTCGTGGACCCCGACAGCCTGCAAGAAGAGGAGATATTCTGCGACATGGAGGACGTCGAGGGGGTACTCCACAAGCGGGGCTACGGTGATGAAAAACGCCAGCGCCGCAAGTTCACGAAGAAGGTCGAGTCCGGCAGGGTCTTCCTGCTCAGCGACAATCGAGCCCACCCCTTCGACTCTCGGCACTTCGGGACCGTCGACCGGCACTCGTGCCAAGAGACAATCTTCTTCCGATTGGTCAGTGAGAAGGGGTTCTTCGACGTGGGAAGCCGACTGCAAGCGATTCGCTAGCGGCGCCGGTGCGAAGTTGGTATTTCAGTTTTCCGAGTATTGGATCGAACAAGCAATCGGTCATCAGGAGGAGCAATGGATCAAGCAAGGCACTACATCTGCACGGCATGCATGACCCCGGTTCCGCGGGGGCACAAGTTCTGCGGTCGGTGCGGCGAAGCAGTGCCCGAAGACGTGTTGAACATGGAGACGCAGTACTTCAGCGACATGCAGGATCCGACGAAGGCGCGATTGATCCTGATCCACGGACAAGGCATGGAAGGTCTGAGCTACCACCTCACGGCTGACCAGCACATCGCGGGTCGCAACGGGCAGCTGGAGTTTCCCGATGATCAGTTCATTTCACCCACGCATGCCAACTTCTTCTATCGCAATACGCGCTTGGTGATTCGTGACGAAGGTTCACTCAATGGCGTCTACGTCCGGGTGCGCGAACCGACGGACCTCGCGCCAGGTGATATCTTTCTGGCCGGCAGCCAAGTACTGCGGGTCGAGCTGACGCCCAAGGCGTCCGACGCGGCCGACGCTGACGGTACGTACTTCTACACGTCACCGCGAGCTCCCTCTGCATTCCGTGTCATCCAGCTGCTGGAGGGAGGCATTCCGGCGATGTGCGTGTGCGCGCGTGGGACCTCCCTCGAAGTCGGGCGCGAAGACAACGATCTGAACTTCCCGGACGACCCGTACATGGACATGCATCACTGCACTGTCACGGAGAAAGACGGGCGTTTCCGCATCGAAGACCGCGACACTCGCAACGGTACCTACGTGCGCATCAAGACCGAGGTCGAGCTCGGTCACGGCGACTACGTCTTCCTCGGTCGGAAGTTGCTCCGCGTCGAACTCAACGCTTGAACCTGGACATGCGGGTCTGAGCTAGCCTCGGGCGCCTCAGACCGCAGCTCGACGCTGGTCCCGCTCAGGCGTCGAGGTCGGAGTGCGGCTCCGTTTTCGGCGCGTCGGTCTTGGAGCGGCGACGGCCGCCCCGCTTCTTCTTGCGTCGGCTACGTGCTGTGGGCACCACCGCACCCTCCAGCAATGGGCCGGCATTGCGAGCAGCCGAGAGCAGCGTCGTCGCCATTGGAAACAGCGGCGTGCGACTGAACTTGCCCGCGCCGCCAGACGCCAGCTTCGGCAGGATGGCCACGATGCGGCGCACGGCGTCCGCGATGCGGCGAGGCACCGCCAGCCGTTCTACGATCGGCTCGATGAATTCCTGACATGCGACAACGCGATCCCGTCGTCCGTCGCAAGCTTCGAAGATCGGCTCGAGCAGCAGCAGACAGAGCAACACGATGTCGTCGACCGGCTCGACCCCTCGCGTCAGCTCGTCCACTTGGTCGAGCAACGACCAGACCGAATGGCTGTCGGGTGGGGTGTCGTACAGGAACGTGGCAAGCTCCGGCAGCAGAATGTCGAGCAGCCCGGTTTCCCACAAAAGCCAGAAGCTGCGATGGGCGGCGCCCCCGCGAAGCAGTCGCAATATCTCCTCGAACAACCGGGGACGCGCGGCCATCGCCAACGTGCCCCTGCACAACACCAGCGCGTTGTACGTCTCCGGATCGATGCCCAAGTCGAGTCGCGCAGAGAACTTGATGGCGCGCAGCATCCGAACGGGGTCTTCCTTGAACCGGACGATCGGATCGCCGATGGTGCGCACCGCACGGCGCTCGATGTCGTGCATGCCCCCGCACCAGTCGAGCACCTCGCCGCGCTCGAGGTCGTAGAATAGCGCATTGATGGTGAAGTCGCGCCGGGCAGCGTCCTCGTGGGCAGCACCGAAGGTATTGTCGTTGCGAATCAGCAGATCGTCGCTCTGCTCGTCGTCCGTAGGATTGCGCCGAAACGTCGCCGTCTCGATCACTTTGCCGCCACCGTACAAGACGTGCACGAGACGAAAACGCCTGCCGATGATGCGTGAATTGCGGAACAGACGTCGCACGGCTTCGGGCCGGGCACTCGTGGCAACGTCGAAGTCTTTGGGCGACGCATCGAGCAGCAGGTCGCGAACGCAGCCGCCCACGAGGTAGCCCTCGTGACCGTGGCGCGTGAGGCGCTTCACGACCTTGGCTGCGTCGGGGTCGATACGATCTTCGTCGATGTCGACTTGTATGCGTTCGGGCGCAACGGCGCCTTCAGCCGCCAGTGTCTGCGGGCTGCCGTCGTCTGAAAGCTCTTCTGAGTCCAGCGGCTCGACGGTATAGGACACGGGATCCCCACGCTCACGGCGGCGGGACGTCTTGCTCCGTCGAGGAGCCTTTTCTTCGAGCGGGTCCGGAGATGAACTCTGCACGCCGTTTCTTCGGTCCAAGAACGGGATGATTCACCCCATGACCTAACTCGGCTCTAGCAGGCCGTGGGCGCAGAAACTAGGGATCGCAGTCGAAATGTGCAGCCCTGAGATTTTGGAAGAGAACCCAAAACCGCTGGACGAAATTTGCAGAGCCGAGGCGCGCTCCCATCAGGTACCGGGGCAGGAGACGTGACAGAGCCAGGCCGGGAGGCAGACGCGATCGTCGTGCTCGGCTGCCGGCTCGAGGGGGACGGGACGCCGGGCGCCGCCCTCGACCGGCGGCTCGAGGTCGCCTGCGCCGCCTACCGGGCAGGTCTCGCCCCACTGGTCGTGGCTAGCGGCGGGCGGCGCTGGGGGACCGAGGTGGAGGCAGTGGCCATGTGTCGAGGCCTGGTTGCCCGCGGGCTGCCGAAGGAATACGTCTGGCTCGAGAGCTGCTCTCTCACGACCCGGGACAACGCGTGGCACACCCAGCGACTCGCCATCCAGGCCGACATCCGGAACGTCGTTCTCGTCACCTGCGACTTTCACATGCCCCGGGCGCTGGCGAACTTCCGCGCCGTCGGTTTCCACTGCTGGCCACGCCCAGCCACGACGCCCGGCGGAACGCGCTTGCTGCGTGCAGTGCGCGAACGCCTCAGCACCCTGCTCGACGGGCTGTGACGGCCTCACTTGCCAAGCATCCCTTTTTGGATACTGACAGCGGGTAGTCCCGTGACAAAGTGGCGGGATGTTGCTCGCGGTGGACATCGGCAATACGAACCTCACCTTCGGCGTGTTCCACGAACAGCAGCTGCGACTGACTTTTCGAGCCGAAACGGTGCGGTCCAGAACGGCAGACGAGTACGCCGCACTGCTGTTGCAACTCGCCAACCTGCACGAGCTCAGCGCGTCGGAGGTCACTGCGGCAATCGCTGCCAGCGTCGTCCCCCAACTGACTGAAACCGTGGTTGGTGCCATTAGAATGGCGTTCGGCTGCGAGTCGCTGGTGGTCGGTCCGGGTACGAAAACCGGCGTACCCGTGCGCTACGACAATCCCCACGACGTGGGCTCAGATCGCATCGTCAACGCCGTGGCCGCGTTCAATCGCGTGGCGGGGGCCGTCATCGTCGTCGATTTCGGCACGGCGACGACGTTCGACTGCATCTCTCCGAAAGGTGAGTACCTCGGTGGGGTAATCGTTCCGGGTGTACAGGTGAGTCTCAACGCGCTGATGGAGCGAGCCGCCAAACTCCGCCCCATCGAAATCGGCGTACCTCCGACGGTGGTGGGACGCAATACGCCCCATGCGCTGCAATCTGGCGTCGTCTTCGGATACTCCAGCATGATTGACGGTGTCGTCAGGAAGATCCAAGCGGAGCTCGGCTATCCATGTGCGGTGATCGCGACGGGTGGCCTTGCCCCCCTGATGGCGAAGCAATGCGAGACCTTGGAAGAGGTCGATCTGAACCTGACCCTGGACGGCCTCAGAATGCTCTACGAGAAGAACTGCCCCAGCTGACGCCGCTACTTCTCGTACACCTGAGTTGCGACTAGTCCCGTTCCGCCCGCGACGGTGGTAACCACACGGGCGGAACCGGCAACTGGCAACGGCCACTTGAAGCAATTCGGAGTCTTGCCCACGACCGCGCGTGCACCGATCATCTGGTCTTCCGCCAACACAGGCTGCAGGCCGGGAACCGTAACGGTGGGCAAGAGCTGCACGTTGAGCTCCGCCACCGGCGGTAACCCGACGGCAATCACGGTGTAGCACTTGCCTGGAGCCATCGACAGCGTCATCTCGCTGGTCTGTCCAGTGCCCAACAGGCTGACTTTGGGCATCCCGACGGACTTGGCGCCAGGCGGAGCCTCTTCTCGAGCAACCTGCTCAAGAACTGCCTGCGCGGCCTGAGCTAGCGCCGGTTCGATGGGCGCGATTGGTGACGTTTGCGGCGCCGTGGCGGTTGCCGCCGGCGGAGGTGCCGTCTGTGCGGCCGTCGGCGCCGTATCGGCGGGAGCAGCCGTAGGTGCTGACGCGGTCGGAGCCAAGGCCTGCGGCGTTTCTGGCTCGGGCTCACTACCTCCGCAGGAAAGCTCGAACACGAGACAGCCCACGACCAGCGTCGCGGCGGTCACGCGCGTGACCGTCGCAACGCTGCGAGAGCGACGAGCGCTCGCGGCCCCTTGTTCATCTCTCGCAGTGTTGGACACCGGATGACTCACTTCTCGTAAACTTGAACGGCTGCAACGCCTTGACCGGCGGCAACGGTGGTTAGGACCTTGACGCCACCCGCGATCGGAAATGGCCACTTGTAACAATTGGGCGTCTTGCCGAGCACGGCGTTGGGGCCCGTACCCTGATCCTGAGCGAGAACCGGGCTCATCCCTGGAACCGGCATTTGGGCAACTAGCTGAATGTTCACCTCGGTCACTGTAGGCAGTCCGACGGCGATGACGGTGTAGCACTTGCCTGGCTGTAACTGCAGGACGGACTCGAGCTGCTGACCCGGTTGAAACATCCCAACCACCGCGGCTCCCAGCGGCTTGGCTCCCGGAGCATCACTCGCGGCGATCTGATTGAGAATGGGCTGAGCGGCAGCGCCGGCTGCTGCGTCGAGTTGTTGCGCGGGACTGCCAGCGGGAGCATTGGGCGGCAGTGGTAACCCACTGGGAATACCCGGAGCTGGCTGCGCAGGAGCCGGCTGCGCGGGCGCCGGTTGTGCCGGAGCTGGCTGCGCGGGTGCCGGCTGTGCCGGAGGAGGAGCAGCTTGTTGCGCAGGCGCCGGCTGCTGTTGGGGTGGGTACTGCGTCCCCGCCTGAAACTGGTTGTTGGGTTCTGGTTCGCTTCCTCCGCATGCTGCGACCAGCGCCGCCGAGGTGAATCCCAAAAGCAGACTCCGTGCAATTCCGCCCATCTGTTTGTTGCTCCCTGTATGGATGATGTCGCCGGATCAAGCCGGCGAACGTGAGGCTACCTTCAGACGGACTGTGGGGTAAAGCGAGTCATCCGAATCGATTTTTCGTACTGGCTGCAGGTCCGAAGGCGACGTCGCCGTGGGGGTGGCTGCTGTCGGTGCTCGGAGGCTCGGGCTATAACCGCTCCCGATGCACGGACGCCGTCCACTTCGATCCTTGCTCTGCCTGTTTGTGGGATGCCTGGCCGTGGCGTGTCTGCCGAGAGATCGCGACGTGGGGAGGGAACGCCCAGTGCAGGCCGAGAAGCGCAGCGGAGAACCCGAAAAGAAACCTGGGAAGAAAGCGAAGAGCGCGCCCAACGAGCGGCCGACGAGCGCTTCCACGTCTGACCACAAAGCCAAAACGCCCGACGTGCTGCTGGAAGGCGAGTTTCGCGACGACTTCGAGCGGACCGTACTTGGGAGCGATTGGCGCGCCACGTCGGGGTCGTGGCGCATCCAGAACGGACAGCTTTGCGCACAAGGTGCGAGAAATCACCCTGTGTGGTTGGCTAGACGACTCCCGGTCAACGCGGCCATCGAGTTCGACGCGACGAGCCATTCCGCCGATGGCGACATCAAGGCCGAGTTCTGGGGCGACGGCCGCAGTTCCGCGAGCGGGGTCTCCTACCAAGACGCAACGAGCTACCTCACCATCTTCGGCGGCTGGAAGAACCACTATCACGTGTTGGCCCGCCTAGACGAACACGCCAAAGATCGAACCCAGCTCGAGGTGAACGTCGAAGGCGACGACGTCAGGGCCCGTCCAGTGGCGCAGGGCCAGCGCTACCACTTCAAGGTCGTCCGAGCGAACGGGAAGCTCTTGCGTTGGTACGTCGATGACATCGAGATCCACACGTTGGACGACGAGCACCCCCTAAAGGGCGAAGGCCACGAGCATTTCGGTTTCAATGACTGGGAAGTGCGGGTTTGTTTCGATAACCTTCGAGTGACGGCACTCTGAGGAAATCGGGGCATTGGAACAGGACGAGTTGGACATCGAGCTGGCCGAGCTGGAGATACGGCTCGAGCGCCTGCGCTCCTTGTACGAGCAGTACTTCCTCGGGATCGAGCGCATCGAACCGACCGTCGCCCGCAAGGACGTCGACCGGCGCTTCTGGCGCATCCGCAAGGTACGGGTGCGCAATACCGCCAAGCGCTTCAAGCTACAGACGCTGTTGCAACGCTACAACACGCTGCAACAGCACTGGACGAAGATCTGTCGACAGATCGAGAACGGCACCTACGTGCGCCAACTGGCGCGGGCCAAGCGGCGCATGGGCGATGTGGCTGAAGAGCCACCGCTGCAACGCCGTCGGCGGCTGCGTCAGGAGCGTGAAAGCGCGCGAAGCGAACAGCCTGGCCCAGCTGTAGCGCCCGCTGCCCCGGCGCCGAAGGAAGCGTCGACCAGCGGAAGGCAGTCGTCGTTCGACGCGAACATCGAGCGACTGCACCAGCAATTGAGTGAGGCCCAGACAAAACTCAACCCTGGCAGTCGCACGGTATCCCGCAAGGCCCTGGCCGAGTCACTGCGTGTGACGGAGGCCAAGCTGCGTCACAAACACAAGGGCAAGCAGATCGAGTTTCGGGTGGTGGTCAAGGACGGCCGCGCCGCGATCAAGCCCATCGTGCGCAAACCCGACGAGTCTTGAGGCCCAGCGGCATTGCTCAAGAGCTCCCCGTCGTCCGCAAGAGACGGAGCGAGCTAGGGCGCGCCAGCAACCACCTGCGCACGGCGGGACGCCCCGCTCGCCGCTTCCTGACACAGCCGAATCGCACAGGAACCTCGGCCCGCTTCGCGCATTCGGGAGCACAGGCTCGCCAAATCCTCGTCGGCGTCCACCACCTCACCCTCGATGGGTTCCATGGTGGACTGGTCGTATCGGCAATGGTCGAGAGCGACCCAGAGCCCCTTCAACTGCTCGCTCTCGCAGATTTCAGGCCACGTCATGCGTTCGCCCATAAAACTCAAACCTTTCCTTGGCGACCAACCAGCCAACATCCAGGCAATCCCTGGATGCTGAGCGCACTGCGGCAGAAATGACAAGTTCTCTGCCAAAGGCGCGCCTGGGGTTTGCACGCGCCAGTCGTCGGGGTCGCAATCACGGTTCAATCCGTAGTCTTCAGAACTGGGTGCTCGTACAGCTAAGAAAAGCCTTCTTCAAGCGAATGTCCGTATCCCTTGATCTAGACTCGGCCTGCTTTTTCGGTCAAGCCCATGACCTGAGTGGGCCAGCTGGTAGCTCGACTCCAGAGTCATCGAAACTGCCCACGACGGGCAGAACCTCAATCGATTTTAGCTACTTGCAACCCGCGACGATGGAGCTCAGCTGCGAACTCCCTGCGTTCATCGAGTTGGCCGCGATCTGTATTTGTTGCGCTTTGGAGCAATTGCCGCTGCTGGCGGCACGCTTGGCCGCGGCCGGCGCGGTCGTCTTGGCGCGCCGGCTGCAGCTCGACTGCTTGCTGGCATCCGTGCAAGCCCGGAATTGGGCGGCGGCACCAACGATGTCCTGTCTGCCCGCCAGGCTATTGCATTTCGAGCACGCCTGTGAGCTGTCCGGCAACTGCGGCGTCGGGGCGGGCGCTGGAGCTGGGGCTGGTGTGGGTTTGGGTCCCGGTTTGGGTCCGGGCTGCGGAGCTGGTTGCGGGCTCGGCTTGGGTGTGGGGGACGACTTCGGCTTGTCCGCGGCTCCGCCGGCCGGCGTGTCTTGCGGTTTGTCCGACTCTGCTTCCGTGTCGTCGTCCGCGCCATCCTCCGGCTTGTCCACTGGGGCGATGGTCGCTGGCGGAGGTGCGCTCGTTTCCAGCGTCAAAGGCTCGTCCGTTGCGGTCTCATCGCCTCCGCCACCGGTCAGCGCGAGAGTGATGCCGCCACCGAGCAACACCGCAACGCCCACCAAACCATAGACGAGCATGTTGCCCCCTCCTTTGGCTTTGGGACCGCTGGGGGGTGGGGCTGGCGGCACACCCGCAACACCACCAACGGACACGCCTGGGGGCGCGGGAGCTTGCGCGGGCATTGCCGCCGTGGGGGCCGGCCCGGCTCCGCCGATCCCGAAGTCCGGGGCCGCTGCCATCGCGGCGGTCGCCTTCGACGTGTCGACGTTCGCTCCGCCCATGCCTGGCACCACGGAACGCTGCGGCTCCGGAAGCCCCTTCTCCAACGCATCGACGAACTCGGTCACCGTATCGAAGCGCTCATCCCGATCTTTGGCGAGGGCCTTGAGAATGGCCTGACGCATGGCTTGCGGGATCTTATTGCTGACCTCCAAGGTCTCGAAGGGCCTCGGTTGGGAAGTCATGTGTTCGGTCGCCCACTGCCACGGTGTCGTCGCGTCGAAGGGTAACGTCCCCGTCAGCATCTCGTAGGCCATGACAGCCAACGAGTAAATGTCACTGCGCTTGTCGAGCGCTTTGCCCGTGAACTGCTCCGGGCTCATGTAGGGCGGCGTGCCCAGGACCATGCCCTGTTGAGTGAGCTTGGCCTCCTTCTCTGCATCGGCGGATTCGGTGCGAGCGGCAATGCCGAAGTCGAGCAGCTTGACGACGTCCTTCTCACCTGCCCGATTGACGAGAATGACGTTCTCGGGCTTGAGGTCACGATGCACGATGCCCTGGCGGTGCGCTTCTTCTAGGGAGCCTGCGATCTGACGCAGGAGCTTCTTCGCGCGAGCTGGAGCTAGCGGGCCCGTCTCTTCGATCACCTTGTCGAGCGGCTTGCCTGCCAAGTACTCCATGGCGATGTACAACGTGCCGTCGTCCATCGTGCCGAAGTCGTAGACCTTGATGGTGTTGGGATGTTCGAGCTGAGCGACGGTCCCGCACTCGCGATGAAATCGCGCCGTAACCGATGGGTCGCGAGACAACTCCGAATGCAACGTCTTGACAGCGACTTTGCGCACCGTCGTGCCCATCTGCTGCTCGGCCTCGTAGACGATGCCCATGCCGCCCTCACCGATCACGCCAGTGATGCGGTAGCGGCCACCAACCAGCTGCCCTACCCTCGGATCAGCCGCGTCGTGATGGACGGCGATGGTGATGCCACAGTTCGCGCAAAACCGCGCGCCCTCCACGTTCTCGTGCCCACAAGCCTCACAATTCATCCATCGGTAGCGTGGCATGAAGCAGCCATAGAGCGCCACCGTTTAGAGCAGATAGCGTGATCACGTCCGACGTCACCTACCGCACGACATGCCCCGCCCCACGAGGCTCGTCATGGTTCCGACGACGCTGCAGTCTCTGGCACCGACGTAGGTGCTTGTGGCGGCCAGTCGAGCTCCAGCTCTTCGCCGGTGGCACGATCGATGAGCCGAGCACTCGTTGCGCGATCGCTCTGCGGCACGACAACCGTGCGCGTCACGACCGCACCAGCGCCGAACTTCGGGGGGGAATGCAAAGGTGCGACCTCTCCCGGAGGAGTCTCGGCGCCTAGCAATGGAAAGTCGAAACGAACCCGCTCGACCAACTCAGGGCCAAGCCATAGCTCAACGGCGAAGCGTCCCATCATGCGAGCCGTCGCTCGAGGCTTCTCAGTGGAGACGGTCCGCACGCGAGCGACACTCAACCGGCCCTGGTCATAGCTGAACTCGTACTCGTAGTGCTTGGTCGTCTCGATCGGCGGTGGATCGGGCGGATAGCCGAGCGCTGGTGGGCTTGCGCTTTCAGACTCCGAAGCGCTAGGGGGCGCCTTTGCTTGCTTCGTCGCGTCGGACGACGCGGCCGCTGGCTCCGACTCGTCGGAACCAGCGCCGTCGATAGCGGGCTTGCCCGTGTCGCCCTCCGCAATCTTCGCTGGTGCAACGAGAGCCGGGTGACCAGACTCGGTGCTGTATCGCGCGGCGCCGCAGGCAACACCCTGCAGCGCCAACGCACTGAGCCAGAGCCAACGAGCCGACGGTCCGGGCAGCCGAAGCAACGAGCTTGGACTCACCCGTCGTTATCCGTCTTGGCTACCCCGGTGGCGCGCTGCAAAAGGCGCTGCAGCATCGGGTCCGACTCCAGTTGGTCGCGCAACGTCTCGCGCACGAGCTCGAGCTGCTCCGAGGAAAGGTCGCCTCGAAGGTGACTGACCGCCGCGTCGACACGGATGTCGAGGTACTCATCTCGCGTGATCTCCCCACTCTCGAGCTTCGCCAAGTCGGCATCAGCAACGGGCGCTTGCCCGCCTTCTATGGAGAAGTCGCTCGATGGACGTCCTGCTTGGGCGCTTGGGCCTACCTTGGGAGGCCCACCACCACCGCTGATTCCGTCAATGCCCATGGGTCACACAGTCTAGTCGAAAACCTGAGCTCGGAAGCTCCCTTGTGCCTGTATTGCCGTGGACCATTCAGCGCAAGTTACCAATCGCGTTCTTGACCGAGTCGTGACGCGCCTTGAGCACGTTCGATACCGCCTGATAGCTGCGGGTTTCCTGCTGGATCTGTTGCTGGAGTTGGAGAAAGTACAGGCTGTCCTCCGTCTGACGAGCCAACACGCCCTCGAGATCTTGCTGCCCACCAGCTGCCCCGCCGGTGGGCGAGGCCGCGCCGTTCGCAGACGTGGCGCTCCCAACTCCCCCGCCGACGGCGACTTGGGCGTTGCTGTCTCGTACCGCAGCGACCACCATGGGCCCCCCGGGAAGTTTGCTGGCGGCCGCTTCAGCCCCAGCCACGACGGCGTTCGCGCCTTGATTGAGCAACGCGTTGAAGGGTCGCGCGGGCTGGGGTGTGGTGCGATGTGCGGTGCGTTGGACACCGATGTTGCTTTGGGGTCCTTGGGGACTGATTCGGGTGGTCATGTGTCTTGCCTCCTGTGGTCGTGACGCCAAGACTTCGGACCCCGCGCTCGTCGGTTGTGCCGTTTTTTGGATGCCTCCCTGACGATTTGCACTCGACGGCCTTTCAGGCAGGCTCGTCCGTTCAGATCCCGAGCCACTCGGCCGGCAACAAGCTGGTCCCCTCGTGGCGGACCTCGAACACGAGCACCGCGCGACCGTCGCTACCGAACCCCAGCTCGCCAATCTCTGCGCCGGCGGCCAAGTCGTCGCCTGCTTTGACGAGCACTCGCTGCAAGTTGGCGTACACCGTCGAGTAGCCACCGCCGTGTTCGACGATCACGACGCGTTGCCCGTCCTCAGAGTCTCCCACGAGGACCACTCGCCCCTTGTAGACGGCGCGGGCAACGGCTCCCCGCTCGACCCGCAGTTCGACGCGCGTGCCGTGATTGTCGTCCGGCTCCAGCTCGATGACCTCGGCTCGCCCCTCCACGGGGAACGGCAGGTGCCCCTTGATCTCGGAGAAGGACTGCGCGCCGTCTGCATCCGTCTTGGCGACGTAAACGGCCGTATGACCATCCTGAGTACCGGTTTCGAAGGCTCGCCGGTAGGCGTCTTCTCGTTCACGGGCGGCGATGATGGCGCTACGTGAACGCTGGTAGTCGTTCAGCTGTCGCACCATGTTGTCACGTCGTGCACGCAGTTGCCGGAGCGCGAATTTCGCCTGAGTCGCCTCATCGTCCAGGCGCGCAACCTCCGCCAGGTCGCGTGCCAAGCCGCGACGCAGCGACTCCACGCGGTTAGCGTGGCTCACGAACCCTTCGAACCCCTCACTCAGAGGCAGCAAGCCCAATCGCACCAAGCGCACGTAGGCCTGTCCTCGAACCTCGGCGCGTTCGAGCAGACCTCGCTTCCGTAGAGCGATCTGCTGCAGCCGGCGCACGGTCTCCTCTTCGCTCACATCCGCCTGAAACGCCGCGAGCTCAGGCGGCGAAGCACTGGCCAAGGACCGAGCTGACTTCTGCTGGGGCTCACTTTGGGCTGCTCCTCCCGACGCGAGCACGAGCAAAGCGGCCAGAACGTGCCACCGCTGCTTCATGCTGTGAACGATCTCCGCAGACTGAAGTATGCCGCCGTCGCCCCGAGCAGCGCCCCAGTCGCCAACAAGCCCACATTGATGAGCAGCGGCAGAAAACGAGGCTCCACGCCGAACAACAGCATCAGTTCAGCATCGAAACGACTGCGCAGGAAGGCGAACACCAGCCCACAAAGCAAGAGCGCACCGAAGGCACCCAGCGCTCCCTGAACCGCCCCCTCCAACAGGAACGGTCGGCGTACGTACTCGCTGGTGGCTCCCACCGTGCGCAGGACCTCGACTTCGTCACGACGCCGCTCGAGCATGAGCTTCGTGGTCGAGGCCACCACGGTGGCAACCGCGAAGAAGACGATGAGCGTTAGGCAGACGGCGACGACGTTGGCGGCACTCACGAAGCGTGAAACCCGTGCCGTCCAGCTCGCGTACGTCTCGACGGACTCGACCGCCGGCAATGCCTCGAGCTGTTGGGCGATGACGACAGCTCGCTCCTTCGGTAGACCGGGACGGAGGTGAACCTCGATCGACGACGGAAATGCGCCGCTCGGAAGCTTTTCGAGCAAAGTCGTGGGGGACACTTCCAACATCTCCGCCCGGACGGATTCGGGCGCGACGTGCTTGGCCGCGACCACCCCATCGGAGACACGCAGCGCGCGCACGATATCGCTGACTTTGGCGGGTGCCGTGTCCGGCACGAGGTAGACGGACAGTTGCCCAGTGGATTGCCACCGCTGCTCCAGACGTCCGAGGTTCGTGACCATCAAGAGCGCAAACGCCAAGCACAGAAACGCCACGGAGCTGCTGAGTACGCTGACGGCGTGCGTCCGCCACTCGCTCTTTGCCCCTCGCCATGCGCGATCGACGGCCTTCATCGAGTCGGAGTCCTTTCCATCCTCACGCCACCGTCCTCAGACCGTCCGGAACGTCCGTCGCCTGACCTTCATCCAGAACCACGACGCGCCGCGGTCGCACGTCCAGCAGCGTTCGGTCGTGAGTGGCGAAGATGACGCTCACGCCCGTTTGATTGATGTCCTCGAACAACTCCAAGACATCGAGGGCGAGCTGAGGGTCGAGGTTGCCCGTGGGCTCATCGGCGAGCACGAGCGCCGGTTCCGCAACGATGGCACGCGCGATCGCAGCGCGCTGCTTCTCGCCACCCGACAGCACCCGTGCCGGATCGCCCCCTCGTCCACCCAAACCCACCTGCTCCAGCACCTCACTGACACGACCGTTGATCGCGCGTGTCGGCAGTCCGAGGATCTGCAGCGGGACCGCGACGTTCTCCGCCACCGACCAATTGTTCACGAGCCGAAAGTCCTGAAAGACGATTCCCAAATTCCGGCGCAAATAGGGAACGGAAGCGGGGGCTAGACGACTGACATCGCGGCCCATGAACAGAATTCGCCCCGCATCTGCCTCTTCAGCACCGTAGATCAACTTCAATAAGGTGCTCTTGCCGGCGCCTGATGGGCCGGTGAAGAACACCAGCTCACCGCGCTCGATCACGAGGCTGAGGTCTCGCAGCACGCTGCGGTTGCCAGCGAAGCTCTTGTGGACCTGCTCGAAAACGAGCAGCGGCTTGTCCGCCGCGCTGGCGTCGAAGCGCTTGCCTGGCCTCAAAAACGGCCGAAAGGCTGTGATGCGCTCGCCGAAACCCATACCGACAGCAGGTAGCAACGGGGGCGTTCGCCATACAACTTTTCGGGTCTCTGGCCGCACCGGGATCGCCCCGACGACGGCGAGTGCTAATCTGGGATCTGACCTTGATGCAGATGCCTACCGGAGCCGAACCACAATTCGGCGGCCATGCCGCCGCTCTGGCCAAGTCAGCTCGCGAGAAACTCGCTCAAGCGCTGGCAGAACTTCAAAACGAGGGCGCCCCGGAAGTGTGCCTTTCCAACGCTGGCGGGGTCGCCCAAGCGATGGGGCTGCTGCTCACTTACGAACAGCGTCGCGACGCCTGCTTCGTTCAAGATGCGCTCGACGTGGTTCGCAGCACCCTCGGTTCGTTGCAGTCGGTGGGGGAACGCCATCCAGCGCTGACCAGCGCGACCGGAAAAGTCGCAGCGTCGCTGGGCCTGCTTCACTCGGTGGGAGAGTTGGCGAACGTCGGGCGCGACAAGCGATCAGACCGGCCCACGCGAACGCACCACCTCCACGGCACGCCACAACCTTGCGCCGACACCACCGACACCGTGAAGACCCGCTGCCGCAAGCGCCCCGGCTCACCCTCCCTGGAGCGACGAGTCCAACCCTGGGAGAAGGTGCGGGCGCCCGAGATCCCTTCCACTGGCGCTCGAGGCAAAGCCAAGCGGCGCAGCAACCCCCCACCGCAGAAGAGAGCCATCATTGAGGCGGCGCTCGGAACGCACAGCCACACGAACTTCTACCGAGGGCTGAGTGATGACATCTTCGAGTCCGGCGGGCTCTTCGTCGCGACGTACGAGGTCCCACGGCGCGGGGAGCGCGTCATGCTGAAGGTCAACATGCCGGGAGGCTACGAGTTCGAGGCTGAAGGCGTCGTGCAGTGGACACGGGAACTCCGAAGTGACGGCTCGGACCCGCCGGAGGTCTCACCCGGCTTCGGCGTTCGGTTCACGCGGCTGACCAGCGAAGCGCGCCGACTCGTCGAGCGCTACGTCAGAAACCGCGAACCGATCTTTCACGACTGAGTGGCCCAGCGCGCCCACCCACGACCAGGCTTCAGGCAAAAGCGGCTGCTCGACGCGAGAGGGCAGCCAGCGCAGCGAACTGTGACAGGGCGAAGGGGAGAGGGGTCCGCGCGCGGATTCTTGGCCCGCGTCAGAAGCGGCTGTTACTTCACCGCCATGATGCGGATGTTCAGTCTGTGCCTGGCAGCGGCCCTCATGTTGGGGTGCATGGCGCACCAGACGTCATCCCAGCGACTGATGGAGGCGGCGCGTGAGCTCAACCTCGCCGCCCGCTTCGGTCGACTGGATCTGGCCGCGGAACACGCCGCGAACTCGTCGCGTAAAACGTTCCTGGAGCGACGCAGCACTTGGGGTGGCGAGATACGCGTCGTCGACGTGAACCTCAGCAACCTGCAAATCCAAGACCCTGAACACGCCGAACTCGTCGTTCAGTACGCCTGGACGCGCATGGACGAGGGCGTGCTGCGCACCACGGCCGTGAAGCAGTTCTGGGAGAACCCCGATCAGACGGGCTGGCGCCTGCAACGCGAGCTGCAAGCCGCAGGCGACAAGGGCCTATTCGGAGAGCGCGCCGTCGATCGATACGTACAACCGAGGGGCGATGTGCATTTCCCCTCGAAGTCTCTCGGGGTCACTCCCTAGTCGCGAGCCGTCCGTCGACGGGACGCCGACTCACTTCTTGGCAGCGCGCTCTTTGCGCGTCTCTTCGGCGCGACGCGCTTCACGCTCACGCTTCTTCTGTTGTGCCTTGCGGCGACGCATCTTCTTGGTTCTGCGACTGTCGAAACGACCCATGACTCACGTACCTCTCGCGTTTGGCGGAACCGCCACAGATGACGGCCGGGCGCGGGCTTGTAGCAGACCGAGCCGCCCAGGCCAAGCCTAGCTCCGGGGACGAGCCGCCGCAGAAGTGCTCGGCGGCGGCCTCCAGGCGGCAGCGCTGTCCGGCTCCCTCAGCCAGCACTGACAAAAAGCGACACCCAGGGCCTCTGCAGCCCCAAGCGTTTCCCCCTTGCGCCGCACGCAGTCAGCCGCTCAGAGCGTCGTCGAGATCGGTTTCACGATCCCTGACCTCGAGCCGATACCGGCTGTTGGCTGTCTCCACATAGAACACGTCGCGCTCGGCAACGCGCATCACCCGCTTGACCGGGGTGGTGACATACTCGTGCATTCCATCTGAAAACTCGATGACGATCACGGACCCTTTGCGGGGAGCTCGGATTAGCTTTCCAGCGACCGCTCGCGAACCGCGACCCAGCTTCCTGAGGACGACCTGCACGATGTGACCATAGCAACCCCGCATCTGGATTGCACATAGTTCGTTGAGACTGCCGGCGGCTGAAATTGCAAAGTCTGCGTAATCGTGGAGTTACAGCGGCCGCGCGTGAACTGCCCCGGATCAGGCCATCTCGTCAAAGGGCAAATGGCGACAGGTCTTGCGCGCCCTGCGCTCGCGCGCGTGCGCACCCGTTCAGGAAAAGCCTCTGCGCGACCTCAGAGGCGCACGTCCCACCTCATGGGCGCGCGACGCGCTGGTGGCCGTGCTTGTTGAAGTAGGCGCGAAGCACGTCACGTGCGAGATGAGGCCCCTTGATGCGCCAGACAGGCGTATTCACCACGAGCGCTGATACCGCGACTTCCGGATTGTCGGCAGGTGCGAAGCCGACGAACCAAGTGTAGTGGCGGTTCTGCTTGTGTCGCGTCAGTGTGCCCGTCTTGCCGGCCACGGGGATGTCTGGCAGGAACCCGCGCCCACGTTTGTCGAAGAAGGTCTTGTGCGCAGATCCGTTGAGCGTCGTTTGCAGCATCATGCGGGTGAGCTCGTGGGCCGTCTCGGGACGCAACGCGCGACGCGCAACGACGGGCTGCTCTGGCATTTCGTAGCTCACACTGCCGTCGGGCTCGAGTATCTGTTTGACGATTCGAGGCTGCAGCGTCACGCCCTGATTGGCAACGGTCTGGACGAGCTGGGCGCCGGCGAGTGGCGAGAGACTGGAGTGCCAGAATCCCGCAGCTGCGCGTGAGAACTCGACACGGTCCTCCGTTGGGAGAGCGATCTGGGACGGCTCGTTGACGGCTTCGAAGGGCACTTCGACGCCGAATCCGAGGGCCCCACCCATGGCCGTGAGCTGTTCCACACTCAGGTGCTTGTTCGCCAGACGCGCGAACACCACGTTGAGGCTTCTGCCCATGGCCGTCGCGAGAGTGGCGCACCACTTGTCTCGGGCAGGGTCGTCCTCCAGTTCGCTGCGGCTGATACTGCTCTTGCCGCCGTGGTAGCACTGCTCGGTCTCCGCGGACAGACCAGCCATCTCCACCAAAGCTGCACCAGTCACGACTTTGAACACGCTGGCGGCAGGGGCTTCCGCGCGGGCATTGAAGTCGAACTTGGGTCCTTTGTTGATGTAGCTCGCGTAGACCAGCGTCTCGCCAGTCTTGACGTCGAGGAGCACCACGCCCGCCTCCGGCAGACGATAGCGCTTCATGACGCTCTCCGCCGTGCGCTGCAGCTCAGGGTCCAGAGTCAGCACCGCGGTACGCTCGCCGGCGAGCGGCGCGGTCACGCGACGCGGGTGCAGGTTGATGTTCGTCAGGTCGAGCCCGAGGAAGCGGTCGGGATCCTCGGGCTCTCGCTTGGCGCGGTCGAGGCTCAGGCTGAGGTTCAAGTCGGCCGGCCCGAAGTCGCCACCCACGATGGGTGCGAGGGCGCCGATGATTCCCAAAGCCAGGCCCAGCCCGATCCACTTTGCGAGGCGCATGCCTTGCGTAAGCCACGACTGAGGCCCGCAGGGCAAAAAAGCCGCGACGCTTGGGGTGCCGTCAGGCGGTGATGTCGTATACTCCAAGTCCCGCCCCGAAGGAGCTGCGAACCCTGGACCCAGAACAAGCGCCACACAGCGCGAACATCGAAGTCGAAAACCCGAAGGTGCTGATGGCCATCACCGGGCCACACAGTCAGCTGTTGGGGGAGGTCGCCAAACAGAGTGGGGCCTTGGTCAATTTGCGCGGCAACACCATCTTGCTCTCCGGTGACGAGGGCGACGTGCGCATTGCCGGGCGCTTTCTCGAGGATGCGGTCGAACTGGTCAGCAACGGCGTCGAGATCGGCAAGCACGATGTCGCACGCTCGTTGCGCAGCCTGCGCGAAGATCCCAGCATCACGCTGAAATCGCTGCTGGACGAGGCCATCATCGTCTCCAAGCGCAAGCCGATCGTGCCCAAAGGGCCGATGCAGCGAGCCTACATTCGGCAAATCCGCGAACACGACCTGACGTTCGGCATCGGTCCGGCGGGCACCGGGAAAACCTACCTGGCAATGGCGATGGCGGCCCGTGCGCTCGTCCAACGTCAAGTCAAGCGCATCATCCTGACGCGACCCGCCGTGGAAGCCGGCGAGCGGCTCGGCTTCCTGCCGGGTGATCTCATCGAGAAGGTCAATCCTTACCTGCGCCCGTTGTACGATGCCTTGCACGACATGCTCGACTTCGAGAAAGTCGAGCAGCTGATCGCTCGAGCTCAGGTCGAAGTCGCACCACTAGCGTTCATGCGCGGGCGCACGCTGAACGACGCGTTCGTGATTCTGGACGAAGCACAAAACGCAACGAGTGAACAGATGCGCATGTTTTTGACGCGCCTCGGCTTCAACTCCAAGGCCGTGGTCACCGGCGACGTGACACAAACGGACCTACCGCGGGGGGCTCGGAGCGGCCTGGCCGAGGCAGTCCAACTGCTGTCCAACGTGGACGGCATCGCCGTGTGCCGTTTTAGCGAGGCGGACGTCGTGCGACACCCCCTGGTCCAACGCATCGTCGTCGCCTACGAGAAGAAGGACGAGCGCGAGCGCACCAGATTGCGCCAGCGACACAGCGGCGAGGCCGAGACAGAACCCGCCGACGACTGAAAACGCGGCTCCCACCACCGCCATCCCAACCGCTGCCTCAACGTCTCGCCGTAGGGCCGCACGACCGCCGAACCCTGGAAAACCTGCGGCGCTCGACGGAGTTCGCAGAATCGGGGCCACCGACGTCGCCGCAGCGGTCCTGAAACGAGCCGAGAAAAACCGCACCGGGAAGGCACCTTTTTGGCGCTCACGCCTGGTCGCTCCAGTGTCACCGGCGAGCCTCGCGAGCTTCGCTTGCAAAGCACCTTTGCCTTCGCAACGCCCTCGCGACAGCTCCGCTTTCGTGATATCGGGGACCCGCCATGCCGGACATTATCGATGTAAGCGCACGTGAAATCCTCGACTCTCGAGGCAACCCCACTGTCGAAGCGGAGGTGCACACCTCCAGCGGCTTCGGCCGAGCCTGTGTCCCCAGCGGGGCTTCCACGGGCGAACACGAAGCCGTGGAGCTCCGAGACGGCGACAAGTCACGCTATCTGGGCAAGGGCGTCAGCAAGGCCGTTGCGAACATCAACGACACACTGGGCCCAGCACTCGAGGGCATGGTCGTCCTCGATCAGGTAGCCATCGACCAAACGCTGATCGAGCTCGACGGTACCGAGAACAAGGGCAAGCTAGGAGCCAACGCCATCTTGGCGGTCTCGATGGCCGCGGCTCGTGCCGCCGCAGACACCATTGGCGTACCGCTGTGGCGCTACCTAGGCGGCGCCCAGGCTCGCGTTCTGCCCACGCCGATGATGAACATCCTCAACGGCGGCAGCCACGCTGACAACGGACTCGAAATTCAGGAGTTCATGGTCATTCCTTTTGGCTTCGACAGCTTCGCCGAGGCGCTGCGCTGTGGCGCAGAGATCTTCCACGCGCTCAAGAAGAACCTCAAGGATGACAAGCTGACGACCGCGGTCGGCGACGAAGGCGGCTTCGCGCCGCGCCTGGGCAACAATGAAGAGGCGCTCAAGCGCATCATGGATTCGATTGCCGCCGCGGGATACGAGCCGGGCAAGCAGGTGGGCATTGCCCTCGATTGCGCATCCAGCGAATTCCACAAGAACGGCAAGTACACTTTCGACAAGAAACAGGTGAGTGCCGCCGAGCTCGTCGACATCTACGCGAACTACTGCGAGAAATATCCCATCCTGAGCATCGAGGATGGTCTGGATGAGAACGACTGGGACGGCTGGAAAGCGCTGACCGACAAGCTCGGTGACCGCGTTCAGTTGGTCGGTGACGATCTGTTCGTCACCAACAAGACGCGCCTGGAGGCGGGGATCGAGAAGGGCTGCGCCAACGCCATCCTGATCAAGCTCAATCAGATCGGCACCCTCACCGAGACGCTGGAGACGATTCGAGTTGGCGCCAACCACGGCTACAACTCCGTGATCTCGCACCGCTCCGGCGAGACGGAAGACGCCTTCATTGCTGATCTCGCAGTTGCAACCAACGCCGGCCAGATCAAGACGGGCAGTCTGAGCCGAAGTGACCGCGTGGCGAAGTACAACCAGCTGCTGCGCATCGCTGATGAGTTGGGAGACGCCGCGTTGTACGCGGGCAAGTCGCCCTTCAAGAGCTGACAGAGCAGGCTGAACGGCCTGAGGCTTCACCCAACGAAGTGTCAGGCCGCCATCACTGGCGATCAATTCGAACGAGTGGGTCGATGGGGATTCCAGTATCAGCCGATATTCTGGCGAGTCGAGGGCCGCGAAATTCACAGTCCCTCCATCCGACATCCCAGCCCGTTCGAGGTAGAAACCCGGCCATGGCGAAGTCCAAAGTATCCGTTCTGAAAGTGAAGCCCGAGTCGATCCTGACGGACATCGAGAGGCTGTGCGAACTCGCAGGCATGCAGCAGGCGCTCGACAAGAACGCGACCACCATCCTCAAAGACAACATCTCTTGGCACTACCCGTTTCCTGGGGCCAACACGACGCCATGGCAGCTCGAAGGAACCGTCTTGGCTCTGCAGCACGCGGGCTTCAACGACATCAGCTGCGTTCAGAACAAGACAGTCGTCACCGACGCGTTCAAGGGCGAAGACCTGAACAACTACGTTCCGATCTTCAAGAAGTACGACATCCCGGTGCTCTTCAACTTCAAAGAAGAGGACATGAAGTGGATCGAGTACCGCCCGAAAGCGCGCCTACACGTACTGCACAACATCTTCCCGGACGGGATCCTCATCCCTGACTACTTCCAGGGAAAGAACATCATCCATTTGCCGACGGTCAAGTGTCACATCTACACGACGACCACCGGTGCAATGAAGAACGCGTTCGGTGGCTTGCTGAACACCAAACGCCACTACACGCACAGCTGGATTCATCGCACGCTCGTCGACCTCCTGGCGATCCAGAAGGAGATCCACTCGGGCCTGTTCGCGATCATGGATGGCACGACCGCTGGCAACGGACCGGGGCCGCGCACGATGTTTCCGGTGATCAAGGACTACATGCTGGCCAGCGACGACCAAGTCGCGATCGACGCCGTGGCGGCCAAGATGATGGGCTTCGACCCGATGAGCCTGGAGTTCATCAACGTGGCACACGAAGACGGCCTGGGCGTCGGTGACCCGCGCGACATCGAGATCGTCGGAGATGACATCTCGAACGAGAGCTGGGGCTTTTCCGTCGGTGACAACGCCGCAAGCATGGTGGGCGACGTGATGTGGTTCGGACCGCTGAAGAAGTTCCAGAAGCTCTTCTTCCACACGCCGTTGGTGAACGTCTTCGTGGCGGGTAGCGAGTTCTATCACGACTACTATCGCTGGCCGCGCAAGGACCGTCTCACGTTCGAGAAGTGGAAGGAAGAGACCCACTGGGGCCAACTCTTCGCGGCGTATGAACGCGGCGAGAGCGACCGCATCATCACGCAGCAGCAGGTGACGGCGCCGAGCCCCGCCTCCTGAGAGCCGCCGCGCACTGCGACCGACGCGACTCGAGCCTCGACGAGGGGCTCGAGTCGCGGAGGATCTCTGCTCTTAGGCCAAACGCTTCGTGTTGGTACCCTCGACGCGAGAGCTGTCTGTCAGATCACACGTCTGCGCGACGCGGTGAGTCCAAGTACGGTCAGCGGTTGCTTCGATGCGCTGAACGTCATCGTCTCGCCCAGAGCAACTCCCACTCGTTTGAAGGGACCGTCCAAAAACAGGCAAGCCTCCTGCATCTTGTTCTGCACCACCACCTGGCGCCCCTCCGATACGACGAAACGATGCAGCTTCGGTCGGTCTCCTGAGGCGCCGTATATCTCTCGCGCGACGACTTGAAGCTGACGCGACGTCAGCGGCAGCACTTTGCCCCCCGCTGATCGAATGGCCGCAGTCGAACCTGCCGCCGTTCCCACCCACAGCCCACTGGAGCGATGCTCTTCACGCTGACGCCCATAGCGTACGATGTAGCGGGAGGTCGCGGCCGGAATGGTGTGGCAAAACAACGCTTCGTTGAGCACGCGGCTGGAGACCGTGCGCTTGTTGACCCTCACCTGCATGCGACTCAGACTGATGCTCTTGAGCGTGCCTTCGAGCGCCTTGGTCAAGAGGTCCTTGAGGTTACTGCGACGAGCAGCGCAAAAGAAGCCGATACTGTGATCGGGTGAGCTGTTGACGCCGAGGATGGGTGTGCCGCTGACGTTGTGAGACGCCGCGAGCAACGTCCCGTCGCCCCCGACGCTGACGACCAGCGCCAAGCCCTTGGAATCAAAACGCCCTCCCGCGCCATGTACGAGCCAGGTCGTGGCGCCGAGCCGGCGCAGGGTTTCCTCCACCAACTCCAGAGTATGAACGTGATTGTCGTGCGCCTTCTTCCAGCGACGCACGCTGGGGTCGCCCTTTCGCAACAGGCGAGCCACTCTGGGATCTTCCCCCTCGTCCTTGAAGCGCTCCAACGCGGTGCGCTTGGCAACGATTACGACGCGCGGCTTGGCCATGATTCCTGAAACCTGCGAAGCCCGAGCTCCGTCTTCGAGTCGGGGAGCATGCCCTTGGATACCGCGCTCAGCGCATCTCTCAAAGGGATGCAGATGATCTGCCCCTCGTTCTCCAGCGGTGAACCATCCTCCGCCGGAGCTCCTCGCTTTTGCGGGTCCACCTCCACGCAGAAGAACACTTGGCGTTCCGCGATCATTGCTGGCAGTGGATAAACAGGAGGCCCCAACAGCTGTAGCTGTTCGGGAGCGATGTCGAAACCCAGCTCCTCGTGCAGCTCTCTCGCTGCACAAGCGCGTGCAGCCTCTTCGAAGGGTCCCTTCTCCTCGATGATTCCGGCAGGGAGCTCCCAGAAACATGGCCCGTCGGGAGCCTGGAACGAACCATCCTCCTCCTCACGGAAGCTCAATGGTGGTCGAACACAGCTTCGCAAGTAAACGTGCGGCTGCCCATCGATGAAGCAGTACGCCACGATCGCGGCGGCGTCAGGGGCCCAACGGCGAACGAAGTCGTACGTAAACTCCGCCCCTGCCCGTTCCAAGCGCATTCCTGCCTCCCCTCGCAGCAAGAAGCAGCGACGCCGGTCCAAGGCAAGAAAGCCCTCTTCACTCGAACTCAGTCTGCTCTTCGTTTCGACTCTGACTTTCGGCAAACGCTGAAGCACCACGTTGCTGTTGTACGCCGGAGTGACCGTCGAGAGGGCCGCTCGGACGCCCGCCGTGTGAGAAGGAGCACTCTGGTCAGGCGTGATCCGGCCGCGAGACCATTTCGTGGTCGCCTGAGGTACACACCGCGCCAGAGCACACGATCTGAACATCTGGTGGGTGATTGTCGGGGTTCGGTGGCTACATCGGGGTCCCTGAGGGGTCGCTACCTACCCGCACTATGACGTGATGATCGTGGTCCGCAGACGGACTCAACCCACTGCCGCGCACGGCAGGCGCTCTCGGTGAGATCCCCACCACCCCAAAACCCCGCCGATTCTAGACTTTGTGACGCCTTTGGTGTCAGTCTCGCGGCGCCTTCAGCACGCTACCCGCCCGGTTGGCATGACTCGTGCTGGACTCTCTGCAACGGAACCCTCCTTAGACTCCCCTTCAAGTTCCCTGCTTTTCCCGGGAAGGAAGCCTTACTCATGATGAAGACCAAGAACCTAGTTGCTTTGCTCGCAATGGGCGCCGCATTTTCGCTGGTTGCCTGCGGTGACGACGACGGCGGTAGCTCCTCCGACGCCGGCACGATGACCGAGACGGAAACCGATACGGCGACCGACATGGAAACCGATATGGGGACCGACACGGAAACCGACATGGGGACCGACACGGGAACCGATGTGGCTACCGACACGGAAACCGACGCCGAGACGGACGTCGTGGTGGAAGACGCCGGAGCTGACGACGGCGGAACTGAGCCGGCGGGCGACGGTGGCGCAGACGACATGGATGGCGGCGCAGACGACATGGATGGCGGCGCAGACGACATGGACGGCGGCGCAGACGACATGGACGGCGGCGCAGACGACATGGACGGCGGCATGGTCGACATGGGCGACGCCGGCGACGCTGGCTGAACCCAGCTCTCAATCGCACCGAAAGGCGTCCCAACTGGGGCGCCTTTCGTGCATTTTGCTGCCATGAGCGACAAGCACACCGCATGGCTACTAGACCTGGATGGGACGCTCTATCGCCCAAAACCGGTCAAGAGGATGATGGCCATGGAGCTACTGGCGAGCGGGTGGGCGGCAATCCCAACCCTGCGTCGCTTCCGCGCCGAACACGAGCACCTGCGAGAGACTCTCGACGAGGCAGTCGACGACCCGTTTCGCGTTCAGCTGCAAAACACAGCGCGTGCCCTAGGCCGTTCCGAGCACTCCGTCGAGCGCCTGGTGCGAACGTGGATGATCGAACGACCCCAGAAGTGGATCCAGCGCCACACGCGGCACGAGTTGGTGCACGAGGTCAGCGAGTTCGCCAAACGCGGTGGCAAGTTGGCGATCGTCAGCGATTACCCAGCCAGTGAGAAACTACGGGCGATTCGCCACCTACCCCAGATCGACGTCGTCGTTTGCTGCGGCGAGCCAGGAGGTCCTGGGCGACTCAAACCTCACCCCGACGGCTACCTCGAAGCTGCGCGTCGGCTGGGCTGCGCGCCCGAAGAGTGCCTCATCATCGGCGATCGTGACGACGCGGACGGAGAAGCCGCGCGTCGCGCAGGCATCGACGTGCGTCTGGTCCGGTGAAATCCCGCTGTCCGACCGCATCGAGGTTCGACGAGTCGACCTTCAAGCAGCTGCACCGCGCATCGCTGGCGCCCAAACCGTCACTCGATTGCGACCACTGCGCTTGGAGACGTAGAGCGCCTCGTCGGTCGCTTTGAACAGGGACTCCCAGTCCGTTCCAGCAACCGGCAACGTCGCTACGCCGAGGGAGCACGTCACCTGCAATGCACCATTGGGCGTGTGGAAGGTCACCGCGGCCAGCTCGCTGCGCACACGCTCCGCGAGCAAGCGCGCCCCTTCGGCGTCCGTCTCTTCACACACGACCACGAACTCCTCACCCCCGAAACGCCCCACCGCGTCGGTTTCTCGTTTGCTCCGGCGCAAGACGTCGGCGAAACCCTTGATCACCACATCGCCCACGTCGTGACCAAACTGGTCGTTGACCCGCTTGAAGTGATCGATGTCGCCGACGATCAAGGCGAGCGGCTTGCTGAAGCGTTGGGCGGAACGGATCTTCTGGCGAGCCACGTCGGTGAGTGCACGCTTGTTGAGCAGAGCCGTCATGCCGTCGGTCGTCGCCAAGTCTTCCAGCCGCTTGACCATGCGAGCGTTCGCCAATGACACTGAGATGTGTCGGGCAAGCACTTCGAACGTCGGCCGCAAATCCTCGCCAAAAGCACCTCGGGTGTTGCTCCCGAGCACCAGCGTGCCCAGCGCGGCCTCGTGAACGCGCAGTGGCAAGATGATCAGGCTCGGCATCTTGGCCAAGGGCAACGACTGACTGAACACCACCTGGCGTGAAGCCTGGTAGTCACCACGGTACGGCAGGGGGTGCTGGTTCTTGACGACCATGGAAACCAGGCCAGCGTTGTCCTCGAAGACGGCACCTACGAGATCGTCCGCTCCGGCGCCGCTAACGGCACAGATTTCATGGCTGTTGTCGCCACGATGGTAGAGGGTGACAGCGGCGAAGTCGAAACTCGCGAATTGACGAGCCGCCTCGACCCCCGCCCGGATCACGTCGACCTCACTGCGCGCTTCCGCCAACATGTCGGCGGCTTGGTACAGCTTGCCCTGCTCAGTCTTGGCCCTCTGCAGACTCAAGAACAGGCGCTCACTCTCCACGCTGCGAACGATGAACGAGCCTGCTTCGGCCAACAACAGCTCTGCATGGGGCAACGGCTCCTCACCAATGAGGCCTTCCATCACCAAGACCCCGACCGCACGACCGTGCTCCACCAAGGGCAGCGCCGTGAGCCGACCGCAAGCTTGGTCCTTGCCGTAGAGCGGCATGCGTCCCGCTGCGCGTCCCTCCGACAGGGTTACCAGCTGACGACTGCTCAGCGCAGCCCCGAGCAACCCCTCGTTGGCACCGAAGGGTCCGCTGCGCAGGTGTTCGTGGTCCGTAGCGACCTCGCGCAAGGCCAGGGTCTTGTCCCCGTCGGTGAACCACAGAATCGCCGCCGTGCGGAGGCGCAGACTCGCCCGGAGCATCTCGAGCACGAAGTGCAGGGAGCGTTGCAGGTGATCAAGGCTGGAGCGAAGCAGCCGTTCCTCGTCTCCCTGGGGCGCCGTGACTCGCTGCATCGCGCCGTCCGCCGCGCTGCGAGGTACTCCCGTCAGGCGATAGTCCCGAGCGGCGTCCTTGATGCGCTGCAACTCCGAATCCAGGCGTTGCCTCGACAACCGTCGCACGCGCCGGATCTCGCCGCGAAAAACGACCCAATTCAGCGCAGCAAACAGTACCAACATTCCGGCGTGCACCGTCGAGTCGAACAAGGACACCCCTCGACTCGCCCCCGACGCGAACTCGAGTACGACCGAAGTGCACAAGGTCGCGATCGCAGCGGGCGTCGAACAGAAAGCCGCCACCAGCATCATCAGTACGTAGGCCAACGCGTGAAAGGCGCCCGTCGCCCCGCCTGGTAGCGACAACAGCGCCCAGTACGTGAGCGCGACGAGATGCACGCCGATTTCCAACTCGCGGCGAGACGACTTGCTAGGGTCGATGCGCCGAAAACGACGATAGCAACGCCATACGAGCGACAGCCCCAGCACCGCGGCAAACCCGAGGCCCATCGTCGAGGACAGCCAGGCGTCTGGTGCGAGCGCAACGAAGACGATGCCAGCAAGACCGATCGCGGTTCCGGCACCCAGGGTCAGCGCGCGCTGAACTGACAGGGCACAGCTGACGAGGGGGTCCATGCGATCGCCGTATCAGACGCACCGCGCCACGGCCCACTTTGTGGAGCGTCGATTGTGTGCCAAGAAGGTCAGGGTGAAACCGGGGCTCCGACTGCAGATCCTCATGCTGTTGGGCCTCGTACTTGGCCTGGCGTTCGTACCCCTATACTTCGCGATATCGACCTACACGGACGTCGCCATCGCCAGAACGCAGGGGCAGGCGGCAGAAGACTTTGCGCGTTCCACGGCGCAATGGATTTCCAACACGCCGCGCTCGAAAATCACTCGGCTCGAAGAGACGCTGCGGCAGGATACGGACGCCTACCGGGTCCGATCCATCGCGGTCTACGATCAACGAGGCGAGCTCAAGAAGACGTGGCTCGAAGGAACGGTTGAGGAAGGGGGGCTACCCCAACACTTCGCGCCGGAGCCTGTCCGCGCTTTGCCCACGCATGGTAACACGCGACGTGTACTCGCAAGCGCGAGCGGCATACCGTGGAAAGCCAGCGTGCTCGTCGAGTTCGAAGCGGCGGACAGCAGCGCGCTCAATCGCCTGCTGGCCCTGTACATCGCGCTGATCGCTTCGGCGTTGTTGGTCGGCGTCTACTTCGCCATCACAGCGTTCATCATTCGCCCCTTGGATCAGATCTCCAGCTCCGCCAAGCGGGTCGCCGTCGGAGCCCATCGCTTGCGATTGCCCAAAACCCGTTCCCGAGAGCTCCAGGCCCTGGCAGAGAACCTGGAAGCGATGACGCAGAAGCTCGCGGGCGAGGAGGCGACCCTACGCAGGAAGGTCGAGGAACTCGAGCTGGCACGCAATCAGCTGGAGACCGCTCAGGCGCAACTGGTTCGCTCGGAGCGGCTGGCCTCCGTGGGCCAACTAGCGGCTGGTCTCGCGCACGAGATCGGCAATCCCATCACCGCCATGCAAGGCATGCAGGACCTGATCCTCGACGGTGGCCTCGATGCGGAGCAGCAACTGGACTTCACCCGGCGCATGCGCTCGGAAACAGAGCGCATCAGTCGCATCATCCGCGATCTGCTCGCGTTCGCCCGACCGCGGCAAGGCCCTGGAGTCAGCGTCAAGCACGGCAATGTCGAGGCGGCCATCAACGAAACCGTTACCTTGGTTTCGCCGCAACCGCTGTTGCGCAACATCGACCTAGCCGTCGACGTCGTGGTGGGCCTGCCCGAAGTGACTCTCGACCACGGACAGTTGACCCAGGTTCTGCTCAATCTCGTGCTCAACGCGGCGTCTGCCTGCAAGAACGGGGGCCGGATCGAGATCCGGGCGGAGCGCTCGGGTGAACAGGTGCGGCTGGTGGTGCAAGACGATGGTCCAGGTGTTCCCGGCGATCTCGTGGACCGACTCTTCGAACCGTTCGTCACGTCCAAAGACGTCGGCGAAGGCACCGGCTTGGGGCTGAGCGTGTGTCGAGGGCTCGTCGAAGCGGCTGGCGGCAGCATCACGCTGGACACGGACGACGACGCTGGGGCGCGCTTCGTGGTTCTGCTGGATCCGGTGCCACTCGGGCCCTGAAGGGCACCGATCAGTCGAGCCAAGCGTCCAGCGGCACCCAAGGGACGCCCTTGCCCTCGGCAGCCTCGAGAACTTTTCCGAGCAGCTGCGGGTCACTGGCGAGCATCGATGCCGGAATGCGGAGCAGTGCGCCGGAGGCCACGTTTTCTCGAAGCTGGTGCGGCTTGGGGTCCTCGGGCCAGCCAACGTTGGCCGCGACGAGCACCGCCCCCAAACGCTCCATTCCCCGTCCCAAGAGACGAACCGATAGCCGCCGGGGTGGCCGGATCGCTCGCAGGATGAGCTCAGCCCGGCCGCAACGCGCCGCCAGCTCGTCGAACCCCGCCGCGAGTCGCTGAGCCAAGGCGCCGCGCCCGCGCACCTCGGGGCCCAGGAGAGCCAAGCGCTGCCCGGCGGCAGCCAATCGCCGAAGCCTAGGCGCGTCAGTCTCCGTCAAACGTGACAGGGGAACGAAGAAGGTCGCGCTCACGGCCCACTTCGAAAGTAGTCCCAGCACGGGCTCCAAGCTCTCGTCGCTAGGCAGGTCGTCGAAGGTCAGGACCGCACCCGACGCCCCTCGAGGCCCGTCCACCAACAAGTCCGTGAACATCTCCCACTGAGGAAAGCAGTATCCCAGTAACACCAGCACCAGCAGCACGAGCAACGCAAGCGCCGACCACATTCCGGCGATGGGTTCGAACAGTCCACGCGCGATGAGACCGAGCGCAGCTAGCGCCACGACGTATAGCGCGACACGCGCCAGCGGCATGCTACTCTGCCGGCTCGGCTGGGTCGCCACCAGCATGCGGGTCGACGACGGGTGCGCCTCGAAGCCCACGTCGCCAGAAGCCAGCACGCCCCAACAGCTCGTAGGCGGTGACCGATACCAGCGCGCAAACCGGAAGCACGACGTACGGCGAATGCCCCGTGGTCGTGTATTGCCCAATGGGGATCTCGAAAAGCGCCCAGCTACGCAGCGACGCAGTGACGACCATCGCCGTCGTCACCGCGATCGGCAGCCGATAGACCACCCGACGACTCCAATGCGACGGCCCGGAGCGACCCACCAGAATCGCGAGTAACAGGCACATGTACACGGCGATCAAGTAGGCCACCACGTCGTTGATGAACGCTACGCCGAAGCCCAGATCGACAGCTACCGCTGCCAGCAGCGCGAGCACGATGCCGTGCGCCAAGTGCCACGTCATTGCGACGCTGCTGGAGTCGGTTTTTGCCACCAACGGGCAAATAGGCCTCATGAGCCCAGTTGTCAAAACGTCCTTTGCAGATCCGCCCGACCGCCGCCATCCCTGTCGAATCTCGTCTTCCAGATGGGCCGGACGCGTCGGTAGCCTGTCGCAGCTTTTTGCTGTAATCCAACGGGTTGCGTGCTGTTCAACACCCTGGCCTACGCGAAGTTCTTCGGCATCGTCTTCCTGGTGACGTGGCTGCTGGTGCGCCGCCGCCTCGCCCTGTGGGTGCCGTGGATCGCGTTGGCGGCCTACGTCGCGTTCGACTCTGCACTACGGCAACACGTCGCTCCCTTGGCGGTGTGCATCGTGTCGTTGGCGTTGACCTGGACGCTCTCGCGCCAGGCTCCGGAGGCGTCGAGCGATACGGCGACGACCGGCGATCGGCCGGATCCGCCACCCACGCTGCGCGTCGTAGCTGCGAGTGCCGTGCTCAATGCGTTGGGTTTCGCGTGGGTCCTCTACAGCGCAGGACGAGACAACGTCGCGAGCGCAGCTCTGGCGGGACTCGGAGTACCGTTCATTTCCACGCCGTGGTCGAAGACGCTGGCCGCACACATCGTCGGCTCTGCCATCGCTGCGTTGGCCATGATGGCCTCATTGCGGGCGAAACGCGTGCGGCTGCTGTTCATTCTCGGCGCGAGCTACGTCTTCTATGCCCATTGGGATTACCGCTTCTTGCCGCTCATTTTCGGGTCGTCCACCATCGACTATTGGCTCGGTCGCAAGATCGGAGAAACCGAGGACCCGCGCGCGCGCCGCAGATGGCTGACCTTCACCGTCATAGTGAACCTGGGCGTCCTATCCATCTTCAAGTACCTCGGCTTCGGCATCGACAGCGCCACTCAAGCCCTCACCGCGATGGGCATCGAGGTGCCACAACGGACGCTGGAGATTGCACTACCGGTCGGCATCAGCTTCTTCACCTTCGAATCGATGAGCTACGTCATCGACGTCTACCGGCGACAACTACCGCCCCACCGTAGCTACTTGGAGTACCTGAGCTTCGTGGCCTTCTTCCCGCACTTGGTGGCAGGCCCGATCGTGAGACCGAGGGATCTGCTGCCGCAGCTGGGCGGCCCCCCGCGTTGGAGCAGCAACGACGGAAGCGAGGCCCTGTACCTCATCGCTTGGGGTCTACTGAAGAAGGTCGCCATCTCCGACTATCTGGGGTTGAACCTGATCGATCGTGTCTTCGACGCGCCCACCCAGTACTCGTCCCTCGAGTGCTACACCGCCATCGTCAGCTACGCGGTGCAGATTTACTGCGATTTTTCGGGCTACACCGATGTCGCGATAGGCTCCGCATTGCTACTCGGGGTGCGCTTCCCGTTGAACTTCGACGCCCCCTACAAAGCGCACAACATCCAAGACTTCTGGCGGAGATGGCACATCTCGCTATCCACCTGGCTCAGGGACTACCTGTACATCCCGCTGGGTGGAAACCGCAAGGGCACCGCCCGCACGTACGTCAATCTGATGCTGACCATGCTGCTGGGGGGTCTATGGCACGGCGCGAGTTGGACCTTCGTTGCATGGGGTGGTTTGCACGGTGCGGCCCTCGCAGTACAGCGCGCATGGGGCAGTCGAAGCGCGAGCAAGCCATCGACGGTGCGCCACTGGCTCGGCGTGTTCGTGACCTTCCACTTCGTCTGTCTCTGCTGGGTGTTCTTCCGCGCCGAGACGTTCAGCAAGGCGTGGGCGATGTTGACTCAGGTTTGCCAGGGCACCTGGTTTCATCCCAATCTGCATTGGCAAGTACTGGGAGTCTTGACCCTAGGCTTGGTGACTCACCTGCTCCCGGAGCGATGGTACCAAGCGAGCCAGAAGCGCTTCATCGAGCTGCCCGCCATCGGACAGGGCGTGGTACTCTGCCTCGCCGCGCTGGCGCTGCGCGAAATGCTCAGTGCCGAGGCCGTTCCCTTCGTTTACTTCCAGTTCTGAGAGCATGATGCCCAATGCAAACAGCGAGGGCGCGTCGTCCGCACAACCGTCGGCGCCCAAGGCGCCGTCACAACCCGACTATTTGGATTCCCGAGGCCGGGAACGTCCCCGCTTCCTGCTCGATTATCCGCAAGACCCAGAGTTGCAACGGCTGTGCCGCGCCTTCGAGCGTGGGGACTTCGCAACCGTGCGCCAGAATGCTCCCAAGCTAGCCGAAAGCAGCGAAGACCCAGCCGTCAAAGCCGCGGCCCGGGAGCTCAGAAAGCGCATCGACCCCGATCCGCTCACGTACGTGCTACTAGCGATGGCCCTCGGCTTGCTCGCCGTGCTCGTCGGTTGGACCTTCCTCGCGCACTGAAGCTGCGTATCGGGCTAGAACTCTTTGACGTGCCCGGCGTCTCCTCGCGTCAACTCGAGTGGAACGAGGATGGTATCCCAAGCCCCGCACTCCGGATAGCGCTCGTCCTCTTTTGCTGCGAGAGTTTCCGCGATCAAGGGATAGCCGCGTGCCTCGACGAGGACGTCTGCGGCACCATTCGACCAGATCAGACAGCGCACCTCGTCAGCTTCCACCGCACGCAACGAAGCATCCCCCAAAGGCTGCCCACAAGTAGCCGGAGCGAGCGACAGCCCATCCCCATCGCCCAGCACGCAACACACGGAAGAGTGGTTGGCATTGGACACCTCACCCACGGTGTAGTGCTCGGTACTCGCCCCACCGTAGGTCACACTGATGCGTGTGCCGGCGGGCAGCTCCCCATCAGTAGCCGTCAGGTGCACGTCGAATGCGGCGGCCGTCCGTGGGCACACGGGGTCATCCTCGTTCCCTGAGTCGTTGCAGCCCAGAATGGCCACAGCCGCGAGCGTGGCGAAGGCGGCGCCTCGAGCGACGCGGCCCCCCCGCTGTTGCACAGCAAGCTCTGCCATTCGCTGCGCTGCTCCCTCTAGCATGTACCGGAAATAGGAAAGGCCGGTCCCAACCGCAAGCGGTCGAGTACCGGCCCTTCTCATGTTGCGGCTATTCGCCGCGGTTTCGTTGGCGTCAGCGAGCTCAGAACTCGGGGCCGCCCGCGCCTGCTGCCGCGCCGCCCTTGTCGTCCTTGGGCTTCTCGGCGACGAGTGCCTCGGTGGTCAGCAGCAGCCCCGCAACGCTTGCGGCGTTCTGCAGTGCGCTGCGCACCACCTTGGTCGGGTCAATCACGCCATCAGCGATCAGGTCGCCGAAGGTGTTGGTGCGTGCGTTGTAGCCGAAGGAACCCTTACCATCGCGCACTTTTTGCACGATGATGGAGCCCTCTTCGCCAGCGTTGGCCGAGATTTGGCGCAACGGCTCTTCCAGAGAGCGGCGGATGATCTGCACACCGAAACGCTGCTCGTCGGGAATGTCGAGCTTCTCGAGTGCCTTTTGGGCGCGCAGCAGAGCCACACCGCCGCCAGGAACGATGCCCTCTTCGACGGCAGCGCGCGTTGCGTACAGAGCGTCCTCGACGCGCGCCTTCTTCTCCTTCATCTCGGTCTCGGTAGCAGCACCGACCTTGATGACCGCGACACCGCCGACCAACTTGGCAAGACGCTCTTGGAGCTTCTCACGGTCGTAGTCGCTCGAGGTGTTCTCGATCTGGGTGCGGATCTCTTGCTGACGACCCTTGATGTCGGCCTTCTTGCCGCCACCATCGACGATGGTCGTATTGTCCTTGTCCACCGAGACGGTCTTGGCGCGGCCGAGATCGCTGATGGTGATGTTCTCCAGTTTGACGCCGAGCTCGGAGCTCACGACGCTGCCACCGGTGAGGACGGCGATGTCCTTGAGCATCTCCTTGCGACGGTCGCCGAAGCCAGGTGCCTTGACGGCACAGCAAGCCAGCGTGCCGCGCAGCTTGTTGACGACCAGCGTTGCCAGAGCCTCACCGTCGATGTCCTCGGCGATGATGAGCAGGGGCTTCTGCTGACGAGCGATCGCCTCGAGCACGGGAAGGAGATCCTTCATGTTGCTGATCTTCTTCTCGCTCAGCAGGATGAACGCGTCTTCGAGGTGAGCCTGCATGCGCTCCGTGTCGGTCACGAAGTAGGGCGACAGGTAACCGCGGTCGAACTGCATACCTTCGACGACCTCGAGGGTGGTCTCGGCGCTCTTGGCCTCTTCGACCGTGATGACGCCTTCCTTCCCGACCTTCTCCATCGCCTCGCTCAGGAGCTGACCGATGGTCTCGTCGCCATTGGCGGAAACGGTGCCGACCTGTGCGATCTCGTTGGCGTCTTTGGTCGCTTTGCTGAGCTTCTGCAAGCTCTCGACGCAGGACTCTACCGCGCGGTCGATGCCACGCTTGATCTCCATCGGGTTGTGCCCCGCGGCGACCAGCTTGGAACCTTCGCGGAAGATGGCCTGGGCGAGCACGGTCGCGGTGGTGGTGCCGTCACCGGCCACGTCGCTCGTCTTGGAAGCGACTTCACGCACCATCTGAGCGCCCATGTTCTCGAACTTGTTCTCCAGCTCGATTTCCTTGGCGACGGTCACGCCGTCTTTGGTGATCGTGGGGGAGCCGAAGCTCTTTTCGATCACGACGTTGCGGCCCTTGGGACCCAGCGTGACCTTGACGGCGTCGGCGAGGGCGTTGACGCCGTTCAGGATGAGGTTACGAGCTTTCTCCTCGTATGCGATTTCTTTGGCTGCCATTGTTCTCTCCTAGTGCTTCTTGGACAGGGCCTTACTTCTCGATCACCCCGAGGATGTCGTCTTCGCGAAGGATGAGGTGCTCCTCACCGTCCAGCTTGACTTCGGTGCCGGCGTACTTTCCAAAGAGGATCAAGTCGCCCTTTTTCACGCCGAGCTCGCGAAGCTTGCCGTCGTCTCCGACTTTGCCGGGACCTGCCGCGATCACCTTACCCTCGATGGGCTTCTCTTTGGCAGAGTCCGGGATGATGATACCGCCCTTGGTCTTCTCTTCTTCGGCAACGCGCTTGACGAGCACGCGGTCCTGCAACGGTCGAATTTTCATGGTCTGCAAGTCTCCCTGATGTTTTGCTTCGGGCCCCGTTTGACTTGGGGCAAGTAGCCTTCGTTGTCGCCGTGGAGGGATTGACTCGGACGCGGACCAGCAACTGAACAGTTCGACAGCTGAAGCCTGCGTTGTTGGCCGAGCGGATGCCTTCCTTGGCGCTAGCGCGCGGAAACTAGCCACGCTGGGAGGGGTGTCAACCCAAGCACATCGTTTTTGTCTCAGGCGGTGCTCGCGCTTCGGTGGCTGTCACGTGATACGGTGCGCCCGTGCAGCGGTTCTTCTCCCTCGGACGCCCCTCGAGTTGGGGGATTCGGCGCGCGCTCGCGCCCCTGCTCCTGTGGAGCTGTTGCTCCGGTCTCGGCGGGGCGGCAGGATGCGGTGGAAGCGCGCCGCGTGACAACGCCGCGTCGGAGCTGCTCGAGCCGGTCCAGAGAGTCGAGAGCGCGCGTGGTCAGCAGCCACTGGCTGAGCTGCCGAGCGGAACAGTTGGGCCATTTCTGACTCCGGTGGCAAGCGGGTGGGTCGCGCTGTGGGCGTCCCCCGAGGAAGAATCCGCGGCCTGGTTCTCCAGAGGCCTGTACGAGGACGGCAAGCCCCGAGGGGACGCCCGGCAACTCTTCAGCGCTGCCGGCCAAATCCGTCTCGTTCGCGCCGTGTCCCTGCCGGGGGGCAAGGTCTTGGCGCTCTTCACGAGCCTGGGCACTTCCGGGGAGTCGCTGCACGCGATGACGCTCGGGCCGGAAGGCGAGTTGCTCACGCCGGCGGCACCCGTCATCGAGTCCCGCAGCGAACTGGTGTGGCTGGATGCGATCCCAACGCCCGCTGGTGCACTGCTGCTGTGGGCCGAGCGCACCGGCGATCGTGCCGAACTGGCTGCCATGCGCCGCGATGAGGCCGGCGGGATGGGCGAGGTCCGTTCTGCGGCCAAAGGGGTAAGAAGCTGGCAAGCGGTCCCCAACGGCTCCGGGGCGTTGCTGGCCACCGTCAACGGCGAGGGCAGCGTGGAACTCCGCGCCTTGAACGACCGAGGTGAGCCCTCGACGGCGGCCGCCGTGAGTGACGCCGCCAAGAACAGCGAGCTCGACCTGGTGGCCGCAAAAGACGGCTTCATCCTCGCCTTCGCCGAACGCAGCCATCTCGAGGCCCGCGTGATGACCGTGCTGGCGCGAGCCGACGGAAGCCTGCTGACCCAGCCCGCGTCCGCCACCGAGGCCCGCGGCGAGCAGGCTCTCGTTCGCCTCGTAGGTGGCCGCGAGAGCTACCTCGTGTGGCAGAACGTGAACCAAGAAGCCGAGCAATTTCGAGTCGGTCGACTCTCCGCGGCGGGAGAGGTTCGAGGTGCTGAACTGGTCGTGCCGGTCAACCCCGGCTTGCCCGAGCCCCTGTTCGCAACGGCCAGCAGTGGGCTAGCGGCGCTGGTCTGGGCTTGCCCCAAACGAGAGCAATGCACCGCCGAGGTGCCCATCGCGGTGCGCACCGACACCGAACTGCAACCCTCTTCGGCAACGGCGTGGGCGCTGCCGGGGGGAACCGACTTGGCTTGGGATCTCCAATGCCAGAAGCAACGTTGCATCGGGTTGGCGGCCAGCTTCGGCAGTCCGAGCCAAGTGTTTACCCAAGACACTACCCCCGGCTCTCCGAGCGTGGCGCTCCCGGTGTGGCAACAAGACAAAGCGGTCCCCCGCAGCTCGAGCGTCGCAGCCGCGTTCGAAACGCCAGAACTGTCTGACCTCGCTGCTACCCACAGCGGCGGGGGCCAATTGGTCGCTTGGCTTTCCTACTTCGACCCTTCGACGCCCTACGAGAAGCCCACGCGACCAGCACCCGACGGTCGCATGAAACCAGTCCGCGCGTTGCTCACGACTCAGTGGCTCGGTGACGATTGGCGGGGGAGTGGTACGGAGCTACCAGCCCCCACGGTGCTCAGCTATCGAGCCCGTTCGACCGCGGGCCTCGCGCTCGCGAGGAAGAACGACCGCAGCTTGCTCGCGTGGTCGGCCGTTGACGGTGAGCAACCGCAAGTCTTCACGACCCTGGTGGGTGGGCGCGGAGAGCGCATCTCCCAGCGAATGCAAACGCGAACCAAAGGCGAAGTGCAGCAGGTGAGGGTCGCCAGTGCGGAACGCGGTTGGCTGCTCGCCTGGAGCGACGAACGCAGCGGCAGACCGCGGAGCTACCTCGCACGCTTGGAGGACAACTTGAACCGACGCACCCCCGACGTCGCGCTGCCGGCCGACGGCGAGGCGTCGACCATGGGATTGGACGTCGGCATCGTGGGACGCGAAGTGTGGTTACTCGCCGCCGAGCACCAGCCCGACGCCGTGCGCTTGTTTCGCGCGGAAGATGGCCGACTGACGTCGTTGGCAGATGCGTCCGTGTTGGCGCAAAACGAGGTCGTGTTGGAGCCCGTGCTCGCACTCGGAGCGACGAAGTGGGCTGCTTGGCTGGTCGAACGAGGTGAGATGCGCGAAGTCGTGGCAGCCGAGCTCGACGACAGCGGAAACCTCGTGGCCGCCCCGAGGGTGGTCGAAGGCGTTCAACAACCAGAGCGCTTGCGCGCGAACTGCGATGCAGAGCATTGCCACCTGGTCGCCACCGGTCGCGACGCCCGGGGCCCGGCCCTGTTCGGCGTTTCGCTCAGCAGCGCGCCCCTTCGCGCCCGCGTGCTGTCCCGCTTGGTGGCGCCCAGCGGAGTCGTCGTCGCGCCAGCGTTGACCGGAGAGAGCATTTGGTACTTCGATGCCATACCGAGCACGGGTAGGCGCGGTGTCCATGCCGCCGAAGTGCTGTGGCAGTGAGAACTGCAGGGCTGCACACTGAACGGCTGACAACGTAAACGTGACCCTATTCGGCCAGTTGTATCTACCATGCCGCGTGCGCTCGAGTCGCTGCCTGACGCTGCACCGCAAGCGTTCACTCATGACGGCATGAGAGCCCCAGCTGACGCTCCCTTTCGATACACCAACTCGACGCCGAGTGGAATTCGACTCGGCGCCTGAGAAACGCCCAACGATGGCACAATGTCCGATTGGTTTCATAGACTTGCGTGCGATTGCTCGTGTACCTTCGAGCCGCCCGACCGTGGTGTTTTGGTGAAGCTGAGCGAGTTCGATGCACTCGACACCGGATTCGTCGAAAGGGGCGAGATTCCACTTTTGCTCGGCGCGGAAACCGACCATACACTGGCCCACTATGGACCCGCGGGCACTCGGAGACGACACCGAGCTGTGCTTGTCAGCACGGGCTCTGACGGGCGATCTGCGACGCTTGTCCCAAGCCCAGCGTGAGCTCCTCAAAGCCGTCGGACAGCACACGCGCATCTCCGAGATCGTGCGCTATTCGCGCTTGCCCGAGCGCCTAGCGAAGCAGCACCTCAAGACCCTTCTGGATCAGGAGTTGATCAGCTTCAAGCTGGCGAGCTCCGAGTTCGAAGCACCCAAGCAGACAGCCGCGACGATTCACGAGCCTGTCTACGAGCTTCACCCGTCGGCGTTTGGACGACGCAGCACGGCTCCGCTCGGCAGCGCAACCCAAGAACTCCGTCCGGCAGCCAATCCGCCCACACGGGCAACACCCATCGCGAGAGTTGGAGCAGCCAGCACCGCACCGCGAGGCCCAGGCGAACATCGCTTGGTTCCGCTGCCCGCTGCCTTGAACGTGGGGAGTGACACCGCAGCCCCGGCGGCGCCTCCTGCACCGGTGGCGAGTGAAACCGCAGCCCCGGCGGCCTCTACACCCGTCGACGAACGTCCGCCCGTGGTGGTGGCTCGCAGTGCGGCTGCGAGGCCCCCCACTCTGATGCCCTCGACCCTGCCGCAGGGCACGCCCCCGCTCACGGCACTGGATGCTGCCGCTCAGCCGCCTCCTGCGCACGTCAGCAGCGAAAACGGGCAGGAGCTCGAGACCACGGAACCCTCGGACGAATCGGACGCGATCGGTCTGAGACCCAGCCGTGCCGCGCTGCGGCCGCCACCGCCGCTGGACTCTTTCGAAGTGGACGCTGCCGCTCAGCCTTCGGGGGAAGTACCCACGGATGGCCTGCTGCAGACGGGCGGCAGTGGGGAAGTGCTAGCGACTAGCACCGAGCCATCACCGCCTCTGCCCGGCGTTCAGGAATCTCGGCCACCCCCGTTGGCGTCCGGCTTCGAGCAACTGAGGCCGATCACCGACGCACAGAGCCTGCGCGCCGCGGTTGGCGCTCCCCCCGAGGCAGAGCCGCCCCAGGCCATGCTGCGGGTACGGATCCCAAAACCCGACGAGTTGGAGGCGAGCAGCCCTCTCGCAGGTGAGGTCATCCCGCTTATCAAAGTCGTGCGTCACCCGGTGGTCACTCTTGGCGGTCTGCCGTCTGCGGCGCACTTTGGTGCGCCCATCCAGCCCACCGGCATGGTGAACCTCAAACCGCAAGCCTCGGCGGCGCGCTCCAACAACCCCCCGGCCCCTGGGGAGCAGCCGGCGGTGAACCCGAACGCTCCACAGCCGCAGGTCGGCACTGGAGCAACACTGGCCGGCGTTCTCGAGCGAAGCTCGAGTGAACGGTCGCAGCGCACGTCCAGCCAACCGCCGCAAAGCGGCAGCACCATCGAAGGAATGCCCGCCCAAGATTCGGGCGCAGGCACCGGCAATTCCGAGACACCTGGCTCCAGCACGCCCGCCAGAACGGGACGCACGCTGGATAGCCTGCAAGCGCAACAGCACGCGCACTTCGACCATCGCAACAGCCCATTGGCGCAAACTTGGCGCGGTGGCTTAACCGCGTCGAGCTCCGAAGCTGGGAGAAGACGCGACAAGAACCGCCCATCCGTAGTGGTTAGAGCTGGCTCGCAACAGTCAGGTCCCAATCTTCAACCCACAGGGCCGACGGGGCGCACGTTGGTGGGTGTTCTTTCCCCAACGGCAGAAGAGATTGCATCTGCTGGCACGAGGGGTCAAACCTCCACTAGCACGACGATGCCTTCGTTGAATTCCAATGGAGTCCACCAAGCGCTGACGTCCGCTGAGGGCGTGAGCGAAGGATTCGCTGGAGGTGGCCAGGACGAAACCTTGGACCACTACCAGGTACTGGAGTGCCTGGCAAAGGGCGGCAGTGGTGTCGTGTATCGTGTTCAAGACCCCAAAGCGGGTCTGAGCCAATCGCTCGCTCTCAAAGTCCTGCGTGAGGGGCAACACAACGACGAAGGCGCCGTTGCCGCACTGCAGCGTGAAGCCGAATTGATGAGCGCGTTGGACCACAGGAACCTAGTCCGATTCGTTCACTTCGGCCACGAACGCGACGAACCCTTCCTGCTGATGGAGTACATCGAAGGGCTGAGCATGTCCGCGCTGCTCCACCACCCGGTACCTCTGCCATTGGATGTCGGCTTAATCATCATTCAAGATGCACTCGATGCCTTGGACTACGTTCACAACGCGCGCGTACCCGAGGTGATACCGAATGGTCTGGTGCACTGTGACGTCTCTCCACAGAACCTGTTGGTTGGGGCCGATGACACCACGCGATTGATCGATTTCGGAACCTCCCGCGCGCCCGGGACTCCCGTCGGCAGCGACGGTCTGCGCTGCAAGCCACGTTATTCCAGCCCAGAGATGATGGGGGGGGATGCGGTGGGCCCCGAGACGGACATCTTTTCGATGGGCGCCGTTCTGTTCCAACTGCTGAGCAAGCAACCAGCGTTCTCGGCAGATCCCAAGCGACGCAAGAAGGAGAGCTTGGTCCCCAACCCGAGCCTGCTGAACCGTCGCGCCCCCACGCCGTTCGACGCGATCTGCCAGCGCGCCCTCGACCCCGATCCGGAGCGCCGCTTCAGTTCGGCACGTGAGATGTTGGAGACGCTCGACGACGCGGTGGAGACGTCTGGCATCGAACTGCGGCGCGCTCGCGTCGGCTTCTGGGTCCGGCGGGTGATCCAGAGCCATCACGGGGACGTCGAGTTCGACATGAGTGAACTGGAGGACCTGCTGGACAGCAAGCGGCGGGTTGCCAAGGCGAATCCCCCCACCACACGAGAGCGACCACCATCGGAAGCGGCGACGGAGCGACGCGTCGAGTCCGAGCCGACGACGGCAACCAGCACCAATCCCCCTTCGAGCAGCAGTGTTGGCGCCGCGAGCAAGTACACGGAGACGGTCACGGTGGTGGCTTCCACCGCCCTTCTTCCCAGCGAAAAGCAACGGCGACGCAAGACCTGGCTCACGGTCGGTGCCATCGCCTTCATCACGTTGGTGGCCATCGTTGCGGCAACGCGACCTGGTAACGTGTTCACGCGCGGGGACAAGTTCACGCCAGAGCGGCCCGCAGCAACTCCATCCCCTGCTGCGGAGCCATCGATACCGCTAACCATCTCGGACCCGGTGGACGTCCCCCCACCTGTGGATGTGACCGAGGAAGCCGACGTGCCGGCAGAGACTGCCGAAGTGCCCCCTTCGGTCGCGCCTATCGAGCCCCCCAAAGCCAAGCAGCCCGCACCTCGCCCAGAAGCGCGCAAAGCGGCACCGAAGAAGAAACCCCAGGCAGTCAGCAAGCCGCAGAAGGCGGCAGCACCGAAACCTGCGCCGACAACGGAGCCCGCGAAGAAACCGAAGACGGCGAACGAAGGCTCGGAATTGGAGCTGAAGTCGCCCACGGCCGAAGATGGCTCCCAGTCGGCCCTCCGAAAGAAGAAGGCTCCGGACGTCGGCTCGGGGCTCGAGCAGGAGAAGCCCGCCACCGAGCGTATTCAGTCGGCGCCCGATCCCGAGCCGCCTCCAACGGGCCTCAAACCACGTTTGCGCGCCCGACCGGGTCCAGTAGCGCCACCTGCCGTCGACCCGTGAGAAGCCCCAGCGAGCTCTGCTGGATGGCGGCCCCCGGCCGTGCCCGGAGCCGCTCGGAACTCTCAGAGCCGCTCAAAACACCGTCCAGTTGGCGCCGATGTTGGCGGAGAAGGCGCGCTCCCGTAGGTCGAAGCCTCGCGCCAGGTGAGGCCCGCGGCCGAACCAGTTACCCCCCAAGCGCAGGCCCACGTCCGACAGCTGCCAGTTGAGCGTGACGCTCGTTTGCACCGTCGTCTCGTTGGGATCTCCGGCCACCGGATCGCGCGCCGTGACGGTGCTGCCATTGCCGGACACGGTCAACGTCACCCGGGGATAGAGCGTGCGAGTCGCGCTGAGGCTGAGCGATGCCTGGGGACGGATGATCTGTAGAAACGGGTCCGTGCGAGCGTCGAGGGACAGCTGCACCGATTCACTGCCTGATTGCGCCGACCGACTGAGACCTGCCGTGCCGATCGCGAAGTAGAACGGTCTGACACTCAACTGGATGGCAGCGTTGGGCAGCGGATCTGCATCGATCACCTGATTGCGACCACCGCCGGCAGAGAACTGCGATTGCCAGCGCTCGTTGATCTGGCGCACCCAACCCAACGTCGCTCGCTGCTCCACCGACGTGGAGCGCTCGAACAGCACGACGCGAGGCCCGCCTCCGAGCGTCACTGTGTCGCGACGCGTCAACGCGTAGGCCACGCTGGGCTGCAGCCCGATGCTCGTGGTCGTGCCCAGCGAGCTACTGGAAGCGTTCAGAGAGCTCTGGTGAAGGATCGGCACGCCCAGACCGAGCGACAATCGCCGCGTCAATGCGTAGGAGTAGCTCAGCGCGAGGTTCGCCGTGAGAATGTCCACGAACTGCTGCGGGGGAGCCCCGGCCTGGTCCGTCCCGATCACCTGCGGCACGCTGTTGTAGTCGACCTGGCCCAGGGTAACCGAGTTCAACATCGACAAACGCGCGCGACCCGGCCTCGGGTCGGAGTACGCCAGCGTCAGCCGGTGCAAGATCGCCGGCCGAATGGGCTCCTGGCGTGCGGGGTAGCGCCAGAAAGCACGAGGCGCGTAGCTCGCCAACAGACCCGTGAACTGACCGCCCGCAGAGAAGGTTGCACTCGGGTCCACGCTCGCAGTGGCTGCCACGCGGTTCTGTTGCCCGCCTCCAGGTGTTTCGGCCACGCCCACCTGAGTGTCCACGGCCCCGCTGATCTGAAGCCCGAGCGCGAGGCTCACGACACTCCACACCGACATCGAACGCCCCGCCGAACCCTTATTCTACGATGACGATATCGCCATCCCGCAGAGCGAAACCAGCGGCCGTCGGTTCCGGAAGAGTCAAATCGGAGTAGCGAAAACGGATCCGCATCGGCTTCGGCTTGGTGCGAACGACATAGATTTCGTCGTCGGAAGCGAAGTCCGTCAGCCCACCCGCAGTACCGAGCACTTGCAGCAAGCCTGCGCCCTGGGTCACCTCGAAACTGCCCGGCGAACCCACCTCTCCGACCACCGTGACCATCAGAGGTCGAAACGCGATCAGCGTGACCGTCACCGCTGGCTTTTCGATGAATTTGGAGAGCTTCTCCGCCAACACCGTCGCAGCTTGTTCCGGCTCCAGATCGGCGACCTTGACCAAGCCCACCAGCGGGTGATTGTACGAGCCCGCGGCGCCGACGGTGAACTCTCCAGACAGGTCCGGCTGTTGCTGAACCTGAACCAGGATCGTATCCCCTGCCGCAATGGCAGTCCGTGCTTTCAAGTCCTGGGCAGCGGGGACTTCACTGTACCAAACATACGACTGCTGACCGGCGCACTGCACAAGGAATGAGCCGAACAGCAATGAGATTGCTAGCCACCTCGTCATCGTGCAGCGAGAGGTATCACGCACGCAGCAGGTCTGGGTGTCTTTTCAGCAATCGGATCACTTCGAAAACACCAGCGACGAGCAATGCGAGCACCAAGCCGACGCCGAGGCCGAGGCCGAGCCTCTTGCCCAGGAATATGGGAGTTTGTCCGCGATGCAATTTCGGCGGCGCGACGATCTCGTAGCGCGCCCGAACATTGGCCTTCTCCAGATCGATCTGCACCAAGGTCTTGCGATGCTGATCGAACAGCTGCCCACGCAGTGCCTGAAGCGACCCTTGGCGACGGGACAAGCGCTGAATCGTCGTTTCTACCACCGGTACGGCAGCGACCGTGCCGGCAGCACCGGCGAGCTGCTTGTTGACTCGCGCCAAGGCGGACTCGGCGACGCGCAAGTCGCCCTCGTACTGCTGCTTTTGCTGCTCGAGGTCCTGTCGTTGCGCGTCCGTCTGCAGCTCGATGTTGGTCACACGCGAGTTCATCTTCGCATCGACCTCACGTTCCAACGCCGCTATCTCCTCAGTCAGCTGCTTTACCTCGGGATGGTCGGACTTGTAGCCCTTGGCGCGCAAAGCGCTGAGCGCTCGACGCTTCGTGTCGATCTGAGATTGGAGCGGCTTCAAGTCCTGAACTCGCTTCGTCACGACGCTGTCGTTCTGCTGGATACGCGCGTTGACGTTGGCAAGCTGCACCGTCAGCCGCTCGATCTCCAATTCGAGCTCGGCTTTGCTCTGCGAGAACATCTGCTTGTTGTTCATCGCCGCACCCGCCTGCTCAGGAAGGGCATCCAGGTGCTTGCTGCGGTACTTCAGGAGCTCTTCTTCGACCTGATGCAGCTCGGTTTCGACCTTGGCCAGTTCGCCTTTCAAGAAGTCGGCTTCGGACTGCCACACCTTGATCGCCTCCTTGACCTCGTACGTGAGGTAGCTGTCGAGGTAGCGTTCCAAGAACCCCAGCGTCGAGAACTCGGGTGGCGGCTTCGACGGTTGTTCGAACTTCGCTTTGTACTGACCGCTCTTGCCGGCCTCGATCGAGAGCCCACCCGTGGTCGAGCCCACCACACGATCAGCAGGCTCGATTCCCATTCCTTCCAAGGTCTCCCGGACCAACACCGGGTTTGCGAAGTTGCGCCCTGGGTCCTCGAAGAACATCGCCTCCCCTCGCATGTTCGTCGCGCGCTCGACGGGATTGGGCTGCTTGTAGTGCACCAACTTCACGGTCGCTTGCGCGAACTCCGGAGCAGGAATGACACGCGTGCTGTAGTAGCCGCCAGCCAGCCCCAAAGCGGGCAACACCGCCAAGGCAATGGCGTTGCGCTTGACGAAATGCCAAGCGGTGACGACGCGCCGCACCAGTTGTTCGAAGGGGTTGGGTTCCTGGGGCTCTGGCAATCCGGGATGTGCCGTCTCGAAAGCTACGTGTGCCGGCCTCGGCTCCGTACTCGGCGCATCCTGATGCAGAGCAACGGTCAAGGTGGCTTCGTGAGGAGCTTCCTCCAAGAAGACGAGAATGCTCTGACCGATTTGGATCTGGTCGCGCTTGCGCAGCTTGCGCTCACTAATTAACACGCCGTTGAGCATCACGCCGTTGCGGGACCCCAAGTCCGTCAGATAGAAGCCGTCTGGACGCAGAGTTATCCTCGCGTGCTCACCCGAAACGGCTGGGTCCTGGAGTACGATATCGGCGTTGTCCGAGCGACCGATGACCATCTCGGTGTCGCCCAGTAGGTGCAACTTGCCGGCACGCGGTCCTTCAACCAGTAGCAGAAACGCCCGCGGCTTACCCCCCGTCGGGGCTAGCCGCTGCAGCTTGCGCTCGAGAGAACGAGAGCCGGACGAAGGTGGGGAACTAGTAGGCACTTGACCCAAGCCGTATTAGCATGAAATGGGGGTGGTACACTCACCTAGAGCGGCTGACATCAGCGGATCTGGTGTAACTGCCCAACGCTGTGAGAAACTGCGCGTGTGTCCGCTACTTGGCGTACGTCGGTTTGACCAACTTCACCCCTGCTCGATGACCAGCTCCCCGACCCCGCCCGTAGCATCTCCCAACCTGGGACAGGACGTGGTGCTGATGGGGATGCCGATCGCCCGCTACACGGAGACGCAGTTGCTGGAGCACATGGCTCGCGCGCTGGAGCAACGACGGGGCGGCTGGATCGTGACCGCCAATCTCGACATATTGATGCATTTCGTGCGCGATCCTGTGGCGCAGAGCGCCTATATGTCCGCTGACTTGAGAATCGCGGATGGGATGCCACTGATTTGGGCATCCAAAGTGCAAGGTCAGCCTCTGCCGGAACGAGTCGCCGGCTCAACCCTGAGCGTTCGCCTGCTGGCTCTGGCCGCTAGTCGGCATTGGCCGGTGTGCCTGCTTGGTGGCTCCCCCGGAAGCGCCGAACGAGCGGCTGAGCGATACCGTGAACAGCACCCGAAGCTCGACGTTCTTGGGCATTCAGATGTGCAGTGTTCCGCTCCTCCAACGAATTTGGAGCTCGACGAGCTGGAGCGGCGAATCCGGTGCAATACAGCCCAAATCGTCCTGGTCGGATTGGGATCACCCAAGCAGGAGCTCGTGATTCGTCCGCTGCGAGAGCGCTTTCCCGAAGCCTGGTTCATCGGCGTGGGCGGCACGTTCAGCTTCCTGGCAGGCGACGTGCGCCGCGCCCCTGTATTGCTACAGCGATCTGGCCTCGAATGGCTATACCGTTTGAGCCAGGATCCGCGACGCTTGGGCCGCCGCTACGCCAGGAACCTGCAGTTCCTTTTGGAGGTCGTACGCGACGCGGCCGCGCAACGAAATCGCGCAAGATGAACACGTGCGATGTGTCCCACTGGGAGACAAGTGGCACAGCGCTTTCGGAGCGACTACTACGACTCCGAAAATTCGATGACCCTTTTTAGACCGCAGTGAAACTATTGGTTTTGTCCGCTTGAACTCGCCCGCGAACGCTGGATACTACGGGGCTCCGTACGATGAAGAGCGGGATTATCAGAGAGTACTCGGGCATTGTGTCGCTCGGCCAGCGCGTGCTGGACGTCGTCATCGTGGTCGGCGCCCGAGCCCTGATGTGGCGAGCGTACGTCGGCACGTGGACGTTGCGAGACACCACGTTGGCTCTCATTTCCGTCATCGGTTACCTGCTCTTCGCTGAAGCCAATGGCGTCTACAGGAGCTGGCGTGGCACCGGTGTCCGCCGCGAGATCCAGGTGGTCTTGTGGACCTGGCTGCTGACGGGACCGCTCGTGCTGCTCTGGCTGTTCGCCACGAAGACGTCGGAGGATTACTCCCGCGTGGCGACCTTCGGCTGGTTCGCTTTGGCAGCGGCTGGCTTGGCGGCGAGCCGGTCCTTGAAGAAGGGCGTGTTGGGGTTGCTACGCAGCCAAGGGCGCAACTCGCGCACTGCTGGTATCATCGGAGCCAACGCGCTCACGCAACGTCTGTTGACGGAATTGAAGGATGCCACGCACGGCATCGACGTCGTGGGGGTATACGACTCTCGTGGTCTGGGCCGTGTGCAAGAACACCTGCAGGGCACTCCGCTCGCAGGCAGTTTCGAAGACGCGATCCAGGACGCGCGCGACGGCAAGATCGACATCGTCTACATCACGCTACCGCTACGGGCGGAGTCACGCATCGCCAAGGCCGTTGCCGAGTTGGCAGACACGACGGCAACCGTGCACCTGGTGACAGACTTCAGCGCCTTCGATTTGCTGCGTGCGCGTTGGGGTACGACCGGTGGCCTACCCACCGTATCGCTGTTCGATACCCCGTTCAGCGGCGCCTCCGGTTGGGTGAAGCGCATGGAGGATTTGGTCTTGGGGCTCGTGTTCCTCGCCGCCGCCATGCCGCTGATGGTGCTGATCGGGCTGCTGATCAAGGTGACCACCGGCGGACCAGTGTTCTTCGCACAGACGCGCTACGGTCTGAACGGCAGGCCCATCCGCGTGCTCAAGTTCCGCACGATGACCTGCGCACAGGATGGCCCGGACGTGCCTCAGGCAACGAAGGGGGACAGCCGAGTGACCCCCATCGGCGCGTTCCTTCGTTCCAGCTCGTTGGACGAACTGCCGCAGCTCGTCAACGTCGTCAAAGGCGACATGTCAATCGTCGGGCCACGCCCTCACGCGGTGGCGCACAACGAATTGTATCGCAGCCTGATTCACGGCTACATGCTGCGCCACAAGGTCAAGCCCGGTATCACCGGTTGGGCGCAGATCAACGGCTTCCGTGGTGAGACCGATACCGTGGACAAGATGCGGTCGAGGGTGCAGTACGACCTCGAGTACATCGAGAATTGGGACCTCCGCTGGGACTTGGAGATCATCCTCAAGACGGTCCTCTTCGTCTGGCGTCAGCGCAACGCTCACTGAAGCACCGGGCGCGCAAAGTGAGCACGCAGCGCGCTCACTCGGAGCGTCGCACGGCACGCTCACTGAGCGCTCAGAACGCTCACCCGAGCGCACTGGTTGCTGGGCCCAGTGACGACCACCCGGCGCAAAGACGCGCCCTCGATACCAGGGCCGCGCTGCGCGCTTCAACCGCGCGGGAGATCCGCTTCGGGTATCTCTGCCAAACGAGGCAGCACCGCGTCCTTCGGAGACAACAGCGGCTCGGCCACCGGCCAACGTATCGCCAAACTCGGGTCGTCGTAGCGCACTCCCGCTTCGGCAGTGGGGTTGTACAACGAGGTGCACTTGTAGCTGACGACGGCGTGATCAGCGGTCACGCAGAAACCGTGCGCGCAGCCGGGGGGAATGTACAGCTGATGGCGATTGTCGGAATTCAACTCCGCTGCCACCCACTGCCCGAACGTGGGCGACCCCACGCGCACGTCCACTGCAACGTCGAGCACGGCACCGCTCAGCACGCTGACCAGCTTGCCCTGCCCGTGGGGCTCCTTCTGGAAGTGCAGGCCTCGAAGCACCCTGGCCTTGGAGAAGGAGACGTTGTCCTGAACGAAGGAGACGGTGATCCCGTGCTCCTGGTAGCGATCCGCGCGCCACAACTCCGAGAATGCTCCCCGCTCATCGGCGAACACCTTGGGCTCCACCCGCAGCACGCCAGCGATGGACAGGGGCACGACGTTCACGGCACGTCTCTCGCGGCGAGGTTGCGAAGATAGGTGGCGTAGCGGGTCTTGCCGAGCTCCTCCGCGAGTTGCTCGAGCTGCGAGCGATCGATCCAACCGTTGCGATAGCTGATCTCCTCGATGCAGGCCACTTGAAGCCCTTGGCGCGAGGTGATGGCGTGAATGAAGTTGGCCGCGCTCAACATGTCCTCCGGTGTTCCGGTATCCAGCCAAGCGATGCCTCGACCCAACTTCTCCAACTGCAGCTCACCTGCCTCCAGATAGGTGCGATTGAGGTCCGTGATCTCGAGCTCGCCGCGGGGTGAAGGTTGCAGCTGTTTGGCGAACTCACAAACGCGTTCGTCGTAAAAGTAGAGGCCCGTCACCGCGTAGTTGCTCTTCGGCACCGTGGGCTTCTCTTCGATGCTGAGCACGCGCCCGCTGGCGTCGATTTCAGCCACCCCGTAGGCGCTGGGGTTGTTGGTGTAGTAGCCGAAGATGCGCGCACCGCGCGTCGAGGCGGCGGCTTTGCGGACGATGTCCTGCAAGCCGTGGCCGTAGAACAGATTGTCCCCCAAGATCATCGCCGCGGGCCCACCCTCGAGGAAGCTTTCGCCGATCAAGAAGGCCTGCGCCAAACCTTCGGGCTTCGGCTGCACCGCGAACTCGATCTTCAGGCCCCACTGCGAGCCATCTCCGAGCAACCGCCGAAACTGTTCGCTTTCGTGCGGCGTGTTGATGATGAGCATCTCGCGAATTCCCGCCAGCATCAGCACGCTGATGGGATAGTAGATCATCGGCTTGTCGTAGACGGGGACCAGCTGCTTGCTCACCGCCTTGGTGATCGGATGCAGCCGCGTGCCGGCGCCACCAGCCAGCACGATGCCCTTACGTGCCATCCGCTTGGGCCTTTCGCTCGTCCGCGCGGACACGAATGTACTGGGTGAGCACGTGCATCAGACTCTGATGCGCGTCCTCCACGATGCCGTAGTTCTCGACTGGCACCCAAACACAGTGCGTAGCGAGCTCTTTCAGCTTGCCCCCTTTGAACCCGACGAACGCAATCGTGGGCACGTTGCGCTCGTTGGCATAGGTGCAGGCGTTGACGACGTTCGGCGAGTTGCCGCTGGAGCTGACCAGGAGCACCGCATCCTTGGGGCGAAGGTAGTAGTGCAACTGACGACGGAACACGTCCTCGTAACCGATGTCGTTGCCCAACGCAGTGACCATCGGCATGTTGGACGCCAACGAGTGACAGCTCAACGTCGCTTGGCCTTCGACGTGCGTCCACTTCGTCAAATCGCACACTGCGTGGTTGCTGATCGCGGCGCTGCCACCGTTACCAGCAACCCAGACGACACCATCGGCCGCCATCACCTGATCGATGACGGCGAGCACTCCCTGCAGCGGCGCACGGTCGAACGACTGCAATGCCTGCACGAAGCGTGCGTAGTAGTCGTCGACAAAGTCCTTGAATTCGGTCACAGGGCTACCTCCTCCGGCAGGTGTATGCAGTCAGGCAGCTCCAGTCAACGTCGGCCTGGAGCTGGCTGCAGGCGGCACCCGAACTAGCGGGCGCCGTACCCTTCTGGGTGCTTCTGGTGCCAGGCCCAGGCGGTCTCGACCGTTTCGTCAATCGAGGTGTATTGCGGCTGCCAGCCGAGCTGGGACTTCAGTTTGGCGGGATTGGCGACCAGCATCGGTGGATCGCCTGGGCGGCGCTCGACGACTTCGTAGGGAATGGACTTGCCGACGATTCGTTCACAGGACGCGATGATCTCCAGAACGGACTGCCCGGAGCCCGTGCCAATGTTGAACACCTCCTCCGTGGTAGGAGTCGTTGCCTCGATGGCCAGCAGGTGGGCCGCCGCCAAATCGTCGATGTGCACGTAGTCGCGGATGCACGTCCCGTCGGGCGTCGGGTAGTCGTTACCGTAGACCTTGAGGCCGGTGCGCTTGCCCAGGGGGACCTCCAGCACGAGCGGAATGAGGTGGGTTTCTGGGTTGTGGTACTCGCCGAACTCGCCGCTCGGGTCAGCCCCGGCCGCGTTGAAGTAGCGCAGCAGGGTAAAACCCAGTCCGTAGGCGTGGGAGAAGTCACGAATCATCCACTCCACGGCGAGCTTCGTCCGTGCGTAGGGACTGAACGGCGCCTGGGGCGTCTCTTCCGTCATCGGACCATCGCCGCTCATGCCGTAGGTCGCGCAGGTGCTCGAGAACAGCATGCGCTTGACGCCCGTCGTGCGCATCGCATTGAGCAGGCTGAGCGTGCCTCCGATGTTGTTGCGATAGTGGTACTCCGGGTCCGTCACCGACTCGCCTACGTAGGTCGCGGCAGCAAAGTGCATCACCGCCTCGATCTCGTAGCGACGAATCGTTTCGACCAACAACTCCGTGTCGGCAATGTCGCCGACCACGAGCTCCGCTTCACCCACGGCCGAAGCGTGCCCTTCCTTCAGATTGTCGAAGGCGATGGGCGTATGCCCCTTTTTTCCAACGTACCGCAGGCAGGCACTTCCAACGTAGCCAGCTCCGCCAGTGATCAGGATCTTCATGCTTGTTTCCTTTGATCGTCTAGGATGAGGCGTCCAGCCTCAACAATCGTTTCTGCAAACGGTGCGTAGCCTCTGTCGACCTGAGTTTGGCGACCGAAACCCGTCAGCACCAATATCGAACCCCGACAGCCGGCGTTCTTGCCGGCGAGCACGTCGCTCCAACTATCTCCCACCATCCACGAGTTGGCCAGATCGAGGGACAGCTCGTCGCTGGCTTTGAGCAGCATGCCCGGCGCCGGTTTGCGATCCGGGTGCTCGACGACGCTCTGGTCCCGGGTGTTGGGCGCGACCGTGCAGTAGTACACTGCGTCCACCGCCGCTCCTTCGGCCGCCAGCTGACGGTGCATTTCATCGTGGATCTCGGCCAGCTCGTCCTCGTCGATCATTCCGCGGCCAACCACCGACTGGTTCGTCACGATGACGCATGCGTAGCCGCTCTCCCTCAACGTGCGAATCGTCGCGCCGGCACCCGGGATGAGCTGAATGTCCTGCACGCGGTGCAGGTGGTGAACGTGCTCGACGACGGTGCCGTCTCTATCCAGAAACACCGCGGGACGTCGTGCCTGCGTCGTCCCGGCCGCAACGCTGCGCTCCAGCTCGTCGTCTTTCGCGCTCACTTCCTCGAACCCGACGCGGTGAAGGCCCCCGCCTGGACGTCACTCTGCGCTCGCTCCAGGGCCTCGAGAGTGCCGATGTCCAGGTGGTATCCGTCGTGCACCACGCCACGCATGCGGCCGACGAAACGCGGAATCACGTCGAAGCCCAGGTCGAAGGCGTTCATGGCCGCTATCTCTTGGTAGGCGGCCCGGCTCGTGACGTAGACGCCGGCGTTGGCGAGATCGCTCTCGGGGTTTTCAGGCTTCTCCACGAAGTGAACGATGCGCCCCTCGGCGTCGGTCGTCGCGATGCCGCAGGCTTTCGGTTTGGAGGTGTGAAAGAGCAACATCGTGAAGGGCTCCGCGCCGCGTGCATGCTCGACGAGCAGGTGAGCCAGGTCGACGTTCGAGAGATTGTCGGCGTAGATGATGAGGCACTGGTCGGCATCGTCCACGAACGTCGCGTTGTTGGAGATGGTCCCCGCCGAACCCAGCAACGTGGCCTCGTGGGTCGTCTTCACACGCAGCTTGCCGGACTCATTTACTCGAGACACGTAGTCTTCGACTGGTCCGGCGAGGTGGTGCGTGTTCAACAACACGTGTTCGACGCCCGCGGCCTCTAGAGCGTCGAACCAATAGCCCAGCAAGGGCTTGCCACCGATTTCGACCAAGCACTTCGGGGTGTGCTCGGTGACCGGACGCAGTCGCGTCCCGAGGCCTGCCGCGAGCACCAGCGCCTTGGTCGTTCGTGCCATGAATTCACTTGCTGACGACGTCGCGAACGACGCCGAGCTTCGCCATCTGTTGATTGCTGTAGGTCAGAATGTCATCGGCCACCTCAGCGGTGTGGATCCACTCGCGGTAGGCGCTGACACTGTCGTGCGTCGTGTGACTGGGCTTCCACCCCAGTGCGGACAGCTTGCTGATGTCGGAGCAGATGTGGCGCGTGTCGCCGAAGCGGTACTTGCCGCACGGAACGGGGTCGTAGCTCTTGGCTCCAAACACGTCGGCGACCGTCTTGGCGAACTCACTGACCGTGATGGGCTTGCCTCCCCCCACGTTGAACATCTGATAGTTCGCGCGCTCGTCCTCGAGCACCAGCAGGTTCGCCGCCACGACGTCTTGAATGTTGACGAAGTCGCGGATCTGCTGACCGTCTTCGTAGATCAGCGGTTCGCGCCCGACGTGAAAACTCAAACAAAACAGGCGACAGGCACCACTGTACGCGTTGTAGAAGCTCTGGCGCGGCCCTTGGACGATGGAGTAGCGCAACGCCACGCTGGGCACGTCACACCGCCGGCCCAGGTTGAGCGCGACCTGCTCCTCCGCAATCTTGCTCATCCCGTAGGGGTTTTGCGGGTTGGCAACCGTTTCGTCCGTCGGCTGCCAACGCAGGGGACCCACCTGATCGCCACTGGGCTGGATCTCCCACACACCGTTCGCCAGTTGCTCGTTGCTGCGCAGCCCGGGCAAGACGACCTTGCCCGCCGCATCCAGGTACTTGCCCTCTCCCAGCGTGGCCTGGCTGCTGGCGACGATCACTTTCTTGATCGGTAACTTCTCACGCAGAATCAGTTCGTAGATGAGCGCGGTGGGCGTGACGTTGACGGAGAAGAAGCGGCTGAACTCCGGCAAGTAGTCTTGGTAAGCCGCGAGGTGGTAGACCGCATCACAGCCACGCAACGCCGCGAGCAGGGTCTCTGCGTCTCGGACGTCACCTTTGACGAACTCGATGCGCGAATCGAGGTAGGCCGGCTTCTCTCCGCCTCGGTGCACCGGCTCCTCCAGGCTATCCAGAACGCGAACGGAGTAACCCTTGGCCAGAAGTGCATCCGCTGTGTGGGAGCCGATGAAGCCTGCTCCACCGGTAATGAGTACTTTCATCTATTCGGTTCTCCTCGGATCGGCTGCTGGCTAGAACGAGTAACGGTCGCTGATGAAGATGATTCGGCTGCCGCGCGGCTCGATGCTGAACGGTAGCTCTCGCGGTTGGCCCAATGCCTGTCGAATGGCGTCGTGACGCTCGACGGGTGCCGTCAGCAGCAGAAAGCCCCCGCCACCGGCGCCCAACAACTTGCCACCGAGTGCCCCGGCGCGACGCGCCGCTTCGTACCACTCGTCCACCGCACTCGTGGCGATGCCGAAGCCCAGAGAGCGCTTCAGCAGCCAACCTTCGTGCAGCAGTCGCGCGAACTCTTCGAGATCGCCTGGTCCGGAGAGCGCTGAACGCATCTCCCTCGCCAGGTCTCGCATACCGCGCAGCACGTCCAGCTTGCTCGCAGTCCCGTCGCTCTGTTTTTGGAGGATGCCGTCGGCTTTGCGCTGCTCCCCGGTGTAGAGGATGAGCATGCGGCGTTCCATCTCGCGCAGTACCTCGGGGCGGTGCGGGACGGGCTCCACCGACACCGACTCGTCGGGACGAAACGTGATGAAGTTCAACCCGCCGAACGCCGCGGCGTACTGATCTTGCTTGCCGATCGGCTTGCCCAGAATGTCGATCTCGATGCGGCACGACTCTTCCGCCAGCCGACGACTGCTGACGACCTCGCCCTTGTACGCGCGCAGCGCGTTGATCAACCCTACCGTCAAGCTGCTGCTGGACCCCATGCCCGTACCTGCCGGCACATCTCCAATCGTGGTGATCTCGATGTGACGGTCCAGGCCGGTCAGGCGCAGCACCTCGCGCGCCAGTTCGTGGCGGATCTGATCGATCTCGTCGTGGATCTCCGTCTCCGTGTAGGCCACGCGGATGCTGCGGTCGAAGCGCGGGCTCACCGTGACGTACATGTGTTGCTTGATGGCGACCGACAGCACGCAGCCCTCTTCGTGCTGATAAAAAGCAGGCAGGTCGGTCCCACCGCCGGCAAAACTGACTCGATATGGCGTTTGGGAAATGATCACGGGGTACTCAAGTGGCGTCTGAACTCGTTGGTCAACGGCTCGAGGCAGGTGGAGATGTCGAACTCGTCACTCACGTGTTCCCGCGCGGCCTTCGCGAGATTCTTAGCAAGCTCTGGGTCCTGCAGTAAACGCTGCAGACAGTCGGCCAGACCTTCGGCGTCGTTGGGCTGGGCCAAGAGCCCGGTCCGCTCGTGGATCACCAAGTCGGGAATGCCCACCAGCTCCGTCGAAACCACGGGCACACCACACGCCATCGCTTCCATCAACATCTGAGGCAGCCCATCGACGTCGTCGTCCGATGCCCAGACGCACGCCAAGCAGTACAGATCCGCTTCCCCCAAGACGTTGGGGAGTTCCTCTTGTGCAATGGGTTTGCCGGTCACCTCGACGATGTCTTGCAGGCCCAGCCGCGCCGCGTGTTGACGCAGTTCCTCCTCCAGCGGGCCACTGCCAGCGATGCGGCAATCGAACTCGATGCCACGCTCGCGCAGTATCTTGCAGGCGTCAATCAGGTAGGCGAAGCCCTTCTTCTCCACGAGTCGACCCGACGACAGAAGCAACGGACGGCGCTTGACGGGCTTGTGTTCGGGCGCGGAGAAATGGCTCACGTCGATACCGCAGTAGACGCGACGGAGCTGCTCGGGACGCGCTCCCTGCTCCAGGAAGAAGCGCTCGTGAAACGAGGAGATGCAGACGATGAAGTCGGCTCGACGGATCTTGTCCTTCAGAGCCGCCCGCTCTCGGAACAGGTCTGCCGCATGTCCCGTGAAACTGAACGGCACCCCAAGGAGCCACGCGCCGTACATCGCCACGGTTCCCCCGGAGTGAATCCATTGGGAGTGGATCAGATGTATCTCTTCATCGGCGATGTCGGTGGCCCAACGGCACGCGACGGCGAGGTGCAGGATGCCCTTGGCGCGAATCGTCAGGCTCTCCCGCTCGCCCGTCAGCGCGTTCCACGCCGCCCCGAAGAAGCGGCCGCGGAACTTCAGCGGTGCTGCCACCACGGAGGACAGCACTCGCATCACTTTGGCGGGGTACAAGTACGTCGCAGAGGCGGCCAGGGCCTTCATGTCTTCCGACTCGAAGAAGGTCGCGGGCGGACGGTAGAGGGCGTGAAGTCGGACGGGAATGCCCTTCGACATCACCACACGCAGTTCGTTGCCGACCCAGGCGTTGCCCAGACCATTCGACGTCATGTAGTGAATCATTGCGAGCGATAGAACCCGCGCCGGGTCGGGGGGTCAAGCCCGAAGCGTTCACTCGTCCGAGAAGCTTTCAGGCGACGCCTGCACTGTTTCGGAGCCGTACTGGAACGACAGCGGCCGAGGGCCGGGATCGCGGTGCGGACGCGGAGCCTCACCGCACGACGTCCCGAAGACTGCCGGACGTTGACGTCCGCCGGGGCAATCGCCGCCACTTTGACCCTTCCGAGGTGGCGTCAGCCGGCGTCTACCTCGATGACTGCTCTCGGACCCTACAGCACACTCGGCTGGTCTTGTCGGATGCGATGTCCACCAAGCTAGCGGCGACTCACCACTTGCCATCGGCGGGCAACGGCAGCAGACATGTCCAGCATGCGTTTTCGCGCTACGAGTAAACACCCCGCGTCGCCCCACTGGCGCGGGCAGGCAGGCGGGCGGCTCCCGATGACCACGGCTCGATGACGACCACTTCATCCCCCGCCACCCGCGGCTGTGAGCAACGGCCAAGAGCGCGTTTTTGCGGGGTTCAAACCCTACACCAGGAACGAACGTCCCAACTGGTCTGAAACCCTTCCACGATTGTCGGCGTAGCAGAAAGCCCCGCCCTCAGCATGAACGGGGCTCGAGCCACCGCGCGACCTTCGCCGCATGGCGTCCGAGCACTGTCCACTCGGGACGAAAACCGCACCCACTGCTTCAGCCGCGAAAATGTTCTCGCTGTACCCACTATCCGCAACGGTTGCGCATTCCCGTAGCCGATCCAGGCGCGCAGCGCTTCCTACGTGGACGAAAGCTACCTGGTCCAACCCCCAGATTCGTAGCTTCTTCCCCCGTCCGCGGGTTCCGCGCACGGCGCTTGCTTATGCGCGAAGCAATGACGCGTCGGCGACAATCGCTAGGCGCACCGCGTCGAGGTTCGACATGCCGCAACATGATACCCAAACTCGTTCAGACCGAATCGCCTGGCAGGAAGTCCCGCCGAAGGAGCTCCCATGAGGTCCTGCGACCTTCAGCAAACCTACCCGCAAAGGGTGCCCGATCCCACGATTGCCTGCTAAGCGTTGTAGGGCATGCTGTCTGTGTCACTCACATTTGACGACGCACCCAGCGTAAACGAGCCTGGGGTCAGCTTCGATGCCGACCGCATGGATCGTATGCGGGAGGCGCTGCTGGCAGCTGGCATCAAGAGCTGTGTTGCCTTCGTCGTCGGTGCCAGCTCCAAGCAGCACGACGCGAACCTCGAGCGGTGGGTGGAAGCCGGGTTCGAGCTCGGCAACCACCTCTACGAGCATCACCGCGCCAGTCGCTTGAGCATCGAAGACTTCTGTCGCTCGTTGGATGCTTGCGACGAAGTGATCGCGCCCTTCGCCGGCTACCAGGATGGCAGGACCCGGTGGTTCCGCTTTCCGTACCTCGACCGGGGCCGCGATCCGGAACACCGACGCATGCTCCAACGCGAGATAACGGCACGAGGTTACCGCGTGGCGCACGCTTCCACCACTTTCCGCGATGACGCTTACGAACTGCGGCTGCAAGAAGCCCAGGAGCGTGGCGACGTTCTTGCGCTGGAGCACATCGGGCGCCGTTTTCGCAACGCCGCAAGAGGGGCCATCGAGAGCACCATGGGGACCCCGACGAATCCCGGCCCGACCAAGCTCGTCACCTACGGGCACTTCGGGGAAGTCTGCGTTGGCAACATCTTCACCCTGGTCGAGGGACTGCGACATCACGGCGCCCGCTTCTGCTCACTCGAAGAGGCGTTGTCGGCGCCGGAGTACGCGGCCTTCGACCATGACTTCGAAAAGAGCGGCTTGGTCACGGCGCGCCGTGGCGGCTCTTTGGGTCGCCGCGCCGCACGCCGTCTCGCGAGGCTATCCGAACGTCGCGGCTGGTTTCGGCAAGCGGACTACGGGCCTCTTTGGCCCAACATCGCATAGCCAGCCAGCGACGAATTCGTTTATCTGACGCCAGCAAAACGAGGCTCGCGTGCCGCTACTCGACGTCGGGCGCTGACCGCCGCGAGCGCTTCGCCCCTCAATTGTAGGGGGAGGCTGGGGGTCGCAGGCCGTTCGCTAGCCTGTGAAAGAGCAGCTTACGTTGCTCGCGTCCCTCCGGTCCGCGGCGCGCCAAGGAGCGGAGGGTGATCGGTGGCAGCTCCGCCAGAGTCGCCAACACGGCCACCGGCCAACCATGGTGCTTCGCGAGGTAGTAGAAGCGGCTTTGGTAGAAGTGGTGGGCGATGTTGCCCGAGACGAGTGAGGCGCCGCTGCGTCCCGCGCTCGAGCCCGCGCGATGACTGCTGACCGCGTCAGGAACGACCCAAATCTCCGCGCCGCTAGCGGTTGCCCGCCGGCAAAAGTCAGTCTCTTCGAAGTACAGGAAGAAGCGTGGGTCGAAACCGTGCAGCTCTCGATACAAGCTGGTGCGGATCAGCATCACCGCACCGCAGACCCAACTCGTCTGAAACGGGTCGTCGCCCGGAACGATCACCCGCCGGCCCGGGTAGTTCGGCAAGCCCCAGGCCTGACCCAGGATGTCTCTGGGCATGGTGAGCATGCCCGCGTGCTGCTGCTGGTCGGCCATGGAGGGCGCCGTGATGCCCACCCGAGGCCGAGCGTCCATGAACTCGATGAGCTTGTCGACGTCGGACTCCGAGATGGCCGCATCGGGGTTCAGAAGCAGGATGTAGTCCGTCTCGGAACCAGCGGCTCCCAGATTGCACCCGCGTCCAAAGCCTAGGTTGGCTCCGGGCTGAAGCACTTTCGCCTCGGGATAGCGCGTGCTGACGTATTGTGCCGTGCGATCGGTGCTCGCGTTGTCGACGACGACGACCTCGAAACGCCCCTTCCGCACCGCTGCCATCAAGGGCGTCAGCGCGTCGTCGATCGTGGGACGCGACTGATAGGTGACGATGACGACTCGGACCCGGGCGGGCCGCTTCTCTGTCTGGGTCGCTGCGCCACTCATCTGCTGCTTGTGCTCGCTTGTTGACGAGATGGGGTGTCGGTGGGCGGGGGCATTGGGGGCTCTGACGAGCGGGACCGCTCGAGTATGGAACTGACCTGCTCGTCGTGATTCCGCCTGTCTGGCATGGCTTGCTCGCGAGGCATGGGAAGCGAAAGTGGCCTAAATCCAACCACGGTCGAGGACCTTATTCAACAAGGCACACCGCGTCATACTCCCGGTGCAGCGACGCCGGATCGGAAACTCGTCGCCGCTCAAAAAGAACCGCTGGACGGTTTCCGGTACCGCTGAGACGGCGCACACCCCGCACCCTCAGTTCTCATTTGGTGCAACGGTGGGTTTGTATCGTGCTCGGTCACGCCCCAGGGCGTGCAACCACCGACAAAGCCCTGCCCGGCGCTGGTTCACGCGTGCACGACTGCCGACGAGTGCAGCTCCGCACTAGGCAACTCGCCCGCACGCGAGAGGGACGTTTGCGCGCGCGATACTGTGACGTGGGCCCTGGATCCCAGGCAGGTGGACGGCATCAATGCGTCCGCCGGCGGTTTCGGAGACGGCAATTGCCGGCCCCCGCTCTCCAGAGCGGATGAACGACCGATGTGTCCACAAATGGGTGCGATCCTCTCGGCCGCGCTTGGCATGCGCCGCGACTCGACCGCGGTGTTCCATCGCGCAAACCACCGTGTTTCGCCACGGCTGCGGCAGCACGTTCACGAAGCGAATCGGAATCGGCGCGGGCTGCACCGCGCCCGCTGGCTTTCCGCGCGAGCCACCCGCGCTCGCTGCCTCACTCGTGAACCGCCCGCCTGCTCCGCGCCCTTTGCGATCAGGGGCTGTCCCAGGGAAACCCGAACCCCAGCGTGTGTCTGAGCATCAAGAGCCCGCCGGCAACCGCCGCGAGAATCAGGGTGGCGCGCACGTCTCGAACGAGACACGAGAGGCGCTCTCGGTGTAGCCCCACCATGTTAATCACATACACCGGCAGCTCTGCGAACGCCACCAGGACGATCGCCGCGGGCATGCCGCCATAGGCGAACGCCGCAGGCAGGCCCACCGCGACGCCGACGAATCGCGACGCGCTCGCCGCTGCGTTGTAGCGAGCCTCTCCGACGGCAAGCAGGGCTTGCTTAGCGCTGACGGTCAACGTGAACAGCCAAGTTCCGCAAGCCAGCAACGCCAGCATCGGCCCTGCTTCTTGATACTCCGCTGGATAGAGGAAGCGGATGATGACGTCCCCGACGAGCATGGGTACGAGCGCCATGCCTCCGCCCAGGAGGAGCAACTGGTCTCGCTTGCCATGCATCGCTTTCTGCAGCACCTCCCGCTCGTTCTTGTACTTCGACAGAAACGGCAGGAGCACGTGGTGCGAGAGCATCGAAATCAGCCTCTCCGGTACCTTCGCCATGCCCGTGGCGATGCCGTAGAGACCGAAGTAGCTGATGTCGAGCAGCTTGCCCAAGATCAAGCGATCCGCCTGGGCAGCCAAGAACGTCATCGCCGTCGACACGAAGATCCAACGCCCAAACGTGATGAGGTCTCGACGCGCCGTCGCATCCCAAGCGAAGCCGTCACGGTGCGATGGGTCGAGCCGATGGCTCAGGATCAGCAGCATCGCCGAACTGACGATCACACCACCGACGAACGCCCACACGTTGGGGTACAAGAACGCCCACACGATGGTCACCACCACCGAAACCGCCTGGGACGCCAGCTGAGCGAGGATCAATCGCTTGGGCTGCAAACGCCGATACGACGTCGCGATACCGGTGGAGTAGAAGCCGCTCAGCAGCACGGTCGTGCCCGTCGCGACCAACAGCCACAACAGTTGCGGTTGCTCGTACACCCGCGCCACAGGCCAAGCGATGACACCGAGGATGAGGAACAGCACCGCACCGCGTATGACCTGCAACGTCCACGCCGTATTGAGAAAGACGTCGTCGGTGCCACGCTTGTTCTGGATGATGTTCACGTTCAAGCCGAGATCCGAGAACATCTTCAGGCCTTGGAGGAACGTGTTGACGAGCGCCATCAAGCCGAAGGCTTCCGGCGCCAGCAAACGCGCCATGACGACGTTGGTGCCAAATCGAATGGCCTCACCGGCGCCATGCCCAAACGCGGTCCAAACGGCGGGACGTCGAACACTCTCCGTCAAACCGCCGGAGTCCGCTCGCCTGTCTGCTTCAGCCACCGCCATCGAACGTTACCTGATGAATGCGCCGTCCAGCTCACGTTTGGCCATCTCGAGGAGCTTCGCAGCCGCGGCCCCAAGTAGTGAGCGTTTCGTGACCAGTTCGCAAGCGCTAGATGCGTCTCCGACGACGCGTCTGATTGAACGAGTTCCCAAAGTCGCGCCGGAGCGGGAGGGTTGCACTGGAAACGCGCTGCCCGGCCCAGAACGACCGCATGCGAAACGACCACGCTGCGGGCGCACCCGTCGCGCAACGGCAGCGCGTGGCCTCCGCGTCGACTCGCACGGGGCGGGGATCATGGTCAGCTTTCGGAGCCGGACCGCGACTTGGGCGGGCGTTCGCGGATTGAGGATTCGAGGCGCTCGGTCGCCTTGCGCTTGCCGAAGACCAGCGCGGTGCGCTCGAATTCTGCCAAGTGCTTGCGGTATTCGGCGTGTTCGAAGCGCGGGTGTCGCGTCGCCATGGCTCGTAGGTAACCCCAGAGGATACCGGCCCCACCGAGCACGAACGGTCGCTCGAACATGCGGTACGCCGCGACGGCCGCGACGTAGTAGGGAGCGGACCCCATGAAGTACTTGCCTTTACCCCAACGCTGTCGTCCCGTCCAAATCCCGACGTGACTCGAACCCATTTGGCGCAGGTGAATGATCTGCATCTCCGGATCGTGGAGGGAGCGAGCGATCCAGCCTTTGACGCGACACATGTGACCGTCGATGCCGTCCCAACACACCTCGCGCACGAACCCACCGATGTCCTGGAAGCACTCGACCCGATAGAGCTTCGCGGGCCCGACGGAGTTTTCGTCGCCCGTTCGTTCCTCCACCAAGCGCCCCCCATGCCGTCCGAAAAGCTTACCGGAGACCGTACCTAACCAGGGGTCGTCCTCGAAGTGCTCGACGCAGCGTTCGAAGTAGCGCGGCGGCAGCTCCAGATCGCAATCGAGCTTGCACACGTAGTCGAAGTCCTGAAGCTCGGCTCGGCTCAGGCCATCGTAGAAAGCATCGACCACCCCCGGCCCCACGACACGCTCTTTCCTCCCGTCCCGGCGCACGACCTCGATGAAGGGGTGCTCCTTGGCTGCTCTTTCGAGGATCTCCGGGGTCCTATCCGTCGAGCCGTCGTCGACGATGATCCACTTGCTGGGGCGAAGGGTCTGCGCCGCAACGGTGCGAATCGTCGTTTCGAGAAACTCAGCCTCGTCTCGACAGGGGGAGATGATGAGCACACGGCGCGACTGCTTGGGATCGTTCATCTAGCCTCGACGTAGGCGGACCTACCTACCGCATCGACTCCACTGGATCGAGCCCAAAGCCCTCACGAACCCAATTCACGACCGCAGGCCCCGTGAAGCGTTCATCCCAGGCATAGTCGACGTTCCAATCCGGTTTGCCCGACTGTGGGGGGCGAACGACACCGCCGCGACGCATGTTCGTCGCCACCGCCATGAACGTCTTGAGACCCATTGGGTCATAGGCCTCTCCAGCCGCTTTGTGAGCCCTCTTGTCCGCGGAGGACAAGAACGGATCATCCTCCCAGTCGAGCAGCGAAAGCCTCAACTGCTCCTGAACGTAACGCTTGAGCGTGCGTTTCGGATCCGACCACCCTTCGCGTTTTGCCGCCTGCTCGACGCCGGCAACCGTGTTGCCTGCGGGCAGTGGCGTCCGCGTCTCCGGCAAGATGGCGTAGAATCGATTGCGGGCGAGTTCGACCAGCCCCGGTCGTCGCAGCGCACCGGCCGCGTCGCTGATGGGTCGTTCGGAAACGAACACGTTGTTCTCTACCCGAGTGCCCTGCGTGTGGGACCAGTCCCCGCCGAAGTAGAGCCCGATGCGCGTTCGGTAACCGATGTTGTTGCGGACCATGTTGTCGCGCAGCGCGTACACCTTGCCGTCCTGGTAGCGGTCCGAGGACGCTTCGAGTTTGAACCCCCAGTTGTTGCGCGGCTCGACCCCGAGCTCATCCAGCAACATCTGGGCACTGACGATGTTGCCTTCGACGACCGAGCCGAACGACGCGCCCTGCAGAGTGTATCCCCAGCCGGGTTGCGCTCCCAGCTCAGAGCCATCCGAGTCGGGATCGGCTGGGGAGGGGAACTGGAAGATGAACTGAACGTTGTTGCGCACGAGCGCCGACTGTCCGCGCTGCCCGTCGGTCGTCATCCAACGGTTCGTCGGCTTGTTGCTGCGCGTGCTGCTGAACCAGTAGCCCTCGATGATGAGGCTGTTCTCGCACGTTCCACCGAGGCGCATCTGCGGTCCACCCGAGGCACCATCCGCCGAAATGATGCCGCGGTAGGTGTGACCCATTTGCGCGCCCCCGCCGGCGTAGATGTTGCGACTGAACGTATCCCGGCGCGGGTCCGGCTCCGTCATCGGATCCGTCTTGTAGCCGTTCTTGTAGAACACGACTTCGTCGAAGGTCACTTCCGACGCGCTGCCGTTGGTGAAATAGCCTTGGTTGTGCTCCTGCCCATTCCAACGAAACGCGACCACACTGCGCCGCACGGTGGTCTTCGTCGGGAGATAGACCAGGCCGGCCTCTCCTCCCGTCCACTTGCAGTCTTCCGCAAACGCAGTGACCGGGCCTCCCGCGGGGGACTTCGCGACGTGGGCGTTGAGATGACTCCACGGTCGATGCAGCTCCAGCCCCGACAACATCACGTGCAGTCGACTGATGCTCTCTCCGCCGTTGTGACCGGACAGGGGATTGCTCGAGCCGCGCCGATCCCCGAGATAGACGACTTCTTTCGGCGTCGGCGCGATCACCGCCCGGGGCTCGGCGAGTGGCCCGTAGCTGGCGACCACCATCGGGTACTTCTCGCTGCGGCCTCCCACCAGCACGCCGTCGAAGGTGTCGTGCACCTGACCCCGGCGAAAGAGAAACCAGTCAGGATAACCTCCGGCGACCGCGGCGAAGCCTCTGGGATGGGTCCTCAACCGTGGATCGCCGGGCGAGTTCGCCTTCATTCCCACGGCATGGGCAAACGGCTTGATCGCTGCCACGTTCGGATGCAACGGGTCGTCGCCATAGGCTCGCCCCTGTTCGTCTTCTGCGCGCCCCCTGGAGTCGATGATGCGAGTGCCATCCCACCAGTAGACGTCGGCAGCGTGGTTGTCCCCGACGCTGGGGTCGAAGAAGACGATCTTGCTACCCCAGTCCCGCGAACGATTGCCCGCCCCTTTCCAATTGCCGAGGGAACGACTGCCGTCACTGGCCACGAGCCCGCGACGCGGATCCGTCCAACCTCCGGCGTAAGCATCACTCTCTGCCACCACGGTGGGCGCGCTGGTCCTGCCCGAGGTATCGGAAGCGAGCGCCGGGTCCGACGTTGCCGGGGCGGACTCGCTGGGAGCTGGCCCCGGCGGTGGTGCGGGTGGCGGTTGGGCAGCACAAGCCCACGCCGCCAGATTGACGAGCACGGCTGCAAACCACGATTGGGTCTTCGACACTTGCGTTCTCCTTTGGCCGCCATCTGGCCACCGAGCAAGCGTCATTGTCCCGAACCAGAAGCGTTTGTCTCGAACAGTCGACTGCGCGTGACGCTTTTTCCGACGACGTCGCGCTTCGACCAGCGATGCAGAAAACGCGCCACTCCCACGACACCTGCGAACTTCTGCAGGACTACCGCAGTCGCATACAGTCTCGCGTCATCCGGAGACCACTGCCTTCGCGAAGCATCGTGGTAGACCTTCCACCACAATCTCCCATAGGCGGCGGCTAGCAGCCCACCGCCCAACAGCGGAAGACGCGTGCTGGCCGCGATGCAGACACTCGGAACCGCCGCTCCCCAAGCCAAGACGGACATCACCTCTTTGAGGTGAGGCCGCTTCCCGCGCAAGCGCTGCACGTAGTAGCCCTCAGCGTAGGCCTCGCCGGAGCGAACGGCTCGTCGCCACCACTGGCCGAAGCGAGCCATGTCGATGTCGTGGTAGGCCATGTCGTCGGCGAGGCGAACGATCTTCTCCCCCTGAGCGCACAGCCGCAGGGAGAACTCCAGCTCCTCACCCGCGGCGATGCGTTCGTCGTAACCACCGCTGCGAGCGAAGGCGTCCGCTCGCACCATCCAGATGCCACCGGTGGTTTCCACTTCGCCGGGCGCTCTGTCCCACTCCATGTCGGCGAGACGATGGTAGGGATTGCGATCGCGTCGCTCTTCACGCAAACGCCCGGCAACTGCGACGACCTCGGGGTGCCGGTCCAGGTAGTCCGCCCCCACGCGCAACCACTCTGGATGCAGCGTGCAATCGCCGTCGAGGAATTGAACGTAGCGGAAGTTCGCGTCTGCCCGCCGTGCGACGGCGAAGCCCTCGTTGCGTCCACGCGACGCCGTGAATGGCCGAGCCGGATCGAGTTCGTGAACCAAACGCTCGCCGAGCAGGTTGCGCGCCGACGCCACGCTGTCGTCGCTCGACCCGCTGTCGGCATACACCGTGACCGCCACTCCCGTGCGCAACGCGGAGCCCAGCGCTGCCTCGAGCCGAGCGCCTTCGTTACGCCCGATGACGACCACTGCAACTTGTCGCTGAAACTCCATGGCAACGTCGATTGGCGACCACCCTACTGCAAAGCATCGGGCCCCGCAGGCCAGCAGGACGTCGCCCGGTCGACCGCCCATTGCAACGAAGCCTCACGAGCGTGTGGTCGACGATGCTACGCCCCAGGTGGAGGCATCAACCCGACCCCGAGGCGAGGCTCATGAGTCAACACCAGAAGCACGACCCACTGAACAGCATCGTGGTTGGCGCCGGACTAATGGGTCGCTGGCATGCGACGTACCTGGCACGGGCAGGAGGACGACTGCGTGCCGTCGTCGACCTCGACCCCGACGCGGCGAGGAAGCTGTGCCCCGCCAACGCCCGCTCAGAGACGTCGCTGAGCCGCGCACTGGACGCTTTCGAGCCGGGTATCGTTCACATCTGTAGCCCTCCCGGCTCCCACGACGAGCTCATCGCCCAGGCCCTCGACAAGAACTGGCACGTGATCTCCGAAAAACCGGTGACCCAAAGCGCTCGAGCCGCGCGAGAGTTGGCAAAACAGGCGCGCGCCCGTGACAGGCTGCTGGTACCGGTTCACCAATTCCCGTTTCAGAAGGGCTTTCAGCAATTGAAGGCCCGCCTGCCGCGACTGGGTTCCGTGCGTCGCGTCGAGTTTTCGACCGCCACGGCGGGAGCGGACGGACACGCCGATCGCAAAGGCGTGCTGCTCGAGATCATGCCGCACGCGATTTCGTTGTTTCGCGCACTCGGTTTTCCGGTGGAGGCGAACGCGTTCGACATCGTCACGTTCTCGAACGACGAGCTGGAGTTCGCTGCCAGGTTCGCGGACACGGCGCTGAGAGCGCACATCGACCTCGTCAGTCGACCCACTCACAACGAGTTGGTGGTCCACACCGAGCGGGGCAAGCTGCTGGCTGATTTGTATCACGGCTACCTGGTCAGAGATGAGGTCGCCAGTAGCTCGCGAAGCGCGAAGTTGCTGCGACCATTCCGCACGACGACGAGCACTCTGTTCGCAGCGGGCAAAAACCTCATGGAGCGCGCCATCTCACGCATCCCGGCCTATCCAGGACTGCTCGAGTTGTTGACAGCTACCTACGAGGCCGCTCGCTCGGGCGGCCCCGCTCCCATCGACGGCAACGAGTACGTGATCGCTGCGGAGCTGAAAGACCGTCTGTCCCAGAGTCGTGAAGAACGAACGGAAGGCGAAGGATGAACGTCGTCGAACAGAACGTGAGCAGCGCGACAGCCACCGCCTCTGGTCCGAAACGTCTACTCGACGTCACGAGCTACACTCTATTCGGCATCGGCCTGCTCTCACGCCTCCTACCGCTGTTCGATCAGGGAGGGCGCGTGCTGCGCCAGTTCCCCACCGAAGATGGCTACCTGATGCTCACGATCGCGCGCAACCTCGCGCTGGGTCGTGGCATGAGCACGGCAGAGGGCTTGATCCCGACCAACGGCACGCAACCGCTGTTCAATCTGGTCGAGGCGAGCTGCTTCTGGCTCGTGGGTGGCGAGCGTTGGCTCGGTGTGTTGCTGGTGCAGCTGGTCTCGGTGGTGATCAGCGTGGGGGCCGCGTGGTTGCTGGCCCGCATCGCACGCGACGCGATCGACGTCACGCGTCCGCTCCGCGACAGCCTGGCGCGCTTCGCCGCGGCGTTGTGGTTTTCGAGCTCGGTGATCGTGCCCCACTCGATGAACTGCCTGGAGACTGGACTCTACCTCGCGCTCGGCATCGCGTCCGTCTTGGTCTGGTACCGCTTCACCAGGGACGAGCCGAGCGCGCGCTCGTGGCCGCGCTGCCTCGGCCTGGGAGGACTGCTCGGTCTGACGTTCTTGGCGCGCATCGATGCCGTCTTCCTGATCCTCGCGCTGACGAGTTGGCACTTGCTCGGGGCCTACGGCAGCGAAGCCCAGCAGTGGCTGCGACGTCTGAAGGAGTCCACGTTGATGGGGCTCACCTCGGTCGTCGTGGGCAGTCCTTGGTTGATCTACAACCAGCTGAACTTCGGCAGCATCATGCCCATCAGCGGCACCGCCCAATCGCACGCCGCGACGTTCGGCAGTAATTGGCGCACGGTTCCGTTCAAGGTCTTCGAGTACGGCAATCTGGTAGTGCCGATCCCGCAGTCCGTCGAAAACACCCTGCCGGGTTTGGTCGTCGGTGTCGTGCTGATGTTGGCATACCTGGCGCTGGTCGTCGTCGTGTCGCGCCGCCTGACGGCGAGTGAGCGTCTGTTGTTTCGCCCCATGGCTACCCTCGCCGTGCTGTTGCTCGGCTACTACGGCCTCTACTTCGGCGCCGAACATTTCGTCGGCCGCTACACCTCACCCATCTCTCCGTGGACGGCGGTGCTCGCCGCGGGCCTCGTCGGTTGGCTGTGCGAGCGCGCGTGGCGCTCGACGCTGGGCCGATTCGGCGCGCTCGGGGTGGCGGCCGTGACCGTGTTGGTAACCTTGGGCCTCAATGCGCGCTGGTACGCCAAAGGCGATACGCACATGCATTTCCAAGTCGTGCGCTGGGTCGAGGAGCACACCTCCGAGGCGCAGTGGGTTGGCGCCGTACAGACGGGCACGCTCGGCTTCTTTCACGAGCGCACGATCAACCTCGACGGCAAGGTCAACCCGGATGCGCTCACGGCCGTGCTCGAGCGCCGCATCCCGACGTACATCGTCGAAGAGCACTTCGGTCCCGAGCACGGACAGATCCAGTACGTCGTCGATTGGAACGGCGTCGCGGGCTGGGCGAAGTTGAAACCCCTCGATTGCCACTTCGAGCTGCTCGTGTCGGACGCGAAGCAGAACCTGGCGGTGCTGGGTCGGCGCGAGCAACCACTGCAAGACGACAACTGTCAGGCCCCATAGGCGAGCGTCACAGGCCCGAGGCCGGCGCGGCTGATGGCGCCCCACGGCGCGCCAGGCCTGAGGCCAGCCGGGAGCCAGGTCTGCCCCCTGCGCAACAGGCCCGAGGCCGGTTCGGACCCTCGTCGAACCCCCTCTGCCGAAGGCCCGAGGCCGCTTCGGCCCCCCGTGGAACCCCTGGCCGTCAGCAGTTTGCCCGCCGCTCGTTCAAGGCACACCCCAAAAAAGAAAAGGCCCGCGACGAACGCAGGCCTTCTCTTTCGACGAGCCGCTCGCGCGGCTCACGTCGCTCTGATTGTCACTCCACGATCTGCAGGAACGACCCCATGCCGACATCCGCGTGCTCGAGGATGTGACAGTGGAACAACCACCCACCGGAGGTGGTGTCTGTCGGCGCTTTGCCACTGGCGAAGATCTGGCCCTCGCGACCCGTATCGTCTGCCCGCATCAGCAAGCGCATGATGGTGCGGCTTCGACCCTTCACCATGCCCGGACGACGCGGCACGCGGATCGTATCCTCGTAAGAAGCGAACGGCGCGGGCACGACGAAGTTGTTGTCGGGGTTGTCCATGTCGACGTACTCCGTCTCCACGAGTTGGAACGCGAAGCCGTGCAGATGGAACGGATGGTCGCCCATCGTCATGTTCCAGATCTCCCAGATCGCCGTCTCACCCGGCGCCAAGGTCGGCGCGTCCTCAGGCGTGACTAGCGGGAAGGGCAACCCCATGCCGTTCTTCATTTGCGCGAAGAAGGTCATGTCGCCGTTGTTGTCCGGCTCGGTGTGACCGAAGCGCACGGGGATCGTGGTGGCACCCGTGGGATCTTCTGCGATGAACGGCTCGAGCTCCGCTGGGGGTGCGTAGTCGTCGTCTGCATGCGGGCTCTTGCCGTGCAAACGCAACCGCAGGATCGGCTTGGGAGTCAAGCGCCCGTCCATCATGTCCATGCCCAACACGACCTCACCGTCCTCGGTGACCCGTGAACTGTGACGCCCACGCGGGAAGTCGTACCAGTAGATGAGGATCTCGTCGTGGTCTTCACCCTCGGGCACGATGATGACATCAGAGCGATCACCCGGAGCCAGCATGACGCCGAGCATGGGGTTCGGATCCGACATCATGCAGCCATCACCCATGCCACCCATGTCCATGCCACCCATGTCCATGCCACCCATGTCCATGCCACCCATGCAGCCGCTCATGTCCATGCCGTCACCCATGTCCATGCCGCCACCCATACCGGCATCCATGCCCATGCCGCCGCCCATGTCCATGCCGCCGCCCATGTCCATGCCGCCGCCCATGTCCATGCCGCCGCCCATGTCCATGCCGTCACCCATGTCCATGCCGCCGCCCATGTCCATGCCGCCGCCCATGTCCATGCCGTCACCCATGCCGCCCCCCATCATCATAGGAGGCGCTTCGACCATGCCGATTGGCTGCAACGGACGCGGTTCAGGATACAAGCCGAGATCGGAGCCGATCTCCCACGCCTTCTCGAAGGGGAAGGACAAACGCCAGAATGTCGTGTTCGAGGTGTTGACCAAACGCAGGCGCAGGGGCTCGCCCGCACGAGCATCCAGCGTCGGGATCTCAGCGCCGTTGACCAGGAACTTGTTGCCCTCTCGGCCGTTGACGAGCACCCGCGCTCGCTCCGCCGGATCGTCGGGAAGTTCGGGATCGATCTGGCCATCCTCGCCGACCAGCATGTCGTCGAGCACGACCACGGCTTCTTCCTTCGGCAACTTCAACTTGCCGCGCTCGAGCGATGGCTCACTCACGAGCAGCGTACCGTGCAGGCCCAGCTCGACGTTCTGACGCCCGCGAATGTGCGGGTGGTACCAATACAGCGCCGCTCGCAGCAGCGTGAAGTCGTACGTGAACTCGCCCCCCGGAGGGATCGGGTTCTGCGCGATCATGCTGCCGTCCATGTTCGCGGGCAGTTCGACGCCGTGCCAATGCACCGTGGTGGGTTCTGGCAGATGATTCTTGAAGTGAACGATCAGTCGCTGGCCGACTTCTGCCTTGATCAGCGGACCGGGCACGCTGCCGTTGTAGGCGTACACGCGGGTGGCCTGCCCAAAGCCGAAGTCCACCTCCGTCTCGGCTGCCACCAGATTGACCTCCACGATCTCCGGATCGGGGTTGATGTCTTCGAGAGTCGGCGGCGAAAACGACTTGGCCGTCAGCGGAGCTGCGAGTTGCTCCGTCTGTGTCGTCGCCTCTTGGCCTTCTTGTTCTAGATTAACGGCGCGGGCGCCGCAGCCTGCGAGCAACAAGGCCGCAGCCGTAATCGTGACAGTTCGTCGCATGGAGGTCCTTCCTGTGAGTGGACCGAGTGATACCATGACCACCGGGGTCAAAGGCGTAGCTTTGCCGCGTCGTCCACGACCTGTTCCGCGTCGAAACGCCTCGGAAGCACTGTGCTTTTGGTGGCTCACACCCGTGGGAGTCGCCTCTGACCACTTCGGGCTAGTGCCCCCCGGTGCAACACGGCAGCGTGAAAACGAGAGCGACGCAGCGAGAAAGTGTGAATACCCCGCGGCGCCTTGCCGCAGTGCGTCGTGTTCGGGCAGCTTCGGGGAACTTGCTGCGACAGCTTGCGGCGCGGATACCGCTGCTGGGCCGCTGTTTTTGGTGGTTGCGGCGCGGATGCCGCTGCTGGGCCGCTTTTTGGAGTTGGCGAAGCGGCCACCCGCTATTGGGCGGCTTCCGAGAGCCTACGATGCAAGTACAGCGTCTCGGCACCACGCATCAGCCACAGCGGGTTGTCTCGCTGATCGATCACTTCGTAGCCGGCGAGCTCGGGTGAGAAGGTGACCACGTAGCGATGGCCGTGAGGCCACTCCCCCACCGGGGTCTTGGTGATGTCGTGGGCTCGCTTGGAGAGCGTGTAGCTGTCGGCGACGCGGACCATGCGCGGCTCGTTCTTCTTCACCCACTCCAGAACCCCGGCGTCGATATCGTCGTATTTGTTCCAGCCGGCGAATTCGAACCCCGCTTCGATCTCGCTGTCCGTCGCGCCCTGGCCCTTCGCGACGGCGATCAGCTCTTCTCGCACGAGTTGGTGGTTCAAGTAGTCGCGGGTGCCGGCCAGGGTAAAAAGCCCAAAGGCCCCCACCAGCGCGAAACTCGCCCACAAGCGACGAGGCTCGAAGTGCACCACGGAGCGCAACAGGACCAACACGAGCACGAACGGCAGCATCGGCACCAGGTAGCGGTCGAACCATCCGCCCCGGATCGACAGCGGCGCGATGTAGGCTAGAAACACGGTCAGCGGCAGCCAGAGCACGCGGTCCTGGCGTAGCTCCTGCCAGGGGCGGCGAAATTGCTTCTCCCCCAACGCGACGATCGCCAACGCGAAGGTCGCAGCGCCGACGCCGCTGATGGACCACCAGATCCCGCTGGGCCACGAGGGCCGCAACGCCGCAGCGTGCAGCATCGGAGGCCCGAGCCCGCCCTGGTGCAGCACGTTCGGACCGAAGGGCGGCGGCAGGTTCAGCTTCGCTCCTGCGAACAGGCAGAACATGGCGAAAACACCGGCCCCGACGAGCACGATGCGCTCACGCCAGGTCTTCCACGACAGCAGCAGCGGCAACGCGGGGATCAGGAAAATCCCGGTGTAGACCACGGTCCGCAGCAGATTCCGAATGAAGAAGAAGTGCCAGTTTGGCTTCTGCAACGAGCGGGTCAGCACGTTGATGAAGACCGGCAAGTGCTGGGCCGGGAGGGCGAGGATCACGACCAGCCCAGCCGCCGCGCAGAGCGCCAGACCGACTAGCGCTATCAACGCCCACTTGGGGGACTTCAACCACCCGATCCCCACGGTCAGCCCGACGGCACCGAAGATCACGATGCCCGGCTGCCGCGAAGACGCGGCCAGAATCACGGCGGCCAGGGCCAAGCCCAACGCGGCCCAGCGTCGACTGCGCTCGTACCAAGCCAGGCCGAGCAGCGCCAACGCGCACCAGGCCGTGAACGGCACGTCCGTCATGAACGTGTGCGCCAGGTTGTAGCCCACCGGGTTGAACGCCACCACGAGCGCGGCGAAGGCGGCGATCGCCCGCCCCGCCTGGAGCAGACGAAAAGCGCCGAAGACGAACAGCAGCTCGAGCCAGCCCATGAACAGCGTGCTCATCCGCAGCGCGCCGTGAGAAAAGCCGAACACCTTGCAGAAGAGCGCCCCCACCCAAACGTGACTGATCGTCGGGGTGAAGGTCCAACTCGTGGGACGCATCTGCCCCGTCTCCAAGAAGCGACGCACCATCTCGGCGTACGCCCAGTCGTCGTTCAGGGTGAAATCACCGCCGGAGAAGACGAGCACCGACGCCACCAGCCAAAGCACCGACAGCGCCGCCACGACGTGCGCGTCCGTGATGGTCGCGAACGCACGCTGGCGAGCGTCGACGGTGGTGGCGGTCACTCGGCCCCCACCGTCGCGTCGAAGTCGACAGGCTGATTGCTGCGTGCCGACTGATACACGGCCTCCACCAGACGCACCGTCGTCAATGCCTCACGACTGTGCGACTTGGGCGCGCGGTTGGCTTCGGTCGCCCGCAGCGCTTGCACCAGGTGGCGCGCCGTCGCCTCCGCGAAGGGGTTGATCGATTCGCGCGTCACGAGCTCGCGCGAATCACCGCGCTCGAGCCAGGACTGACCGCCCGCGCAAAAATCGAGATTCAGGCTGGGCCGCTTACTGCGAATGTTGAGCCCGACGCTCGCCCCCAGTTTGCTACCGAAAGAAGCCCGCAACGAGGCCTGCTCGGCGTCCATCCTCATCTCGAGATAACGATGGGGACCACGACTCACTCTGTCGAGCACGATGGACGCCAATCGCCCCCCAGGGAAGGTCAACGTCACCACGTCGACCAAGTCGGTGTTGGCAGGCGCATCGGGGCTGTCCATCTGCGCGTACACGCGGGTGGGAAAGGCCCCGTAGATTTGAACCGCAAGATCCGCGACGTGGGTCCCGAACTCGCGCATCGTCAGGTGTTGCGCGCGCCAACCCGCCATTTTGCCGGGCTCCTCCCACAGGTGCTCCCAGAACTGTAGGAACTTCACCTTGCCGAGCGACTGGGAGCGAGCCATCTCGATGGCGCTTTGGAAGATGCGCATGTGCGGGAACTCGTGATTGACGACGACCCGACGTCCGCTCTCCTGCTCCGCTTCGAGGATCGCGCCAGCGTCCTGCGAGTTCTCGACGAACGGTTTTTCACAGAAGACGTTCGCCCCTGATTTGAGCGCCTCGATGCACAACTCGCGGTGCGTCGACGGCGGGGTCGCCAAGATGACCCAATCGGGACGCGTCGCCTTGAGCATGGCGGTCACGTCGGAGAAGGTCTCTGCGCGGCTCGCTCGGTTGCGCAACCACTTGCGCCCGCCCTCGTCGAGATCGACTCCTGCCACGAGATCGGCATCCGTGATCAACTCGACGGCAGGCACGTGGATGTTGCGCGCCGCCTCACCCAAGCCGACCAATGCCAACCGCATGCGGCGTGGCAGCCCTGTTCGCTGACCCTCTGGAGTTACGCTCGGAATCTTCATCTTGCCCCTGACCGTCGTCTACTTTCCGCACTCGCCTCTTCGACGATGCCCAAATATCTATCGAGGTGTCGTTGCCCCGTCCAGTTTGCGAGATAGGACTCGCGCGCGCCCTGCTTCAGTGACGCCAACGCCGTTTCGTCTTTTGCCAGGCGCCGCAAGTGTGCGAGCAGCTGGTCCTCGTCATCGTAGGCGAAGCCCGCGCCGCTCTGTTCGACGATCTCCGGCAGTGGCCCACGATTACGCACGACGATGGGCGTACCACAAGACAGCGCCTCGACCGCCGTCAGTCCGAAAACTTCGAAACAGAGCGAGGGAATGATCGCTGCAATGGCTCCGCCATAGACACGACCGAGATCGCCCGGCGCCACGCGCCCCAAGAAACGAATGTTGGGCGCGCCGCCCGCCTGACGTTCGAGCTCCTCGCGCTGCCCGCCATCGCCCGCGATCACCAGGTTGAGCTCCGGTGCTCGCAAGAAGGCGTCGATCAGCGTGTGCGCGCCCTTCAAACGTTCCAACCGCCCGACGAAGGCGAAGTACGGGGGCTTCAGCGCCTCGCGATCGAGCTTCGTCTCGTCCGATTGGGGCAGCTCGGGCACGAAGTGCGGAAGAAACTCCGTCGGGCGCAGCATGCCGAGCTCGCGGTGTTTGTTCTGCGTGAACAGGCTGGGCGCGAGCAGCCGGTCCAAGCCGTTGACGCCTCGGTCGCGCGCTCCGGTGTAGCGCCAGAGCTGGGGTGGCCGCTTGCCGTGCAATTGGCAGCGCAAGCACTCGCGCTCGTCGCAAGGTCCGGCGTCGTACTTCCACAGTACGTGCATGGGGCAGACGAGCCAGTGCTCGTGGATGGTCATCAACGTCGGCGCGCCGTTCTTGGGACGCCAGCTCAAGACGGAAGGCGCCCCCGCCAAAGAGACGTTGTGAAAGTGGACCGCGTCGTAGTCGCCGTCTTCGATCGCCGCCTTCAACGCTCCGCGATGCGCCCAAGGCCTGCCCGTTTGTTGCACCCGCAGCACGTCGACGATGGGCAAGCCCGAGGACAGCGGCACTCGTCGCACGCGCTCGTGCTCCGGGTAACCGGGGGCTTCCTTCTGTTCGGAGAGAACCGTGAAGGCATCCTGATTGTAGTAGACGTCGACCTCGTGCCCGGCGTCGCCCAACAGGTGCGCCAAGCGATAGACGAAGATGGCATCCCCGCCGAAGTGATGGGGGGGATAGAAGGTGGTGATCATGCACAAGCGCATCGTCGTCCCACCTACTCGATGCGCGAGCAGCAATCCCCGGCGCCCAGCGCGTAGCCCAGGGCTTCGCCCGCGGCCCAAGCGACCTCTCCCAACACCAGACCCACCGCCGCCTTCTTGAACAGCGCTGCCGCCTTGGGTTTGCGCGCCGTTCGACGGATCACGCGCCAAGTCCTGAGGCTCGGAAGCAAGGGCGTGAACGCCAGGCACATCAGCCTCGGGGGATGGTTGTCTTGCTGCAGACGCTTACCGCCGTAGCAGCGCCCATGGATGACACGCCGTTTCAAATACGCCGGCAAGGAGTAGTCACGGTTGAATTGCACGGCCAGGCGATTGTCGACGTCGATCGGCAACTCGCCGAGCCGCCCCTTCAGATCCTCCACGTGGAAGGTCTTGAAGAAGCCGTCCTTCTCCAGTGACTCGTCCGCCGGTAACAAGGAGCGCGGAAACACGATGTTGTTGCCGGGATACTCCTCCATCGTGGACCGCGTGAGAGGCGCTTGAAATTGGCCGTACTCGCTGAGGTACGCGGCCAAACCGGCGCTCGAACCTCGTGCCGGGGGATTGACCGGGCCACACACGATGCGACCGGATTGGGCTTCGGTGAAGGCCTGCAGCCACTCGCCGCCCAAACGATCGCGGGCGTCGATCACCGCGACGGAAGCGCCCTCGGAGGCCGCCATGGCTTTGCCCCAGAGGTGCAGCAGTGACGTTCCTCGGGGCGCGACGACCAGGCGCACGCGCGCTTGCCCCTCCGCGATTGCCGACAGCGCCGCTTCGGAAACGCCGGCGGCAGGAGTCAGCGCCAGCACCACTTCGTCGTCCTCGTGCAGGCCCAGGCTTTGGCAGTTGTCGATGAATGCCGTCGCGGAATCGACGCTCGCATCCACCAAGGCCCCAGCCAGGCTGAGCCGCGTCACGTGTGCTCCTTGGCAACGTTGAGCGTGCCTCGCAGTTCACCCAAGGACCACGCTCCGAGAAACACGGCCAGGTAGGGCAAGGCTTTGGTCAGGTGCTTGCGCGTGTCCGAGCGCTGCAGCGAGCCACGTACGATCTTCGCACCGAACACCAGGGGCACCGCGGGACCACCGAGCAATTGCACCCAACGACGCGTGGGGCTCATGGCGCGGGCCCGATCTTCGCCAAAGCGCGTGCCGTGACGGAAGCGCTGAGAAGCGAATTCGCCGAGTGCGTAGCCGTTGTCGTGCACGCTCACGAGGGATGGATCGACCAGCAGGCGTTTGCCGTCTTTGCCCATCACGGCGTGCACCTCCGGCTCCCAGAAACCTTCGCGGTAACTCGCCGAGTACTTCTCCAGCGTGGCGCGGTCGTAGACGGCGTTGTCACCGGCGACATCCAACGTCTCGCGCGCTCCGAAGGGAGGCGTGAAGTGCAAATAGCGCAGCAGGTGAATGGCCCAATCCATGGCGTCCGCGTCGGGAGCCGGTTCGAAGGAGCCTCCGACCGCCGCGTAGGAGTCGAGATCCGCGTGCAGCAGTCCGTCGACCCAGCCGTCGCCGGGTTGGCAATGGCTGATCGTCAGTGCGACGCGCTTGCCGTGTGCCGCATCGATGCCGTCTCTCCACAGGTGCGGGATCAGCGCGTCTTCCGAGCCGGCCAGGGTGCGCACGTGGGAGTAGCCCGCGCAGGCCTCCTCGACGCCCTGCTCTTGAGCGCCGTGGACGACGATCACTTCGACGTCCTGACGCTCCCCGATCTGCTCGGCGAGACGGGTCAAGAGCCCCGGCAGCTTGGCAACGCCCGCGTGCACGGCCACGATGATTGAAAGCTCGATGCTCATATGCTGATCTCCCCTGGGTGCTTGCGCAGCCGCCGCAGAGCGGTGCGGGCCTCGAGAAAGGAGGCAAAGGCGATGTTGTCGCCGAACAACCGGTGCGCCGCGGGGGAGCGCAGGTAGTACGCGTCGATGCGCGGCAAGCACAAGGACATGGGGTACTCTTCGAGCGGTCCCATGTTCGTGGTGACAGCGAACTCGTAGTAGCGGCGAGCCGCCGACGCAACCCGTCGGTCGTAGTAGCCGTAGGGGTAGGCCATCGCGTTCGACGTGATCCCCAACTGCTGCTTCAGTGCCTGTCGCGGCTCGGACAGCTCCCTGTCCAACTGCTCGTCGTCCAAGCGCCGCAAGTCGGGGTGCGAAACGCTGTGGGCGTGCATGCTCCAGCCGGCGTCGTGCAAGGCCCGCACTTGCTCCCAACTCATGATCGGGTTGACGGGCGCATCTGCCGGCTGGGTGGGCCAGCGGTTGTCCTTACCGACGTAGCCGGTCGTGACGAACACGGTGGCCGTCGCTCCGTGGGCTTCGATCACGGGCCGCGCCGCGTCGAACACGGACAGAAAAGCATCGTCGAAGGTGAGCGTGACCAGGCGCTGTTCCGGACGGCTCTCGAGCATGTCTTCGAGCGACACGATGGCGTGCCCCGAGCGCTTGATGGCAGATAACAGCGAGTCGAGTTGCTCGGCAGTCACCGACAGCACGGAGCCGCTGTCGTCCACCCCGTGGAACATCAGTATGGCGCGCACTCCGGGTTACTCCATACACCTCGAAAAAGACTGCTCTGCGAGTTCGGCACCGCGATCCCAGGTGAAGGTCGCGGCTCGTGCCAGCGCTCGCTCCGACAGACGCTGCAGCTCAGCCGGATCGGAAAGACCGACGCTCACCGCTCGCGCGATCGCGTCTTCGGAAAGCGGGTCGAAGAACACGCCAGCATCGCCCACCACCTCCGGCAGACTGCCGCGGCGACTGGCGAAGACGGGGAGCCCGCACGCCATCGCCTCCACCGCCGGCAAGCCGAAGCCTTCCCACAGGGAAGGAAAGACCAACGCCGCGGCGCCGTTGTAGATGACGATCAGATCTTCGTCGGAGATGTAGCCCGTGAAGTGAACCCGTGATTCGAGCAGCGGGTTCTGAGACACGAACTGATTCAGCTCCTGGTAGTTGTCGTAAAAGCCCTTACCGGAGATGTCGCCGACGATGGCCAAGTGCGCATCGGGCTGGCTCTCGATGATCTGCGGCATCGCCTGGAGCAGCGTCATCAGGTTCTTGTGTGGGTTGAGCCCACCGACGTAGACGAGGAGCTTGGCTTGGGGCGGGATCTTCAGTCGCGCTCGGAGCTCGGCGTGGGGCTCGCTCGCGTCGTAGGCGCGAAACATGGGATCGGCCGCTTCGGTGATGATGTCCAAGTCTAGCGGGGAGACGTTCCAGAACCGCTCCAAATCGTTGGCGGACGCTTTGGACACCGTCATGATGCGCTTGGCCTGAAGCTTCGCCATCAGGCACTTGGCCATCCACAAGCGCCGATTGCGCTGGGTCGGGAACACCAAGTCGGGGTAGCGCTCGGCGATGGTATCGTGAAAGGCCACCACGGTCGGCGTGCGCGAGAGCAACGGGAAGTAGGAGTAGACCGCCGGGAAGAAGAAGACGTCGAAGGCGTGATTGGCCGCCACGCGTGCCATGGCGTACAGATCGCCGACGGAACGTGAACCCTTGCCGACGGCAGCTTGGGTGATCGACTTCTGCGCACGAGCGACGACGACCTCGACGTTGTCGGGCAGACTCTCGTCGGGAGGGCGATCGACCACCAGCGAGTAGCGGTAGGGGCACTGCCCGCTCTCGGCGCGCCGCGCCAAAGCGCGCACGAGTTCGCGCGTGAAGCGCCCGAATCCGCGCTCGTTCCACCAGGTGGTGGCGTCAATCCCAACGTGCATGGTCTCAGCTCCAGTGGCGCTCGGCATCGCCCGGCCCCGTGAGATAGCCCAACGTTTCGCCCAACGCCCACGCCGAACTCATCACGACCAACGACTGCACGGTGCTCGCCGACGTCTCGACCTGAGCGCGCTTGAGCGCACCCAGCCCACGCTGCACCAAGGTCGCTGCCAGAAGGGGCGCAGCCGCGGCACGCAGCACACGCTCCTTGTAGTGGCCATCCTCGTAGCGATGACCGGCATACAGGCGGCCGTGGTGAAAACGATTGATCGGCTGAACGCTGCGCTCGTCGGTCGTGACGCACCGAGCGCCCATCGCTTCCTCCAATCGCACCTTGCCGTCCGTCACGTGGGCACCATCGATCAGCTCCTGCACAACCTCCGTCTCGCGGAAAGCGTCGCTGTCGAGCGCGCCCACCTTGGCGAGGGCGCTGCGCTTGAAGCTCATGTTGTTGCCCGGCACCGAATCGGCGACGCCACTCGGGCGATTGAGAAAACGACCGTAGTCCAACGCGACCAGCGCCTTCTGGCCTGGACTGAGCGCCTCACCCGCGCCGAGCGTGCCTCCGATCACGAGTGCCCGTGGGTACTTTTGGTGCAAGTCGACAATCGCCTGACCCCAACCATCGCAGGGCCAGGTCGTGTCTTCGATGAACGCGATGATATCGCCACGACTCGCGGCCAAGCCCTTGGCGCGTCGGTTCGGGATCGACGCGGAATCTCCAGGGCTGACCCACTCGATGCGATCGGAGGCCAGCGAGCGGTCGTCACTGACGGCAACGAGCTGAGCTCCCGCGGGCAGTACTCCCGGTTCCAGCAGGCGCTCGAGTAGGCGCTCGAGCGCTGCACCGCCGGCGAGGGGGACCGCGACGACGGACAGCTGACTCATTCGATTTCCACCAGAGAGTTGGCGGGACCCGCGGCATAACCCACCGCTTCACCCACTGCCCACGCCACGCTGAAAGCGCAAATCGCCGGCAGACTGCGGATCGTCGCCGAACGGTAGTCGGGCTTGGCGAAGGCAGCACGTGCCACACGACTGAGCACCAGCGGCGGCAACGCGCCCGAGAGCGCGGTGTACGCCAAGCGCTTCGTGCGATCGGACTCGTCGAAGCGAACCCCGGCGAAGTAGCGCGAGTAGTGGTAGCGCTGGGACATGAAGTAGCTGAAGCCGAAGTGCTTGCGGTGACCCATGATCACGTCACCCAAGCGCAAAAAGGTGTTCCCCTTGCCCAGCTCCTGCGGGTGAATGATCGATTCCCAGAACCCCTTGGTCAACAGCGCGCGGTCGACGCCGTCGAACACCGACTTGCGATACGCGATGTTCATCCCGGGGATGTCATGGGTTTCGCCCGTTTCGAGCGGCGGCAAGTACTGACTGTACTCGCACAAGAACGCCGCCCAATCGACGGTATCCTCGGTCATCACGTTGTCGACGGGCCCCCCCACGGCGACGATCCTCGGTGGAGCATCATCCAATGCCCGACTGAAGCGATCGATCCAGTTGGGCGGAGGTACCGTGTGGTCCTCCGTGACGAAGATGTAGCGGCCCTTGGAGGCCTCGAGCGCCATGGTGCGCAGCTCCGGCAGCGTCGTGTCCGGCGAGGCGCGCAGCAACTTCACTTCCGGGTACTCCCGCTCGATGCGCTCCGCGGTGCCGTCTTCGCAGCGGTCCGCGATGATCACCTCGTAGCCCAGATCGGTACGCTGGTGGCGAAGCGCCTGCAGCAGCGCGAACACCCACTCGCCACCATTGACGGAGCCCACGACGACGGAAGCAACGATGTCTTTCGTCTCTTCCCCGGACGTGGAGGCGCTCGGCTCGCTGCTCACGACTTTCCGTCCAGTCGCTTCAGCGAAATCGTGTTGTAAAGCCAAGCCACGACGTAGCCGAGGACACCACCGGTCAAGCATCCGTAGATCAGACCGATGAACGCACCGCCCCAAGTAACGCTGTAGCCCGGATAGTAGTTGCCGAGCAGCGATAGATGCTGCCCGACGTTGGTACCCCCGCGAACCACGAGCCAAGCCGTCGCCAGAAAGAGTCCGACGCCGAACAGCGCTCCAAACACCACTCCCATCATCGAAGCCCTCAAGCGCGCGATCGCGGGCCTAATGACCTTCCATTGCTCATCATCCATATGCTGCTCCTAGAGAGTTGTTCACACGTGCACTCGGCGCGGACAATCACCGCGCCGTCAGCTCAGTCTCCCGACGAAAGCTCCATCGCAGATTCGGCTTCCGCGAGGCGAACCAAACGCCGCTCGTGAAACCCGACCACGGCATTGATCAAGCTGGCAACGAACCAACCAATCGCGAACCCGATGACCCCGCCCTCGACCAGGCCGATCGCTGCCCCCGCCCAGGAGACCTTGAAGCCGACGAAGTAGTTCGCGAGCAAAGCCAGGTTGGGCCCGACGACGTCGCCCCCTTTGAGCAGGAGCAGCGCGGTAGCCAAGAACAAGCCCAAGCCGAAGACGAGCCCGATGGCGGCTCCCAGAGCCACGGCGTCGTAGCGAGCGAGGGTGGCTTCGACGATGGCGAGCCGCTCATCGTAGTCCGCACGCGTGGGCACGAGGCGGTCGCCGCCCTTGGCGGCTTGGCCCTTGGCCTCGTCCTCGTTCTCCTCGTGGTACTCCTGCTCCGTGTTGACGGCCCAGATGTCGTAGGCGCGACCCCGGTCGTCCTTTTCGCCAGCGATGTTCTTGGCGGCGTAGATGGCCGTCATCATCGAGTGGTCTTGGTTGTTGTAACGGTGCTGACCGTTCCTTCCGACCAAGTGCAGGTTCGGCAGGGTCTGCAGGTAGGCGCGGATCGTCGCGATGCACTCTTTGTACACGTCGTCGTAGACAGGGTAGGCCTTGGGCATGCGCACGACGCAGCCGTCCTTGATCTCGTCCGCGTTGGCCAGGCCGAGTTTGGCGACCTCTTTGCGGCCGAGCGCGACGAGGTCTTCGTCGGCTGCCGTCCACACTTCGTCGCCTTCCTGCACGAAGTACTCGAGACCCAACGAGCTGGTGTTGTCGTTGGGCAGCATCTCGGGGCTCCAGGCCTTGAAGTTCTGGATGCGGCCCACCTTCACCTCGGGCGAGTGGATGTAGATCCAGTTGTCCGGAAAGGTGTCGGGGTTGTCGACGATCAAGCCCACCGTGAGGAAATCTCGATAGCGGAGCTTTCGCGCCGCCTCGACCACCTCTTCGGGGGGCGGCGGGTCGAGGGACAGGATCAGCTCCTTGATGGGCATCGAGGAGATGAACTCGTCACCCTCTTCCCGGCGCACGTTTCCGGCTTCGTCTTTGACGCTGACCGCGACGACGCGACCGTTTTCGTGATGGATGAGCTCCACCCCGGTCTTCATCACGACCTGCTGCCCCTCCTGGTCGAGGCGCCCGGCAACTCGCTCCCACATCTGGCCCGGACCGAGCCGCGGGTAGTGAAACTCCTCGATCAGACTGGTGATCACCTTGCCGCCAGACATGCGCCCGCCCAAGAGGGCGTTCTTGACGGCCTTGAGCAGGTCCAAGTCTTTGATGCGCTGCGCCGCCCAATCCGCGCTGATCTCGTCGCAGCGCATGCCCCAAACCTTCTCCGTGTACGTGCGAAAGAAGATGCTGAACAGACGCTTGCCGAAGCGGTTCGAAACCCACTGCTCGAAAGTCTTTTCCTCGGTTGCAGGAAAGAGCTGGACCCAAGCGTAGCTGAGTCCACAACGCATGGCCTCCAGCAGCCCGAGCCCGCGCAGCGCGTTCATCGGCCGGAGCGGGTAATCGAAGAACTTCCCGTTGTAGTAGATGCGCGACAAGCGAGGACGGATGATGAACTGGTCGCCGAGCATGCGCTCCCACCAGTCACGCACCGTGGTGATCTTCGAAAAGAAGCGATGGCCCCCGATGTCGTAGCGATAGCCCTTGTAGCTCTCCGTGCGGGAGATGCCACCAACGATCCCATCTTTCTCGAAGACCACGACGGCGAAGTTGCGTTCGTGCAACTCCCACGCCGCCGTGAGGCCGGCGGGACCGCCTCCGATCACGATGCAGCGGGTGGTGTTCTGCTGGGGGTTTTGAACCTCGGCCTGGACGGTCATTGCTGTTCCTCGGTGACTCAGTCCCGACTTTCGCGGCGCGGGAACGCCGTTCCGACGGGGTGCTCACCCGTCGCCCGGTACCAGTAGCGAACCGCGATTGCCGAAGCAACCATGCCCAGCGGACAAAGCAACTTGGCGGATCCTGACCCAGGAGAAAGTCCGGCTCAATTTGTTACGCTACGATGAGGGTCGCGCCATCTGCGCTTGCCACTTCGCCTGGGGCGGGTGATAGACGATGTGAGCCCTGGCAGAAGAGAGAAACACCGTGTCAAGTGAGCCACGCCCTTCCGTAACAATAGTGATACCGGCCTACAACGCGGCCAAGCTCTTGCCCAAGGTGTTGCCGGCGGCGCAGGAAGCCGCCCAAGGGGACCGCATCTTGGTGGTCGACCCCGGTTCCAACGACGACACGGCGCAGGTCGCGAGGAGCTATGGCGTCGACGTACTGGAGCTCGGGCACCGGGCCGGACCTGCCTTGGCGCGCAACCGGGGCGTCGAGTTGATCGACACCGACGTTGCGTTGTTCATCGACTCGGACTGCGTGCCTCATGCCGACGTCGTGGAGCGGGTACGTGACGCGTTTGCGGCAGATCCAGAACTGGTCTCCGTCACCGGCTCCTACGACGACACGCCGCCAGAGCAGAACTTCTTCTCCCAGTACATGAACCTGCGTCACCACTTCGTTCACCAGGGGGCGAAGACGGAGGGTGCGGGCTTCTGGGCGGGATGTGGCGCGGTGAAGACGGCAGTGTTTCGCCAAATCGGCGGCTTCGACGCGGAGCAGTTCCCGATGCCCATGATCGAGGACATCGAGCTCGGACTGAGGTTGAAACCCCTGGGCCAGATGCGCTTGGACCCGCAGCTGCACGTCACCCATCTGAAGAAGTGGAGCGGGTGGGGGGTGATAACTACGGACATCTTCTCCCGCGCGGTGCCGTGGAGCAAAGTGATCCTGGAATCGGGAGAACTCCCAAACGATCTGAACCTATCCTGGAAGAACCGGGTGGCCGCCGCGATCGCTCCGTTCGCGCTGGTCGGGCCGGTTGCCAGCGTCGTGCTGGCCCTTTTGGGGCTGACCCCGGCAGCAGTCCTGGCGTTGGTGCCGAGCGTCGCGTCCTTGGTCATGCACGCGGACATGATCCGCTTCTTCGCGCAGCGCCGGGGCCTCGGCTTCGCCCTGCCGGCGTGGGCGTTCCATCAGGTGCACTTGACGTACAGTGCGACCACGATGGCGGTGATGTCGCTACGGCACATGCTTCTCGGTGGCAAGAAGGCGAGCGCCGGCAAAGCCGTAACCTGACGGGTGACAGCCCGCACGAAATCCACCTGCCACCTGGCGAACGCGTTGCTTCGAAACATCGCGGGGGTAGACTCGGCTGCATGAAGGTGAGGTTCTGTTGTGGGTTGCTGGTGCTCCTGGTGGGCGCTTGCGGAGGTGGGGACGATTCGAGCGACGACGATGCGTCGTCGGGAAACGAGGGCGAAGGCAGTGCGCCGAGCGGGGGCTCCGGACCTTCGGGCGGTAGCGAGTCGACCACGAGCAGCGGCGACGCGCTCTCCTTCCAGGCGGACATCGTGCCGATCTTCGAGGCGAGCTGCGGAGCCAATACCGCGGGCTGCCACGCGCGCGACTCGTTCCTGGCCAACGTCGGGGACGACTGCCGCGGTTGGTTGTCGCTCAAGAACGAGCCCCTCGGCTCTGAATCCTATTCCGGCGACAACGTCGGGGAGTCGACAGGTTGCCCAGACATGTCGCTGCACGAGCGCCTGCTGGAGCTCGACGCTTGGCTGTGCGGGCAACCGGCTTACCCCAGCCTCGACAACGTCGCCTACGTGACCCCCGGCGATCCCGACAGCAGTCTGCTCTACCTCATGCTGGGAGACGACCCGACCGCTGGCGGCAACTGTCAAAAAGCGGAGGGCATGCGCACGACGCGCATGCCTCTCGAACCCCTCCCGAGCCTGAGCTCGGACGACATGGGCAAGATCCGCGATTGGATCGAACAGGGCGCGAAGAACAACTGACGCCAAGCGTCAAACTCGCGCCCCCTCCCGCGAGCGCCCCGACGAGGGTTCATCCAGTACCCGGACGTCAATCTCCCCCGGGTGGTTCCCGTACACCTTCAGCCAGCTCTTCCCCGTCGAGACCTCCAAGTAGCACCTGCTGTACTTGCGAGGCCTGCTCAGAGGGCTCCTCGTCGGGGAGCTTGGCACGTCGGCCAGAAACGAGCACCTCTTCGCTCCCATCCTCGGCCACCCGACGCACCAAGCGATACGTCGTGTTGCCGTCTGCCCGCGCCACCTCTGGGGCAGCGATGAGGAGCTGTAGGTCAAGGCTCTGGCACAACTCGAACAGCACGCCCAAGTTATCCTGCGACAGTCGATTCGCTTCGTCCAAGAACAAGAAGCGCAACGAGCCGAAACTACGGCTGCCGCGCAGCAGATTCGCGTCGCGCTCCCACTCCGTCAAGATCACCATCATCAACGCGGCCCCAACGCCGATCGCCTCTCCCGTCGATACCCGCGTCGGATTGGCGGACTCCCAGGGACTGCTTTCGGTGCGACGTTGCACTTCGACCTGCAAGTCGAGGTACTCGCGATAATCCAGCAAGCGATGGCCACCGCTGCGCCCGCCACCGTAGCGGCGGAAGATCTCGTCCAACGCCTCTTCGAATGGCATCTGGGACTGGAACAGGAGCTCCTGGGCGCTGCCGTCCCGCAACGCGGAAAGCACCTGAGTCATCTTGTCCACGCGCCCAACCTTGATGCGGATACCGTGGATGCTGCCGAAGCGGATCCCCTCGAGGTACTGATTGATGCGGCGAACCTGGCGTGTGGCGCGACGCATTCGGGCTTCGATGCTCCGCGCCACGTCTTCCGAAGCGCCGCGCAGTTCCGTTTCTTGATGCCGAAGCCGCGACTCGAGGGTCGTCAGATCGTCGCGCAACCGATTCAAGGCGTCCAAGGGATCCGCAACCTCGGCCACTTGAGCCGGCAGGCGCTTGTGAAGCCAGCGCCGCACCGCCTGCCAGAGCTCCAGATACGCGATGGCATCCTCTCTCGTCGCGCCCTCGAGTGCGAGCAGCAGCTCGCTCGCCTCTCCGGTGGCCTCCAAACGGTCGGAAAGCAATTGACGGCGACTGCGTGCTTGAGCCCACAGGCGTTGGCTGGTTTCTTGTGGCTGCGCCGAAGCCGGCAGCTGCAGGCCGGCTTCGGCCGCACGTTGCCGCAGCGCCTGCCAGGCACGCTGCGCCGGCTCGAAGCGTTGTTCGATGCGCACCACACGCTGGATCTCTTCGTCTCGCCGGGCAGCGGAGGTGGTACGGCGCTCTGTGGCGAGCGTCATTCGAGCGAATAGTTCGCGACTCTTTTCGTCCAGCTCGCGGACCCGTCGTCGGGCGGCGCCGGCCTCCTGCTCGAGACGTTGGAACGTCGCGGCGTCGGGTGATTCCGTGCCCGCGTCCGAAAGCTCCGTCTGGGCGCGCTCGAGGTGAGCGTTGATGGCACCATGGCGCGACTTGGCCTGCTGCAATGCTTCGGTGGCTGACTCCCAGCGAACCTCGCGCTCCGAGTAGGCGAGCTCGGCCTCGACGACCTTGCTTTCGAGGCCTCGGTGCTGCTGCTCGAGCTCCGGTACCAGCGCGTTCTGGGACGCCAACGCGGCGCTGGCGTCGACGAAGTCGAGAGCGTGAATCGACTCGATGCTGGCCGTCAGAGCTTCGCTGGCTCGAAACAGCGCGTCGCGCTTCGCGTCGAGCTCGGCTTGCGCTTGCCGCCACTCTGCCAAGGTGGCGTCGTCCGGCGGCTCGACGCGGAGCGCGTCGATGAGGCGTTGGAGCGTCGCCCGCGCTGGTTGCACTCGGCCCAGCTCCGCTCGTGCCGCGGTGGCGGCTTCGGCGCGCTCGCGGCACGCCGCCAAACGCTCCCCCAGCTCGCGCTCGTCCAGCAGGGGAGCGTCGAGCAGGAGCGGCCGCAGCGCCTCGGCTCGCGCGGAGGCCGCGTCGGCCCGCGCTGTCGCCTCGGTCGCTCGCTCGCGCTCGGCCACTGCGGCTGTAGCCGCTTCTTCCACACGTTCACTCAAAGCCTTCACACGCTCTAGAGGATCGCCGTCGCGCCACAGCCGACGCTCGCGGAAGAGACATTGGAAGCCCCGCCCGAGCTCACGCAGACGCCGCAGTTCGCGCTCCTCCTCCTCCAGTGTCGTCGCACGACTGGCAGCCAGCTTGCGCAAGGAAGCGGCTCGGCGTTTGCGCGCGGCTCGGCCCAGGCTAGCGAACTCAGGCAGGCGACTGATGCGAACCCCGCTGTCGGTGGGAACGACGAGGGCTTTGTCGGCGAGCAGGTCGCGGACACCGAGCGAGCCGAGCTCTGCTGCGCTGGCGACCAACCACACGTCCGCCAGCGACGGGGGTTCGTCGGCGAGCAGCTGCCTTGCCTGGTCGAGGTCCGCGACTACGATCGCGTCGCGCAGCGGTCCCAGGCTCGCCTCGACGTAACGCGCCTCTTCGGGTTCCAGGTCTTCGTAGCAGCGGGAGAGAAACTCTCCTCCGACGGCGTCGCGCAGCCGGCATAGCTCCTCGCTGGGCGTCTCCTCCGAGGCTTCGAAACGGGCAGCCTGGGCCAACGCCTCTTGTTGCTCGCTCGACAGTTGGGCGATGTGCTGTTCCAAGCGCGAGATTCGCCCATCGAGCGCTGCGCTGGCCTCGTCCCAACTCTCGTCACCGCGCTCGATGAGGATGCCGGCGTCCAGCAGTCGCTGGTAATGCGCTTCGAGGCTGACGTAGCGTTGCGCAGCTTCCTCGAGCTCCGCGAGCTCCTTGGTCAGGCTCTGGGCCTGCTCCGAAAGCAAGCGAGCCTGCCAGGACGCGTCCCGGGTCTGCTCACGTCCGAGTCGGACCTCGGCGTCCAACCCGGAGACCTGTTCGTGCAGAGCTTTGCCGTCGATGTCGTTCGAGAGCTCCAGCAAAGCGATGCGTTCGCGCGCCAACAGCTGTCGGCGGTGCGCGCTCTCGAGGGACGCCAGCTCCGCACGACTGGCCGCGAGCGTCGACGCGGCAACTTCCAGCTCGCTGAGCGCCTTCAGCCGCGAGCGCGCCGCCGCCAGGGGCGAGTCCTCGATGTCTGCAGCGTCGTTTTCGCCGATCACCTCGCGCAGCGCGGCCATCGCCTGTTCGTATTCACGCCGCTGCACGTCGGCAGATTCCGAGAGTCTCGCCCGACGAGCGCGCTGCTCGTCGGTGTGCTCGAGCTGCGCCGCCGTGTCGTTGCGCAGCGCGGTCAAGTACTCGACCATTGCGTCGGACTCGCCAGCGCCCGTGGGACTTTCGAGTCGGCGCAGCAGCTCTGGCGCGAAGCCCGCCAGGGCGAGGGACGCGTGGGCTCTTTCGAGCTCAGTCATTACCTGGCGATGGGCGTGGGCTCGGCGGTGGAGCTGTTCGAGACCGGTTTGCAGATTCGCCAAGCCTTGGGCACTGCGAGACAGTGCTGCCTGTACCTCGCTCCAGCGTTGTCGAGCATGGGTGCGGGACGCCGTGGCTTCGTCGTATCGCTGCTGGGCCTGCTCCAGGGAGGTGTTCGACTCCCGCAGCTCCGCCTCCAGCTCGGAGACACGCTCGGCGGTCTGCAGGCACCGCTGGTAGCGCTCGAGGCGCTCGCCGGCTTGATGGGCTGCCTCACGCGCCGCCTCTAGGCGCTCCGTGATGCTCGCGCTTCGAGCTCCCGCTTCCGTCAGCTCCACGCCTTGCTCGACCAGCGAGGCCTCCGCCTGGTCGAGGGCGTTTTTGGCGCGCGCCAACTCGGCCGCGGTTTCCAATGCCTCGAATCTGGCAGCCAGCATGGAGGCTTCGAACATCGACAGACCCGCGTCGTAGATCCCGCTGATGTGGCGCTCCAGCTGTCGCGACTCCACCACCTCGACTCGAGTCCTGCGACACGCGCTGAGGTTGCCCCGCATGCGGCTCAAGGTATCGCTCAGCCCCGTCTCGCGTTTGAACACGAACGATCTGAGCTCCGAAGTGAGCGTACGCGAAATCCCGCCAGCCATGCTGGTACGCAACATGTCGTTGTACTTGTTGCGTTCCTCGTCGGTGGACAGACGCATCGGGCTGACGCCCAGGTCGAACAACGCGGCGAAGTAGGCCTTGCTGGTGGCAAACAGCTCGAGCTTGGCACCGGCTGCGGCGACAGCCTGTTTGACCTCGGCGACGGTGGGGATTTCGTCATGCTCGTCGGCAACCTTCAACAGGTAGTCCCTGGCGCGAGCCTCGAGCGGGAGGTTGCTGATGAGGAAGGGCTGCAGTTCGAGGGTCGGCTCGCTCTTGCGAACGATGACGACCCCGGCGATGAGCTCTCGACCATCGCCGAGTCGCAGCGTCAGCGCCGAATACGACGGGCGCGCCAGTTGCCCCAGGCGACCCCAGATCCCTTTGTCGCCGCCGGTCGCGCCGGTTTCGCCGATGTTCGTAAACCTGAGCCGCGAAAGGTCCGGGAACAGGACCACATAGGCCGCGATCATCACCGTCGTCTTGCCCGCACCGTTGTCCCCTTCCAGCGCCGTCACGTTGGAGTCGAGCAGATAGCGCTCGTAGAACACTCCCTTCCAATTGACGAGCGTGAGTTCCCTCGCTCGAACGCGCTTCGTCACAACTCGCCCGTCTCCGTGTCGGGTGCTTCGTCGGCGGTCTCGGCGTCGCGCGGCTCGTCGTCCCCATCGCTGGCGTCGTCATCGCCCTCGGTATCGGCGTCGCGCGGCTCGTCGTCCCCATCGCTGGCGTCGACTTCGCGTTCGTCGTCTACACCGTCGCTGTTGGCCAACGCGTCCTCATCGTCGTCAGCAGTCGGCTCGTCCTCGGTGACGAGCACGACTTCGCCCTTCTCCACGAGTCTGCGCAATGCCTCCGCCGGCGAATCGCTCGTGCGCACCGGCTCCGCGAAGCGCATCAACGCCGAACGCAGCCGATAGGCATCCCCCTCCAGCGCTTCCAGGAAGCCGCCGGCCGTGAGCTTGCGCAAGCCTTCCGCCACTCGCGTTCGTACGGTTTCCTGCGCCACGCGCTCGTCCAACCGCTTCTTCTTCGGGTTGAACGCAGCCATCAGTCCGTCGGTACCCATCACGGACGCCATGTGCCCCAACACGTCGTCCCGCGTGATGACCCCTCCATTCTGCACGGTCGCGGGATCTAGGTAGAGCAGCGCCAGCGCCTGGCCAACCAGCATCTCGCTGGTCGACAGCTGCCGACGGCCCAGGCGATCGCCGGTGGGCAGCAGATAGAAATAGCCATCGCTCTTGTGCACCAACTCACAGCCGAAGCGTCGGTAGAACGTCTCCAGCAGCGGCTGAGCATCCACCAGGTAGGAGTACCAAGCGCCGTCGTCGCGATCAATGTGCCGCCCGCGGCGAAGCGCGAGATCGACGTCCGGAAAGTTGTCGTCCGACACGGCACTGCCGATGTCGTCAAAGCTGCTCGACTCTCGTGTCATGAATCGGCCTCGGCACGCACTTCCCATTGTTCCAGCGCAAGATCCTCATCGACCCGCACCCACGCCCGTTCTCGCCCGACGATGGGCCGGCGGACGCGGCTGAGCACCTTGGCAATGCGCCCCGCTAACAAGAAGCGCTCACTCGAAGACAGGTCTTGTGTCAGGCGCGCAGTCAGCTCTCCCAGGCCGATCACCCCTTCATCCAACAGGCCGCGCACTCGAGCTTCCAAGACCTGGTCTGGATCGGGCCGAGCTTCCTCCTCTTCGGGCGTCTGTTCCGTCGGCCGCTTCTTGCGGCGGACGGGCGGCGGCTGCTCTGGCGGGCGAACCTCACGCAGCAATCGAATCGGCGGGGCCGCCGCAACGGCCAGCGCGTGACCTTGCCCCCGCTCTTCTCGCAGGAGCTTTCTCAGGCGTTGGGTCAACGCCCGGCTGGGATCGAAACGCACGACGTCCCGCAAGTAACGATGCACGTACTCGTAGTACTCACTCCACGCCCGCTGGCGAACCGCGCCCCAGGCCGACATGCGATCCACGAGTTCGAGCACCTCGACGACGCATTGCTCCGCCTCCAGATGCTCAGCTTCGCTCGCCAAGCTGAGCAGTTCTTGAAGCAGCGCGGACAGCTCGTGGCTTTGCTTGAGCAGCACGTCGTTCAGCTCGGCCAAGGTCGCCGAGGTGGTTTCCAACAGCTCTTGACACTGCTCGAGTGCACCGAACCAGTCCGCGCTGAGCAGCGCCGCGATCCGCTTCTGAAACTCTTCTTGCTCGAGGTCGAGCCCCCGCTGCCGCGATTCCACACTGCCGATGAGCTCGGTGACCGTAACCCGCAAAGGGCCCACCACGTCGCGCTGCCACCCCTCCGATTCCGGCAGCCGCCGCGCAACCGCCACGACTTCAGCCACCGTGACAATCAGGGTTCGCGTGAGCAACGACAGACTCTCGCGCGTGAGCGGCTCTGTCGTGACATAGAAGTCGATGATGGCGGTGGCAAGCGGGCTGAGGGAAAACTCCCCAGCTCGTCTCACCCCCGCCGCATCCACGCGAGCGAGCAAGCGTCGCTCACGCAAGCGGCGGATGGTGTGGGTCGCGCGAGTTCGAACATTTTCCGTTTCCGGCTCGACGGCTTCACACACCTGTTCGAACGCATCGACCAGCTGCTCTTCACCGAATGCGTTCGAGCTCTCCGTCCGCGATATCGTGCGCAGCAGTGCCAAGAAACACAGATCGAGCGTACTCAATTCCAGCGACAGCTTCTGCTCGGCGAAGGCGGCGAGGACCCGCCGCGGATCTCGCTCCAGATTGGGCACGAGAGGCGCGTATCACGGAGCGGCGGTCGTCGCACTCATCGCGCCAGCCTTCGTCGCGGAACGGTCTACTGGCCCACCCACCTGGAGCGCTGGCGTGGGCGAGGCATCTCAGACCGCGACGCCCGCCAGGGCTCGCAGCACCCGACGCAAGAGCGAAAGCCGGCTCGAAGGGGCTCAGTCGACTGGGTCCATGCCGAAGCCGGCGCGAACCCAGTTGACCACCGCAGGTCCGGTGAAACGCTCGTCCCAAGCGTAGTCGCCGTTCCAGTCGGGCTTCTCGCCTTCGGGCGCGGCCTGACGACCGCCTTTGCGCATGTTGGTGGCCACAGCCATGAACGTCTTCATGCCGGTGGGATCGTACACCTCACCCGCCGCTTGTCGTTCTGAAGCGCCCGCAGGATCGACGAACGGGTCGTCCTCCCAATCGAGCAACTCCATGCCGAGTTCTTCGGTGACGTATTGCAGCAGCGTGCGCTCCGGATCTGGCCAGTCTTCGCTCTTGGCAGCGTCGCCCATGCCGGCCTGAGCGTTGTCGTCGCCGACGATGGCATCGGGCGGCAGATCCCCCGAGGCGTAGAAGCGGTTGCCGTCGACCAAGAGTTGGTCCGTGCCGCCCAACGCCGCGGTGGTGTTCAACAAGGGGCGGTCCGCCACGAACACGTTGTCTTCGACGACGATGTCCTCGGTGCCCGTCCAATCACCCTTGAGCTCCAAGCCGATGCCGCGATTGTAGACGATGTTACCCCGCAGCACATCTTCACGCATGGTGTAGACTTGCCCGTCCTGGTACATGTCCGGCTCGGGAACGAGCGTAATCCCGGAGCCGTTGGATTGGTTGGCCCCGAGTTGCTCCTGCAGCATCACGCCGGAGATGATGTTGTTCTCGACGACGGCGCCGAAGGAAGCCCCTTGCAGCGTGTAGCCCCACCCCGGTTGCGCTGCGACGTCCGAGAGCGCCATCGGGTCGGGGTCGGCAGGCGTCGGGTACTGATAGACGAACTGCACGTTGTTGCGCACCAGCGCGGATTGCCCCGACTGACCGCCTTCGGCCATCCACGGGTTCGAGGGGTTGTTACTGCGCGTGCTGCTGAACCAATAGCCCTCGAGGATCAGGCTGTTCTCGCAGGTGCCGCCCAGACGCATCTGCGGGCCGCCGGAGGCGCCGTCGGCAGATATGATGCCGCGATAGGTGTGCCCCATCTGCGCGCCGCCGCCTTGATAGACGCTACGGCTAAACACGTCGCGGCGCGGGTCGGGATCGACCATCGGATCGGCTTTGAAACCATTGCGGTAGAAGATGGCCTCGTCGAACGTGCCGATGTTTTCGTAGTCGTTGGTGAAGTAGGCCTGGTTGTGCTCGTCCGCATCCCAGCGGTTGGTCAGAATGCTGCGACGCACCGTGAACTTCTTGGGGGGGTAGTTGATGCCCGCGCGTCCGCCCGTCCACTTGCAGTCTTCCGCGTAGGCGGTCACCGGTCCACCATTGGGACTGTCAGCCAAATGCGCGCCCAGGTGTGACCACAAGCCCCGGAGCTCCAGACTCAAAAGCACGTGGTGAATCATGCTCTCTGCCGCTCCGAAGTTGTGCGCGTCGAAGGGGTTCAAAGTGCCGCGCATCTCGCCCTCGAACTCGAAGCCTTCCCCGTCGAAGGTCATCAGAGCCCGGCCGTCACGCGGCGGCCCGTAGGCACCGACGACCATCGGCTCGTCCTCGCTACGACCTCCGATGAACGCGCCATCGAACTGGTTGTGGTTCTGACCGCGGCGGAAGAGGAACCAATCGGGGTAGCCCCCAGCCAGCGCCTCGAAACCGTCAGCGTGGGTACGCAGGCGGGGGTCGCCTGGCGCATTGGGACGAATGCCCGCCGCGATGGCGAAGGGCTTGATGGCGTCTTCGTTCGGCTCGAGTGGGTCGGTGCCGTAGGCTTCGCCGTCAGCATTGGTGGCGCTGCCCGACGAGTCGATCAGCTGCTCGCCGTCCCACCAGTAGACGTCGGCGCTCTCGTTGTCGCCCGCCTCTTTGTCGAAGAAGACGATCTTGCTACCGGTATCGCGCGTCTGGTTACCACCACTGCCGTCGTCGAGTCGCTTGCCAGAGTCCCCCAGGCTGCGACTGCCATCGCTGGGCACGAGGTAGCTCTTGTGGTCGAGCCAACCGCCCGTGATCGGCGGCGGGTCCGACTGAATCGGCTCTTGCGACTGGGGCTGAACGGCACCGGGCTCCGACGGACTTCCATCGTCCGTCGCGTTCGGTTGATTGGGACTCGACGGGTCGCCACTCGACGGTTCTCCACCGGACTCCGTCTCGTCGGCATTGCCCGAAGGGGAGCCGCTGCCTCCGCCGTTGTCGCCTCCCGACTCCGTTCCCTCGGCGCCATCACTGTCCGTCGAGTCCGAGTCATCGCCTGCAGCGGCCGCCCCAGAATCGGACTTACCGTCTGGCGTGAACGTCTTCGAATCGTTCGAACAAGCAGCGAAACAAGTCGCAACGAAGAGGCCGAGTGCGATCAAGAAACGGGGTGCGAAGTAACGGAGTGCGAGGAAGTAGCGGGGTGCGACCCCCGTTGCGATCCCTCTGCTCGATTTTCCAGTACCCATCATGCGTCGATTGTCGTTGTCAGGAGCCATGGGGCCACCTCGGTGTTTGCTCTCGCAGTGCATTCCCAAACGTAAACGCTCGAGGACTCGTGTCTCTTTAGCACGGCCGTGATTCGGGTCGAGCGATCAACCCTCGGGCTGCTCGCCACGGAATCCGCAGTCAGTGATCCAGCGCTGGAAAGTATGCGCGACGCAGGATCTGCACCCGCCCATCGCTGCAGAATGTGAGGCACAAAAGCGAAGAAGGCACTCACCGCAATCGGCTCGTGCCTTCCTCCTCATCTCACCGACTCACACACACTCCCGTCAGACATGGGAGATAAGCCAGTGGTGACTACGACTGAGAAAGCTCAGTTGTCCTTCGCGCCCTCTTCGATCCAAACGCGAATGGTCGCCATGTCTGCGTCCGATAGCGCGGGCAGCGGCTCCAGCGGCATGCGCGTCGTGCGCATACCTTCGGCCTTCTGGCAATTGCCGCCAGCGGTCGGGTCGTCTCCCAAGATCAGGTAGAGCAGACTGCTGCTCGGATCACCCGGGGTGACGTACGCCACGTTGTCCAACGAGGGGTAACCCGGAGGACCGCACAACCACGCGTCCAACTCCGTCAAACGCTCGTAGAGAGACATGTCGGGACATCCCGTGGAGTCACCCAACGTCTCCGGAACGTAGGAGACCGCGCCGAGCGGCTCGTTCTCCAGCGCCAACCAACCGCGACAATCGTCGCCGACGTTCGCCTGGAACGATTCGCGCGTGTGGCAGCCGGCAGTCGCTGCGCCACAGCTCGCTTCGAAGATCGGAACCACGTCGTCTTGGAAGGACACGTCGCTGGGATCGCCTGCAGGATCTGGATCGGGCTCGGGAGGCATCGGGTCCGTCTGCATCGGGTCCGGGTCCGGATCGGGCTCGGGAGGCATCGTATCCGTCTGCATCGGGTCCGGATCCGGATCCGGCTCGTCCGCGCTGATGGTGGCTGAAACAGCAACCCACTCCGACGCATTGTCGCCCTCGACTGCACGCACGCGGTACCAGTAGACGCCTTCGGCGGTGGCGCTGGCATCGTGGTACGCCGTACCGTCAGCGTCGACGGTCGTGACCATGGCGTACTCGTCACCATCGACTCGCTTCTCGACTTCGAAGCCCTCTTCGTTGTCCGAGTTGTCAGTCCATGCCAGGTGAATGCCGTTGAAGCGTACGGTTGCCGTCAGGCCAGTGGGTGCTTCGAGGTCATCCGAGACCGTGAGCGGGTCGTCATCCGCCGGCATCAGTTCCTCTTCAGGAACGGGCTCGGGTTCACTGGCCTCGGTATCCGTCGCATCGCCACCCGCGGCAGGTCCATCGCTGGCAGCTTCGTCGGTCGTGGCGGGATCGTCGCCACCCTCATCGGTAGCGCTGCCACCAGGCTCGCCCTCACCGTCGGTTTCAGTAGCTGTATCACTCGCTTCGGTCCCCTCGTCCGTCGAAGCGGAGACGCCATCAGTGGTGTCTTCCGAACCCGACGAGTCGTCGTTGCAACCCCAGACAATTACCGCGGCGGAAGCGAACAACGCCACGGTGCTACACTTAAGGTACTTCATGGCGGCCATGCTATCATCGGCCCCTAGACCCGGCAAGGAAACTCAAGTTGCTCAAAGCGCACCTGAGAAAGCTCCCATTTGCAATTTCGCAGCTTTGCTGGGTGTTGTCGTGCGCAGAACCTACACGCCCGGCGCAGTCGGACGCCGCCACACTGTCCTCGGCGGACGCATCCAGGAACGTACGGGATTGGGACGCGAGCGTCGCTGAAGCGGGCGGGCAAGATTACTCGTCCGATGCCGGAAACAGCGCGGTCTGCGCGGCAGACGAACGCGCGTTCACCGAGCCCGGCCCCGAACGTGAGACACCGACCGCGACGTTCGCAGAAAGCGACTACGACCTCGAGTATCTGGACGAGTTACAATTGGGGCTGGCTTCGTACCTGCTCGACGTAGCGCCTGATGAGCTGAAGACCTTTGCGTCCCTGATGGATTTCGCTGAGCACGGTCGATGGGGGCAGGCCACGGCGCGTGCTCTATCCCTGAGCCGAGCCGACGCGGGGCCGCCCGCAGCGGTCGACGAGTTACGACGTTTGTTGCACGCCAAAGAGGCATGCGCTGACTACCCACCGACACTGACCGCACTGAAGACCCAATGGGGGGACTTCGAGCTGGGAGAGCAACGCACGATCGACGACTCGCAAGTCGCACCGTTCGAACGCGTCATCTACGAGTACCCGGAGCGTGGTCTGTTCGCCGCCCAGGCGCTAACCCAAGACGGAAATGTTCTGGAAACAGAAGTCATCCGCCGCGGTCGCCGAACGGACGGAGCGTTGGACTTCCTCGTCTACGACGAATCTGGAAAGCGGCAAGATTCGGCGAAGCTCTTCTTGTCGGGTCAGACGGCAGTCCTTCCCAGTCCCTACGCGTGCATGTTGTGCCATCGGAGCTTCGGCACGCCCCGCTTCGACATCGTCAATCCCGCCGGCGGCAACTAACTAGATCGCGGCGAAAGATGGGCCCTTTTCGTCACCGACGGGGTTATAGATGGGATGGGGTGGCTCGCGACTGGAAAGCACGGATACCCAAGCTGTCAGGTGCGTTCTTGTTCGCAGCGCTGGCATGTGTGTCCGACTGGTCTAGCGGACAAGCACTGGAAAAGATGGCTGTCTCCCCGTCTACGAAGTCACCAGTGTTAGGGCTTCAGAACAAAAACGCGCTCGAAGGCGCACGAAGAGGAGACAGCCATGCATCATGTTGCGATCGATCTGGGGTCAAAGAAATCCCAAGTTTGTGTTCGAGCGGCCGACGGCACAGTGTTGGACGAGCGAGTTGTTGCCAATCATCGGTTGAAACCACTCCTGAAAGCTCATTCGCACAGCCGGGTGGTGCTCGAAACGTGCTCCGAGGCTTTCCGGGTTGCCGATTGGGCCCTGGCCTCGGGTCACGAAGTGAGAGTGGTACCAGCCACACTGGTGCGCACGCTCGGGGTCGGAGCTCGGCGCATAAAGACGGATCGCCGCGATGCGCAGGTGCTGAGCGAGGTCTCCTGTCGGATAGATCTGCCATCGGTGCATGTTCCTCAGGAGTTGACGCGCGAGCGACGACGGATGTGTACGGTCCGGGAGGAGCTGATCGCTTCACGCACAGCACTGATCAATTGCACCCGTGGTTGGGCACGATGCCAGATGCTCCAACTGCCTTCAGGCACATCCGGAACCTTCCCGAAGCGGGTACGCGCCATTGCATTGAAGACTTCGGACGGTCTGCCCGAGTACATCGAGCGCATGCTGCGCGTCATCGAGTCTCTCAACGAACAAATCGCCGAGGCAGACGAGGAGCTGCTTCAGCTCGCACAAACGGACCCCGTCTGCCTCCGTCTGATGAGCGTGCCGGGAGTTGGTCCGGTAACCAGCATGCGATTCGTGGCGGCACTGGACGACATCAGCCGTTTTGCGAGCGCTCATGCAGTGGAAGGATTCCTCGGGTTGATACCGGGCGAAAACTCGAGCTCGCAGCGACAGCAACGAACGGGAATCACGAAGGCTGGACCAGCACCAGTTCGACGAGCGCTGGTTCAGGCAGCGTGGAACATCAGACGTCTGTGCCCCAACGATCCCATTGCCCAATGGGCGCAAGGCATCGAACAGCGTCGCGGCAAACAGGTCGCGGCGGTAGCTGTAGCTCGCAAACTCGTCGGGATTCTGTATGCGCTGTGGCGCGACGGTACGACGTACCAACCCGGCTACGACAAACGACGAACTTCGACGAAGCAGTAGACTCTTCCGGTCCACCAGACCGGTTCGAGGAAGCCAACCCAAGGCTGTCCAGAGGTGGTGAGCGCGGCCCACCCCATCCAGCAGGCAGTCGCTTTGCGACCCTGACTGCGTGTTTTAGATTGCGCCCCACCAACGGATTCCCTCATGCGCCATCAAGAGCGCGAATAGTCGAGCGCGACAGACCGACGGTTGAAATCCTCACTCCCAAGCGGCTCGAACGTCGAGCCGACAGGACAGCTCCATCGTTGACTGCAAGGCCACCCCATAGTGGGGTGGGGGCCCAGCGAAGCTGGGGCGGGGGCTGGAAAGCCCTCGAGAAACACTGGAAATGTAGAGCGAAGAGTCCCCTCGGAGGAGGCTTTGCCACACCCTCACCCAATGGGGTGAGGCAAAGCCGACAGAGAATCGCGCTCGCTCATTCAGTCGCCGAGGATTTCTTCGAAGGCGCGATCGACTTCTTCGTCAGGCGCGCGCGGTCGGCCCGACGGAGTCTGCAGTCGAGTCGTGCGTAGCCCCTCCACACGTGCCCTCGCGTCTCTGAAGTCTTGGTCTCGTCGCAGCACTTGGCGAAAGTAGTAGATGGCTTGATCGTGCTGTTTGAGTTGTTCAGAGCCATGCCCGAGCTCGTAGTACAGCGTGCACTCTTGCTCCGTGGTCTTTCTGACAGCGCTCAGGGCTCGGGAGAATATCTTGGTCGCCTTCTCCCACATGCTCTGTTCGGCATAGATCAAGCCCATCGAGATGAGGGACTTGCACTCGAACTCAGCCTCGCGCGAAGCGATCTCCAATTCCTCGATCGCATCGTCGAGCAACCCGAGGTCCTTGTAGGCGAGGCCCAAATCGAAGTGCGTGGCGGCGTCGTTCTCCGCGACTTGCTCTCTGACGGACGTCTTGAACTTCTCGAATAGGTCATCGACGTCGACCTCGTTGGCCTTCTCGCCCGGGCCGGGTGGGCGCTGCGAAGCCCGGACGGCCTCCTCCAGTTCCGCCAGCGACAGCTGGAGGTCTTGGTCCAAGCTGTCGCCTGGCTTTGCCTGCGGGTCCCGATTCAGCTTCGCGCTAGGATCCGCGGCGGACTGGCTTGGAGTGCTCAACTCCTCGAGCTCTGCGAGGGCTTCATGCAAGAGCGGGTGGTTGGGGTGGGACTTCAGCTGGTCTTCGATCAGCCGGCGTGCCTCGCCGAGCATGCCGCGTGAGCCAAAGAACTCGACCTCTTCGAGCGCCTCTTCCACCGACAGCTTGGGCGGTGGTACCGCGCCGGCGGATTGGGAGGGCGGAGGCGGCGGGGGGGGCGCAAGCGAAGCAGTCTGGGTGACGGGCGGTGGAGGCGGAACCACGCTCGGAACGCTGGCGCTGGAGATGGGCGCCGACGCTGCCGACGACGGGGGCGGGGCGGGGGCTCCCGCAGACACCGAGGCTTGCGGCGTAGCGGAGGGGGCTTGCACCGATTCGGACGGATGCGTCGACGCGGGAGGCTGAGCGGAACCGGGCCCGGCAACCTGCGGCTCCAAATACGCCTCGTTCACCTGTTCGCGCAACTCCGGGTGCTCGTCGACGAGCTCTCGCAGTACTTCGCGGGCGGGTTCACAGCTGGGCTCCTCGTCGAGCACGTTGAGCAAGACGACCACGGCGTGATCCGGACGCTCGAACTCGACGTAGATGTCCACCATCTCGAGCATCTGCTCGATGGCCCCGTCGCGGTCCCCGACATCCGTGCACAAGTCCCGCAGCATCTCCCGCAGCTCGATCGAGCGCGGGTCATCCAGCAAGGCGGCCCGAACAATCTCGATACCCTTGTCGAAGAGCGACAGATTTCGGTAGGTGCGGGCGTCCGCCAGCACGCGGCGACTGTTCTCGAGTACGTCGTCGTAGTCTTTGAGAGTTCGACCCGTGCTGGGTGGGCTCGTCGTCGGAGGTGCGGTGGGTGGGGCGCTTCCGGCCGGCGCAGGGGCCGTACTCGGGGAGGAGTGGAGCAGGTTCGGTTGCGGCGCGACGGAACCGCTCGCTGCCGAAGCTGGTGCCCTCGACGAAGGCGGCTTGGAAGGAGGAGCGACAGAAGTGCTGCTGCTTGGCGGTGGCGCGGGAGGTCTCGATGGCGCCGGGGGAGGTGGTCGGTGTCGTCGAGGCGGTGGGGCAACTCCACGAACCTGTGCGGCTATCTCACTGGGGCGGCTGCTCGTGGGTATCACCGGTCCCGGTGCGCTCGGCGGCGCATGCACCGGTGGCGGTGCGACGCTGGGAGGGGGCGGCCGGGAACTGACTAGCTCCAAGCGGGGTGGACCCGACGACGAACGGGCCGGCTTTGGTGGCGGAATCGAGCGCGCGGGGGCGGGTTGATCGGGTCGCCCCGACTTGCCGGCGGGTGCCGGCATGTCCAGCAGCGCGTGCACCTGCTCATCGTCTGGAGCCATCTGCTGCAGGCGCTCCAAAGCGGCGTTCCACACGTCCTTGTTGCCTTGCTCGTGTGCCAGGCGCGCCATCTCCTTGTGGACCTCGATGGAGCGCTCCTGGTGACCGATCAGCTCGAACGCCTGGGACAACATGCTCAGTGTCTCCAGGTTTGCAGGATCGGCCTGGAAACAGATCTGAAGGCGGGAAAGTGCCTGCATGCCCTCCGCTTCGGTACCGCGCTTGAGGTACAGTCGCGCGGCCAATTTGGCCTGCTTCGGTGCGGGTTTGATGTGAAGCATGCGCTCGAGCACCCGCAACGCATCGTCTTCTTGCTCAGCCGCCAGCAGCAGGCTCGTCGCAGAGTTGAAGCAAGCGAGAGCCTCGTCGACTTGACCCACGCGGTAGAGGCCTTCAGCCAAGCGCAAGTGAGGCAACGGCACGTTGGGACCGAGGTCAGTCATGCGCCGGTAGAGTTCGAGCGCCTCTTCGTCCCGCTCCACGGCGCGCAGGCGTGCGGCCTCGTCGTCCAGGGTGCGGAGGGCGTCGTTGACCAAGCCCAGCTCGCTGTAGAGCAGTGTCAGGCGGTCGACGACATGGGAGTACTCATCGACCTGATTGGGGACGTGTTGGTGGATCAGCTCGCGCACCTGCTTGTACACGGCGATGGCCTTCAGCCCCGCCCCCTGCTCGGCGTACAGGGCCGCGGCTTGGTCGTAGGTGCGGATGGCGCCGCTGAAGTCTTGCGCGCGGGCCTGAACGTCGCCCGCGCGGAGCAGCACCTTGGTGTCCGCCGGGTTCAGCTGAAGCAGCTTCGCGTACTCTCCGAGGGCCAGTTGGTATTGCCCTTGGTCGGCGAGCGCTTTTGCGGTTTGCAGTATTTGATTGGGATCCAAGGCCAGCGCGCCTCACGCGAATCGAACGCCGACTCGGCGTCCGTCGGTATTTAGGTGGGTTTGAGAGAGTCGGTCAAGCTACCGCACACCCTGCGACTCCTTACGAGGCCTTTTTTGGAGTCCGCTCCCGGGGCAAGGGCCCCACGACGCATCGCCAAAACCTACGGCAACGACCGGAGATCGGCAAACGACGCAGTGCGGTGGAGCCCAAAGGCATTGCCAAACGGGTCCGCGTTGAACAAGTTGCCGTAGATGTCCCAATTGAGAGCCCCTTTCGCTCCTGGTGGCCCCTTCGCGATCGACGAAGAAATCTGCCGCAAGCTGCTCACCATCGCCCTGGCCAACGGAGGTGAGTACGCTGACCTCTTTTTCGAATACCAGACCTCGGCCAGCTTCAGTTTCGAAGAAGGCATCACGCGAAGTGCCGCTCGCAGCGTCAGCATGGGCCTCGGGGTCCGCGTGCAGAAAGGAGATGCCACGGGCTACGCCCACGTCGAGGACCTGAGTTTCGAAGCCATGAAGCGGGCCGCTGAGACGGCGGCGAGAATCGCCAGCTCAGGAAAAATCGTCGATCCAGTTGGGATTTCCCCGGTCGCGACGCCGCAACGCTACGAGCTCACGGAGCTCCCCGTCGACGTGCCGGGTCGCGACAAGCGCAGCCTGTTGGAGCGTGCGAGTGCCGCCGTGCTCGCCTACGACCCGAAGATCCTCAAGGCCGAGGCTTCCTACTCGGAAGAACTGCGAGAGATCCTCATCGCCACCAGCACCGGCAAGTTCGTGCGAGACGTACAGCCCTTGATGCGTTTTGGTGTGCGCGCCATCGCCGAGCACGCGGGACGTCGAGAGGCTGGCCGCAGCGGCGGGGGCGGGCGAACGTCCTTGGGCTACTTCGAATCCCATTCACCCGAAAAGCACGCGGAAACGGCGGCGCAGCAGGCCCTGACGCTGCTCGATGCGCGGGAGGCGCCGGCAGGCCAGATGGAAGTCGTTCTGGCCCCCGGAGACAGCGGTATTCTCCTGCATGAGGCGGTCGGTCACGGCCTCGAAGCGGACTTCAACCGCAAAGGCACCAGCAACTACAGTGGCCAGGTTGGCAAGGTCGTGGCGAGTGAGCTCTGTACGGTGGTTGACGATCCCACAATTGCCCACAGTCGCGGCAGCATCAACGTGGATGACGAAGGCAACGATCCCCAGAAGGACGTGCTGATCGAGAACGGAGTGCTTCGAGGCTACATGCACGATCGACTCAGTTCGCGTCACTACGAAACACAACCGAACGGACACGGCCGTCGCGAAGACTTCAGCAGTATCCCGTTGCCGCGCATGACCAACACCATCCTCACTGCGGGGCCCCACGATCCGGAAGAGATCCTCAAGAGCGTAAAGCGCGGAATATTCGCCAAAAACTTCGGTGGGGGCCAGGTCGATATCTCGAATGGCGACTTCGTCTTTTCCCTGACTGAAAGCTACTTGATCGAAGACGGAAAACTCACCGCACCGTTAAAGGGGGTGAACCTGATAGGAAATGGTCCCGAAACACTGCGAGAAGTAAGCATGTTAGGCCACGATGTCGCACTCAGTGACGGCATCTGGACCTGCGGCAAAGACGGACAGAGTGTCCCCGTTGGCGTGGGTTGTCCAACCATCAAACTCGCCCGGATCACAGTAGGTGGCACCGATCTCAGTTGAAAAACCACGGATTCGTTCCTTCGTAGCCGTCGTTGGCCACGGCCCGCTGCTCGAAAGGGAGGATGGCGCCGCCATCACCCTACGGCAGCTGGGAGCCCAGGTCCGAACGCTGGACTTGTGGGACGATCCCATCAATTTGTTCAGTGAAGACGACGTGAACGTCGAATCTCGCCCGCGCGCGCTTCTCTTTGAAGCGTTGGATCGACCAGATCTGGCGATCGCTGCGTTGCGGGCCGTTCGGAAAGAGCAGGTCTTCGACAACGTCGGGGCCATCATCTCGGTCACCGTTGGTCAGATCGCCCGCATCGAGCCCTCCAGCGGTTTCGATGACTTCGTGCTGCATCCCTACGTGCCGGAGGAAGTCTACGCTCGTATCCGTGCCGTCGAGTGGCGCCGGAGCGAGTTTGCGACTGACGAACGCCACAAGGTCGGCCCGATTGTGTTGGACAAGGCGGCTCATGAGGTGACCGTCACCGGGCGTCCAGTGGTGCTCACCGCCAAGGAGTTCGCTTTGCTCGCCTACCTGTGCGAGCGCCGCGGAAAGGTCCTGTCCAGAGATCACCTGCTCGCTCGTGTTTGGGGCAACCGCTACGACGGCGGCCCACGGACGGTCGACATTCACGTGCGGCGCCTGCGCGCCAAACTCGGAGACGCATTGCCGTTGGAAACACTTCGGGGCTCCGGCTATAAGCTGCGCATGCCGGATCCGGATCCACCGGATTCCGATAGCTACGAAGATGAATGATCGTCGTCTCCACTGGTTGTCCCGCGAGCATCGGCCCTGAAATCGCCGTGCGCGCCGCGCAGGAGCTGCGCGGCGTACGGGTGCTCGTCGGCGACCAGGGAACCTTGTTGGCGGCAGCGAAGCTGGTCGGAGTGCCCGTTCGCAAGTTGCGGCTCCTGACCGAACAGAAGCCGCGCGGTGGCGGTATCTACATTCGCCATTCCGGCCCAGTACTGACTCCTGCGGATCGCACCCCCGGCGCGCCCACGGCCGTCGCGGGACAGGCCCAGCTCACGTACATCGAAGACGCGTTCGCTCTGGCCAAGCAGAACAACGCGCCGCTGGTAACGGCAGCGGTGAGCAAAGCGGCGATCGCCCACTCAGGTCTGCGTCGTGCTCGCTCCTTCACCGGCCACACGGAGTGGCTGGAGACGCTGGATGAGGCGCAGCCGGTGACCATGTGTTTCTACTCTCCAGGTCTGTCGACCGCGCTGGTCACGACGCATCTGCCGTTGCGCAAGGTGAGCAAGGCGATAACGTCCGAGGGCGTGCAGCGCGCCACCCGCCATCTGGCGCGATTGCTACGCCGGGCAGGTGAAGAAAAGCCCGTCATCGCCGTTGCGTCGCTCAATCCGCACGCGGGGGAAAGCGGCCTCCTGGGTGATGAGGAGGCGAAAGCGATTCTGCCGGGCCTGACGGCGGCCAAGCGCAGACTCTACGGCAAGGCGAAGATCGAAGGTCCGATCGGCGCAGAGACGGCGTTCCGCAAAGCCGTGGCCGGTGAGTTTCACGGCGTCGTAGCGATGTACCACGATCAGGCGACCATCCCCATGAAGCTCATGGCGTTTGGCGAGGCAGTGAATGTCACGATGGGCTTGAGCATCGACCGCACCAGTGTCGACCACGGTACGGCCTACGACATTGCCTGGCGCGGAACTGCCGACGCGACCGGAATGCTGAGCGCGATGAAACTCGCTCAGCGCTTGAGCAGCTCACATCGCGGCGCGCGGGAATCTTGAGCGCGCGACACTCGTCCTGCGATGGCGCGTTGCGCCGCTGTGGCCGAGACAGTGGAAACTTTGCCTCCCTGCGTGCGGCGATTAGCGGCTAGCTGAAACCCATAGGAGGAAGCCCTGAGCATTCTCCACCATGCGCGGCCAGAGGCGAACGCGCTATCCGGACCCGATGGATTGGCGTAGCATATCGGATGCGCAAGTGTGGTCACCAACCACAGCTTGCACATTCCGAGTCAGCGGAGTCGTCGAGAGATGAGGTTGGGTCGAACATCGTTCGTTGCGTCTGCGTTGTTGAGCGCCCACGCGGTGACTGTGTCTGGAGTCTGGGCGCAAGAGGTCGCTGATGAGCGCGAAACTGCGGATAATCGGGAGCCGGCGAGGCAACAGGACGATCGAGGCATCGCTTCGGATGAACGCGAGGAGCGAGCCAGCGAAGCGCCTCCGCCCGAAGCGAGCGAAGATACGTCGCGAGGCGCGGAGCGAGAACGCATCGAGGGACTCTTCTGGGAAGCGACGGATGCCTATACCGCCGGCGAGTACGAACGCGCCATTGCGCTTTTCGAACGCTATCATTCGGAGTCCGGACACAACGCCGCGCTCTTCAACATCGCCCAGTGTCATCGAAAGCTGGGGCTGTGCGAAGAAGCTCGGGCTGTGTACGACCGCTACGTTGCGCTCGAGCAAAACATTGCTGAGCAGGCGGCGACGTGGCTCGATACCCTGAACGAGGAATGCTCGACAACTCCGCTCGAGCCAGAGTCCGAAGAGCCCGCCGCAGAAAGGAGCCCTCCTCTCGACGCGGAGGGCGACGGAAACTCGATGCGCGGCGCTGACGCACTGGACTTCCCGCTTCGTCTCGAGCCGCAACGAACCGCAGGAACGGCCGACGCTGGCACGCACTCGTCGCGTGCGATTTGGGGTTGGTCTCTGGTTGGTGGCAGTGTCGTCGCGGCGGGGGCTTCCGCGCTGTACGCGTGGCGCTGGAAGTCGACCCACGACGACGCGCAGGGGTTGGCTGACGAGCTCGCGAGAACCCAGAGCGATGAGCCGTGGGATGAACGGGGTGCCGGGTATGAGGAGGAAATGGATCGCGAGCAAAGTCTGAGCATCGGATTTGGCGCAGCCAGCGCCGTGCTGATGGCGGCTGGGCTGGGTGTGCTCCTCTTCGCGGACTCGTCGACGGAGCTCAACCCGGCAGAGCACGCCTTGCACATCGGCGTATCAGAAGGTGGCGCCAATGCGACCTGGAGAGGAACCTTCTGATGTGCTGGCTACGAGCCAACGTGCAGAGGGGGTTGACGCTGTTGGCCCTCGCGCTCGGCTCGGTAGCGTGCTCACCCGACTTGGATGTCGATAGTTGCGAGCTCCGCTGCGTCAGCGAGTGTCCAGGCGAGATGGTGTGTCGCGCGACGTTCTGCGTGGCCCCAGACTACGATCCGATGGTTTCTGGTCTTTGTGCGGAGCCGTTGGTCATTCTGGCTGCGACGACGCACGAGGTGATGACCTGCGAGCCCTTGGAGATCCGGCTCGACTCAGTGGGTGGTCGTGGAGACATCGACTGGACCGTCACCATGCTGGCTGGCGAGCGCGATACTGAGCTGCCGAGTGGTCTCGAGTTCATTCCGGGGGCCAGCCCGAAACTGAGTGCTGAACGTGGGGACTTCTCCGACGGCAGTGACGTGGTGCTGCACGTCGTCGCGACCGATGAGGCAGGCAACCGGGCCGAGGAGAAGCTCGTGCTGGACGTGCAGGCATGCACGCGTATCACCACGCAGCGGGAACATCGAGTGTGTGCTGGCGATGAACTTCTCATCGGGCTCGAAGCACGAGGGGGCAGTGGTGAGTACGACTGGCAGGTGTCCGAGGACATCGATTTCGTCAACCTGGATGAGGACGCGGGCGTCCTCATCGTACGTGTGCCCCAGGAGCAGGCGGAGGACGCCTATGCTGTCCAAGTCGTGGCCGCCAACGGCGAGCGCGAGACTGATCGCGATGTGCTGGAACTGACGCTCGAGGTGGAAGATTGTCCTCGCTTGGAGCTCGCCGACGAGTACCGCTTCTGCACCGATGCGGACACTTCCATCCAGCTGACCGCAAGTGGCGGCAAGCCTCCCTATGTCTGGGACGTCTCCGGGTTACCTGCCGGATTGGCGCTCGAGGAGCTAGACGACGAGCAGGCGGTGATCACGGGAGTCGTGCAAGACGTCACCTATGACAAGCAAGTCGTCGTCGAGATCATCGACGACCTCGGACGAGGCCGGTCGTCGGAGCTGGAGCTGACGGTCGACCAATGCCCTGTCCCCACGGACACGCTCATTCCCGCGTGTATCGATACGCTGTTTTCGTATCGTCTTTCCTCGGACATGCCGAGCGAAAGTGTCGTCTGGGAGCAGCGAGAAGCGCAAACCCCTCCGCCGACTTGGTTGAAGTTCGACCCGGGCAAGGCCACGGTCAGTGGCGTGCCAGATACAACTGGGGAGTTCAAGTTGCCGCTTTCGGTCGGACAGCGCAACAGCGAAGTGAGCCGCGCGGCGGACATCACCGTCCGCGTTGCACCCCCACCCTGCACGGTAGTGCCTGTGGTGAACGAGGTCCTGGCGGATGGCTGTGCTGGGCAGTCCTACGATTCCTTCGTGACGGTGGAAGGAGGGTCGATCGCCCGTTGGAGCAAAGGGGCGGGCTGGCCGGATTGGCTGGATCTGGACCAGGACACAGGAAGAGTCCGAGGCCTGCCCCCGCTCGGGACCGCCGCAGACTTCGAGTTAGGCGTTTCGCTGGAACCGTCGGCAGGAACGGCGGCGGCCAACGTGACTCTCGACTGGCACGTCCGACGCAGCTGCAAGTTCGGATTCCTAGGTGAGGATGGCGGGCGCACGCGCCTGTTTCTCGGAGATGGTCGCCAGCCGAGCATGGCCGGTACGTCTCCCGTGGACCTGAGTCAGGGTATCGAAGACGGCTGGGACGTGTCGCGTTTCGCCTTTGCGCCCGATGGAACACGCGTGGCTTTCGCGGCTGAGTCCGACGCCGAAGTTGACCGCTGGTGGTTGGCTCCCATCAGCGAGTTCGATGACGGCTTGAGCTTCGTCGAGCTTCCGATGCCTGAAAGTGCACACAGTATCGTGGACTTCGCGTGGTCGCTCGACGGGTCACGTCTTGCCTTGCTCTACACAACCGAGACGGAGTCTTACCGCTTGAGCACCTACGAAGTGGGGTCCGACGCGGTGCGGGCGGGAGAAGATGAGCCCGTTTCCGCTACTGACTCGGAGCGGCTATTCTGGTTGGGTACCGACGTTTGCTATGTAGGCTTCACCACGGTGAACGATGAAAGCAGGGAGGCGCCCTTCTGTCACGCCGTCGCGGAGGACGGTTCTCTCGGAGCGGGGGTCGCCGCGCTACCGATTCCGATGATATACGATCCTACACAGCTCGAGGTGGAGGTCCTCACCGGGACGCGGGAGTTACTCATGTTCATCTCTCCCAGTGAAGAAAAGTACGAGCTTCGATACACCTATCACGATGGCTCGACGGCAGGATACGCCGATCACCACTTCGGAGTGCCGGACCCGTCTTTTCAGTGGCTTGCTCAACCGGGTACACAGCAGCAGCGCGAGAGCGCCGAGCCCTCGGTAGGGCTTTGGAGGTTGGGTCCAGGGGTCCAGACGTACGGCACCGCCTACGTAGCTGAGCACTCCGTCGAGAATTGTCAGAGTATCGTGGCATGGGAACAGACGGGGAAAGCTCTGGCTTGCGCCTCCAATGGCCGACTGCGCATCGCGTTGCTGACGGAGCGCGACGGGGAACTCGTCGTCGACCAACGGGAAGTGGACGGGACGGATGAGTTCGAAAGCAGGATCGGGCCCGTCGCGTTCGACGCGGGCGGCGGCTGGTTCGTCTACCAGGCGCAATCGAGGCAGCTGCTCGCGGTCGACACGCGAGCGGACAACTGGAGCGCGGTGCCCGTGTCCGCAGCCTATGACGTCGGAGCTCTGGTCTTTTCCCCGCTGACTGAGCCAGGCAGCCTGTTGGTGCAAGCGGAACGCGACCTGGAATGGCTCGAGTTGGAGCAGGCGTCGAGTTGGTCGCTCAATGGCGACGTGCCGCTGGAGAGGCCGCAGACTTGTCAGAGCGACTTTCACGAGGTTGGTCCAAACGAATGGTGTGGCTATGCGCGGTCGCCCCGCGGGTACACGTTCTTTGCCGACGGATCGGCGGCCGTGTTTGCTGCCGCCAAGAACGAGCTGCACGTGACGGACGTCAGAGCGAGCGTTAGCGCAGGAGAGGCAGTCGTTGCGCGGGTCAATGAGGCTGTCGTCAGCTGCCGTGACTTGGGCTGCTCCGCGGAGGTGAAGGTTGCGCCGTGAAGGCCACGTACGGTGGTCCAGTTCTCGAGGTCCCCTCTGGGGGCCTGCAGCAAACACAAGCTACGAACAAGGAACGAGCTGATGGCATATTCAATTGCTAAGGTCATCGAGGATCCCACAGGATCCGGAATAAAACTGGAGGGGCCCTACGGGGCCTACAACATCATCTTTCATGTTGGATTCGACGGGCCGGAGAACGCGGCGGGCATCCTCGCGGAGCAGCTCGGAGTGGCGTACATCGCTGCTACCGACTCGCAGAAGACATTCCTCATGAGGAAAGACGTGCCAGACCAGGTCAAGATAACTTGGGACAAGAACTCCGGCATCAACATCGACGACGTAACGTTCAGGAATGCCTAGGAGGCGGCAACATGGCGACACACAAGTTCATACTCTCCGCCCGGGTGGCGGAACGGGAAGAAACCGCCGACGGTTCGCCGGCGTGGGTGATCGATGGGCTGGACCCGAGAACGAGCGTCAAGGTCGCGTTCTTGGTGACCAGTCTGGCGCAGCACCTCTCGCCAGAGAGAGCCGTCACGCTGCGCCCGGGAACGGACCGCGATTTTACCGTCTGCGCTGGCGGGGAAGTCTACAAGGCGTTGGAACCAGTCTTGGAATTGGCTCAGAAGAACAGTCGGCTCAGGATCGAGCTCGACCTCGGCTCGAACTGGACGTTGGAACGTATCAAAGTCGACTTCCCCTCTCGGGACCCTGTTCGAAGCGCCGCTTTCCCGACCCCGTGCTGACGCGCTAGCGGCGGCGCAACCGCCCGCCACGCTAGGTGAGCGAGCGCGATTCTCCGTCGGCTTTGCCTCACCCCATTGGGTGAGGGTGTGGCAAAGCTTCCTCCGGGGGGACTTTTCGCTCTGCATTTGCAGTGTTTCTCGAGGGCTTTCTAGCCCCCGCCCCAGCTTCGCTGGGGCCCCACCCCAAGAATGAGCGACTCGCATGCGCGCTCGCTCATTCAGGAGCGATGAGGTTGTGGCGAGAGCCGCTGGGTAGCCCGCGGTTCTCGGCCTCGCGCTCCGTTGACTGAACGCGGCTGGCGGTGGGGTTGGCCGCAGAGTGCGTAGCATTCCGCGGTGTGCTGCTGGTGTGAACGTCCGCCTACTGCGCGCAATTCGTGTCTGCTACGCAGTCGTCGGTTCGGGGCGCACCGAGGTCGTATCCCGCGCAGCTGTCGCTGGACAGGTCGACGAGCGTTTCGTCGTCACTTCCCGTGCATCGGATCGTGACGAGCGATGAATCGGCTGGGTCCTCCGCTCCAGTGGCGACCTCGTTTCCGCAACTGTCGAACCAGACGTAGGTTCCCGGATTGGGAAACTCGACAGCCTGCCGCACTTCGTAGCAGAGTTCGCCCGAGAGGCGCACCTCCTTGCTGGCTACGATGGCCAAGCCTTCGAGCTGCTGCTCGTAGACGAGCTTGACGTCATTGTCCCAGCAGCTCACGACGGGGGCTAGGCCTGCCGTCCCGCACGCGCCTTCCGGCGCGCACGCGGCTTGAAGAGACGCGATGCATGAGGGGAAACAATCCGCACCCCCGTCGACTCCGGTTGCCTCCGTCGTGGAAACCAGCGGCATGCACTGCTCTCCCGCATCTTCATGATCGTCGCCGCAACCCCCATCGAGTTTGCAGGAAGAGGCACAGGTACCGCCGTCGCAGCACGCGCCAGCATCAGTGCGTGGCCCCTCGTCGTCCGCACCGGCGTCGGGCGGTCCCGCATCTGTGGCCGCCACGGCGGCGTCAGTTTCGGCCGGTGTGCTCTCCGTCGATTCGGTTTCATCAGACGTTTCGGGTTCGCTCTCCGTTTCGCCCACCTCGTCCGTTCCTTGGGTTCCAGCTTCGGTGGGTTGATCGCCTTCGGTTTCGCCTGCGCTCGAATCGGTTTCCGCGTCGTCGGTCACCGTTTCTGCTGCTGCGTCCAGGTCGCTGGAGTCCGCCTCCTCCGACTCGTCGTCGGTGCACGCCATGGCGAGACAGAGACTAGTGATTCCTAACGAGACGGTGCGCAAGATGGTCGAACGATGGGTAGACATTGAGTCCTCCTGATGAACAAGCTAGCTGAAGTGATTGGGTGAGTTGGGCCAAGCTCGAGGCGGGCGTCATTGCGGTACTGCGCTCATTGCGGTGCTGCGCTCATTGCAGCGCACTGGGGCGGGAGGATGCACTGCTGGGGGTGATGGACTCGGGACAGACGAGTTCGGTCTCGCACGCGTGTCGACGTCGCGCGCGTTCCTGCGGCGTCGTGGTCGTGGAGTGGGTTCCGGTTGGGACCGGAGCCGGCGCAGTCCGTTGGGTCTGCGCCGCGGGCGTCGACGTGGAGCCGGGCAGAGTCCCCGAGGTCGGGGCAGCCGATTGGGAGCCTGAACGGATCCGGCTTGCAGACGACCGCTCTGCTGAACGAGGCGTCTGCCTCGGCGCTGCTCTTCGGTCGATGCGCTCCGGGGTCGCAGGCTCGGGTTCGAGGGTTGCGGGGGGAACGTCTGGCTTCGAAGCGCGTGTCTCGACGAGAGTGGCGTCGTCCGTGCTCGTTGGGGGCGTGGGCTCGGGTCGCTGAACGATGTACGGCTGCTCCGTGGGCCTCGTCTCGGGAGACGAGGCTGGGCTGTCGGCGGTCGACTGTTCAGGGGGATCTCGTAGCACCTGGCGAGTGCCTGCCAGCGCGGCCGCGGCGACGAGCAATGCGCCAACGACCAGCGCTACCCGCTGTGCCGTCAGGCGCGGAACGAAGTGAACGGATGGGGTTGCGACGGTTGACGGTGTGGGCTCCTGTTCGAAGGGGGGCACGTTGCCATTGCCCCTCGAGTCGACGATCGCGGTGTTGGGGCTCCCGGGCGCGTTCCCGCCGCTGGCGTCACGTTCGTCATCAGGCTGCAGATCCGCCAGCATCTCCCGCGCGGAGCGATACCTGTCTCTCGGGTTGCGTTCCAGGCACCGCGCCACGATACGGTCCAGTTCGTCGGGCAAAGAGGGGTCGATATCTCGAATGCGTGGGGCGTCCTCCTGCAGACGTTTGATGGCGGCGAGCGCAGGTGTCGGCGCCGGAAAGGGGAGGCGACCCGTGAGCATTTCGAAGAGGATGACGCCGACTGCGTACAGATCCGTTGCGGGGCGGAGCGCGTCGCCCTGCACCTGCTCTGGCGCCATGTATGAGAGGCTGCCGATCAGGGCGTGGTCCCCGCTGACTCTGCTCGAATTGGGGTTCAAAGCACTAGCGAGGCCGAAGTCCATCAACACGGGCGCCAAACGACCACTGCGATCGGTTCGGAACATCACGTTGTCGGTCTTCAGGTCACGGTGAAGAACCCCGGCCTCATGGGCTGCTTGTAGGCCTTCGAGGATGCCGATGCACGTGTGGCGAGCCTCGGACTCGCTCAGATGATGTTCACCTTTCAGACGCTCTCCGAGGCTCTGGCCCTCGATGAACTCCATCTTGAGGAAGAAAAGCGGTGGACCGTCTTCGGGGCGGTGGCGTTCCAGGTCGTAGATGCGGCACACGTTGCGATGGCTGATGCGTCGTGCGAGTTGTACCTCTGCTTTGAGTTGGGCGATCGCCTCCGTGTCTCCGACGTAGTGTGAGGCCACGGTCTTGATGGCGATGCGCTCGCCGAGCGCTTCGTCGTAGGCCTCGTACACCTCCCCCATCCCGCCGCGTGCGACGAAGTTCTGGATGCAGTAGCGCCCAGCCAGAAGCATGCCGGTGCGCAGGACACTCCCACGCCACTCCGGACCCGCTTCGCGGTCTCGCGTCGAGTTGCTCCAATCAACCACGCGCCGGACCAGGTCGCGGCACTGCGGACAGTTCTCGAGATGAGCTTCCACCCTGCCGAGCTGTGACGGGCTCAAGCGATTGGCTGTGAGGCGGACTGCGGTCAGCTCGTCGAGGTGGCCGTCGTTTGCTCCTGGTTTCTCGATGGCGCCGTCGCGTGCTTGTTGTGCCCGGCCGGGGAGCACTTGTTGCCGCTCCGCGCTGTCGATTCGCACCTGCGGCCTCTCCCCGCTGGAATGAGGTGCGACCCGCGGCACGCTTGCGCCCTGCCGATCCCCGGCGTCCTCCACCCGGGCAGATCGAAGTGTTCTCGAACGCGGCACGACGTGGAGTGTAGACGATTACTCGCTGCGTGGGGACGGCACGAAAGCACTGGCGCAACCGTGTGACGACATTGAAGGAGTGCTGTTCGTCAGTGCCGGCAGTTTGGATGTCGTCTCCGAAGTTTCTCCCATGCGTGGCTCGGATGGGGCAGAGATTTCCCCCATGCCCACAACCGAGCCGCACTGGATTCCGGTACCTCGGCGGGTGCGTGCGCGCGTTTCACCGGAGGGAAGCTAGAAACGTGCCGACGGCGGTTGGACCTTGTTCGTCCAGCACGCGGATGCTCTCGCTCCCGACGACGGCGATGTCTGCTTTGCCCCGCAAGAAATCCACGTCAGCCTTGCTCTTGACGCCGAAGCCGACCGCAAGAGGAAGGTTTGTTGCGCTGCGGGCTTGCTGCAGATAGTGAGCGAGGTCTTCCGAGAAATCCGTCTTTGCTCCCGTGACGCCCTTGCGGGCCACGCAGTAGACGAACCCTCGATCGTGTTCGGCGATCTGTTGCATCCTCGCCTCCGTCGAGCGAGGCGAGAAGATGAAGACGGGGTCGAGCTCGTTCCGGTCCATCGCTTGCAGGTACTCATCGGCTTCTTCCGGTGGGAGATCAGGCACGATGGCTCCTCGGATGCCGGCGTTTGCACTATCCTCGACGAAGCGCTCGATGCCGCGACGGAAGACGATGTTGTAGTAACTCATGAAAAGAAACGGGATGTCGAAGCGCTGCGTGACCTTGGCTGCGAACTCGAAGCACTCATCCACGTGCACGCCAGCTTCGAGTGCCCGCTGGTTAGCGTGCAGAATCACGGGACCGTCTGCGATAGGCTCGGAGAACGGGATCTGAAGTTCCATCAGATCCACGCCGGCCTCCACCATTGCCTCGACTACTCGAAAACTCGTGTCCAAGTCGGGGTAGCCGATGACGATGTGGGTCATCAGCAAGACGTCGTGCGCCTGTTTTCGTTCTCGAAGGTATTGCTCAAGCATCGTAGGCCTCCGCTTTGCGCTTGATGAAGTCGACCCAGAGTGGATCGCCCAAAGCGTCTGCGATTGTGAAAATGTCCTTGTCCCCTCTGCCGGATTGATTGATCAGAACGACGTCGCTGCTGCTCAACTTCGGCGCTTCGGCGAAGGCTTGGGCGAAAGCATGAGATGACTCCAGCGCGGGGATCAGTCCTTCGTTTTTCACGGTGAACTTCAGCGCTTCGACGACGGCTTCGTCGGTGGCCGCCTCGAAGCGAACCCGGCCTTTGGTGTGCAAGTGGGCCAGGATTGGTGAGACGCCGACGTAGTCGAGTCCGGCGGCGACGCTATGGGTTTCGTTCATCTGACCATCAGCGTCTTGAAGGAAGTAGGTCTTGTAACCCTGCGCCACACCGATACTGCCGTCTTTGGACGCCAAGCGTGCGGCGTGGCGGTGGCTGTCCAAGCCCGAACCGCCTGCCTCGACGCCGATCAGTTCCACGGCCTCGTCGCCGAGAAAGCCACTGAAGATGCCCATCGCGTTGGAGCCGCCACCGACGCAGGCGTACACGTGAGACGGCAGGCGCCCGTACTGCTCGAGCATCTGAGCTCGTGCCTCTTTGCCGATGATCGATTGGAAGTAGGTCACCATTTCTGGGAATGGGTGCGGTCCACAGGCGGTACCCAGCACGTAGTGGGTATCATCCATGTTGCTGACCCAGTCGCGAAATGCCTCGTTGATGGCGTCCTTCAAGGTTCGACTGCCTTCCGTCACCGGCACGACCTTTGCCCCGAGCCGCTCCATCCAGAACACGTTCGGGCGCTGTCGCGCAACGTCGACTTCGCCCATGTAAATCGTGCACTCGAAGCCGAACTTCGCCGCCATCGTCGCCGTGGCTACGCCATGCTGCCCCGCGCCAGTTTCGGCGATCACTCGGCGCTTGCCCATGCGTTTGACGAGCAAGCCTTGGCCCATGACGTTGTTCGCCTTGTGGGCGCCGGTGTGGTTCAGATCTTCTCGTTTGATGAGTATCTTGGCTCCGCCTAGTTCGCGCGTGAGATTTTCGGCGAACGTGATCGGCGTCGGGCGACAAGAGTAGGTACCCATCAGCTGTTCGTACTGCTGCCAGAAGCTCGGGTCGTTGCGCGCCTCTTCGAACGCCGTGTTCAATTCGGCGAAAGTCTCATGCAGGATTTCGGGAATGAAGGCGCCGCCAAAGCCTTCGAAATAGCCTCGTTCGGCGCGAATGGGTCGGGTCATGCCTGGGGATCTCCGAGGTGTTGGGCAAAGGTGATTTTGTCAGTTCGACAATAGAGTTCCGAGAACAGCGCTCCTGCCGCGTTTGGGAAGTTCAAGCTGCGTCGGATGAGCAACACGGGCACATCTGGAGCCAGCCCGAGAGCGGCTTGGGTTCGGGGCGGGCCCGGCGTGACGACGAAGCTCTGCTCGCCACTGGTCGGCTCGAGGAAGTAGCGCTCACGGACGAGTTCCGAAAGGGATGTGCCGCGCAGTGGGACCTCGTCGAGGCCGCGAAACACGATGGGGTCCAAGTAAACGTGCTCCACGAGTACCGGTATCGAATCCACGTCGCTCGAACGCACGAAACTGTAAGCATCCTTGCCGCGGAAGGGGTTGTGCGGATTCTCGTCTTCTCGGACGCGTCTCAGGGCGACAGCTTCGAGCAATTTCGTGCGCAGTTCGAGCCCGCTACTGCGAAAGCTCTGCAGCGTTCCCGCCAGGGAGAAGATGTCGACCCTTTCCGTCGCCGGACGTACGAACGTGCCCGACCCGCGTTTCCGCTCGATCAAGCGACGCTGAACGAGCAGATCGGTGGCTTGCCGCACGGTGGGGCGACCGATGCCGTGGCGCTTGGCGAGTTCGGGTTCGGAGGGGAGTCGCTCGCCGGGTCCAAGACTGCCGTTGCGGATCTGCGCCGCCAGCTCTTCGGCGAGCTGGTGGTAGAGCGGTAGCGGCGAGTTCGGGTTCAACACGAGGCATGGTCATCGGACAGAAATGTAAAGTTGTCAAGACAACTTCTCCCAAGTGACAACCCACGTGCCGCAGGTACGTGGGTTGTCGCAGTGATATCAGCAAGTTACGTCAAGCGCTGGGCGCCTGACGCGATGCTGCCCGACGCTGCACTCAGGTTCAGATCACGCCGAACAGGCCAAGCTGGATGCCGAACTCGGTAGCGGAGAAGTCAGCATCGACCTCGTCGCCGTTGGCGTCCTCCGCGGAGCCGCTCAAGCCGATGTCCAGCGTCGGAGCGATCAAGAAACCCAGAGCACCAGCCATCACCACCAGCGGCGCCTCGACGGTGAACGCCATGCGAGACTGTGAACTATCCGCGCCGCCGTCGTCACCCTCTGACGTCGAAAGCGACACGTACGTGAGGCCGCCGCGAGGCCAGATACCGAGCCCATCGCCGATCTCTGCGAGGAATCCGACCCGTGGAGACAATAGGAATGCCGACACGCTGCCGTTGTCCGACTCTACCGTGGGTCCTGTATCGGGGTCGAACTCCGACGAGTTCGACACGGTGGTGTATCCCAGCCCACCACCGATGCTCAGCCCGCTGGACATGATGTAGTCGAGCCCCACCCGTGGGGCGGAGTAGGTGGTGGCCAAGCCGTCCAGAGGGGAGAAGCCCAACGAGATGCTCGTGTTGGAGTCGGTGGACGTTCCGAAGTCACCCTCCTGGGTGTCGCTCGCAATCACCAACCCAAAGGTACGTTCCACGCCGATGGCGAGTCCTTGGGTAACTGGGTCGGCCATGGCCGAACCCGCAAGGGTCGTCATAAACAGTCCCACGATGCCAGCGGCACATACTTTTTTCATTTCCGTGTTCCCAACCTTTCTTTGCTCCCCCTGGGCTCCCCCCAGGGTGGTGCGGCGACGGCTCCCATTCGGGCGCATTCGCTGAAGCGCCATGTTGACCCAGACCTGCCTAGGCGGGGCAAATTACCCACGACTCGGCAGCTCATTCCGGTTACGAAAACCAGCATCGACAGGGTCAATCCGCCGTTTTTCGGGCAAGCTCGGAAGCTGTTGCAGTCGTGTGACACTCGGGCGTCGTGTGTGGCGAAGCGTGGCGGTCGGGTCCCTGGCGTGAGGTGCTGCGGGCCGGTGGCCCTGCCGCTTATTGGTGCAACACGACGGCTGCTGTGGCAGTGACAGCCCGTACGCTTGCCTCCGGGCTTGACTCTGGGGCGTTCTAACGTGAGACGGGGGTGTGAGTTCCGAGAAGAGCCGTCAGGACAGCGAGCCGAAGTGGCAGCGTCTCGCTCGAGCGACGTGGGTGAGAGTGCTCGGCTGGTGGCAGAAGTGCCAACCCTCCGACGCGTGGTCTCTGCGATTGGCGTTGGGGCTCCCAGCCGCATTCGCGACGTTCATCTTCGTGCGGCACACGGTGCTCTCCAATCGAGTGCTGGATGGGGTGCGCTGGTTCTGGCTCGATGACGACCAGATGATCTCGATGCGCTATGCGCGCAACCTGGTCGAGGGCAACGGCCTGGTCTGGAATCCCGGCGAATACGTCGAGGGCTACTCCAACTTCCTGTGGACGATGGTCATGGCGCTCGTTCACCTGTTGGGTGCGCCAGATCACCTCTCGTCCGTCTTCGTCAAGGTCATCGCTCTGGGCCTCGTGATCGCGTCGATGTGGCTGACCATCGACCTCCTGAGGAGCCTGGGAATACGCAGTCGCGTGGTCATGGGCGTCGCGGCGCTCACCGTCGCGCTGTGCACGGACGTCATGTATTGGGCGGCCTCCGGCTTTTCCACTCCACTGGCGACGTTCCTCCACATGTTCGTCGTGGCTCGGGTGATCTCTACCGGGAGGCTGGGCAAGTGGTCCGCCATCGCGTTGGCACTCTTGCCCCTGGTGCGCGGCGACTCGATCGTGCTCTGGGGCGGGGACGCCTTGCTGGTCTTCGTTCTGGCCAAGAAGCCTTGGCGCACGATACCTCTGCTGGCGCTCACCCTGATACCGTTCGTCGCTCACCTGGCATTCCGTGTTGCGTACTACGGGGATTGGTTTCCCAACACTTACTATCTGAAGGTGACGGGGCGTACCGGGCGAATCCTGTCGGGGTGGCGCTACATCGAGCAGTTCTGCCGCCGCTACGCCTTCCTTTTGCTGATGGGCGCTGGGGCGACCGTCGCACTGCTGCGCAGTGGTAAGCGCAGCGCTTTGCTTTGGCCTTTGTGTTGGCTGCCGATTTGTGCCTATGCGATGAGCGCTGGAGGCGACAACTTCCGCCCCTACCGCTTCTTCTCGGCTTCGATGCCCATCTTGATTGCGTTCGCCGCGGCTGGGATTGGGGCGGGGCTGGTCTCGCAGAATCGCATTGCCAGGATGATGTGGCTCGTGCTCGTCGTCGCTTCCGTGATTCCGATGCAGAACACTCTCGAAGAGATCGCCAAGGTCGGCAACAACGGCCGTCCGCCGAAGCACCTGGTGGCGGCCATCTGGTTACGCAAGAATGCCTCGCCGGATGCTTCCGTAGCCGTCGTCCCTGCCGGCGTGGTGCCGTACTACTCTCGTCTGCGGTCTCTCGATGTGCTCGGCAAGAACGACAAGCACATCGCACGTCTGCCGCAGAAGAAGGGTGCAGGTATCGGTCACGGCAAGATCGACCCTGAGTACACGCTCGGGCAGGCGCCGGACTACGTCGTCTCGTGTCGCTCGACCGCGTTTGCCCGCGGTGCCGCAAAGAAGGCGAAGAAGACGGAAAAGAAGAAGCTCGACAAAGACTACATCCTCACCTTGCTCGCATCCGATCCCTTTCAGGAGCACTACGCCAAGCACAGTGTCGGAACCAAGGCGCTCGAGAAGGAGAACGCCATCTTCGTTCACGAGGACTCTGCAGAGCTAGCGCATGAGGACGACTGGGAGCCGGTGCAACTCGACCGCTGAGCGCATGCTCGCTCGGCGTCGACCACGCTCAACAGTGAGCCCTCACTCACTTGTCTGCCGCGCACGCAGCAAAATGCGTACGCGGTCCTGCACCTTCAACGTGCCCATGAGCGCCCGGAACGGGCGGATACCATAATCGCTCTGTAGCAATTCGACTTCGACGAGCCACTGGTCGTTCATCGCTCTTGCGGTGCAGGTCAGTGTGCGCTCCACGCCGCACAAGCCGAGCGTTCCAACGATCTGCGCGTGTCGTTCGTCAGGTCGCGTGACGCGCGTGGACTCGAAGCTGATAGTGGGGTGAAGATTCACGCGCAGTACCTCGTTGCGAGCGTTAGCGGCGATCTGCTTCTTGTTTTCCTCCGTCAGCACTTCAGGTGCCAGTCGACCGGCTTCGACTGCTCCCACAACCTCCAACGAGCGTGAGTCGAACTCCGCACGCACGCTGCTCGGTTCGACGTCGATCCAAAATCGACCCACGCGCAGTTGGAGGTCGTGGCCCACCTTCGAGAGTAGCCCATCCTTGAAGGTGAACACGAGGCATTCGGCGTCCGGAGTCTCGACTCGCGTCATGGGCAAGTTGTACCTCGGCTTGCTTGCGGGGGCGAGCCCTGGCGGGAGCGTCGCATCGAGAATGCGGTTCGCACGCGGGCACTGGTGTGATGCAGGCTACCTGCGTCGGTAGCTGCCCACGTAGGCAGCGCGAGGCCGGATCAATCGTCCGTTGGCCTGCTGCTCACGGTAGTGCGCGAGCCATCCAGCAGAGCGACCCAGTGCGAAGATGGCGCTGAACGTTTCGGGCGCCAAGCCCAACCCGTGAAGCAGCAGCGCGGTGTAGAACTCCACGTTGGTATCTAACCGCCGCCCCGGCTTGAGGCGATGGAGCGCTTGCAGCACGGCGGCTTCGTGCACCCGTGCTGCCGAGAGCAGCTCCGTGCGCGCCAACAGGCGTTCGCAGGCGGATTCCAATATTTCTGCGCGCGGATCCCTCGTCCGGTAGACGCGGTGTCCGAATCCCATGATGCGTTTACCCGAGGCGACTTGCTGCTCGACCCACTCGGTCGTGACCCGACCCAGATCGCCGCCGCGCTGCTGGAGTTCGAGCAGTGCATCGAGCACCGGGCCTGGCGCGCCGCCGTGCAGTGGTCCCTTGAGTGCACTGAGGGCGCCCTCCACGGCCGAGGCGGCGTCGCTGCGAGTGCTGGTGATGATCCTCGCTACGAAGGTGGATGCGTTCAGCCCGTGCTCGCAGACGGTATTCCAATAGGTGTCCAGGGCCGCGGCACGGGCTGGATCGGGAACGGTCCCTTCCGCTTCGAACAGGAACGCTTCTGCACGTCGGAGCGTGGGAGGGGCTTGCACGACGGGCCTGCCCTGTCGCAGGCGAAGGAAGGCCGCGAGCATCGAGGGTAGTTGGGCCAGTAGGTCTTCGACGTCGAGCTCCGTCTGGCAAGCGGCTGCGCTGACGCCGAGTCGCAGCGCGTCGATGTGAACGGCGTTGCCAGTTGCCGCGGTGGCGAGCGCCGAGAGTGTAGCGCCGTGCAGGGCCCGTTTGCGTGCAAGTGTTGCCCGCCAAGTGCGCTCTTGTGTGGGCGAGGGCAGGTGATCGAAGAGCAGAAGGTAGGAGACGGCCTCGAACGTCAACTCTGCGACGTCGGCCGCCGGATAGCCAGCGATGGTGAGTTCTCCCTTGTCGCCATCGACATGGCTCAGACGTGTATTGACGGCAACCACGCCCTCGAGGCCGTTGGCACCCTGTGGTGTTAATTCAGTCATGGCCTGAAGATTGATGCGTTGACTGAGTGGGTCAATCTTGATTCAACAATCAATGTGGCGTGCTCTCGGAGCGAGCTGACAACGCCGACGCGAGGTACGACATGAGTTCTGACTACTTGACTGCGGAGGAGGCAGCGCATCGTTTGGGGGTGAGCCGCGCCACGCTCTACGCCTACGTCAGCAGAGGGCGGCTTCGCAGTCGTGCGGTGAAAGGTAGTCGTCAGCGCCAGTACTCCGTCGCAGACGTTCAGCAGCTGCTCATGCAAAAAGAAGGCAGGCAGAACCCCGTTCGTGCCGCAGCCAAGACTCTCGGCTTCGAAGGCCTACCGATCCTCGAGTCCTCGGTGACGCTGATTGACGGCGGGAGGTTCTACTACCGCGGCCACGACGTGTTGGCGTTGGCAGAACGTGGCGATCTCGAGCGGGTGATCGAGCTCTTGTGGGGCGGTCCGGCTCACAGCGCGACGTTGCCGGTACCTGCACGGGCGTTGCAGCGCCAATGGTCGGAGATGTCGTTCATTCCGAGAGCTCAGAGCTATCTCGCCTGGCGAGCCAACGCCGATCCGACGGCACAGCTGTTGGCGAGCTCGCACCTCCCGTCCATCGCGCGGCAGATCCTCTTGGGGTTGACTCAGGCGGCGCTGCTGCACTTCGAACCCATCGAGGACATGCCACGGGTGATCGCCCAAAGCTGGGGAAGGCCCACGGCGACGCGCAGCCTCGAAGCGGCACTCATCCTCAGCGCCGATCACGAGCTGAACGTCTCCGCCTTCACGGCGCGCACGATCGCGTCAGCAGGCGCTAGCCCCTACATGGCCATCAGTGGGGCGTTGGGAGCGCTCAGCGGAAGTCGGCATGGGGGCATGACCCACCTCGTTGGACGGCTGTTGGATAACCCCGCCGCGCCGCACGACGTCATTCGCGAGACGTTGGCCATTTCCGGAGATCTACCCGGGTTCGGCCATCCACTGTATCCAGCCGGAGATCCACGAGGCCAGCGCTTGATGGCCTCGAGCAAAGCAGGCGCCGAACAGCGGCGCAGTGAGCTGTTCGCTCGACATGTCTACGAACTGTCCGGTCTCAGGCCGAACCTGGACTTCGGATTGGTGACGTTGGCACGCAGCTGGGGTTTGCCGGGCGATGCCCCCGTGGTGCTGTTCGCCCTGGGTCGCACCATCGGTTGGATGGCCCATGCGATGGAGCAGTACGAAAACGGGCAGTTGTTGCGACCTCGTGCCCGCTATGTCGGTCCTGAGGCGCGAACCGTCACGGAGTGAGGCTTCAGCGACCCTCGGCGGGTGGACCACAGCTTTCTCGCAGCACGAGTTCGACATCGTAGACGAAGTTTTCGCTGCGCTGGTTGGAGCTGTCGTCGATGTGGCAGAGTAGCGCTTTGCACGCACCAGCAGCCATCTCGCGGCTGGGCTGCGCCACGGACGTCAGCCCTGGCCAAAACAGCTCCGCTTCCGGTGAGTTGTCGAAGCCAGCAACTGCCACGTCGGCGGGGATCCTGAGCCCGTGCTGCAGGATGGCCTTGGAAAATCCCAGGGCGATGGCGTCATTGGCTGCAACTACGGCGGTCGGGCGTTCTGCCGGGGGCAGCGCACAAAAGGCACGAGCGTAGGCCGCGCCGCTTTCGGAGTAGTAGTCTGCGCTGTAGGTGACGGCGGACTGCGGGAGGTCGAGCCCCGCCTGTTCGAGCGCTTCTCGCAGGCCCCGCAGTCGGTCTTCGGTATCCCGCGAGCCCGCTGGGCCTCCGACGAACGCAATCCGTCGATGGCCTAGCCGTGCCAAGTGGCGCCCGATGAGCCGCCCCCCATCGACGTTGCGAGCTGAGACCGTTACTTCGACCCGCTCCAAGGTATCGGGCGCGATGAACGCCACCGGTATGTGCGCTTCGGCTGCGGCCTCGAGCAGTGGCGCCTCGCGCGTCGAGTAGCGGACGAACAGCAGCCCGTCCACACGGCGTCTGCGGATCCAGTCCTCGACCACCGTCTGGTTGTATTGCCCCGTCAGACGCAGGCTGGCGATCAGGACACTTTCGCGGCTGTCCCCGAGCGCTTCTTCGACGCCTGCGATGAGTTCCGAAAACCAAGAACCCCGCGTCGAGTTGACGACCAGGCCGACCGCGAGAGCGCGCCGATTGGCGAGACCTTGAGCCGCCAGCGTGGGGCTGAAACCAAGCTCGGCGATCGCTTTGTTGACCTTGCGCCGCGTTGCTTCACTTGCGGATCCGCCGTTGATGACTCGAGACACCGTGCTGACGGCGACTCCCGCCTGTTTCGCGACGGTGCGGATGGTGGGTGCGGACGGGACTGAGGGAGGCTTGGTCAAGGGCATCTCGACGTGTGCTGGCGAACCGTTTCGCACGACGCCACGTACGGTGATGGTACATATGGGTCTTCGCTCACCGCTGCAAGCAGTTCTCGGACGTGGTCGGCGGCATCTGCTTCAACCTTCCGATGCTGCCGCTCGAGCAGCGTCGCTTCAACGGAGTGCCAACTGCAGACTGGTTCCCGGCTCCGCAACAAACTCCAGCGCCGATTCGCTGATACGTTGCCACCCGCCACCGATTGGAGCGAGCGCCGCAGCTGAATGGATCCGGCACCGTTCTCGCGAGCTTGCCGCCAGCGTCACCCGCCGTGGATTTCCGTCTTGCCACGCGAGCGTCACCGTGAACCCGCCTCGTGCTTTGAGACCGCGCACTTCTCCGGCGGTCCAAGATTGGGGAAGAGCTGGCAGCAGGTCGAGCTCGAAGAGCCGGTCAGAACCGGTTCCAAGGACCCGGCTCTGCAGCAAGAGCTCGGCGATGGCCGCTGTTCCCCCGAAGTTACCATCGATTTGGAATGGTGGGTGGGTGTCGAACAGGTTGGCGAGCGTGCTGTCGGCGAGCAGGCTCTGAATGTTCCGCTCAGCTCGTCGTGCGTCGCCCAAGCGTGCCCAGAGACTGATGATCCATGCTCGACTCCAACCGGTGTGCCCACCGCCATGGGCCAATCGGCGCTCCAGGGTAGCGCGCGCCGCCGCAGCCAAACGCTCGTCGCTCCGCTGGATCAGATGCCCTGGGTAGAGGCCCCACAGTTGCGATATGTGGCGGTGACCCGGCTCCGCCTCGGCGTAGTCGATGGGCCACTCCATGATCTGACCGTGGCGCCCGATGCTGATCGGCGGCAGGCGGCTGGCTGCCGTGTCCAACTCCTCGTGCCACTGTTCTTCTCGCCCCAGCAGGAGGGCTGCCTCACGGGTGTGCGCGAACAGCGCGCGAATGATCTGGCAGTCCATCGTGGGCCCGTAGCAAAGGCGCCCCTCGACGCCGTCGTCTTGCAGGTAGGTATTCTCCGGCGAGACCGACGGGCACGTCACGAGGTAACCCTCTGGGCTTTCGACCAGGTAGTCGAGTAGGAATCGGGCCGCGCCAGCGAGCAGCGGGTAGTCTCGACGAAGAGTGTCGATGTCGAGCGTGAACAGGTATCGCTCCCAGACGTGGATGGCTAGCCAGGCGGCGCCGAGAGGCCAGTAACTTGCCGGGATCCATTCGTCTTGCGGTGCGGTGTCCGCCCACAGGTCGGTGTTGTGATGTGCGCAGTAACCTCGGCACCCGTACATTTGCTGCGCGGTATGGCTTCCAGGCGCGACCATGCGCGCGAGGTGCTCGAAGAGCGGCTCCTGGCATTCGCTCAGGTTGCAGACGTCAGCGGGCCAGTAGTTCATCTGGGTGTTGACGTTGATCGTGTACTTGCCGCCCCAGGGAGGGAGCAGGTCGGTGTTCCACACTCCTTGAAGGTTTGCGGGCAGCGTTCCGGGCCGACTGCAGGCGATCAGCAGATACCTGCCGAAGTGGAAGTAGAGGGCGGCCAACGCAGGATCCAAGGTTCCGCTGCGGGCGTGCAGCAGGCGCTCGTCCGTGGGGGCGCCGCTGGAGCCGCTGGGGGGCAGGCTGAGTGCTACCCGATCGAAGAGCTCGCGATGGTCGGTTTCGTGGCGTTCCGAAAGAGAAACGAAAGGGACTTCCCGTGCGGCTTCGAGTTGGGCCGATACGACCTCGTGCGGGCTGGTTTCGTAGTAGGTCGTCGCGACCGCGACCAAGACGGTCGCACTGTCGGCGCCTTCGACGAGTAGCGTCTGGCCCAGCCGCTCGACGTTACCCCCTTCGGCAACCACCGTGGTTCGCGTCACCAGCCCAACGCCACCTTTGCCCAGTTGGGCGCGGAATTGGACATCCCTACTGCCCACCTGCTCCACTTCATCGACGAAGTGGTCACCACACGAAAATCCCCCGATGCGACAGGTCGCTCTCGTGCGAACGCGAAAAGCGACCTGCCCGGGTTCTTCTGCGGAGACGCGCACGACGAGCACCTGATCGGGATGGGAGACGAAGTACTGTCGCGTGAACCACACACCATCAACGGAGAAGCGCTGGGTGACCTTGGCCGCCTGCAGGTCGAGCTCTCGCGTGTAGTGTTGTGCGGCGCCCGGGTGTGAGAACTCGAAACTGAGTTCGCCCAAGGGCGCGTAGTGGCGTTGGTGCTCTGGCAGGCCCGACAGGCCGTGTTTGGCGAGCAGCTCGGCTTCGTGGATCTTGCCCGCGAAAATGAGCTCGCGGATTCGGGCCACTGCCGCTCGGGCATCCGGGTTGTGCCGGTCTCGGGGACCGCCGTACCACACGCTGTCTTCGTTCAGGGCGATGCGGTCCTGCTCGACACCGCCGAAGACCATGCCGGCAAGTCGACCGTTGCCGATGGGCAGTGCCTCCTCCCAGCAGTCCGCAGGTTTTCGGTACCAGAGTCGGTAGAGGTTATTGATGCGCGCGGCATCGTCGGAGCGGCTGCTCATGAGCGTGCTTCGCGTGTAGCAGATCGCCAGTTGGCTGCGTAGCGTTCGCCGCTGGCGGAGCTGTCCTGGCGCCAGCACGCAGAGGCGACCGCTGGGTGAGCGGCGATTTTCGCTGCTGTCGTTGCTCGTGGCTCGCCGTTCAGCAGGAGATTTGGCGACCGCCGTACCCTTGCGCTAACGACCAGAACATCATGGCGATCACGGTGCGACGTAGTTGGTATCTCGGTACGGCTTTCTGCGCTTCGATGGCGGTCGTGGCGCTCGCGCATGCCAAGCGATCGGACGGCGAGCTCCCCGAAGAGTTCCGAAAATCACCCTATACGGTGATGTCACTGTCGGTGGGATCTCCCGCACGGGGCTGGCAGCTGAGGGCGAAAAGGCTGCGCCCCAGCCCGTTCCTGGTGGTCAAAGACAGTTCCCAACGAGCCGCCTTCGGGCATCCGGCACTGGTGCTCATGTTGCGCCGCACTGCCCGGCAAATGGTGCACAACACGAACAGCGAACCGCTCGTGGTGGGCGACTTGTCCACCGAGTACGGAGGTCCACTGTACGGGCACCGGTCGCACCAAAGTGGGCGTGACGCGGACGTCGGTTTCTTCGCGTTGGACGCGGAGGGCAAGCCGAAACCAATAGAGCGCTTCGTGGCCTATGATTCCGAGGGGCGAGCCAAGGATCGCAGCGGGTTGCGTTTCGACGACTACCGCAACTGGCTCATGGTATTGACGTGGATGAAGGACGAGCGGGCGGACATCAAGTACGTCTTCGTCGCATCTCACCTGCGCCGGCGCCTGCTCGAGTTCGCCCGTTCACATCCTGCGTTCTCCAAGTACGCGGACGATGCGGCGAAGTTCCTGCTGCAACCGAGCAACTCCAGTGCGCACGATGACCACTTCCACGTTCGCATCGCTTGCCCGAAGCGTCACGAAGGGCTCTGCAAAGACTACCGCTGAAGCCGACCCTCGAGGACACGCATGCTGGGTCCGGTGTGACCCACGTTGGTCTGCTGCTTCGTTCTGGCGGCAATGTCTGCGGAGCCGTGGACCGGTGATTGGTGTAGGATGCCCCTGGCGAGTGATGAACCTGGGGCACCTCTATCACCAGATGGCTCGTATTCGGGCATTCGAAGCAGCTGTGCAGCAGCTGTGGGAACGCGGGCTGATATCGGGTGAGATGCACCAGAGCAGCGGTGAAGAAGCTGTCGTTGCCGGCGTGCTTGCTCATTTTCGTCAAGGGGATGCGCTGTCGCTGGCGCATCGAACCTCCGCAGGCATGGTGGTACGAGGTGTGGAGTTGCGCCTTCTATTCTCGGAGCTCCTCGGCCACGAGCAGGGGCTCTGCAGAGGTCGAGGCGGTCACATGCACCTCTTCTCGAAGGCTCACCTGGCGGCGAGTAGCGGCATCGTTGGTGCGTCCCTACCCGTGGGCGCGGGACTGGCGTTGTCTGCAAAACGTCTCCGTCCGGGCGCGATCGCCGTCGCCTTCACGGGCGATGGTGCTTTGAACCAGGGAATGGCCCTGGAGTCCCTCAACTTGGCCAGGGTTTGGCGTCTGCCGCTGCTCGTGGTCTGCATCGACAACGGTTGGGCGATCACGACCAAGTCGAAGGAGGTCACCGCGGGCAGTCTCGTCGAGCGGGTGGGCGCCTTTGGCTGGACCGTTGACGAGGTCGACGGGAACGACGTCGGCGCGGTCTTCGAGACGGCTGAGACCTTGGTCGAGGGGTGCCGAAAGCGTCAGGAGCCGGCATGTCTGTACGCGAAATGCCCTCGGTTGGACGGGCATTTGCTTGGCGATCCGCTGCTGAAACAATCGACTCAGCCGACGAGTGGCGAAACACGTCGTACCGTCACCCGCGTCGTCTCTTCCGCGCTGAAGTCAGGAGGCGGAGGGCTCGTTGCTCGCGCGGGGTCACTGATCGACGTCGTGGGCACCATGAGCAAGGCGCGTGGTGACGCCAAGCGCCGCGACAAGCTCGACCCCTTGGTCGTCGCTCGGCGCAAGCTGCAGCAGCAGGACGTCTCGCCGGGTCCACTCGATGAAGCAGCGGCGCGAGAGGTGGCTGCTGCGGTGGCCGAGGCATTGGCTGAGGCAGAGGAGCCTTCGTGCGCAAGCTGAGTCTCGGTCAGGCCATCGACGCGGCCATCGAGGACGCGATGGCCGTCGATGATACCATCGTGCTGCTGGGAGAGGATGTTCATCTTCTGCGTGCTCCTCTGTTCGCCCGCTTCGGTCAGGAGCGCGTTTTGAATGCGCCGATATCGGAGTCGGCATTCATCGGCGCTGCCGTGGGCGCGGCGATGGGTGGCTTGCGACCCATCGTCGAGCTCTACATGGTCGACTTCATGGCGGTCGCTTTTGATGCGGTCCTCAACCACATGGCGAAGCTCGAGGCGCAGACGGGGGGGCAATGGTCGTGTCCGTTGCTCCTGCGCGCCCCTTGTGGCGCCGGTTATGGTGACGGCGGGCAACATGGTCAGACGCTGTGGGGTATGCTGGCTTCGATACCGGGTCTTCGGGTGCTGGTTCCATCGGTTCCGAGCGATGCCTACGCGATGACCGCGGCTGCGCTCGAGGAACGCGGGCCGGTCGTCTTGATGGAGCCGAAGCTGCTATCTGAGGAGTGGCTCGAGTTCTTGGGCCGTTGCGGAAGAACGACGATGGACTTCGACGTCCCCAGCGTGGCGAAAGCGCAGCAGATTGAACCGACCGTCTTTACTGGGCGTGCGGTCGTTCGCAGGGGCGGCACGGACGTCACTCTCTGCTCGATGGCGGTGGGAGTCCATCGGGCACTCGAAGCGGCGGTCCACCTCGCAGACGAACAGATCGACTGTGAGGTGATCGACTTGCGCTCGCTGCGCCCCTTGGACACCGCAACCGTGTTGGCCTCGGTGAAGAAGACGCGCAGGCTCGTGGTCGTCGATGAGGACTACCGCGAGTGTGGCATCGCCTCCGAACTCGCCGCTGCGGCGCTCGAAGCGGGGCTTGCTCCCAGCTTCGCCCGTGTTTGCGTGGAGGACACGCTGCCCTACGCGCGGCACTTGGAACGGGCCGCGCTGCCCAACGTCGAGCGCATTCGTCAGGCCGTCAGGGACGTTTGCCGAGAGCACGCACCGGTCTCGGCGCCGCCGAGCTGACCTGGTCGAGTAGACGCCAGAAGAGCGTCGGTGCTTTCTGGCAGCTCTCGCGTTGGAAAGTTGCGCTCGGACGGCCCAGGGTGAGGAGCCGAACGGCGCCGCCGTTTCGAGCCAGCCTCGGTGCCGTGGAGGAGGCGTGAGCCGTCGCTTTTCTGAACCGGTTTCAGGCAGCGCCGCGACTGCCGCGGTGGGTCTGAAGCACCCATCCGCCAACGCCGAGGAGCAACGACCAATGAGAACGTATCAGCCGTCACTAGCTACCCTACTGACTGGAATTCTGGGCATTGCCACGATTGCCGTGGGCTGCAGTGACTCGACGACTGACGCTAGTGGGGACATGACGACCGGTGTGTCCACCGCAGGTGTGCCAGAGATGGGAGGAGCCGGAACGTCGGCAGCTCCCGGAACTGCCGCGCCGACTGCTGGAGCTGAGCAGGCTGGCACGGCGCCTGGCGCGACCCCGGCTGTCGCCCCGGACCTGGGCGTTCCCGGTGGGGCTCCCGCGGCGGGTGAAACAGAGGCCGGGCAAGCAGACACCGGTGCTGCCGCCGGAACGCCACCGGCCTTGGGTGTCGAAGAAGGAGCCGAACCGGCTGCTGGCGCGGAGACGGTCCTTACCGAGGACATGAGCGGCGCCGAGGAAATGGGCGCTGCCGAAGCAGGCGGCATGGAAGGTGCGGACGGCATGAGCAGTGTCGACGAACCGGCGGCAGCGGAAGGCGATCCCGTTGGCATGGGTGATCCCGATCCAGCCGGCGAGGACCCCGCGCCGGAGCAACCCGAGGCGCCCGTCGATGATGGCGAGGCCTTCGGCCCGGACATCGAGGGTTCCTGTACCCAATCCCAACCGGCCAACTCGAATGCTTCGGGCAGTGGGCCCTACGACGTCATCGTCGAGACCAACTCCGACCCAGGCATCAAGGAAGGCACGATCTTCCGTCCTGCCGACTTGGGTGGGGACGAACCCTATCCGATCTTCGTCTGGGGAGAGGGCGGCTGCTCTCAGAACGGGCTGTCGAACTCGGCGGCCATGGCGGAGATCGCATCCTACGGTTACTTCGTGGTTGCCGACGGTACGCCCAACGGCAGCGGCAATCGTGAAATGAACTCGAACGACGTCCCCTCGATGGGCGAGCCGTTGCTCGCCTACGTCGACTGGGCCATCGCCGAAAATTCCAAGCCGTGCAGCGCCTACTACCACAGCCTCAATGCGTCCAAGGTTGCAGCCAACGGCTTCTCGTGTGGCGGCTTGATGTCGACGGGTACGTCGGGGGACCCTCGCATGACGACCTGGGGCTCCACGAGCAGTGGTACGTTCAGTGTGAACAATGCTCTCTACGAAGCGGTGCACACGCCCGTATTGATCGTCTCGGGCGGTCCGAGTGACATCGCCTACGAGAACGGCCTGCGCGACTACGACAACCTCAGCGCCATGGGTCTTCCCATCATGTTCTTCAGCAAAGACATCGGCCACGGTGGGGACCTGTTCCAAGGCGGCAACGGCGACTTCACCAAGATCAATTTGGCCTGGCTCAACTGGTGGCTCAAGGGGGACGAGTCCGAGGCGGGCAAAGGCATGCTGGTTGGCGGCAGTTGCAGCTATTGCACCGACAACGCGTGGGAAGTCATGTCGGCGAATCTGCCGTGAGGTAGCGGTGTGCGCGGCCGGCGCTCGGGCGTGGTCCTGAGCCCGACGCTGGCCCGAGAACACCGCACGACCCTTCTTCCTTGGGTCTCTTCCTCGGGTCGTTGTCGCGGCCCGCTCATTTGCGGCGCGAGGAACATCCGAGTTGCGTCGTTGTCGGACGTCACATGCTTCGACGGTTCCTCAGCGTCATGGCGGCCTCGTGTGTGTTCGCGTGTGCCTCGACTCAGACCACACTGCCGGCTTCTCAAAGTGAGGTCGACGACGTGGAGGTGCTGCCGCTCGAACGCGTGCGCCTGTACGCCTCGGGCGTTGGCTACTTCGAGCGCAGCGGGAAGCTGTCCATCGATAGTGGTCTGCCGGTGCCCACTGGTCATCTCGATGACGCACTCAAGAGTCTCGTCGTGTTCAACGCGGACGATACGTTGGGAAGCGTGAGTTTCCCGAGCCGTCTGAGTCCGGCGGTAGCTCGAGCACGCGCCGGTTTACCCGCTGATCAGGAGGCAGTCCTGAGTTACGATCGGCTGCTGGTTGCGCTGAGGGGTCAGCACGTCGAGTTGGTCGTCGAGGGCCCAACGTCGGAACAATCGAAGCTCGTGACCGGCAGAGTGATTGACGTCGTGGCGGTTCAACCCAGTCATGCTTCCTACGATCACGGACTGCCTCACCGGGTCCTGGACGAGGGACAGCAGGCGGCCGAGGAGCAAGAACGTTTGCAGGTACTGCTGCTCTCCGAGGACGGGCGCATCCTGCGCTTGGATGCTAGCCAGCTGAGCGCCGTTCGGCCATTGGACGACGTGGTTGCACGGCGTCTCCACGCCGCACTTTCCGCACGTCTCGCGACGCGCTCCAACCAGCGCCAGATGTTGCGCCTTGCCGCCGGCAAGAACGAAGGACGTCAAGTGACGTTGGCCTATCTGGCAGAGACACCGACCTGGCGGGCCAGCTATCGGCTGCTGCTCGACGAGAAACCCACGGCGAAGGGTAACAACTCACGGCTGCAAGCCTGGGCCTTGGTTCACAACGACACGGATGAACTCTGGTCCGGAGTGACCATCGAGTTGGTCGATGGCCGCCCGAATTCGTTTCTCTTTCCGATCACTGCGCCACGCTACGAGCGGCGTGATCTCGAAACACCGAACCGCGAGCTGTCCTCCGTTCCGCAGTTGTCCACCACCACGCCGGACGCGATGTGGGGTGACTTCAGCGACTACGAGGGGGAATACGTTTCTCGTGTCGGTTCCAACGGCGTGTCCGGCATCGGATCGGGCGGAGGGGGGCGAGGGGAGGGCATCGGGATGGGTAGCGTGGGCCGCTTGGGGCACGGCGCGGGCACGGGCAGTGGTATTGGCGGCGGCAGTGACCTGCTGTGGGCAGGTGATCTCAGGCGGCGGGCGGGTGTCGTCCCGACAGCAAAACAAGCGACGTCGGTGTATCGCGTCTCCGAAGAACTCGACCTCGCTCCGCAGCACTCGGCCATGGTGCCATTCATGCAGACGCCCCTGGCAGCGACGCCCATCGTCTGGTTCGATGGCTTTCGGGCAGACGCCCAGCGCGCCGTGGGCGTGAGCAACAACACCGCCAACACGCTTCCAGCCGGGCCGCTTGCCGTCTACGGGCGCGGCGGATTTCTGGGTGAGGCAATGCTCAAACGACTCAAGCCGGGAGGTCGGCAGTTTGCGCGCATTGCCGAAGAGCCCGACGCGGCCATCCGAGCCGGGCGCCCAAACCAAAATAGCATCGCCAAACACGTCAGCTTTCAGAGTGGTAGCATCGGCATTCACTCCTTCGTCACATCCAAGACAACGCTGCACTTCGACAATCAGAGCGGCCACATGCGGCGAGTTTACGTCGCTCTACCTGTCGTGCAGAACGCTCGGGTGCAGGGCTGCGATGACGTGGACTTCGATAGCACTGCTTCCCGCGCGTTCGCCGTCTTCGAGCTGCCGGCGGGCAACGGACAAGAGCGAGAGCTGACGACCGTCGAAGCCCGAGTGGAACTGCAGTCGAGCGACGCGCTGACCGACGGTGAGCTGACGGAATGGATCGCGACGCCGAGCTTGCCAGAGGAAGAGCGAGACGTGTTGCGGCGTTCCGTACCCTTTCTCGACGCGTGGCAGGCGTCGAAACGGATGAAGAACGAGGCGGAAGTGGAGATGTCGGCGCTGCAAAACGACCTCGAGCGGCTACAAACCCACCTCAAGACGCTGGGTGATAGCCAGGCCAAGGACGCTCGTTCTCAGCTCATGCAGCGGATCCTGCAGCACGAAGACGAGCTGTCTCGGGCGCGCACTCGACAACGCAGCCTCGACGACGAGCTCGAACGCCGGCGCGAAGATTTCGAACTGGCTCTCTCCAAGCTATCTCAGTTTCGCGACAAGATCCTCGAAGCCCGTCAGCAGGCGCAAAAGAAACACTGACGGGGACCGTTTCGCTACAGCGCAGCTGTTCTGCGCACGGCCAGACGAAGGCGGGGCGGAAAGTGAGCTGAGCTCGACACCTTCCGCCCCGGGGTTGTTCACTCGCTGCGAGCTTGATTGCTGTGGCTGACGCGGTGTCCGAGCTCCGCGAGGGTCAAGGTGCGGACTGTTCGAACGTCGGGTAGCGTGGTGTCGAAGCGAACCTCGAGCTCCTCCACCAGGCGTCGGCTCTGGTCCCAATTCAAGAGTTCGCTGATTCGATCTTCGGACTTCAGATAACGGAGTTCGAAACCTACCAGTGTCTCGAGTTGCTGACGAACGAGCGCGACGCCGACCGAACGAGTCGGCTTTTCGGCGAAGCTCGCGGAGCGCACACGCATCAGTTTGCGCAAACCATCGCGCCGAGTGCGGGACCGCCACGCGGAATACAGACCGCCCGCAGCGACGCTGATCGCGATCCAGAAACCGCGACCAGCCAACATGCGGGCCACGACGATCTTCGCGTCCATTTCAGGTGAAGTACCCGTATAGCAGCAGAAGCACGAACGGGACGAGGAGCAGTAGCATTGGCTTGAACGCGCTGTCCATCGGGACGCCTTGGTCCTCCACGGGGCGCTGTGGCTTTTCTTCAGGCATGATCGCCTCCTTGCGCCGGCGTAACGGTGCTCGGCGCGCTAGATGTTTCGACTTCTCGGGGGAGCGTTCGCCGAGCGCCGCCGATGCGGCGACACTCAGCTCGAAGTCGTCGGAGGGCCGCGCTGCCTGAGGACTGTCGGGCGCCTGGACGAGATGTGCTCTGCAGGCGCACTCGTCGACAGAAAACGAAAGCTCGCGGATGCCGCAGGGTGGACTGGGGTCGTGTCGAAGGCGGCACCGTCACCGGAGTCGGGCTCCGCCCGAGGATCGAGTTGGGTGCGCGTCTCGTCTGGTGTCGCCCAGCGTTCAGGGGTCTGCGCGTGGTGGGCACTCGGTTGGGCCCACCGTGGGGCGCTTTCCCCACGGCCGCCGCACAGGACTGCAATCAGCAGCAATCCGAACACCGAGAACCAACGGCCTACCGTCACGCTCTGAAGTTTGAGGGGGAGTCGAGTCGACGGCAAGTCTCATCTGCGGGCCAGTGCAGGCGGGCTGGGCTGGCGTCTAGGCGTAGTGTTGGGACGGGCGCTGGGTCTGCGAGCGATCGGAGGAAGACGCCAATGCCACACCCGGGTATGGTCGGGCGGTGGGCGCCGCCGCACACACCTCGACATCTGGGGAGAGCCGTGATGAATGACAAACCCACCCTGTTGCTCACGGGGTTGCTGGCCTTGGTCGTCTTTGCGCCGTCGTCGGCGGTCGCGCAGGAGGCGGCGGTCGTGGCGCCGGCAGTCAGCGGCACGACATCGTCCAACGTTGCTCCTGCAGCCAGTGACACGACGTCGGCCAACGCGGCGCCAGACACGCCGTCACCCGCAGCGCACGACTCGGCCGACGCGCTCGCGCCCAACACCAGTGCGGAGGCGACGCAGCCCAACACTCCAACGGATGCGGCAGTGGAGCAGGCATCGGAGCTCACACCCGTTGGAGTCACCGTGCCTGCGAACTCTGAACCGAGTGGTCTGTTCACGCTGACGATCAGCGGCGGGCTGAGTCTGGGCAACTACGAGGCTGGCATCAATTGGGCGCTGCTGCAGAATCGCCGCGCTTCTGGGGGCAAGTTGCTGGCGGCCACTGGCGCGTCCGCGGGGGCCATCAACGCGCTGGTCAGTGCCGTTGCCTGGTGCGTCGTGGACGACGACTCGACGGTAGAGAACAACTTGTTTCGCAACGTCTGGCTGCCCGTCGGGTTCACGGAAATGCTGCCCTACGATCTCGACAAGTACGACGACGACGACCTGCTCATGTCGCGCGTCGAGTCACACAAGAAGGCGCGCGAACGGCTCAAGCGCTTCGTCGCGACTCATTCGTTCGTCGAAGGCTGCCAAGTGGAAGTCGCCTTCACGGTGACGGGGCAGAAGGCCTTCTATCAGAGAGCGGGACAGTTGAAGGCGCCGAGCAACTACTACGTCGTGCCGCTCACGATGACGGTGGTCGGCGGCAAGCTCGTATTCGTGCCCAACCAATCTTATGTCGACGACGAGGATCACCCGCACGCTCTCGCGCTGGTGGACCGCTGCAAGGCAACGACGGAGCAGCCGTTCGCCGCGTGTGAAGGCGTAGGCAAGTACACAGGGGCCGGCAGCCTGAGCCTGGACTCGGTGGTCGACGTCGTCGTTGCGTCGTCGGCCTTCCCCCTCGCCTTCGGTCCGGTTCCCCTGAAGTATCGGCGGCCGGCAGATCCAGAGTGTCAATCCGACGACCCCGACCAGGCTTGCATGATGTACTTCTCCGACGGAGGCGTATTCGACAACGTCCCCCTCCGCTTGGCGACGGCTCTCGTGCCCAAGAGCATCGAGCCCAGAAGCGTCGAGAACGTCTACTTCGACCCGGACATCCGGCGCGACAATCTGACGACGGGGGACTGCTCCGACAAGCAACCGGAACACATCAAGGAAGATGCCCAGGCCATGGGGGCCACCGAAGCGGAGGCCGAGGAGCTCGCTCGCCGCAGCGCGGAGGAAAGCGAGCGTGAGATCGGGCCTTTGCGTCGCACCTGGCAGATTTACTTGCGGGCACTCAGCACGGCGCGCACACGCGTGCTGTTCGAGACGATCCGCGACGAAGACATTTGTCCACGCTTGCCGAGTCGCTTTGCGCCGTTGACGGGCGATACCCTCGGTTCCTTCGGCGCTTGGCTGCATCCCCTGTTCCGCGAGTACGACTACTTGGCAGGCGTATACGATGCACTGATGCTTCCGCCCGAGGAAGGGGACATGCCGGGGGGAGACTTCGAAGCACGCTTGATGCAGCTGCCGCTCTCGGACCGGGACGGCGGCCACGCGTACCAGTTGCTGCTCGACTTCCGCTCTTTGGAACGGACCTGGTTGACCGATCCCGCCAAGACGTTGGCCGTCCTCTCGCAGCGAGCACAGGCGGGGAAACTTCGAGACCTTCAAGGTCTACGCTACGTGATGTTCACCCACCATCTCAAGCGGGGGCGGCCCCGGGCCGCGGGGGGAGCCGCCTTCTGTGACTCCGAGCGTCCGTTGAGTGAACTCGTTCGTCAGCTTGCCGTGGTCGACTTTCCGATCGACAGAGAGTCTTCCGAGTTTTTGCACGCGGCTCGGGACAGGCCGGATTTCTTCTGGGCAGCATTCGCCTCTCGCGGGATCCGACGGGTCAAGTCCCTCGAGGAGGATCACGTCATTCAGGGGATTGGCGACGCAGCGCACTCGGTTACCTACCCGTTCGACCCGAGGCGGCGCTTCGACTTCAAGTTGGACGCACAAGTGCGGGTCGGGCCCGAATATCGACAGTGGCAGGCTCTGGCCGGGGTCAGTTGGATCAGCGAGACGGGTACTTGGCAGGTTCGACCTGGGATCACTCTGTCGGCCCTGAGCGCTGCCCGTGGCGAGGTTCGTGTCGGAGGCCACCTCGACACCACACTGGCAATCAACGTGCCCATCGCGCTGTGGCTTCAAGCCGAAGGAGCCGCCGGCCTCGAATCGAAGCAGCCCCGCGCAGGGCTGATCTTCGGCGTCCAGGCATTCGATCTGCTGCGTCTCGGCGCGGCGGGGCACTACTGGCTTGGCACTGGGGACGCTGCCTGGCGACGGCGCTGGCTTTTCGGAGACAAGCCGTACGAGTTGGCCGTCGTGGTCGCGCTGCGCCTGGACACGATCGCGACCGCGCTCTGACCCCTCGGCGTCTGGCTCGCTGGTGTCTCCGCTGTCGCCGGGCGAATTTCTCCCCTCAATGAGTCATGCGCAGTGAACGGACGGGCGTTGTGGGAGCCAAGATCGCTCCCGCAGCACCAATATCGCTTGGTCCGGCGGCGCGAGACGGCTCCACATCCAGTCCGAGCGCCATCACAGCAGAGTTATCGCTCTGTCTTGCGTCGCTGGGGCTTCGGACAATGCCGAAGTCGCTACGGACAGGACTACGATCGCTACGTTGCTCGTTGTGGGAGCCTCCAGCTCGCGGTGGTAGCGAGTTTGCCCGTTGTGGGAGCTAGGCGGCCGCTGTGGAAGCTCCAACG
>JBNKHV010000052.1:0-74974 GCA_050290545.1 Polyangiaceae bacterium | reverse complement strand
AAGACACGGTCGCCTGTCGCAGCGGCGTCGATGGTAGTCGCGTGTGCGTGTCCGATCTCGGCGCGATGGGGGACGAGTGGGACGAATCGACCCAATGCCTCGGCGAGCAATGCATCGCGGACGCAGCAGAGACCCCGGTGTGCACCCGGCGCTGCGGCGAAGGCCACCCCGAATGCCCCCTCGACTGGACGTGCGACCTCGTAGAAGGCCGCGCCGTCTGCGTCCCGCCCCCAAAGCCCCGTGGATGGTTGTAAGATCGCCGCCGTGGGAGCAACGGCGCGTCCATACAGATCGTGGGTCATCAGTGTTGCGGCACCGGGGCTCGCATGCTCGCTCGTCGGCGCCAGGGCCCGCAAGCGAACGGAGGCAAAGCGATGTTGAAGTTTTCTTTCTGGGGGTTCGCCCATCACGGCGCGTTCCTGGCGTGTGCAACGGCAACCGTGCTCGCGTGCTCGAACGACGGGAGTGGGGAAACGGGCAAGAGCGCTGGCGAAGTGTGCACCCAAGGGGACACCCGCGAGTGCGTCGGCGCTGGCGCGTGCAACGGCGGCCAACTCTGCGACGACGACGGCAAGTGGGGCAAATGCGAGTGCGGCATCGACGCCGACGAAACCACCGACGGCGGCTCGGCCTCGGATGAGTCGACAGGCTCGACGTCGACCGACGAAGAGACGAGCAGCACCGGTTCTGACGCGACGGATGTCGACGGGGAAGGGGCGAGTGCGTCGGGTGGGACGGATGGTGGCGACAGCGAGAGTGACGGAGTGGGGGAGACGGATTCGTCGACGAGTAGCCCGCCCGGAGATACTGATGGCGCGGAGTCCGGAGCTGGCACTGATGACGGGGCGCCCGTAGGCCGTCCTGATGGAGGGAGTCTACCAGCCGCGCCAGCGGAGAACACCCCTCCCGCACTCCCCGAGACGCAGGACGCGGGGGAACTGGTCCCCGACGGTTACGCGCTCGGAGAGTCGTTGGTTCCGACGAAGTCGCTGGTAGCCAGCGACAGGGAAACCTATCGCAATGAGGACCTCGACTATACCTGGTTTCTTCGGGCCTCCACATCGAAAGGAAAAGAGTTCGACGTAGACGACAGGGGCGCATTCTGTCTTAGAGGCGAAGCAAGACACTTCTATGACTATGTCAACGGCGAGTTTCCTGGCGCTGAGTTTTGGTTCATCCTAGGGAGAGACGAGAACGGGATAGCGACACGCTGGTACGATGCTCGGGACAAGGTCTACGGTTTCTACTTTGAGCTGGAGAACACGCCCGCGACTGGCGTGGCTGTGCAGGTGGCAACCGGGGTACCGAGGATGCTGGAGTATTCGGCGCTAGACTGGTTCATTGGATCATCGCACACCGATGGTGTCAACGTGGTGATGTTCCCTCTCGAAGACCAAGCCTTCGATTGGGCGTACCTAGCTTCCATTCGGTTCGGGGTTCATACCCGTGACTTCGCCGAAGCCGAAGGGACGCCCCAGCCCTACGACTTCTGCCTCAAAGCCTTGAGGCCCATCATCAGGGTCGACGGTTAGCTGTCGCCGTCCAGCGACTCCGAAAGCCCCAATAGGTTACTGCGAGTACTTCCCCGACGAGCTGTGGGTCGCGGTCGTGTCGCCGGTACCAGCTTCGGCGGGTGCCTCTGTTTCGCAACTTCGTGACTTCGCAACTTCGTGACTTCGCAACCTAGCAACACGCAGCGGGTAAACGCACCAGATGCGCCGAAGACGCATCGAACACCGTCCAGAGGGGCAAGGAAGACGACGTCGAGATCGGGTTGGCTCACTTTGGCGCTCCGTTGGTCTCCCGGCGCGTTTTCGCCGCATCGACGGACGGCTGCGGCGACGACGTGTTCTCATTCGGGATGTGCATCGAAGCCGGCACCGTCATCACCGGCCGCTCGCGTTGGGCCCCCGCCGTGCACGGTAACCTCTCCCACAGCGCTCGAACGGAGGCGTCCCAGCGTTGTCGCTCGACTGGACGTGCGACCTCGTACGAGGCCCCGCCCTCGGTGTGCCACCCCCAAATCCTCGCGCATGGTTGTAAGATCGCCGCCGTGGGAGCCACGGCGCGTCCACACAACTCGTGGGTCCTCAGTGCTGCGGCATTGGGGTTCGCATGCTCGCTCGTCGGCGCCATGGCCCGCAAGCGAACGGAGGCAAGACGATGTTGAAGTTTTCTTTTTGGGGGTTCGCCCATCACGGCGCGTTCCTGGCGTGTGCAACGGCAACCGTGCTCGCGTGCTCGAACGACGGGAGTGGGGAAGAGACGGCGAAAGTCGACACGACGGACGACGATGCCGCGAACGACGAAAACGGCGAAGCGAGCGAGACGAGCCCCGACGTCGCCGCGAGTGACGCGGACGGCGAGTCGAGCAACTCGAGCACTGACGGCGTGGGGGCAAGCTCGTCAGATGGCGTCGGCCCAGCGAGAGACGACACCGCGTCCGCCAATGATGACGGTGGCAGCGACGGTGAGTCGGGGACTGCTTCCGGCGATCAAGCGTCATCGGATGCTGACAGCGGCTCGGACGGAACCCCGACATCCGCAACGGATCCTGCCGAGTCTGCCGCGGCGGAAGGAGCGCCCAAAGCAGTGTGCGAGCAAGGCGAAACCCGCGAATGCGTCGGTCCTGGCGCGTGCGCCGGGGGGCAGATTTGCGGCGTCGATGGGCTGTGGGGGGCGTGTGACTGTGGGGAGCTGCCCGGTGACGAGTTTGAGGACGCCGGGAGCATCGAAACCGAAGACCTCCAATTCGAGGAGTTAGAGCCCCTCGAAGTGCCGTTTGTTGGCGCGATGGAAGACGAGGTCGCGGAACCCTGGGCGGTCTACTCTCCTTTCGAGATCGATTTCTTCGTGGAATCTGGTGCGCAGTGGCTCGTCGAGGATGCCGAGGGGGCCTCTGGAGAGGCAATCATGTCATTTCCGGATTCGCGGACGTTCTGCGTCGAAGGAGAGGCGAGAACCTACGACAACTATGCAGCCGCGACCTATCCCGGGATCCGAATTGGATTCGTCAAGGAGTTCGATGACGAAGGGCTCGTGTCGAAGATGTTGGATGTGACAGCGACCAAAATGGTGGGATATGCCTTCGAGCTCATCGACGCCCCCGAAACTGGCGTCATCCCAATGTGGGGCTACGTTCCGCTCGGCTGGTTCTCTCCCTATCAACGCGTGTCCGTCTTCGGGGAGCCGGTGACTTCCGGGACACACGTGGTGTACTTCTCTGATGCGGACGCGGACGGCTGGGAGGAGTTTGAACACTTTCAGTTCCTCGTGCACCCGGTCGACGTGGACGAGGCTGTGAGCACCCCAGTCCCCTTCGCGTTCTGTATATCCAATCTCCGACCCATCGTGAGGGTCGAGCCAAACTCTCCTCAGGGTTGACGAGCAGCTTCGACCGACGAGTAGCGAAGATTCTGACGTCCTGACTCGACGGACGTCGACGGTGAAGGGCGCGTGAGCAGAAGGTGACGAATTCGGTGGCTGGCGAGACGGACACCCGTGAATCGGAGACAGCTTCGTGCGGGGCCGGCGGAGAACCCGTGCGAGCCGCACACGGCACGAGCCAACACCGTGCCCCCGGGGGTTCTGCGTCTTCTGCACGCACCCGCCAGCGGTCACGTTGAGTTCCCGTGGTTTCGCCGCTACGGTAGCCGCCGCCCCCCATGCCCCCAAAACCCACCCAATTCTCGTCTCGCGTCGTACGCTCGCCTACTGCTCTTCGCCGAGCTCGCCGTTCACTCCGCAGCTCTCGTCGCTTCGGTGGCGAAGCACTCCATGACGTTTCTCGTTGCTTCGGTGGCGAAGCACTCCGTAGCGTTTCTCGTCGCTTCTGCGTCGATGTACTCCGTAGCGTCTCTGCTCGCCTCGGCGCCGAAGCGCTGCGCCCATTGTCGTTGGGGTTGGCGCTCCTGCTACTCGTCGCGTGCGACAGTACGACGCCCGCGGCGTCAGAGGCGAGCGAGTGTGAACCTGACGCGGTTGAACCCTGTGAGCCGTCTGGAAGCGAGTGCTACGGCTACCGTGAGTGTGTCGCGGGAGAGTGGGGCGCTTGCCGCTGTGTCGCGTCGAGCGTTGGGGCGGCGTGTGTGACGGACGGGGACTGCCAGCAGGATGAGCTCTGCTTCCTGGGGGAGGCCAACCAGAGTTACCTCGGCGGAGCACCGGTCGAAGGCTTCTGCTCTCTACGTTGTGACGGCGCGCCGGAAGTCTGCGAGCAGCGAGACCCGAAAGCCGTCTGCATCGTGACGAACCTCGGGGAGGCGGGGGACGCCGACGAAGGTGAGGCGTATTGCTTCGAACGCTGCGACGGGAGTGGCAGCGTCGAGTCCAAGTGCCAGGAACGGGAACTCTTCGCCTGCGCAGCTCTGTCCTCGGACGCGCAAGGCAGCGATCAGTTCATGCGGCCGATGATGACCGAAGACGACGATGACCTCGCTGGGGTTTGTCGTCCCCTGTGCACCCAGGACGAGCAGTGCGACTCGGGACAGTGTGATTTGCGCACGGGAGCCTGCGCCGAACCGCGCGAGGGCGACCCCCTGGGCACGCCGTGTGATCCCGATGCGGAAGAAGCGAGCTGCGCGGGCGTTTGCGTGGAAGTGGAGGGCGTTGGCTTCTGTTCACACCGCTGCCGCCTGGGGAGCGCCGACGACTGTGGGCAGGAGCAGAGCGGCCTTTGTTTCTTCCCCGAGGAAGACGAGGGGAGCATTGGTGATGTTGGGTTTTGTTCGCTCTTGTGCGACGCTGACGGCGATTGCGAGCACGCGGAGATGCACTGCGAACTCTTCGGCGCTGCCAGCCTCGAAGCGCTGACCGGTAAACGCGGCGTGTGCGCTCCCGGCACCAGCGATGCGCCTGACGGTGGCGACGCACCTGACGGTGGCGACGTGCCCGACCCGAGCGATGCCGACGCGGGTACGCCCGGCGTGTCCACCCCGAGCGACGCCGGCTCCGGCGCGGAGCGCACGGCAGATGCCGGGCGTGCGGGCTCACTCGACGAGAGCGCGCCTACCGTCGGCAGGGACGCGGGGCGCGGTGGTGTCGCCGGTGGGGGAGCGGCAAGCCCCTAGCCCTGCTGCCGAACGCTAGTCCTGGCGCCAAACGCTCGCCCTGGCGCCAAACGCTAGCTCTGCTGCCGATGCCCAGATGCTCGGCTTGTGCCGACCCTGCTCGAGCCGGTTCAACAGCTCTGACACCCCTGAGCCTGCTCGGGGGTATCGACTTGAAGCGTGCTGTGCCTGATGCCGTAGGTCGCGCTGAGCGTCTGCTGAGCGCGGGCCGTCAACCCGCGGGGCGCCCCCTCGGCGACCACGAGGTGTGCGGTGAGTGCCGTCTCCGACGTGCTCATGGCCCAGACGTGCAGGTCGTGCACCGCGACGACGCCGGGCAGCGCTTCCAGAGTTTCGCGAACTCGGGAAAGATCGATGCCCTCGGGGACGCCATCGAGACTCAGGTTCAGCGCTTCGCTCAGTAGTTGCCAGGTGCCGAACGCCACCACGACGGAGATCGCGAGGCTCACGGCGGGGTCGAGCCACAGCCACGTCGGTTGCCAGATGAGGATCGCGCCCACGACGACGACGCCGACGGAAACGGCTGCATCGGCGACCAGGTGCAAGTAGGCGCCGCGCACGTTGGCATCCTTGTCAGCGCCGCGCATGAACAGCGCCGCGGAGAGACCGTTGATCACGACGCCGATGGCCGCCACCGTGAGTACCGTGCTGCCCGCGATGGGGTGCGCTTCGCTGAAACGACCGACGGCTTCCCAGGCCACGCCGCCCAAGGCTACCAGCAGCAACATCGCGTTCGCGACCGCGGCGAGCACCGTCGTCTTCTTCCAGCCGTAGGTGTGACGTGAGGTCGGCTTCCTGCGCGCCATCGCGGCGGCGCCCCAAGCCAAACCCAGACCGAGCACGTCGCTCAAGTTGTGGGCGGCGTCCGCCAACAGGGCGGTCGAATGAGCGATCACGCCGTAGGCCGCTTCCACGACGACGAAGCCGACGTTCAGTGCCGTCGCCAGCGCGAAGGTGCGGCCGGTGACCGCGTGTTCGTGGCCGTGGCTACCGTGAGCGAGACCGTGGCCATGGCCGCCGTGCGCATGACCGTGACCGCCGTGTCCGTGGCCAAACGAGTGGTCGTGCAGGTGGGCCATTATCTCACAGCATAGCGCAGGACGACTGGGGGTGACGGCCAATCTTTCAATTGCACGAAAAAGCACTCCGCGGAGTGCGCGTTCGTCGTGGCGCCGGCAGCATCGTGGGCGCCTCGCCTTGCCACACCAGCCACACCGTGTACGGTGCCCGCTTTCGTCGGATCCAGAATGCTGAGCGCCCTCAAGTCCACCCTGCGAAACAGTCCGCTCTTCGGTCAGAACCCGCTGCTTCGGCGCTGGCGAGCCTTCAGTGAGCGTCAGCCGTTACTCAGCAGCAGCATCGTCTTCGTCGTCACGTGGACGTTTCTGAACCTGATGATGAACCTGCAGTTCCCTCGGCCCGAGCCGCCACTGTGGTACCTCTTACCGAGCCCCGACGTGGCGGTCCTGCTCGGCGCCTATGCGCTGCTCGGGTTGCTCGCGACCCACGGCGCGCAGCGCGTGCCCTGGCTGGCTCGCTTACGTGTGCCCTGGCCGGTGCACCTGCTCGTGGCGCTGCTGCTGCTCGGAGTACGGGTGTTTCGCATGGGCGATGGCGTGGCGCGCGTGTATCAGACGCGACCGGGCAATCTCTTCCTCGATGCGGAGATGCTGCCGGAAGTCGCGCGGCTGCTGCACTCGACGTTGCCGTTGTGGAACTTCGCTCTGATCGTCGGCGGGATCGGCGTTGCGGTGCCGCTGCTCGTGTGGCTGAGTTATCGGGCCTCGAAGGCCGCGGCGAAGTTTCTCGCTCAGCCCAAGCGGAGCCTCGTCTTTTGGGCGGTCACCGGGGTGCAGCTGTTGGCCTCGCCATTGACGCCGAAACACGCCGATCCGGACCGTTATCTCGGCGCATTCGCGGCGAGCGTCGTGCCCCAGGTGGACAAGGACTTCGACGACTTCCTGGAGGCGCGCCAACTGCGGGAGAGCCGCCAACCGCGCATGAAAGCCGCCCGCGAACGCTTGGAACAGAGCAGCGGTGACCTGGCGCTGCTCGGCGGGGCCAACGTGCAGCTGTTCATCGTCGAGAGCTACGGCGTCGTGATGCTCGAGGATGAGGACTACAAGAAGCGCCTGAACCCGTTCTTGGACTCCTTCGCGCAAAGCGTGAAGAAGGAGGGCTTCCACGCGGCGTCGCGCGTGCTCGACTCACCGACCATCGGCGGCTACTCGTGGCTCGCTCACGTGACGATGGCGACCGGCATTCGGGTCGCCAATCAGGGCGAGTTCAAGTACGTCTACCGCTCGCGGCCGAAGACCCTCATCAACTACTTCGCCGACGCGGGTTATCGCACGGTGACGGCGGAGCCCGCCACCAAGCGCGCCTACCCGGGCAAAGACTTCTACGGTTTCACCCTGCGCTTTCACAACAAGCACCTGCATTACAAGGGGCCAAAGTTTTCGTGGTCGCCGATGCCCGATCAGTACGTCATCGACTTCGTGCATCGACGAGCAGTGGCCCCCTACCAAAAACCACAGTTCATCAAGTACCACCTGGGCTCCAGCCACGTGCCTTGGAACGAGCAACCTCCGCTCATCGCCGACTGGTCGAAGATCGGTGACGGCTCGATCTACAACGAGCTGTCCCCGATCCGTTACCCCACCAGTTGGACGGATCTGACCGGCGCGACCGAGGCCTATTCGCGCTCGATCCACTACGTGTTGGACGTCATCCAGCGCTACACCACGGAGTTCATCCACGACGATACGCTCGTCATCATCGTCGGGGACCACCAGCCCACGGGGCAGGTGACGCACAACAGTCGCGAGCAGGGCGTGCCGATCCACGTCATCAGTAGGAATCAGGCCATCGTGCAGAAGTTCATCGGTCGCGGCTACGTCCCCGGCATGCACCCCGATCTCGCGGCTCCACGCCCGGGCATGGAGACCTTTCCCGGCGATTTTCTCGAAGATTTCTCGACGCCTCGCTGAGGGATCACACTTCGAAGCTGACGCGCGTCGCGCCGGGCGCGTCAGCTGATTGGGGTGAGGATGTGGATCTCGCCTTGTCCCATCCACACGCATTCACCGCCGACACGGAGCGAGGTGACGCGTCGGTCCTTCGCCTTGAGGCTGACGTGGACTTCGCCGCGGCGGCTGATTTCGACGCCTTGCTCGATCACGAGCTCCAACTCGGTGTCGTTGGCGACGATGCCTTGCCGCAGCATGTAGGCCGAAACTGCGCCTGCGGCGGTGGGTGTCGCAGGGTCCTCCGCTACGCCGAGACCCGGCGCGAACACGCGAATGCGGGCAGCGTGGGGTGGGGTGACGTCGGGCGTGAAAGCGACGACCACCGGTGCCGACGTCTTGGCCAACGTGCGATGCCAGATGTCTTTGCGAAACTGAATGTTCGCTAGTGACGGTAGATCGCGCACGGGGATCAGGGTGTAGGCGATGCCGCAATGCACACTCTGCACCGGCGAGGGCAGCAGCAAGTCACGCCGAGTCAGCCCCAACATGGCTGCGGCCGCGTCGATGTCCCCGTAGTTGTCGCCGAACTCCGGCAGCGGTTGTCGGGTGGTCGTCATCGGGGAGACCATCGTGACCGAGACGGGACCGGACTGACCCTGCAACACCACGCGACCGGCGTTTCTGAGCTTGGCCTCGCGCGCCAGAGCGAACACCGTGCCCAACGTGGGCGCGCCACCGGTGCGCACCTCCGCAGTCGGCGTGAAGACGCGGACTCTGTACTCCTTGCTGCCCGCAGCCGCGGGAAAGACGAAACTCGTCTCCGACAAGTGCAGCTCGCGCGCGATGCGCTGCATGCTCTCGGTGTCGAGGCCTTGCGCGTCCGTGAAGACCGCGAGTGGGTTTCCGCAAAATGGGCGGTTCGTGAAGACATCCACCCGCTGGTATTTGTAGATCCCTGGAGTCATGGGCATTTCCTGGCTACGAGGGCGCGCGCGCCCGCTGGGGGGCGCATGCTACCAGACTCACCGCCCGTCGACAGGCCGACTCGACATTGGGGCCAAACACCCGTTCTACAGGTGCGGCCCCACGGTTCCGTCGCTGCCATCCCACGGCTCTGATGTTGGCTGACAGACCTCCGCTCTGGGCCAAGTCGCCGTGTTTCCGCTAGGGTGCGGCGGGCAACGCCAGGGCGTTGCTTCCACTCACCACCATGGAATCGCAAGACACTCTCGGCGCTTGGCAGACGTTTTGGCAGATGTCGAACGTCGCCTTCGTGCTGCTCGTGTTGCTGGCGCTCGCGATTCAGGCGGTTCTCGTCATCGCGCCGTTGAAGTGGCTGCAATTGCGGCGGCTCTTGAAAGCGCAAGCCCGCTTCGAGTTGGAGCTGCAGCAGGCTCTCGACGTGCAGCGCGTCATTTCGCTCGTGGGCCAGCACCCCAACGCACCGGGTGCGCGCATGTTACGGCAAGTTCTGGTCGTGAGTGGACGCCGCCAGATGAGTCCCGACGATCTCTTGGGTGTCGCGCGGCGCGCCATCGTCGAAGAGCGCACGCGCGCGGAGCGGCTGATGCCCACCTTGGCCGGCCTGGCGGCAGTGTCGCCGCTGATGGGTCTGTTCGGTACCGTGTGGGGCATCATCGAGGCCTTCTTGAAGATCTCGGCCGAGCGCAGTTCTGAGCTGCCAGTGATCGCTCCGGCGATGAGCGGCGCGCTGTTGACCACGGCCCTCGGCCTGCTCGCTGCCATGCCGGCCTCGCTGGCCTACAACTACCTCGATGCCTCGATCCAGCGCCTCGTCGATTCGCTGGACACCGTGGCGCAGAGCTGGACGGGCCTCATCTCGCAGAGCGGTCTACGCGCCGCAGCAAGCACGCCCGCACCGAGCGCACACTACGGCTGACATCGCTGCGTCTCGTGGGGGACAGGCGTGGGAGGTGCTCGTCGAGGGGGCGCTTGCTGAGTGTTAACTCATGGCGACGATGCGTTGGGTGCATTGGGAGTCATCGCCGGGATAGTTGGCCACAATGTGGGTGAACCTGCGGCGAGGTCCTTGGTCGAAATGGTAGTGAGATTGGAGAGATAAGCGCTTTGTCGCGGTCGCGCTTAGCTTTGTTCAGATTCGGTTCATAAGCTTAGAGCACGTGGTCGTCTGACACACGGCAGACCAAAGCCGGACAGCGGCGAAGCCACCGAAACTTAACACAATCGAATCGAGGCGAAGGAAGTCCCAGCGTGCGAGTTGGCCGTTACGAATTAGTGAGAAGGTTGGACCGAGGGTTCCTCGGTCCTCTATGGGTCATGCGCTTCGAGCACGAGGGGGAGTCGCTGCTCGCCATGGGCCGCGTGCTCGAGCTGGACGACGAGATCGACGAGGAGGCTCGAGAAGAACTGAACGAAGCCGCGTGGGAGGCGTTGGAGTTGCAGAGCAAAGGCGTGGCTCGCTGCGCCGATGTGGTCTTCGACAGCAAGGGCTATGCCCTGATCGACGACTTCATCGAAGGTCAGGCGTTGAGCGCCCTGTATCGCTTGCGCTCGTCGCAGCGCGTGCTGTTTCCCGTCGACGTTGCGCTGCGCATCGCCATCGACATCCTGGAGGCTGTCGCTGCGGTACGTGAGGACTCCATGGACCTCGGCCTGACGCACTGTCACGGCGGCATCGGGCCCGACACGGTGTTGGTCGGTACCGACGGCGAATCGCGGGTGCTCAACCCCCTGGTGGCCGGCATCGCAACGGCTCACGAGGCATTCCGTCTGCGTCCCGAACGCGCGCCGTACGTAGCGCCCGAGCAGTGGCGCGACGAAGAGGCCGACGAGCGCACGGATGTCTACGCCGTGGGCTGCATCCTTTGGGAGTTGCTCGCCAACCGGCGCATTCACGTCACCAGCCCGGGGACCATTCAGCAGACCGTGTTGGAGGGTAAGATCCCGGGGCTGACCGCTCAGGAGCGAGAGGGCTTGAACGAGCCTCTGCGCAGTGCGGTCGAGGGCGCGCTGTCTCCGGATCCGTTCGCGCGCTTCGACTCCGCGCGCGGGTTCGCCGAGGCGTTGCGCTCGACCGGCGTGAAAGTGGCCACACACCAGGCGGTCGCCGAGTTCGTCGAAGCCTTGGCCAAGGCGCACCTGCAGAGCCAGCGCAAGGCCACCGAGAACTCGACGATGGCGCACATCGCGGAGATCCTCGCCAAAGAGCGCTCCACGGGCCAGTCCGTCATCGCGCGTCCCACCAAGACGCGTCGGCGTAACCCGGGACCTGCAGGTACTCGGCCGGGGCTCGGAGAAGAAGCACCCGACGCGGAGTTGCGCAGCGAGACCGCGCAACCGAAGCCCAAGGTCGCTCAGCCGACGCCCCAAGCTGCGGAGCCCAAACCGGCGGCGAAGGCAGCTCAGCCCCAACCCGTGGCGAAAGCCCAACCCGCAGCGAAGCCCCAACCCGCAGCGAAGGCAGCTCAGCCACAACCTGCAGCGAAGGCCCAGCCCGCGGCGCAGGTACGCCCTGCAGCGAAGGCGGCGGCCCAACCCACCGCTCAGCATTCGGCAACGGCGAAAGCCGTTCAGCCGAAGAGCGCGGTGGCTCACCCGAAGCCGACAGCGAGAAGCGCAGCCAAGCCGTTGCCGAAGGTCGCAGCAGCAGCGCCCCTGACAAGCCCGAAGGCGCAGCCGGTACCTGCTGCTTCGACGCAGGCAGCGCGAGCCGGGGAGGATGCCAAGCCAGCGGCGCGCAAGTCCGCTAGCAAGACGGCTGCTGCTAGCAAGACCGCCGCCGCTAGCAAGACGGCTGCCGCACACGGCAAGCAACGCATCGAGCTCGAAAGCGCGACCCATCTCGCGAAGCCGAGTCCGCCAGCGGCATCCCCCAAAGGCACTCACGAGAGTCAACCGCCGCCCAAGGGGCCGCTGCCTGTGGCGGCGATCCCGCTGGTGCCCCCACCCGTGCCCATCACCGGGCGCTCGTCAGGTGATCTCCAACAGGCTACCGGGGCAAAGGCTTCGCGCCGGCGCGGAGGCAAGCTCGAGCACCAAACCTTGCTCGGTATTGCTCCACCCGTTGCTGCCGAAGCGACGCCCGAGCCCGCTGCCAGACGCGTGTCGCAGGAAGCGCTGCGCGATCGCTTTGCTGCCAAGTACGGAGCCAAGGCCGTGAGAAGCGCGGTGGCTGAACTCGAGGAGCCTGTTGCAGCCGAAGCCATCGCGGCGGAACACCTCACCGAGGTGGCGATCAGTGCGAAGGAGCTGGAAGACGAGTCCGTGACTCGGCCGTTCGTGGATCTCTCGGTCGACGACCTCGTTCCCGCCGGCAACTCCCCGCAAGCTGCGGCCAGTGCAGGCGGCGAGCTCGCCCACGCGGGGCGGGCCATGGCCGCCTCCGTGCCGATGGCAGCCGACCTCGCCCACCTGACGCCGGACCCACCCGTGGCGAACGACGTCTTGCCTCAAGCTGGAGGAGCTGCGGAGAAGGGGGCCGATCCGAACGAAGAAACGACTCAGCAGTGGGGTTCGAGTGAACACCGCCTGTTGGAGCAGTTGCGTGCCGCCGATGTTGCCAACGAAGCTGGCGATGTCGGGGGCATGGGTGTCGACGCTTCGGATTCCGACATGATCGCCACGGAGGTCACTCCGCGACCGCAGCTTGTCGCCGCGAGTCGGGGCGGGCGCTGGCCGTCGATCACTTGGTTCTTCGCCGGTTGCACCGTGACGCTGATGGTGGTCGTGGGCGCTTTGCTGCTCAAGCCGGCGTCCGAGGACGAAGCAACACCGGCCGTCAGCCAAGCCGCACAGGCCGAAGCCGCACCGCACCAGGGTGAACCTCCCGCGGCAACCAGCGCGCCAGCGGAAGCCACGGCAGAGCCGCCCAGCGCTCAGCCCGAGCCTTCGACGCCGCCTGCGGCAGAAGCGACTGCTGAGCCGAGCGCCGAAGCCGCGGGCGAGGGCGCGCCCCAGGAGGGTGCTGAAGCAGCGGAAGGCGAAGCTGCCGAACCAGGAACCGCAGCAGAGGCGGAGTCCGCGACGGAGCCGCCCACAGCGGAGCAAGCAGCAGAGCCCGCAGACACGCCTCCGGCAGCCAACACTGCCGCGCCGAAGCCCGTCGCGGCAACGCCCCGACCTCGCCCGCGTCGCAGTCCCGTCAAAAAGAAGAGCAAACAGGTTGGCAGCGGATTCATACCATCGGATCTTTGAGGTAACTTTGCCGTGATGAACGTGGGGAGAAGAGAGGGCCGCGGGAGGGTGGCGAAGTATCTGCTGCTGTCGTGCGCGTTGCAGACGACGTGGGCAGCCAGCAGCTCTGCCGAACCCGTTCCGATCGAGGTGGCGAGTCGAGACCAGAAGCAAGCCGCGCGCAAGCAGATGCAGCTCGGTATCGACTTGTTCAAGGCCGAGAAGTACGAAGAGGCGCTGGAGATGCTGCGCATGTCGCACGAGAAGGTCGCCAGTCCCAACACGCGCCTGATGATCGCCAATGCGTTGGCGAAGCTGGAGCGGTATCCTGAGGCCTACACCGAGTTGCAGCTCGTGATCGAAGAAGCCGAACCTCTGGCGCTCGGAGAGTCCAAGTACGAAAAGACGGTAGCTGCGGCCAAAGCCGTGTTGGACTCGATCGCCGACAAGTTGGCGTTCGTCGAACTCGACGTGCAAGCGAAGGTGTTGCTCAACGGCGAGCCGCTGACCCCCGACGCAGAGAAGCGCACCCTGGCGTTGTTGCCAGGCAAGGCGACGTTGGAGTTCGACGCGGGCGAGGGGCACAGCAAGCGCGTCGAACTGGATCTCGAGGCCGGCAAGACGGAGTCGGTCGTGCTGCAATTGGAGCCGCCAGCGCCACCTCCCGCCGCGCCTGAACCCGCTCCGGCGAAGGAATCGACCGTCGTCGAGGTTGGAGTCCCGTACCGGACGCTGGCGTGGACGGGCGTCGGGGTAGCCGGCGCTGGTGCCATCGGCTTTGCGGTGTTGGGCGTGATGGCGTCCGGTCGTCACGACCAGCTACAAGAGGAATGCAACGGCACCTTATGCAACGAGCCGCTTCGCGACGTCGCCGAAGAGGGGCGAACGTTACAGATGTTGGCCAACGTCAGCCTCGGTGTTGGGGTGGTCGGCTTGGTGGGGGCGACGGTGTTCTTTCTTGCCGGCGATGACGCACCATCGGCAAGCGGCGTGGAGGTGAAGGCGTCGAACGAACCCGAGCCCCGCCGTGCCCGACGCCAGGCCAGCGCCGGCAGCGTCGAGACGGTGTTGGAGACGACTCGTGTCGAGGTCGGCCTGGGCGCCTTGCAAGTGCGGGGGCAATTCTGATGGCGCGCGCATCTCGGGTGGGTCTGCTGACGGCGCTACTGGCGCTGCCGTTGTGCACCGCGTGTCTGGACGACTACGGCGAGTACGACTTCGTTCCCGATGCCGGCACGCCTGGTGCCCCTGCTGCCGGCGGAGCTGGCAGCGGTGGCCCTTCGAACGCTGGGGCGGGCGGCGCTGGCAACGTCGGACCTGGCAACGCCAGTGCGCCTACGGGCGGGACCGGCGGTGTCGTCTCTGGCAATGTCGTCGCCGGCAATGGCGGAAGTCCCACCAGCGACGAGCCGGTGGACGGAGCGGCGGGTGGAGCTCCGGCCGCCCCCGTGGACGTGACGACCACGGCGCCTACTGGCGCTCCGATGCCGGCACTCGAGCCGGGCAGCCCGTAGTCATCGAGGTCGGCGTGCGCTCTTCGCCGCAGGGGATCGTTGCTGCTTTTGCCGGAGCGACGGCCATCGCGACGGCGCCCATCTTCGCCGTCTTGGCGCACGAGCTGACGGCCTTGCCGCCGTTGGTGACCGCGATGTGGCGCACGACGCTGGCGGTACCGGTGTTGTTGTTTCTGAATGACGTCGTGCGGCGGAACGCTCCGCAGTCGGAGATACAGCCCAGGCGAGCGAGTGTTGTCTTCTGGTTACTGCTCCCCGGGCTCTTCTTCGCTGCCGATCTGGCGGCTTGGCACACGGCCATGACGACGATTTCTGCCGGCAACGCGACGTTCTTGGCCAACTTGGCGGCCGTCATCGTTCCCGTGGTGGCGTGGTTCTCACTTTCGGAGCGTCCCGGACGACGTTTCATCGTGGGTGCGGCCATCGCCATCAGTGGTAGCGCGTTGCTTCTGCTGCGTCCGAACGAATCGGTTCTGCGCACGTTGCCCGGTGCTGGGGACGGCTTTACCAGCGGCAACGTCCTGGCCGTGGTCACGGCCTTCTGTTACGCCGGCTATCAGCTGGCCTCACGCCGTGCTCGGCGCTTCGCGAGTACCGTCCGGGTCATGCTCTGGACGGCGCTCGGTTGCAGCGCGCTGCTCGGCCTCGTTGCGTGGGCCACGGGGGCCGAGCTCTGGCCGCGCCAGCCCGTGGGCTGGTTACCTCTGTTGGGCATGACCCTCTGTGGCCAACTCGTCGGTCAGGGCCTCATCGTTTGGAGCATGCGTCACACGAGCGCGAGCGTGCTCGCCGTCGCCTTGCTCTGGCAGCCGGTTGCTTCGACCGTGCTCGGGTATTTGGTGCTGGGGCAGCTCATCGCGCCGCTGCAGGCCCTGGGCATGCTCGTGGCTGTCGCGGGGCTCGTCTTGGTGTCCGTGCCCCACGAACGCCGCCCGCGCGTGGAGCTGAGTGTGGAAACTTAACGACCACTTCGGTTTGGCCCCGTTCGGTCACTTCCTGCGAGCGTTTCACATCGGGCCGACGTGACGGAGACCGCGAGCTTTGCCGCGTTTGGGGCCGCCGCGACGGGCACCGTGCTTGGTCGCGCTTCGCAGTTCCTTGAAACCCAGCCCGAGTCAGCCTAGAACCCCGCCTGCTCGATGGGACAGTCTCGCCACCCTCCACCCTCGTTCCGCCGGCCGTCGCCGCGTGACGGCAGCGCTGTGGCGCCGGGGGCATCGAGTTGGCCTGCACCCCAGGCCGCGGAGGGCGGCCACTCGTCACGCAGACGGTCGTCGATGGCGCCACCGCAGAGCGGCGTGCCACCCGAAGCATCGGCTGCCGGTGGTCCGACGTCGAGTCGCCCTCCGATGAGTGTGATGCCCGCGAGCGGCGTGGTGCGTCAGGTGCTGGATGATGACGGCTCGCTTGTGGCGAGGGTGTCTCGTCAGCCGGGGTTGGTCATGGTCTGCCCCATCGAGATCCGCACTTTGAAGACGGCCATTGTGTTGCAGAGTGTGCTCGAACGGCATCTGTACGGCTCTGGCTGCAGCGCGCTGTTGATCGACGCCACCGGAATGACCATCGCCAGCCGCGACGTCAACGAATGCATGTGGGACTGGGCGGACTCTTGCCCTCTGGTGCAGAAGATCGCCGTGGTCAACGAGTCCGCGGTGATGTCTGTCGCCGTCGAGATGCGAGCCGTGGCGAACGGGCAGCAACAATTGCGAGGGTTTCAGGACGTTCACGAGGCCGCGTCGTGGTTGCGCGATGCGACGAGCAATCGCCGCAGCGTGCCCCCCGCAGCCCGTCGTGGAACCTGAGTGCGGCAGCTCGTTCGTCATTGCGCGATCTGGGCAACGCACCTCTGCTCCAAGTTCGTGAATTCATCAGCTCAACCGCTGCCAGAGTGCAATATTCCAGCTCTCGGCGATTCACTGCAATCGCGGGCAAACAAGAGTGCTCAGGGGCCATGCTTCAGGAGCCCCAAACCTTCGATGGATCAACTATCGGTCCGACGCGACGCACGCCAAGGGTGATCGGTTCCTTCCTAGCGATCGCCCGCCGCTGATAGCGCCTGTTGAAGGAAATCTCGTTTCTGCCAAACTCCCGTTCGAACGATGCGACCCTCAGTCTACCCCCTGGTTTCTCTAGTCTCAGCTCTCTGCGCGCTCAGCGCCTGCAGCAGTGAAGATCCGCCTCCCGTGACCGGCCCTGGTGGGGTCGGTGTTACCGCTGGTGCAGGCCAGATGCCCGCTGCTGGGGCTCCCGGGGTTCCTCTCGGGACCACGCCAGATGGCGAACAGATCATCGGTGGTGATCCCAGCGAAGGCATCTCGTCTCCTTCCTCCACCGGGCCTGCACCGGCGGGCTGTGGCGACGGCGTGTTGACGGACGATGAAGCTTGCGACGACGGCAACCGTAACGACGGCGATGGTTGTGCCGCGAACTGTCTAGCGCCGGAACGCGGCTTCTCCTGTGCCGTGCCCGGTATGGCGTGTTTGCCGATCGCCGTGTGCGGCGACGGTGTCGTCGCGGGGTCCGAGCAGTGTGACGACAACAACATCGTCGACGGCGACGGTTGTTCGGCGCGCTGCCGCATCGAAGTCGGCTTCAAGTGCGACAACGTGCCGAGCGTGTGCACGCCGACCACGTGCGGCGACGGCCTGAAGGAGGGTGCCGAGAGCTGCGATGATGGCAACAATCAGCCCTTCGACGGTTGTTCCGATCTGTGCATCACGGAGCCGGCTTGCACCCCGGGCACGGGTTGCACCTCGGAGTGCGGCGATGGCCTAGTCATCGGAGAGCAGTGCGACGACGGTAACACCATCGACGGCGACGGTTGCTCATCCGCCTGCACGATCGAGCCCGGCTTCATGTGCGAGCAGATCGCTCCGCCCTGCGAGATGATTGGGGGCGAGTGCGTGCTTCGGGTTCCCGCGGTCTTCCGCGACCACAGCGAAGCCCACCCCGACTTTGGGCCCGTCGCTGGCGAGTGCACGCGCACGGTGGAAGATACCGGCGAGGTCGTTCCCGCGAACGCGCTGAGCACCGGTTTGGTGAACACGCAACTCGACGCGGAAGGGCGGCCGCAACTGGTGGGCGCGACTGGAACTCAGAAGTGTGAGGCCGACGCGAACGTCGCTTCCTACACGGGCATCACCCAGTTCAACGACTGGTTCCGCGACGGTGCCAACGTGGCCACCTTGGTCGGTGACATCATCCTCTTCGACAACGGCGCTGGCGCCTTCGTCAATCGCTTCGGTACCAACGGCGATGGCCAGACGGCAGAGCGCTTCGTCGGCTACGAGGACGAAGAGTACGACGATCAGAACAGCAACATCACCTGCAGCTGGTGCCTCGACGGCAGCTGTTCGGACCCGTGCTCCGGCGTGGAGACCGAGTACGACGGCAATCCGCTCTTCTTCCCGGTCGACAGCCTCGCGGGCGCCGCGACGGACATGGGCAAAGCCAAGGTGCCGGCCGAATACGGCTACCTCGCCTGGCCCTGGGAGGATGACGTCTTCAATACCAACAAGACGCACAACTTCTACTTCACCACCGAGGTGCAGACCTGGCTCCAGTACACCGCGACCACCAACGCGACTCTGGAGTTCACCGGTGACGATGACGTGTGGGTGTTCGTCAACGGCATCCTGGCGGTGGATCTCGGCGGTATTCACGTGCCGGAGGACGGTCAGGTCACCATCAGTGCTGCCACGGCCGCCCAATTCGGCATGGTCGAAGGCGGCGTCTACAACATCACCGTGTTCCAGGCCGAGCGCCGCATGGAGGGGTCTTCCTTCCGGCTCACGCTTTCGGGCTTCGAGAATACGCCCAGCGAATGCCGCGCGCTGTGCGGCGACGGCATCGTCGCCTTCGGCGAAGAGTGCGACGAAGGCTCCGGCCCAGGCCAGAACGACGGTGGCTACGGTGAGTGCGACGCGACGTGTCGCTTGGGCGAGTTCTGTGGCGACGGTATGGTCAACGGCGAAGAGCAGTGCGACACTGGCCCGGTCGGGCTCAACGGCTGCGTCAACTGCCGTTTCTTGGTGGCGCGCTGACGAAGCGCCGCCGCGGCTTGTCGGCCGCAGAGCGAAGCGCCTAGCGCGCAGTTGCGGCGTCCGTGGGTTGAGCCCCGGACGCCGCTGTTGCGATTGTGCAACCCACGCCTCACGACGCAGGGAGTCTTGGCTCCCAGGCTCCCGTCGCGCTCATCAGGTCGTCCCGGCTGCCTCCTGGAGCAGCGACACAGTGCCGAAACATTTGCGAAAGGTTGCCAGTAGCCTGGCCTGCCAAGGTGAGGCCATGGCAGCCCAGTTGATCGAGCAGGCGTTCGAGGCGATGAACTTTCGAGGCTACGACCCCGATAATGGGCCGTTTTTCGACGAGGTGTTCATCTCGGATGGTAAACCGCGGCCGGGCTGCGAGGCCCTCGTCGAGGGCATCAATTCCCTCGCCCCAGGGGCGCTTCAATCTCGCCAAGCGGCAGCCGAGCGGGCCCTGATGAAGATGGGCATCACCTTCACCTTGCGCGGAGAAGGGCAAGAGGCCCACGAGCGCATCCTGCCCTTCGACGTCATCCCGCGCGTCATCCCAGCCTCCGAATGGCGACAGTTGGAGATGGGCATCAAGCAGCGCCTGCGCGGGCTCAACGCGTTCTTGACCGACATCTACGGGCCCCGCGAGATCATCCGGGCTGGCGTCGTGCCGGAGTACTTGATCGAAACCTGCCCGGAGTTTCGGCCTCAATGCGTCGGGTTGAAGCCTCCACAAGGGATCTGGTGTCACATCAGCGGGACTGATCTCGTGCGCAACAACGACGGTGACTACTACGTGCTCGAGGACAACGTACGTTGCCCCTCCGGCGTCAGCTACGTGCTCGAGAATCGTCAGATCATCAAGAAGATACTGCCCAAGCTGTTCCAGGACATGTCGATTCGCAGGGTCTCCGACTATCCCGTCCGGCTACTGCAGATGTTGCGCTACTTGGGCCAAGACATGGGTCCCGATCCGCGTGTCGTGGTGCTGACGCCCGGGCCGTTCAACAGCGCCTACTACGAGCACAGTTTCCTCGCCCAGCAGATGGGCGTCGAGTTGGTGGAGTCCCAGGACCTCGTCGTCATCGACGGCTACGTGCAGATGCGTACGACCCGCGGCTTCGAGCGCGTCGACGTGATCTATCGTCGGGTGGGTGATGACTTCCTCGATCCGGAAGTCTTCCGTTCGGATTCGCTGCTCGGCATTGCTGGCGTGATGCGAGCCTACACGGAGGGCAAGGTCGCGTTGGCAAACGCCCCCGGTACCGGCGTGGCGGACGACAAAGCCGTCTATGCCTACGTGGAGAAGATCATCCGCTTCTATCTGGGCGAAGACGCGATCTTGAAGAACGTTCCGACCCACGTCTGCTCGGACGACGAGGCCCGGGCCTACGTGCTGGCGCACCTCGACGAGTTGGTCGTCAAGGCGACGGACGGCGCGGGTGGCTACGGTATGCTCGTCGGCCCTCACGCCACAGCGTCGGAACGCGCCGATTTCGCCAAGCGCATCGAAGCCAACCCCCGTGGCTACATCGCACAACCCACGCTCTCGCTGTCTCGGGTTCCCACCATCATCGGTGATCGCTTCGAGCCACGTCACGTGGACTTGAGACCCTACGCCCTCTACGGCGAGGACATTTACGTGCAACCTGGTGGGCTGACGCGCGTTGCGCTCAAGCGCGGCTCGTTGGTCGTCAATTCGTCGCAAGGGGGAGGGAGCAAGGACACTTGGGTGCTCGATACCTGAGGCAGGTGTATTCCATGAGCCACTACTACCGTCCGAGGACATCATGCTGAGCCGCGTTGCGGAAGCCATCTACTGGTGCAGTCGATACGTCGAACGGGCTGAAAACGTCGCCCGTTTCATCGACGTCAACCTCAGCCTCATGCTGGACACTCCCGTGCAGAAGCGCGTGGATTGGGGGCCGCTGGTGCTCACCACCGGCGACCAGGAGTGGTTCAACGAGCACTACGACGAGGCGACGCCGCAAAACGTCGCGTGGTTTCTGACCTTCGACCCAGAATACCCGAACAGCATCATGTCCGCGCTGTCGCGAGCTCGAGACAACGCCCAGACCGTGCGCGACATCATCTCTCGCGAGATGTGGCAAGTGCTCAACGAGTTCTACCTGATGGTGCGCGACGCGAGTCGGCGCAAGTTTTCCGTGCACGAGATGGGCGAGTTCTATGACGCGGTGAAGATGAACGGTACGGCTTACGAGGGTGTGAGCAGCGCCACGCTGAGCCGCGGCGAGGCGTGGTATTGGGGTCGGGTGGGGCGCCTGCTGGAGCGGGCGGACAAGACCTCCCGCATTTTGGACGTCAAGTACTACACGCTCCTGCCCAAGGTCGCCGACGTCGGTACGACCCTCGACCAAGTGGGGTGGGCGGCGCTGTTGGAGTCCGCCAGCGCGCTGCAGATGTATCGACAGGTCTACCACGACACGACGCCCGAACACGTCGTCAACTTCTTGCTCTTCAGTCGTCGCTTCCCGCGCGCGATCCACTACTGCACGACCCAGGCGCGCGAAAGCCTTCACAAGGTGACCGGCAATCCCTTGGACCACTTCACTGGGGAGGCCGAGCGACTCCTCGGTCAGTTGCGTGCGAAGTTGAACTACGACCGACCTGAAGACGTGCTACGCACCGGTCTACACGAATACATCGACGAGTTTCAACAAGCTCTGAACCAGGTCGGCAAGGCCATCCACACGCAGTTCTTCGACCGTTCATCCTACGGCCACGAAAGCGTGCAATCGCAAGTGAGCGAATAGGTGATCTCATGGCAATCCGTGTCGCGCTCCACCACAAGACCCAATACCGGTACGAACGCCCTGCATCTCTCGGCCCCCAGCTGGTGCGCCTGCGGCCTGCGCCGCACAATCGCACGCCGATACACCACTACTCGCTGAAGATACTGCCTGAGGATCACTTCCTCAATTGGCAGCAAGATCCGCACGGCAACTACGTCGCGCGCCTCGTTTTTCCCGAGCGCGCCAAGGAGTTCGTCGTCGAGGTCGACATCGTCGCGGATCTCGCTGCCTACAGCCCGTTCGACTTCTTTCTCGATCCCAGTGCTGAAGAATACCCGTTCACTTACAGCAAGACGGATCTGTTCGAGCTCGAACCCTACTTGAAGTGCACCGAGCTGACCCCAGAGCTGTCGGCCTTCGTCGAGCAGCTGGACAAGACCAAGCGGCGCACGGTCGATTTCTTGGTAGATACCAATCGCGCCGTCTCCGATCGCGTGGATTACGTCATCCGCATGGAGCCCGGCGTGCAAACCCCGGAGGAGACGCTGGTCTCCGGGCGGGGTTCCTGTCGTGATTCGGGCTGGTTGCTCGTTCAGGTGTTGCGGCGATTGGGCATCGCTGCACGTTTCGTCTCCGGCTATTTGATCCAGCTGACCGCCGACCAGAGACCCGTCGATGGGCCTGCCGGGCCCGACGAGGACTTCACGGACTTGCATGCCTGGTGCGAGTGTTACGTGCCGGGTGCTGGTTGGATCGGCCTCGATCCGACGTCCGGACTGCTCGCCGCTGAAGGCCACATTCCGCTGGCGTGCACGCCGCAGCCCACGACCGCAGCCCCGATCGAGGGTGGGGTGGAGCAAGTCGAGACGGAATTTTCGTTCGAGATGAACGTGAGCCGCGTCGTGGACCGACCGCGGGTGACCAAGCCGTACACGGAAGAAGAGTGGCAGGCCATCCTCGCCCTGGGTGAGCAGGTGGACGGACGGCTGCGCGCCGCCGACGTGCGCCTGAGCACCGGTGGCGAACCGACCTTCGTCAGTTCCGAGCACCCGGATGAGCCGGAATGGAATACGGCCGCGCTCGGCGGCCGCAAAGAAGAGTACGCCGATCGCTTGCTGCGCCGCTTACACGAACTCTGGGCTCCCGGAGGAGCGCTGCACCACGGGCAAGGCAAATGGTACCCCGGTGAGCAACTGCCGCGCTGGGCGTTGACTTGCTACTACCGCGCCGACGGCATCCCGCTGTGGAAGGACTTCTCGCTGATCGCCGATAGTGGCAAGACGTACGACCACACCGAGCAGGACGCGGAACGTTTCGCGCGCAAGCTGACGCAGAACCTGGGTCTGGTGCGGCACGGCTTGATGCCCGCCCACGAAGATGTCTGGTACTACATGTGGCGCGAACGTCGTTTGCCCACGAACGTCGATCCGTTGGACTCGCGCGTCGAAGACTCGATGGAGCGCGAGCGCATCGCACGCGTCTTCGATCAGGGGCTGCGACAGCGCGTGGGTTGGGTGCTGCCACTCAAGCACGTGGGCTACTGGGAGAGCGGCGACTGGTTCCTGCGGCGCGAACACTGTTTCCTGCTGCCCGGGGACTCTCCCATGGGCTACCGCCTGCCGTTGGACTCGACCCCTTGGTCTTCGGCGACGGATGCCGAAACCGGATTTCCCAGCGATCCGACGATCGAGCGGCCGCCGCTACCCGCTGGTTACCGCTTTCCTTTGCGGCCTTGGAGCGAGGCGGAGCGCCGAGTACAACGCCGCTTCATCCCGCCGCGCGATACCGCAGCAGACCAGGGAGACGGCGCTTCGAGCGCACTTTCCGGCCATCTTCACCCGAGCGCGGAGTTGCGTCGACCGCTGCCGACGACGCTTCCGACGCCAGCGAGCCCATTTTCCCCTGCGGGCTACGGGGAGTCCGCGGTCGGCATCACGCGTACGGCGCTCTGTGTCGAACCGCGCGGTGGGATCTTGCGCGTCTTTCTGCCACCCCTCGACACGCTCGAGGCGTTCGTGGAGTTGCTCGCAGCGTTGGAGGCCACCGCAGCCGAGCTCCACCTTCCGATCCAGCTCGAGGGTTATCCCCCGGTTCACGACCCGCGGCTACGCGAGTTCAAAGTCACCCCCGATCCCGGGGTGATCGAGGTGAACGTTCCGCCCGTGCGCACGTGGAAAGAGGCCGTCGACCAAACCGAGCAACTCTACGAGGCCGCGCGCCAAGAGAAGCTCGTCGCCGAGAAGTTCGACATCGACGGCACCCACGTCGGTTCGGGAGGGGGCAACCACCTCGTGCTCGGCGGAATGACGCCGATCGACAGCCCGTTTCTGCGGCGGCCGGACGTGATCGCGAGCCTGGTTCGCTATTGGCACAATCACCCGTCGCTTTCCTACCTCTTCTCCGGGCGCTTCATCGGTCCCACTTCCCAGGCGCCGCGCGTGGACGAGGCGCGCAACGACGCCGTCTACGAACTGGAAATCGCCTTCAACCAGTTACCCAAGAAGGGACAGAGCTGCCCCCCATGGCTGGTCGATCGCGTGCTGCGCCATCTGCTCGTCGATGTGACCGGCAACACCCACCGCACGGAGTTCTGCATCGACAAGCTCTACTCCCCGGACGGGGTTACGGGGCGCTTGGGGTTGGTGGAGATGCGGGCCTTCGAGATGCCGCCTCACGAGCGCATGAGCGTCGTGCAGCAACTCCTCGTGCGTTCGCTGCTCAGCACGTTCTGGGAGCAGCCATACGAGCGTGAACTCGTGAAATGGGGCACCGCCTTGCACGACCAGTTCATGATGCCGTACTACGTCACGAAGGACTTCGACGGCGTGCTGGAGGATTTGCGTGCTTGGGGTTACCCCATCGAGCGGCATTGGTTCGCGCCGCACTACGAATTTCGCTTCCCGCGCTATGGCAACATCACGCTGGATACGATGGAACTCGAGTTGCGCGGCGCGCTGGAGCCGTGGCACGTCTTGGGCGAAGAGGTCACGGCCTCCGGGCAAGCGCGCTACGTGGACTCTTCCGTGGAGCGCATGCAGGTGCGGGTTCGAGGTTTCGTTGAAGAACGCTATCGGGTTGCCTGCAATGGCGTCGCGGTGCCGATGCGTTCGACGGGCACCAACGGCGAAGCGGTCGGCGGGGTGCGCTACCGCGCCTGGCAACCGCCCTCGTGTCTGCATCCGACCATCGGCGTGCACAGCCCGCTGCACGTCGACATCTACGACACGTGGAATGCCCGTTCGGTAGCGGGCTGCACCTACCACGTCGTGCACCCGGGAGGGCGAGCCGACGAGGTGCGTCCCGTCAACGCCGTGGCCGCGGAGAGCCGCCGCTTGGCGCGCTTCGAGCCTCGGGGGCACTTGGCTGGTGCGTTGGCGATTCGCGAGGTCGAACCGCATCCGCATTTTCCTCACACCTTGGACCTACGACGCGTCCCAGTCTTCTCCTGAGAGCCGATAAGTCCTGCAATTTCAGCCGTTTGAGATTCTTCTCAAGCGGGTTTTGCCGGACTGTATTTGGTGCTCTAATGCCCGCTTCCCATGGCCTCGGAACCCAGAACCCCAGAGCAGTTCGAGGCCAAACCGTGGTCCGTGCGCGCGTCAGCGGGCAGCTACGACGAGTGGTTCGCTCCGGACGGCAAGCTGCGTCCCCATCAGCAGCACCTGTACGACTACTTCGGCTCGGGGGAGCCCGCGGAACTGCGTGCCCTGCGGCGCGCGATTCGGCAGCGCATCAATCTACAGGAGGTCACGTTCAACATCTTGGGGGCGCCCGGTGGTTCCACGCGTCCATGGAACCTGGACGCCATCCCGCTGCTGATGGACGTCGGAGAGTGGCGGGCCCTGGAGCGGGGCTTGCGCCAGCGGGCACGGTTGCTGTCGCTGCTGCACGAAGACTTGTTCGGTCCGCAAACGCTGCTGCACTCGGGCACCATCCCGAGCGAACTCGTGTTGGGGCACCCCGCGTTGGCTCGCGCGTGTTTCGGCTGGGTCCCGGTGGGCGGCCAGCGTTTGCACGTCTATGCGACCGATCTGGGGCGAGCGCCGGACGGTCGTTTTGCCGTCTTTTCGGACCGCACCGCGGCACCCGCTGGTGCGGGCTACGCGCTGGAAAATCGGCTCGTTCTAGGCAAGAGCCTGGGTGGCCTCTTCCAGCGGTACGAGGTGCAACGGGTTCGCGGCTTCTTCGAGGCTCTGCGTAGCACCGTGCAAGAGCTCTCTCCGCAGCAAAACGAAGAGCCCCGCATCGTGTTGCTCAGTGCCGGCTCGCACGACGAAAGCTCCTTCGAGCATGCCTATCTGGCTCGCTATCTCGGCTACGAACTGGTCGAAGGCCGCGATCTGACGGTGCGCGACCGCGTCGTGTACTTGAAGACGCTACAAGGGCTCAAGCGCGTCGACGTCATCGTGCGGCGCATTCACGATGCGTGGTGCGATCCGCTGGCCTTGCGTGAGAATTCCGCGATGGGCGTGCCCGGTTTGGTGGATGCTGCGGCGGCTCACAACGTCGCGCTCGCCAACCCCCTCGGCGTCAACGTCGTCGAGGCTCCGGCGATCAAGGCATACTTGTCGGCAGCGGCGCGCCAGCTGCTCGGTGAAGAGCTGCTGCTGCCATCGATCGAGACCCTGTGGTGCGGCGAGCCCGCGTCTCTCGAGCGCGCGCTCGCGGGCATGAACGACTACGTATTCAAGCCGGCTTTCGAGGACCGACGGGGCGAGCCCTGGCGCCCCGCATTGATGAGCAACGACGAGCGCAGCGCCTTCGTCGAGCGGCTGCGGGTGGCGCCCGGTCGCTACGTCGCCGAACGCTGGCCGGCACTCAGCTCCGCGCCGTCCCTGGGGCCCCAAGGGGCGTACTACGGTAGCGTCGCGCTGCGGACTTTCTCCTGCCGAGATGGTGACGACTACCGCGTCATGCCGGGGGGCTTGGCGCGGTCCAACGCGGTGCCCGATGGCTTGTTCTTGTCCGACGCCGTCGGCGAGGCCAGCAAGGACGTGTGGGTTCCGGCGATCGTCGGCGAGTGGGCGGGTGGCGCTGCGACGATGCCTGACCGCCGCGTGCAGCTGCGGCGTGGTGGGCTCGATCTCCCGAGTCGCTTGCTCGACGACATCTACTGGCTCGGCCGCCACGTGGAGCGCTGTGAGATGACCGCGCGCTTGCTGCGCGCCGGTCTCGACCGTCTCGACTCGGAGGCGGGCAAGGATGCCGTCGTCGGATTGCGCGCGCTGGCGGACTGTCTCGAGTCGTTGGACGTGATCCCGTCGAGTGTGGGGGAGCTCTCATCGTCGGCTCTGTCGGCGTTGCTCTCCGGCGCGCTGTTGGACGACAAGAACCCGGCCAGCCTGTTGTGCACGACGATGCGGCTGCACCAGCTGACGGTCAACGTGCGCAGCCGCCTGTCACGAGACGCGTGGCACGTCCTGCGCCGTGCTCCTGAGCCGCTGCGAGCGTTGGGCGAACAGGCCAACGACGCCTCGAAGATCGAGGCGCTGGACGACCTGTTGTTGATCCTCTCGGCCGTCGCCGGCACGACGACGGAAAACATGGTGCGAGGCTACGTCTGGACGTTCCTGGACATGGGCCGTCGGGTGGAGCGCGGTGCACTCACTCTGGGGCTGGTGCAATCGATGCTGCCTCCTGGTGCGTCGCGGGTTCACATGAAGGCGCTGCTGGAAGTTGCCGACAGCTTGATGACCTATCGCGCCCGCTATTTGAGCAGCTTGCAAGTGGCCCCCGTCGTGGACTTGCTGCTGACGGACTCGACCAATCCGCGCTCGCTGCTGTTCCAGATCGAGCGTCTGCGCAGCCACATCGGCGAGTTGCCGCGTCTCGGTGACGTCGTGCGCAGCCGGGCGGAGAGACGCATCATCACCCTGCACGCGAACTTGCTGACGGCGGACGTCGAACAGGCTTGTTCCGGCGATGGGAGTGGGCTGCGAGCGTTGCTCGAGGATTGCGCGAACCTGTTGTGGCAGTTCTCCGACGACGTGACCCAGAGCTGGTTCACTCACGCGGAGTCGTCGCACGCGATGGCGCCTCCGCAGTGGATCGACGAAGAACTGGAGCCGCAGTGATGGCCCGAAGCGCAGTGATGGCCCGAAGCGCAGTGATGGCCCGAAGCGCAGTGATGGCCCGAAGCGCAGTGATGATTCGAAGCGCAGTGATGATTCGAAGCGCAGTGATGATTCGAAGCGCAGTGATGATTCGAAGCGCAGTGATGATTCGAAGCGCGGCGATGGCGGCACGGGAGCTGGGGGCGGAATGACGACGTATGCGATTCGGCACTCGACCCGCTACGAGTACGAGTTGCCCGTGCTGCACGCTCACCATCGTGCCTGTCTGCGTCCGCGGGCGTTGGAGAATCAGCGAGTTCACTCGAGTCGTCTCGAAATCGTGCCAGCGGCGCGCCACCTGGCTCGCAAGCGTGACTACTTCGGCAACGACTGCGACAGCTTCGAGCTCGTCGAAGCGCACGACTTGCTGGAGGTCGTCTGCCACAGCGTGGTGACCGTCACGGCGCCGCCCGATGTCGCCACCTCGCCACATTCAGCCTTGCCGTGGGACGGGGTCACCCAGCGCATCAAAGCCCAGTCGTCGTACCTGAGCCAGCGCGAGTTCTGCTACGATTCCCCCCTCGTCCGCTCGCATCGCCTGCTGCTGGAGTACGCTGCTCCGCTGTTCACTCCTGGCCGTCCGCTGCTCGAAGCGGTCATCGAGTTGAACCGGCGCATTTTCGACGACTTCGAATACGACCCGACGGCGACCGACCTCAGCACGCCGCTGGGACAGGTGATGCGGGAGCGACGCGGCGTGTGTCAGGACTTCGCACACGTCGCGATCGGGTGCCTGCGCAGCGTTGGCCTGCCCGCTCGCTACGTCTCCGGCTACCTCGAGACGATCCCTCCGCCGGGTAAGCCGCGGCTAGTGGGGGCTGACGCGTCGCACGCTTGGGCAGCGACGTTCATTCCGGAGTTCGGTTGGGTGGACTTGGACCCGACCAACGCGCTGTTGCCGAGTGACCGTCACGTCACCGTCGCTTGGGGTCGGGATTTCAGCGATGTCAGCCCGCTCAAGGGGGTCGTGGTCGGCGGTGGCAACCACCGGCTGAGCGTTGGCGTCGACGTCGACCCCCGTGGGGAAGGTGGCGCCGCTCCCCAACCCGTCTCCACCGTGCCGCCCCAAGCCGTTCAATCCCAGCGCCAATCGTGAGCCTAGCCGGCTTGCAGTTTCAGAGAGCGAACTCTGCGGGCCGATTTGCGTAGGGGCGAAGGCAAACAGCGAAACTGGGAATCGCCAAAAGTATTTCACTTTCGTGCGCTGCAGAAAGCGAGAAGCGCCGTCACGTAAAATTGTAGCGGTGGAGCATGGCGGGTGAGGCAAACGTGAGGTCGCTGGCAAGTTGCAGCCGGCCGTCAGCGGTTCGCAGAGCCCCCAGTTCGTATCCGAACAGTGCTCGAGACAAGCACCATTACGCGCGTCAAGGACGGGTTGCTCCGTCAGGAGGGGCGATGTAAGGATGGTCCCTGGTTATGAACGACCCTTTGCTGAAAGACTTGGTGGGCATCGCGCGCGATGCTGGTGACGTCATCCTGGAGATATACGAGAGAGGCTTCGAGATAGACCAAAAGACAGACGATTCACCCGTTACGGAGGCCGATGTGGCCGCCGAGGCGTTGATCCTGGAACGCCTGAAAGAAGTACTGCCGAACGTGCCCGTCATTGCCGAGGAGGCCGTCAATCGAGGCGAAGTGCCCGAGCTCGCGGAGCGCTTCGTGTTGGTCGACCCGCTCGACGGGACGAAGGAGTTCATCCAGCGTCGGGGTGACTTCACCGTCAACATCGGCATCATCGAAAACGGCGTGCCGGTCGCGGGCGTCGTCGTCGCGCCAGCGCGGCAGGAGACGTTCGCCGGAAGGAGCGGCGTCGGCGCGTGGCAGGCAAAAGGTCCCAGGAGCGACGACTGGCAGCCCATCTCCGTACGCCGGCACGACCCGGACAATCTCGTTGCGGTGGCCAGTCGATCGCACATGTCCGACGAAACCAAGGCCTTCATCGAGGAGCGCGGCGTCCAGGATTTCGCCCAGGCAGGCTCGTCGATCAAGTTCTGCTTGGTGGCTCGCGGTGACGCGGACATCTACCCACGCTTGGGGCGCACGATGGAGTGGGACACGGCCGCAGCGGACGCCGTACTGCGCGCTGCTGGAGGCCGGGTGGATACCCTCGATGGCAAACCGCTGCTCTACGGCAAGCGCAACCAAGCGCACGACTCCGACTTCGCCAACCCCCATTTCGTCGCCTCCGGCTTCGCGTGGGCCGAGACGGAAGAGAGCACACGATGAGCACTGTGAGCATTCCCCCGGAGCAAGAGCAGAAGCTGCGAGAGCAGCTCGAGCGCATCGCCGAAGCTGACGGCAAGCAACATGGTTCATCTTCCACGGAGGATGGTCGAGAGGTCTCCGACCAACTCGCCGTCTACGTAGCGTGGCAGTCACAAGACCCGTTGCTGCCGGGGCGTGCCTACGTTCTGAGACTCGGTGGTCGCAGCGTGATAGCGGTCGTGACCGAGCTCAAGTACGAGGTCGATCCCAGCTCTCTCAGGCACCTCCCTGCCAAGACCTTGGAGGCGGGCAGGTTCGCGTTCTGCAATCTGGCGCTGTCCGAGCCGGTTGCGTTCGACCACTACAGCAAGGCCGGTGTTCTCGGGGCCTTCAGTCTGACCAATCGCCAAGGCACGGAGCTCGTGGGCTTTGGTCTGGTGGCCTTCGGGTTGCGTCGTGCAACCAACGTGCATTGGCAGGCCCTCGATCTCAACAAAGAGGCGCGAGCCGAGCTGAAGGGACACCGACCCGCGGTGCTCTGGTTCACCGGGCTTTCCGGTTCGGGCAAGTCGACCATCGCCAACCTGGTGGAGCAAAGGCTGCACGCGGGCGGAGTACACACCTACATCCTCGATGGTGACAACGTGCGTCACGGACTCAACAAGGACCTGGGCTTCACCGACGCCGACAGGGTGGAGAACATCCGTCGCGTCGCCGAGGTGGCCAAGCTGTTCGCTGACGCGGGCGTCATGGTCATCGTGGCGTTCATTTCACCGTTCCGCGCCGAGCGCCGAATGGCCAAAGAGTTGATGGCAGAGGGCGAGTTCCTCGAGATATTCGTCGACACGCCGATCGAGGTCTGCCAGCGTCGCGATCCCAAAGGGCTCTACGCCCGAGCGGCGAAGGGCGAAATCAAGAACTTCACTGGCATCGATTCGCCCTACGAAGCACCCCTGGACCCGGACATCCACCTTCCCACGAGCGACCGCACACCCAGCGACCTAGTGGACGTCGTGATCACGGAGCTGCGTTCGCGCGGCGTGATCGCCGAAGACGAAGCCCCCCGAAGCTCCGTCGCCTCCTGACAATCGAACGCAATGGGGCGTCTGAACGCCCACCAAGAGCTGCAGTCCAAAGGACCGCACAGCACAGAGCAGCACAGCAGAGAGCAGCATGAACAGTACGTTTTCGAGAATGGTCAAGATCTACGGCGCGCTTCGGCGGGCACATGGTCTCTACGTCGTCCCGTTGATCGTGGGCATGGCGTTCGCGACACTGCGAACAGTCGTCGGCTTCTTCATGCTCCTCGACCATCTGCTGTTTCCGAGTTTGAGGCGCGTCAAGGCCAACCGCCCCATCGTGTTGGTTGGCAACCCCAGAACGGGCACGACCTTCTTGCAGCGCTTCCTCTCCGACAACGGCTTCGGCAAGGGCATGAACTTGTTCTTGATGCTGTACCCGTCATTGTTGCTGCAGAAGGTGTTCAAACCGTTCTTGCCGCTTCTGGAGAAGGTGAGCCCTGCGAAGTTCCATTCGACGGAGGCTCACGAAACGAGCCTCACGTCCGTCGAGACGGACGACGTGGGCGTTCTCTTCCGCTACCTCGACGGCTTTTTCGCTTGGGCTTTCTTCCTCGCGTTCGACGAAGAGGACTTGATGTACCTGGTCGACCCGAAGGTGAGAGATACGTCCGCGCGTGACTTCAAGTGGCTCGAGACGCTGTGGGTCCGCAGCCTTGCGCTGCAACGGACCGACCGCAACATCGCCAAACTGTTTTCGCTGTCTGTTCGCCTGCCGCAGTTCATGGCACGCTTCCCCGAAGCGCAAATCCTGTACATGGCGCGGGACCCACTGTCGGTCTTTCCCTCTTCGATGAGTTTGGTGGTCGGCGTGTTGGATCGCGCCTTCGGCTTCTGGAAGAAGCCTGAAGAGGTCCGTCAGCGCTGGTTCGACCGCATGTACAACGGTTTCGTCACGCTCCTGCAGCGCTTTCACGACGATTGGATGAACGGGCGCATCGACAAGAGTCGCGTCTACGTCGTGCGCTACGACCGCATGATGCAGGACTTCGACACCGTGATGGAGGAGATGTGCGAGTTCTTGGGCCAAGAGATGACGCCAGAACTCCGACAGACGGTGAAGAAGCGTGCTGACAAGCAGCGCGCCTACGAGTCCGGTCACAAGTACGACCTCGCCAAGTTCGGCTTGTCGGAGGAGCGGATCCGGAAGGACTGCGCCTTCTTCTACGAGACCTTCCTGCCTCCTCTCGAGCCGGCTCCCATGCCCGCGCCCCAGTCGCAGGACGCGCCGCCGCCGGCACAGGTGAAGTCGGCGTCCTGAGCGGGTCGGTGTCGCCGCTCGTGCGGTCGGCATGTCGCGGGCTCGTGCGGTCAGCGTGTCGCCGCTCGTGCGGCCGCCGTCGAGGGCTGCTCTCGTGGAGCGGAGGCTGGAGAGGCTCGTGCGGGCCTCGAACGGACGTGGCGTGTGGCCCACCGCGCGCCCTGCGACGAACTCGCGCCTCATAGCGTGCGAGTCGGCGTATCGTGGCGGGCCGCGCGTCGCATCGTGGCGGGCCGCTTGTGGCGTGGCGGGCCGCTTGTGGCGTGGCGGCCGCTTGTGGCGTGGCGGGCCGCGACGGGGGCGGACTCCGGGGGGTGATCCCTGCGAACGCGGCGTTGCGCACCGTGTCGAAGGCGCCGCGGTGCTGCTGACGTCCTGGCACAGGTCGCGCTGGGTATCCGTTGAGGACCGCGTCCGGGATGAGCATTCGCCAACGTTGCTGCGGCGCGTTGATTCGGAAATGGCGGAAGCGGGGCCGCGTTTCATCGCGGCTCGCCACGGAAGCCCATGCCTTCGGGTGACCAGTGGGGCGTCTTCCGCGGCGCGGACTGCGACGCGGTGTGTCGTGGCTGTTGTCATGCCTTGTCGTGGCTGTTGTCATGCCTTGTCGTGTGGGTTCCATGTTTGCACCCTTTGTTGACGCATGGTGTTAGGTTGTTAACGCGGGGCGGCTAAAGCGGGTTGGGAGTTTTGTAGCGCCCCTGTCACCGTTCCGTATTGTGCGTCTGGTGTGACAAAAGGAGGTTAACTCTTCGGCGGGTGCGCTCAGACTGCGGAAGCGGTTTGAAGATTACGGCACGTGGCAACCGCTGTCTGAGCACCGCTGGCGCTCATGAGAGCGCCCTCTTCAGGAGGCCTGCACCCATGACCCATTTCAAGTCTTCAACCATTGCTGTGCTGACTCTCGTCTGGGGCTGTTCCGGATCCGACGAAGGCGTCGGGCTTACCCAGATGAACGTGCCCGGTCAGCTCGTGACTGCATCGGCTGCAAATCAACCGATGGAGGACGGCGCGGGCAACGACGTGTCCGGTAGCACGGGCCAGATCCCCAACCCCGCGGTGGCAGTGATACCGCCGGAGAACTCCGACGTCCTCGGAGGAGACGAGTTCATCGAGGAAGTCGACGTCGTTCCTGCCGAAGAGCAGAATGCCGAGTGCGCATCGTCGTCGATGGGTACGTCTCTCGTCGGCGTCGTCTTGGCGTTCACCTTCGACGTTTCCGCGAGCATGGGCTCACACTTCGAGCCGTACTATTCCAGAGCCCTCAAGTGGGACCCCGTCGTTGCGGCGACCAAGGCGTTCTTCGCGGATACGACTTCCGCCGGTGTATCGGCAACGCTCACCTTCTTTCCCAACGACCAGGCCAACCTGGTTGGCGCTGGGGGGGGACTTGGGGTTGGAGGCGGTGCGGCTGGAGGCGGTGCGGTTGGAGGCGGTGCGGTTGGAGGCGGTGCGCTTGGGGGAGGTGCCGGCAGTTGTGATGCTGCTGGTTACGAGCAGCCGGACGTGGGCCTGACTGAGCTACCGTCGGATGCCTTTGGGGCGGCCATCGATGCGGTGACCCCGGTGGGGGACGACGATTGGCGTTTGGGCACGCCGACCGGTCCCGCGCTCGAGGGCACGATCGCGTCAATCGAAGGGATGCGCGCTACCGAGCCCAACGCGAAGTACGTCATCGTGCTGGTCACTGATGGCGAACCCGCGTTGTGTTCTGACCAACAGGACGACATCAACAACGTGGCTGGCATCGTGCAAGCGGTGGCCGCACAGACCCCGACCTATGTCATCGGTCTAGGCAACCCAGTGACGGATGAGGATCCGGACCCGCCCACGGATGGCATCGACAATCTGCACGCGATCGCTGCTGCAGGTGGAACCGGTGAGGCCTTCCTGATCGATACCAGCAATCCAGCGCAGACTTCTGCTGACTTCAGGGCGGTGATCGACTCGATTCGAGAGAACAGCTTCTCCTGCGAGTTGGAGATCCCGACGCCTCCAGACGGGGAGGTGTTCGACAGTACGAAGGTCAACGTCAACTACACCAACACCCTCGGCGAGACTCCGTTCATCTACGATCCCAGCTGCACCGAGCCGTTCGCTTGGTACTACGACGACGAAGAGAACCCGTCAGTCATTCACATGTGTGATGCCGTGTGCCAAAGCATCAAGGACGACTACGAAAACCAAGGCCAGCTGAACGTGGAATTCGGCTGCGTGAGCCGTATCCCGGGTAGCAAGTAGCGCTGCGTTGCCGGTTTCCAGCGGTCGATGGTCGCGGGCGATGGCGGCAAGCCGCTCGCGGCGCCAGCGGTTGGGGAGCCAGGCCCTCGGCCGGGCAGGGCGGTACTCGCTGTCGATCTATCTTCGTCGCGCCCCTTGTCTTCGACGCACCGCACCACCAGATCGTGGGCATGGATGAGTCGCGGAAGTCTCGGGTGCCTGCGGGGCGCCTGAGTCGCCTGTGGCACCTGGGCAACGCAGCGACGCGCCTGGCCGCAGGCGGAGCCCGCGAGGCCACACAACGCCTCCTGGGGCGCTCGGAAAGCGAACACCACGCCCTTCTGACGTTGGACAACGCCAGGATCCTGGCGGACCGCATGTCGCGCCTGCGCGGAGCGGCGATGAAGTTGGGTCAGATGCTGTCTTTGGAGGGCGATAGCCTGTTGCCCAAAGAGTTTGCCGAAGCGCTGGCGGTGCTGCGCGACAACGCCGACACGATGCCGCAAAGCCAGGTCCGCGAGGTGCTCAGCGCGGCCTACGGCAAGGACTGGCGCGACAAGTTCCTCAGCTTCGAGTTCGAGCCGATCGCCTCCGCCTCCATCGGCCAAGTGCACCGGGCAACGGCCGCAGACGGGCGTCGCTTGGCGCTGAAGATCCAGTACCCCGGCGTCGCCCGCAGTATCGACAGCGACGTCGATAACCTGGCGGCGCTGCTCAACCTCAGCCGCATCATTCCCATCGCCGCCGATCTCGGCGAACTGACCGAAGAGATCAAGCGGCAGCTTCACGAAGAGGTCGACTACCAGCGCGAGTTGGAAAAGCTCCAGGAGTACCGCGAGTCGATCGGCAAAGTTGCCAACGTGCGAGTGCCCGAAGGCTACGCGGATCTCACGACCGCAAGCGTACTGGCGATGGAGTACGTCGATGCGACGCCGATCGCGACCTGGCAGAAGCAGGCCCGCCAAGAGCAGCGGGATGCCGTTGGTGCCGAGCTCATCGAGCTGCTCCTGCGTGAGTTCTTCGAGTTCGGTTTGGTGCAGACCGATCCGAACCTATCGAACTTTCACTTCGACCAATACCGGCGACAGCTCGTGCTTTTCGACTTCGGAGCGACGCGCGCGCTCGAACCGGCGTACCAGGCGATCTATCGGCGTGTGCTCCGCGCGCTGCTTTCGGGCGAACAGGCCGCTCTGCGAGAGGCTCTGCTGTCTGGTGGCTTCATTTCCAGCGACATGAGCGATGCGGCCAAAGATCTGATCACGCGCATGGCGCACGTCACTCATGCCGTGTTCGCGAACGCGGGCGCCTACGACTTCGGCACCAGTGACCTGCCCGAGCGCTATCGGCGTTTGACGCCGGAGGCGATGCGGCTCCGCGCGGAGCTGAAACCGCCGCCACCGGCACTGGTCTTCTTCCAGCGCAAGCTGAGCGGAACGTTCTTGATGTGCCGCGGGCTTGGGGCGCGGGTGGACTGCCGGCGTTTGACGCAGCAGTACCTCTGACGGCGCCACCAACGAAACACCCCCGAAGGGCTGGGCCCATCCGGGGGTGGTCGCGCTCGTCAGAAGGAGCGAACGAGTGCCGAGCGCCTACTGCCGCTCGAGGTAGCTGGTCGTGAACAAGTCGTCCTTCGGTGCGTCGAGGGAGACCTTCTGCGTCTCGAAGGTCGATTCGCGATGGTTGGCCTTGTTCTTCATCACCATCTTCATCGGACGGTAACGCTTGTGCTTCGGATCCAGCAGCTTCACGTCGCTGGTGGTCAGCTCCTTCACTTCTTCGCCATCGAGGTCGTAGTAGACGCCCTTGCGGATGGTGTTCTTGGCTTTGCTGACCCAGTAGATCTTCTTCGAGTAGCCTTCGCTCTCTGCCACTTTGTCGTTCTTGGGCAACACCTCGATCACGTGGCAGTCCTCACCACCGGCGTTCTCGGACTTCAGGTGCTTGTACTTGTAGTCATCCAGAGCGGGGATGTTCAGATCTCCGTAAGAGAACTCACTGCCCATGAAGCTCTTGGAGCGTTGGGAGCTCACGATGCGGCGCGTCTTGCGTAGAGCGGGAAGGTAGATCCACATATCGTCGTCCTTGTCCGCGTAGTCGAAGACGAGCACGCCGGTGCCCTTCACGTCGGCAGGATCCAGAAAGCGGTAAATGCGCTTCTCAGTCTTGCCGCCATCGACGAGCTTGCTCGCCATCGAGAGCTTGCGCTCCCGCTTCTTGCCGTCCTTGCCGCCGATGGTCATCTTGACCACGGCCTGAGAGGCGTCGAGCTTCCGCGTCTCGGAGACCTGTTGCATGATGCCTTTGGCGTCGGGGCCAGCGTCCACGCGCTCGGTGGGGGCCAAGAGCCCGAGGCCGACTGCTGCCGAAAGGAAGAGTGTTATCGCTTTTCGTGAGATTCGACTGTTCATTTGCTTTCTCCAGGCTGGCGAGCGCTCTGTCCTACGACAGCCGCCCGGGGATTCTTCCTCCCAAGCACGGCGTGTTTCGTCGTGCAAGAGGGCCTTCCCGATGGGGTTTCGAGGTGTGAAATTGTGCGACCTCGTGCAAATCGATTGGGTGGGGTGCCGTGCCCTGCTGCGCTGGGGGCTTTCTGGCCGCGAAGCGGGCGAAGTCATAGGAAAAGCCCCGGCCGCTCTGGACGAGGGACGGGGCTGATTGGGGCATGAGCCTCGCTCGCTCACTTGAACAGGGACTTGAGCAAGGGCACTCGGAAGTCGCTGCCCGGCGCGAGGTAGCTGGCCAGGACGACGCCCGGGGCGCTCTTGTCGTTGTCGGTGAAGCTGACGAGCGTCTGGCCGGCGGCGGACACGGCTTTGACCTCAAGGGACTTCGCCTTGACGCGGTAGATCACCTTGTCGTTCTCCTCGTAGCCCCGATCCTCGATCTTGGCAAACTCCGCCTTCAGCTTGCCTTTGACCTTGGTGCTCACGTCCTTGGGGATGAGACCGTGCTTCTGTGCCTGGTCGAGATTCTCGAAAACGGCGTCGAACCAGCGGTCGAGAGAAACATCACGCTCGAACTTGAGCACCACCTGAGCGTCCTCGGACTTCATCGCGATGGCTGCGGCCTTGTCGCCGAGTTCTTTCGAGTACGGCTGGCCCTGGATCAAGTCCTTCAACTGGCCCTGCGTCTTCTGATCCACCACCACGTTGAGCGTGAGCACGTCGACTTTCAGGATCGTCTTCTCGAGCAGCATGCTCATGCTCGAGTACTTGCCCGAGCCCAACGGCCCGGCGATGACCAAGGAGGTGAGGGACAGGCTCGCGAGCAGTCCGGAGAGGATCAGAAAAGCTTTCTTCTTCATGCGGCTTCTTCTTCAGCTTGAGGTTCGGTGTGCTGGCTGGGAGCTCGATGGGTACGGTGGACGCAACCATCGGCGCCCGGCAAGGGGCGCATTCGTCCCCAGGCACTGACATCCAACGTAGGGATTGTACGAAGCAGATGCCCGCACATTCCCCACAACCGCCAAAAACCCTCAGCTCCGTGTGGGAAATCTATCCACATCAGATAATTCGACGTCGAGGTTCCCCCGAGTTCCGCCGGGCGGTTCAGAATCGATACAAAACGTCAATCGAACCGGCATGCGTGTGAGCTCGGTAAATACCGGCGTTCACCGTTGGCGATCGCTGTCCCAGGTACGGTTCCGCGCACAGGTTCGGGTCATCGTACGGTGCAGGGCACAACGACCCCGGCACTTCTTGCGTGACCTTTCCCGCGGCTTCCGTCACTTCGACGGGGAGCTGATGCCGATAGTCGTAGACCAGGGCGATCTCCATGTCGCCGAGCTCGATGGAGGCTCCCAATGCGCCCCCCAACTGTTCACCACTGGTGAAGTCGACGTTGGCGTAGGCCGGATCGGCGACGGGGGCCTCCCAATACGCACCGCCGCGCAGCGTCAGCAGGTCCTGCGCCAGCACGACGTCCGAACCCAGGTGCAGCGAGATGGTGTCCTGCCATTGCTTCTGCACCTCGATCACGTCGACGGGCACACGCGTGCCCCAGAGATCGGCGCTGAGCCCATTGCTGTTCAGAGTGAACGACTCCACCCGCGACCACGATTCGTACTGCACGTCGAACTCGACGTCGAAGCTCTCGCGGGCACCCGACAGCCCGATGTAGCGCACGCCGGCGCGCGCGGTGATGGGCAGAGGTAAGGTCAGGGTGACGTCGTTGTCCGAGGGCAAGTCGTTGCGGAACCAGCCGATCTCCGTCCCGAGTGCTTCGGCGCGTTGACGCAAGGATTCTCCCAACGGTTCGATCTCGAGTTTGCTCTGAGCCTCGATTTGCGTCGGAATGACCTGACCTGAAAGGCCAAACTCGAGAAACGGCGCGGGCTTGTACCAAGCACCCAAGATGGCCTGAGGCGTGAAGTAATCCGAGCCAGAAATGGTGGCCTGCATGTCGAAGGGGCTGGAAACGGGGTTCGTGGCGACGCCGCTGCCCGCATTGCCGTCGAGGGCCAGGGAGTACTCCAGCTCTGGTACGGCGACGGTTTGCAGACTCAGCCCAATCCCGAAGCTGTCGCTCGCGCGCCAAGCGGCGGTCAGGTCGTAGTGAACCATGATCGCGTTGCGACTGATCATCATGTAGCGCTGACCGCCATCCGCTGGGAACTCTTGCCGCGCCACGCCGGGTGGGGCGTACGCCACGACCGCAAACGCCCAGTCGGACAGGCCCAGCGTCGTTGAGACTCCGAGGATCGGGTCGAGGGGCTGAAACGGCGTCGCGTTTTCGACGCCGTCGAACTCGACGTAGGGCGGCACACCGTTGACGCTGTTGCCCCAATCCAAGGTTGGGGCTCGAGTGAACGTGTGCGTGTTGTGCGAGAAGCGGTTGCCCGCGTGCAGTGTCGTCGAGCGCAATTTGACGATGCCCGCAGGATTGAGCGCCACCGCGGACAGATCGTCGGCTCGCGCGGTGAAGGCGCCTCCTCTGCCGGCAGCTCGAGCTCCTTTGACGCCTGCGTAGAAGCCACCGGCGTGAGCGGTGAGGCTGGCGGTCAGAGTGCACAAGGCTGCGGCGATGGCTGCGGTGCGGGGGCTCCTTGCCCGATTCTGTTTCTCGTTCATCGCTGCTATCACCATCACAGGGCGTTCAGATCCAGCGCGACCTCACCGAAGCCGGTAGCCGCGCCAGCGCTCAGCAGCCAGCCTTGACTGCCCGATTGGGTGATCAGTTCGACCTGGCCGGCTTGGCCCCAATTGACGGCTATCTGGCTCGCGCTCACGCCCATCGGTTCGCCGCCCGCGGCACCGACGACACCGGCCGGAGCCAGGTACTGCCAATTCTGCGTGGCGGTGCTTTCGGCAGGGTTGATCAGGTATTCCACCACTCGGGGCGTGCCAGCTCCTTCGTCGTCGAAGACGGTGATGCGGTCGCCCAGAAGGCGAAACCCACTCTGGTGGGCAAAAGGCGTGGCCTCTGCGGCGAAGCTGAGCGTGGCCCCGCTCTGCCCGAGCACCCAATCACAGCTGCCCTGGCGGTTGACTTTGGCGATGCTACTCAGGTTCTTCAGCCCCACGACGTAGGTGTCTTGAGGGGGGGGCTCGTAATCCAGGGCGTTCGCCCCGCTCCAGCCGGGGATGATGGCGTCACCGACGTCGGTTGCCGGATCGAAGCAGCTCCAGCTGCTCCACACCGTGCTGGGCACACCGCCCCTGACTTCGACGATGGCGTCGCCGACGACGCCATCACGGGTTTCGCTGACGAGCGCCGCCAGGGTGCCGTCTGCGAGCAGGTCGAAGTCCCCCACGAGGTTGTAGATTGGAGTCGCGATGGGGCCCAGGCCATTCCACGGCACGAAAACGATCTCCGACCCCGCAGCGGGCGGATTCATCGCGACGCTATAGAGCACGCCGCTCCCGTCGTGAGCGAAGCGGGCGCGGGAGATGGCGCGGCCCTGAGCGTCAGCGAAACGCCACACGATTGCGCCCCCTGGTCCGAAGACGACGACGTTGCTCCCGGACGGCAACAGCGTGAAATGGGTGGCGCCGGCTCCCTGCACGCTGGGGCTGAGGCCAGCGACGGGCAGGGCGCCCGTTTGCACCGAGCTCACAGCGCTGACGCCAGCGCTGCCGTCCCACGTGATGACCCGGAAGAAGTACTGCGTGCCGGGGGCGAGCCCGAGCAGGGTAGCGCTGTGAGCCTGGCTCTCGACTTCCGGCAGCGGCGTGACGGAGCCGAGCTCCGGGGTCGCGCCGTACTCCACGTAGCCTCTGGCGAGCCCGTTGGTCGTCCACGACAGCTCGACCACCGTCGGGATCTGGACGCTGACGTTGGCCGTGACGTTCTGCGGCTCGGGAATTTCTCCCAACTGCTGCCCGCCACATGCAGCGGTCACGATGAGCGCAAGCCAGCCTGCGCGTGAATGTCGTCGCAACATCAGGGGCGTCGACTCTCAGCCGCCGGGCTGGAGGATCGTCAGGATGGCAGGAGCCGGGTTTTGGCAGGAGCTACACATAGCCGCCATCATCCAGGTTCCGGTCAAGCCATCGGTGCGTGTCAGGCCGGGGAAGCGGGCCCCGGTGGTGCGCTCGGTGGCGAGGGACAGATCGGTGACGTTCTTGTTGACGGCATAGTCGTGAGGAACTTCGTACAGCTCGGTCGCGATCAACTCGATGTCGAGAATGTTCGTCTCGATGTCAGCCACCGTCATGTTCGCGTAGAAGCCGACGAGGACGCTGTCGATCTTGGTGAACTGCAAGCCCTCCATCGTGCTGTCGCGCGTGACGCCCGACCAATCCACCTGCCAGGGCGCTGCAGCCGGAAGCGTGATCGGAACGACCTGTTGGATGTTGGCGCTGAAGCTGAGATTCGGACATGCGGTCGCCGGTGCGTCGACGCGCGTGTTGCCCGAAAGCGCCGTGGGGTTCACGAACGACATCGCCAACGCGCCCACCCCCGGGTCCGTGCCCTTTTGAAAGACCACGACGTAGATGTCGCCCGACTCGCTGTAGTCCTCCGCCAGCGTCAATGGCGAACCGAAGCGCGTCAGCGCAGACAGCTGGGTGCACATCGCCGAGCCCTCGGGCGGCTCGTAGTCGGCCATGTAGACGAGTTGGCTGAGTTCGACGCGGCCAATCGCCAGCGCGTTGGCGACCTCGGCCTGCGCCTGCGCCGGAAAGCGCAGCAGCGTGATCAAGTCCACGTCCGTCTGTGGCGCGACGCCGTGGCACTGCAGGTCTTGGGTCAGGCCATCCCAACAGATCTCGATGTCGTCGCCCGGGATCGTATCGATGACGGGCAGGTCGAGGATGCTGAGGGAGGTGTAGTTGTTGGCGTCCGACAACATCACGGCGCCCATGGTTTGCGCTACGCCGTCACCGGGGTTCGCCTCGCCGCCACCGTCGTCGCCGCAGGCGGTCAGTGCCGATGACGACACCGTGAGCGTTGCGATCAGGCCCAACCAAGAAAGGCCACGCGGACTCTTCCGCGTTGGAGCGATTCGGAAACTCATGACTTTGCAGTAGAGCCCAAGCCAGGGCTGATGTCCAGCTGTGTCACCGTACTTGGGGGCTGGCTCCCCAGCGTGAAACGCCGCGTGGCTGGGGTGTCGAAGGGTTGCGAAGTAGTCGGGTAAATTTCCGCAAAGGGCAGACATTCACCCGCGAGAGTGCGGAGTCGAAATACGCTGCGTTGCTGTCTACTTTTTTCGTGTTTCTTACAGCTCGCCTGCCGAGTTCTCGGCATTGGACAAAATGCGCGAGTTGTCGGAAGCCGATCACCAATTCGTTCGCATCCTCGGCGAGCCGTTCGATCGACGCGGTTTCGGGCTGCTTTCGCAGGGTCGTCACCAGCACGCGTCTCGTCACAACCAGAACGCGACTCTACAGCGTCATCGCGAACGGCATCGTCCCGCGCGCGCAGACTCCTTCCACGACCGGGGCTCGCTAGACGCTGCGAAGGGTGCAAGCTACCCTGGACTGGCACTTCGGCGCGGCAAGCATCGCGAGCCACCAACGATGACACTCGGCTTCTTCTACAGACCTTCTCATGCGCTCGGCACTACGCTGGTCTGGACGCTGCTCGCTGGGTCTTGCGGTCAACGCGCCTCCGAGCGAGGTGACCAGGCCGCCCGAGGTACCCAAGCCGACGGCGACACTGCCGCACCTGAGCCGCCTGAGGCTGCGCCCAGCGAGCCGCCGCAGGGCGCGGTCGAGCAAGCGCAGGACGTCGAGCCTGGGGGGCCCCCGGTGCCCTTCGCTCACGTGACGGCGGTCAGTGCCAGCGGTGGCGACATGAGCTACAGCCTTTCCGTCACCGTGCGGAGTTCGGACGTCGACTGTTCGCAATACGCGGATTGGTGGGAAGTTCTGTCGCAAGATGGTGCGCTCATCTATCGTCGCATCCTGGGCCACAGCCACACTGAAGAAAACGGGACCACCGACGCGGACGCCCCAGGGAACTCGTTCACCCGTTCCGGCGGCCCCGTGGCGGTCTCGGCGGCGCAAACGCTCTACGTTCGCGCCCACACCAGCACGGGCGGCTACCGCGGCGAGGTCCGCGTGGGCAGCGTCGCCGAGGGGTTCTCGCTCGCCGAGGGGTTGCCGCTCGACTTCGCGGCGAACGTCGAAGACTCCGAGCCCCAACCCGACGGCTGTTCGTTCTGAAACCATAGCTTCAACATGCACGACTACAAAAACTTCGCATTCTGGGCCTCCCTCGGGCTGCTGCTGTCAACCGCCTGCGGCAAGGACGAGTCGTTTGCCGTGTTGGAAGAACAGGGCCCCGACGAACCCATCCCAACCGTGCAGCCAGGCCCGACGGCAAGCAGCGGAGAGCAGCCGGAGCCCACCGCGCCGACAGCGACCGGAGCTGCGCCCACGGGGGCTCCGCAGCCCACGAGCTCAGCGGGGCCTGAGCCGTCGTCCGAGCCTGAGCCTGAGCCTGAGCCGCAGCCCGAGCCCGATGTCCCCGCACCGGTGGCGACCGAGCCGGTGATGGAAGAAGTCCCGGAGCCAGGGGTGTTTGCGCTCTTCGGAGCGCCCTTGGTCTTCAATCCGACGCCGACGGCGTTCGGCATCAACGCCGTGTTCGTCAACCCCGACGAGTCGCAGTTGCGGGCCTACGTCAGTCTGGCTGGTTCGGGGCAATGGGGCGAGGTGACCGAGTTTTCTTACCCCGCGGAGGATGTCGTCGAGTGGTCGGTGCGGGGGCTCTCGCCAGGCACGACCTACGACTACGCCATCATGGCGGTGATGCCCGGAGCCGAAGGCGTCGTCGACGAGGCGGTAGAAGCTGACCCGGCCCCAGAAGAGCCCTCCGCTCTCGACACTGGCTCCGTCGCTGACAGCGGTCCACGAGGGATGAACGCGGCCGGGGACGCCGCCGCGGCCGATGCCAGCGATGGTCCGGTCCAGCCGTCGCCCGACTCCAGCGCGCCGTCTCCAGGGGACGACGACAGCTTGCCGTGGATCGGTCTGCCGGGCACGCTGATGTACCGCGGAACGGTGACGACTCAACGTCCCCCTGGCGAACCCTATCGTTTCGCGCTGATCACGGACACGCACATCTCTCCGCGCGACGTCTCGGCGAGCAATCTCGACGAGGCAGTGGATACGATGGAGCGAATCCTGCTCGACGTCGCGGACGACGTGCAGGCGGACGTGCCGGACTTCATCGTCAACCTCGGCGATATGCTCGATTTCCACCAATTCGGGTTCAACGCGCCGCCACCCGACGGCTCGTGGACTCGCTTGGCGTACTTGAACTACCGCCGGCTGCTCCAAGATGCGCTGGGCAACGCCGCTCATTTTCCGGTGATCGGCAATTGGGATGGAGAGAACGGCGACTTCACGCAAGAGCAGATCGCCTACTCGCGGGAACAGCGGCTGCGCTACATACCGGGTCCCGAGCCCGACACGTACCCGTTCGGCGGCAACGTGGATGAAGACTACTACGCGTTCACCTGGGGAGACGCGACCTTCATCACGCTGAACGTCATGACCTACACTCCCACCTCCCATCTGCTCGGCAACTTCCCAGGCGTGGCGGACGATTGGACGCTCGGCGAGGCGCAACTCGATTGGCTCATCGAGACACTGGAGCAGGTCGATACGAAGTGGCGCTTCATCCTCATCCACCACGTGGTGGGTGGAGCCGCCGGGGACGAGGTCAACGCTGCTTACGGTCGCGGCGGTGGGCAGGCGGCGCAAGTCGGGGAGCAGGCCCTGGTGCACGACTTGATGCTCGAATACGGCGTGCAGGTGTTCTTCTACGGTCACGACCACGTGTTCACGGACATCGTGGTCGACGACATCCACTACACGCTGCCGGGCAGCGCCGGTGCTCCTTGGAAGTTTACGACGGCCGAAACGGGCTACCAGCAGTACTGGCCAGACTCTGGATTTGCTCGAGTGGACGTTTCGCCCGAGCGTTTGACGGTCGAGTTCGTGTCCATGATCGGCGAGGTGCTCTATTCGTACGAACTCGAACAGTGATCTTCGGCGAGTGCGAGGCACGACGCCCTCTCGCCGCGTGACGGGGCGCCTCGCGCGGGGCATTCAAACGCCAGATCGGGCGGAGGTGCGACACACTCGTGCACGGCCCAAACCTCGTTGTCGGAAAGTTGTAGTTCGATTGCACCGGGCGGCCCGTGGTACGGCGTAATGCAAAAGCGCTGACGCGTACCTGGGGCTACATGTCTCAGCAAGGTGAGTTTGGTATGCCTGGTCCACACCAAATCTCGTGACCGTTCTACTGGCCCCAAGTCAGTGACGTTTCAGCGATCACCTCCTCCGGCGAAACTCTTTCCGTTTCACCATCCCGTCACCTACAGGAGCTAACCCCTTCCCAATGAAACGAACATCTCTTCCGACATCTCTCCTCGTCTGTTGCGCTCTGAGTACCGTGCTCGCCGCGTGCGCGGACGACTCAGGCGGCACGGAGACCGACATGACGCCCGTCGGCCCCGGCACGACACCGAGCGGTGCGATGCCAACTGCAGGTGGCGGTATCGAATCGTGGGCAGGGCGGACGTTCCTGCTGCACATTCCTCAAGAGAATTGGGCGTACCCGCGCGACATCGGCACCGAGATTGGTCCCTTCGTGCCGGACTTCCTGATTGGGGTCGACACGGCGGCGACGGGTGCGATGAGCCTGACGATCACGACGGCGAACGCCGCCGGCGCGCAAGAGCCTTGCAGCCCCACGACTACCGTCACTGGCTCCTCCGCGGGTTACCCCGCTTCTCAGATCGGGCCGGCGAGCGTACCCATTCACATCAAGCACGTAACGGAGCCCGGGTTGCAGGTAAACGCTACCATCCGCAACTTCACGTTGACCGACGTGCTGCCCGGTGCTCAGGCCGCATCCGGGGGTGGACTCGTCACCTCGCTGGACGTGCGCGATCTGTACCCGATGTTCACCCAAATCGACGAGAACCCGGACACCGAGATGGTGTGCAACGCCCTGGCTTCCTTCGGATCCCCGTGTGAAGCCTGTCCGCACGATGGGGCCATGTACTGCCTGGAGGTCGAGGCGGTCGAATTGGGCGCCACGGAACACGCCACGCCGATCACGCCCGTCGCTGCGGTCACCGACCCTGCGTGCGCTGGCGCGAACGAGTTGTGAGTCCCGATTCTTACGCTGTGGGGCTCGCCCTCTCATCCCATCCCCCGGCTTTCCAGATCGGACGACCTTTCATGAAACTCGACGCCTCCTGTAAAACTCTGATGACGGTGCTCCTACTGGGCTTGACTGCTTGCAGCGAGGACCCCGCAGACGACACCGGGACAGGGGTCACTGAGGGCGTCGGGATGCCCACGGGCATGGGCTCCGCCCAGGGTCCGGCGGCACCGGTGGGCACGACGCCGGCGGGCACCTCTGCGCCTCCCGCGGCGAGTACGACGCCTCCCGCCACGGCGTTCGACATCTGTACCAATCCGGAGGTGGATGAAACGGGCAAGCTCCTGCTCGCCACGAACGAGATCCACAACTACGCCTTTTCCAGCACGCTCAGCTTCGAACCGACGCTGGTCGCTCCCAACGCCAACTTGGAGTTCGATTGGAGTGCGCTCACGACCGACTTCCTCGGACACGAGCTCAATCTCCAAGAGGACATCGACATGGTCGCGCTGATGATGTGGCGCCTGGACGTCGATGGGCTCCAGGCGGGGCTCAATGACGACGATCTCGCGTCCTCGGACTTGGTGACTCCTGCTGCGTACTACACGGAGGATCTACGCCAAGCACGGCCCGAGGAGATGGGTCTCTCCGCGCAGCTGTGGCTCGACGGCGAGCAGGCGGTCGACGAGGTCACCGGCGAGCCTCTGGTCGACGAAACGACGGGCGAGCCGGTGTGGCGGTCGGAGTTGACCATCTTCACGAACCCGGTGGATTCGGCCCGGATCAGGGATTACTTCGATCCGGAGGTGTTCGCGCCGGAGGAGACCACGTACACACTCTTGGCGACGACTGGGGAGGTCTTGGGTGAAGGGGTCCGAATGATCCACGCGTTCAAGCTGGATCCGACCTCGGACAACCTCCGAGTCGAGATGACCAACGACTCCACCCGTCTGGACTACACGGTCGACCTGCAGTCGTTGACCCCAACTCAGTTGCCCCTCGCCACTCCCGGCATCGTCGTGAGTTGGAAGGACATGACCACGAACGCTCTGGGCAACGAGTTCACGCCGACTTCCATTCTGGAGGTTCGGGTCAGTCGTTACACACAGACGCCGGCAGAGCTCGAACAGCAGTTCTTGGATTTGGAGCAAATCGCGGCCGACTCGTATTCGGCTGAGATCCGCGCAGGAACATCGGTCGACTTGTCGACGCTGACCAACGAGGCGGGGCAGAGTTTCGCCGGTATCGACGCCAACGGCACTTGGATTCTCGCGCTGGTGTGCGGGGGTTGCCGCAACCCTGCGCCCTGGTACATGTCGACGCTGGTTCCCTGCGCCGGATGAGGCCGCGCGCCCATACGAAACACCGATTGGCCAAACTATTTTGAAAGTGCGCGGGCCTTGGAGCGCATCTATGGTGGAGAGGATGTTGCGTGTTTCCTTTCTCCCCGACGTGCGATCTCTGCTACTCCTCGGAACCAGATCGTGAGTCTGCCTGAACTGTACCTGTCGAAGCCGGGCGTCAGTTTCCCGAGTGCCCGAGTCGACAACGCGGAGACGATCCGTCGCGTCCGGGCGCAGTACCGTGGACCGGAAGACCAGTGGTCGACCATCGAGGCGGCAATCGAGCGCGTCTTCTCCATGTGCCAGACCGACGTGCGTTACATGGAGGATGACTACAGCGCTCGCCTCGCGGACTTCTCCGTCGCAGCGGCGCGCCATTGTCTCGACGTCAACGGTGCCAGTCTGGACGAGGTCGACATGGTCATTTCCGGCGGCATCGCACGGCAATACTTCGAGCCGGCGACAGCGATGGAGGTGGCGGCGAAGCTGGGGCTCAAAGACACTCATGCCTTCGACGTGACGGCAGCCTGTGTCGGCCACGTGGAGGCGATCCAGGCAGCTGCCGCCTACCTCAACATGCACGATCACTATCGCACCGCGCTCGTCTGCACGGCGGAAGTGACGCGCCAGTTCCTGAGCTACGACATTCAGAGCGTCAAAGACCTGTACACCAAGTCCGCCGGGCTCACCGTCGGCAACGGAGCGACGTGCGTGCTGTTACGTAAACGTCCATGGCCGGGCGGGGGCGTGCACGTCCGACGCATCCGAACGCTGACCGTACCGGACCACTGGCACCTGTGTCAGGCGCCGGTCGACGGGACATTTTTGTCCTCTTCCGTGGAGTTGATGCGGTTGGGTAAGCTCATCCCCCCCTGGCTGCGCGAGAATCTCGCCGCGATGTCCTGGGATGCGGCTGACGTTGCTCATTACGTATTTCATCAGCCCAGTGTTTTGATGGTTCGCAAGATCATCGAAGACACCGGCGGTGACCCGGACAACGGTGTCTTCAGTCACCCCATTTACGGCAATACCGCGAGTGCGAGCGTTGGTATAACGTACCACCAGCTCTTGAAAGAGCGACAGGTACAGGCCGGCGACAAGCTCATCCTTGGAAGTGCGGCTGCTGGCTTTTCCGTGGTTGCAGCGTTCGGAGAGTGGACTCAGCCGGATTCTGCGCCGCCAGAGGAATGAAACCGTCCATGATCGAATCTCATCGCAACCGAGCACTGCCCCGTTGCACGACCGTGCGCGTGCATCGTGTCTGGGTAACGACCTTGGCCCTGCTCTTGTCGGCGCTGCCAGCTGCGGCGCAGGATGAACCAACGGAAGCGGCGACTTCCACCGAAGCGGGTGCGGCTCCCGATGCTGCCACGGAGGCGGCGGGCGCCGAGTCCGTGGGCTCGGGAGCCGAAGGCGAAGGCCCAGCTGAAGAGCCAGGCGCCACCGAAGCCAGCGCGGAAGGTGAGGGCGAAGCGGACGTCGCAGCAGAGGCTTCTTCCGAGGACGTGCTCGTCGGCGGTGGCGACTTGTTCGAGTCGGCGGTCTCCGGAGACGTGGACACGGCGGCTGACGAGGGCGGCGAAGGTGGAGCCGCAGCTTCCGCTTTCGACCTGAATGGTTACGTGCGCAGCGATACCTTCGTCGGCAAGTTGCCCGGCTATGACCGGGCCGAGCTGCAGGCTGCCTACGGTGAACTCTCGCTCAAGATGAACATGAAGGGCGGGGAGGTGGCGGATGCATTCGCCGAGCTCCGCTTTCGCTACGGTCAACAAGGCCAGGTGCGTCAACTGTTCACGGACTTGCGCGAGGCCTACGTCAGCGCCTTCCTCGGCGACCTGGAATTGCGCCTCGGTCAGCAAATCGTCGTTTGGGGTCGGGCGGATGCTTTCAATCCCACGAACAACCTGACGCCCGTCGATTTGCGCGTCCGCTCGCCCGTGGAAGACGATCGGCGCGTGGGCAACGTCGGCGCGCGTGCGTTTTACGACTTGCGCCCGCTGCGCATCGAAGCGGCGTGGATGCCGCTCTACAAGCCCGTGGAGATCCCGGACAACGTGGCGCTGCCGACGGGGGTCTACTTCGGCCCTCCCGACTACCCCAGCACGAAGGACCCGGACTTGGCTGACGGTACCGTCGCCGGCCGTTTGCACTTCTTGTTCGACTCCTTCGAGGGCTCCGTCTCCTACCTGCATGGCTATGCGTTGATGCCCGGCGTCGCGCTGGGTGGCTACGTGACGAGCAGCGCCAACGGGCCGCCTCCGGAGGTGTACATTCGGCGCACGGCGTACAACCACGACGTCTACGGGGCAGATTTCTCGACCGCCATCGGCGAGTACGGGCTGCGTGCGGAGCTGGCCTATCGGAACCCGCTGCACTACGAACGAAGGGTCTACGCTCCGAGCCCCGACGTGCAGTACGTGGTGGGGGTCGACCGAACGCTGGGCAATCTCAGTTTGATCTTCCAGTACGCGGGTCGCTACGTCATCGATTGGCAGGAGGAAGAGGCCGGCACCGCGACGGTGGACGCGCTGCGCTACAATTCGGACGACATGGTGATCCGCGAGCGCATCGGCGACGAGCTGCGCTTCCGCAATCAGATCCTCTTTCAGCAGTTGGCAGAGGTCCAGCACCTGATCTCGCTACGAGCGGAGTACCTGGCTCTGCACGAGACTCTCTCACTGTCCGCCTTCGGCTTGATGAACGTGACGACCAAGGAATGGCTCGCCTATCCCAAGGTCTCGTACAAGTTCAGTGACGCTCTGTCGGGCGCCGTGGGAGGAGAAATCTACTTCGGTCCTGAAGACACCTTGTTCGACTTGGTGGAGGACGAACTGAGTGCGGGCTACGCCGAGCTCAGGTACACCTTCTGATCGCCGGGCAGCCATGGTACGGCTGCTCGGCAAACATCCTCGATTATTCGCTCCCGACCAGCAATGTGGAGGCTCCTAGATGAACCCATCTAAACTAGCCGACTTCGTGATCCGGTTTCGCTGGGTTCACATCGTCCTGTTCTTGGCGGTCACCGTCGTCTTCGCGCTGCCGCTCAAGAAGGCCCAGCTCGACACGGAGATGAAGAACCAACTGCCGCCGGACTTGCCGACGCGCGTCAACCTCGACAAGATCGAGGAGCTCTTCGGCGGGACGGACATGGCGATGGTCGTGTTGTCGACCGATGACGTCCTGAAACAAACGACTCTGGAAAGGCTGCAGACGATCACCAAGAAGATGGAGCGTATCAAGGAGCTCCAGCGAGTGATCGGTGCGTTCACGGCCAAGGACCTGCGCGGCGAAGACGGCGATATGATCGTCGAGGCCGCGATCAAGCGCATTCCCAAGTCGGACGAGCAGCGCGAGAAGCTCCGCAAGCGCCTGCAGGATAACCCGCTCGTGCACGGCAATCTGATCTCGAAGGACTTCAAGCACACCGTGATCATCGGCTTTCTCGATCCGAAGGCCTCCGATGCCGAGGTCGTGGGCAAGCTCGAGGCGCTGATCACGGAAGTGGGCGGCCCAGAGGAAGCATTCGTCGGCGGCATGCCCGTCACGCGCGTCAGTCTGACGAAAGACATGCGCAAGGACATGAGGCGCTTCTTGCCCATCGGCCTCTTGCTGATGATCGTCTTCTTGTTGGCGTGTTTCCGGCAGGCGCGAGGAGTCCTGCTGCCGTTCATCATGACCGTGATGTCCATCATCGTGGCGATGGGACTGATCCCGATGCTGGGCTGGAAGATCCACACGGTGACGATCCTGCTGCCCGTGATCTTGCTCGCGGTCGCAAACGACTACGGCATTCACCTCCTGGCACGTTACCAGGAGGACAACGCGCCGGGGACGAACTTCACCTCGGCGGAGTTGGCCAAACGCGGCATCGTGGAGTTGACCAAGCCCGTGCTGGCGACGGGCATCACGACCATGGTCGGCATGCTGTGCTTGCTGTCGCACCTGATCGTGCCTGCGAAGCAGCTCGGTGTCCTGGCCGCGGTCGGGGTCGGCTTTGCCATGGTTGGCTCCTTGGTCTTCATTCCCGCCGTCTTGGCGGTGCTGCCCCGCGCCAAGCCCGTCTTCGACGTCAAGCAGCAGAAGAAAGACAAGACTTCGTTCTTGGACCGCCTGCTGCTGCTCTTCGCGCGCTGGGTTGCGCGCCGTCCTCGCGCGATCCTCGTCGGGTCGATCGTCATTTCGTTGGGCGTCGGTCTGGGCGCATTCCGCGTCGTGGTGGACACGAATCCGATGAGTTTCTACGAGCAGAGCGAACCCGTGTGGCGTTCGACGCATCTGCTCAATGAACATCTGGGGGGCTGGGCTGGGGTCTCCGCCATCGCCGAGGGGGACATCAAGGACCCGAAGGTGCTGCAGGAGATCGACGACCTGGAGCAGCACTTGAAGAAGAACGAGTTGGTCGGCACGACCAACTCCATCGCCGCCGTCATGCGCAAGATGAACGTCGTGATGCACGACGGCGATCCGAAGTTCGACCGCATTCCCGAGACGAAAGAGCTCGTCGCCCAGTACCTGCTCTTGTACTCGATGAGCGGCGATGCCGAAGACTTCGAGAAGTTGGTCGACTTCGACTACAAGCACGCCCAGCTGATGGCGAAGGTGACCGACAGCGGTACGGCTGCGGCGACCGAGGTGTTGGACTACACGCGCAGCTACCTAGCCGAGAAGAACACGGGCACCTTCACGATGGTCGGCGGCTTCCTCGACGTGATGGCCGACATGGTGCATCACATCGTTTGGGGGCAGGTCGTCAGCATGGCGCTGGCTGGGTTGCTCGTCATGCTGCTGACGGCGATGCTGATGCGTTCGCTCATCGCCGGGATCTTCGCCGTCTTCCCGCTCATCTTGGCGCTGACGATGATCTTCGGGCTGATGGGCTTCCTCGGTATCGAGTTGAATCTGATCACCGCGCTGTTGTCGTCGATCATGATCGGCGTGGGGGTGGACTACAGCATCCACTTCCTATGGCGCTACAAGGACGAACGCCAGTCGGGGTTGGATCCCTTCCAGGCGGTGGAGCGCACACTGACGACGACAGGGCGCGGCATCGTCTTCAACGCCCTGAGCGTCGTGGTTGGCTTCATCGTGTTGGTCGTCTCCGCCTTCTTCCCGGTCCGCTTCTTCGGGCTGTTGGTCGCGGTCTCCATCTTCGCCTCGCTGCTCGGCGCCCTGGTGGTGCTCCCGGCGATCGTGATCACGTTTCGCCCCAAGTACTTCGAGCCCGACGCGAGCAAAGCCAAGGCACCTTCGGAACCTTCGGCAGATCCTGCGCCCCAGGCCAGCTGAGTTGGCTCGAGCGCCTTTGGTGCGCCTCCAGGCCAGCTGAGTTGGCTCGAGCGCCTTGACGCGCCCACGCCGCAGGGTTTCCGGAGGCTCACGCGCCAGGCTGGTTTCAGGGTGCGCGCTGCTCGCTGCGAGCGGGGTGCCAGTACTCCCGCTGCCTGCGGAAGGGGGCCAGCAGGCAGCGGACAATGCCGTTGTCCTGTGGCAGGGAGTAACCCGGCACTCCGACCCTCAGCTCAGATTGTCGAATGTCGCCGCAGAAGGTTCCGTGCAATCTGTCCCAGCAGGACAAGACCGACGAGAAGTTGGAGTCCATTTGTTCGTGGACTTGGGAGTGGTGCACGCCGTGCATGCGCGGGGTCACGATGAACCAGCACAGGGCTCGGTCGAGCGCTGCGGGCAGTCGTAGGTTGGCGTGGTGAATGATGGTGTTCAGTTGAAACACCAGGGTGTAGGCGACGAACGCCTCCGGCGAGGGAGCGATCAGGAGCAGCTGCAGGGCGCGAAAGGCCGCCGAGAGCGCGATCTCTCCGGCGTGGAAGCGGAATGCCGTCGTCACGTCCAGATCGGGATCGAGGTGGTGCACGTTGTGGAAGCGCCACAACAGCCCGAGCCGATGGTTCAGGCGATGCCAGTAGTAGAAGCTCACGTCGAGCAGGACGAAGGCGAGCAAGTCCGCGGCGAGCGGTGGCAGTCGCAGGCGCACGAGAAGGCCGTGCGTGCGAGCGATGGGTAACAGCGCGTCGACGAGGGGCCTGACGACCAGGTACGCAGCCACGAGCGCCGTCCCCGAGAGCACCAAGTTCGTCAGCCAGCGCGCTCGGGTGCTGGTGGTTCGGCGGCGAAGGGGCAGTACGCGTTCCGCCACTGCCAGCGAAATGACCGTCGCGACGAGCAACGTCGTCGGCCAGTTCGTGAGCGATGGGAGCATGGGAGCGGGTGGCGTGGTGTGGCAGCAGTTCTGTTGGAATGCGACTGCCTGGTTGGGGCACCGAGTCCGCAGTCTTGGCGGCAAGGCCCGATTTGGAGCGGGTTGGCGCGGTGAAGGTACTCTTCAAGAAACCCCCAGGAAAGACCAATGGGGTATGCTCAGCTCATGTCGAAGGACAGTTTGGGCAGCGATTTTGCAGCGGGCATGCCTGAGGCGTATCGCAAGGTGTTCGACGCCGCGGCGATTGCCGAGCATGCTGCGATCGTGGCGCGACGAGGGACGCGGCGCTTGCACATCGAGCGTTGGCGGACGTTCCCGAACGGCTTGGTTGTCGTTTGCATGGTCGCTCCCGATCGAGGTGGATTGCTCTCGGCGCTTTCCATGGCGCTCGCGAAGCACGATCTGGCGATCGTGAGCGCGCAGATTTACACGAGCACCTCGACGCCGGAGCCCGAGGCAGTCGACTTCTTCTGGTTGAACGTGGGCGATTGGGCCGAGTCGCGCGTGGACCAAGTGTTGGAGCAGGTCGAAACACTGGCCTCGCAGCAATTGACCGCTTCCAGCTGAGCCGCACGCCGCAGCGGCGTCCTGGCACGCTTGCCGTTTCCAGCCTTGGTGGCGCCGTGGCGCGCCAGAGTTGAGCCCCGAACGGCGGCTTCGCCGCCCGCCTGCGATTTGTCCGCTGTCGGTGGCAGTTGGCTTCGGGGCCTTTGGCAGTGGCTCGGAGCAGGGTTGCCTGACGGTGGGTGATGGCGCAACGGTATCGTTTGGAGACTGGCGATGCTCGGGCGACGGATGCGGTTTGGTTTTGTGGTGTTGGGTTATGGGCTGTTCGGCTGTGGTGGCGCACAGGGCGACGCCGGGGACGAAGCGGTGAGCAGCGAGCCAGACGGCCCGCAACTGCCCAGTGTGGGACCTGCGGGGGGCGCCACGGCGTCGCCTGCGCAAAGCACGCCCAGCGCCGGGCCCGTCGCTTCCAACCCGGAGTCCGCCAATGCAGAGCCTGCGGCCCCGGTTGCAGCGGCGGATCCGCCCGCGTCCACGATGCCCAGCGCCGAGGACCCAGTGCCCGCCGAAACGCCGGCGCCCGACGTGCCACCGGTGGCCGAGCAGCCCACGGATCCCGTCGAGGAGCCGATGGGCACCGAAGAGATGCCGGGGCCTGACGTCGTGGATGGCCCCGAGCCCGGCGCCGAGCTGGTGACGGACGCGGCCGCGTTTACCATAGCCCAGCAGTTGGCGAGCGATGTCGAGCCTGCCGCGCCGACGACGGTTGGTATCGTCACTTGGTCGACGACGCTCGCAGAGGTCACGGACGCCTACGTCGAATTCGGCTTGGACGAAAACTACGGCATGGTCGCGCCGGTGGACCTTGCGGAGCCAGAGTACCGCACGCTGCTCTTGGGCATGAAACCCGAACAGGACTACCACTACCGCATCGTCGCGGCTTCCTCTGCCGGCAGCACGGCGAGTGCGGATCAGGTGATCACGACCGGGGCGCCCACGAGTGCGGTCCGCATCGGCACTTTCAGTGTCATCGACGATGCCGCTCGACAACCCGGCTTCATCGTCGGCTCCTACTGGCAAGGAGACGACCAGTCCGTGGGCTTCATTGTCGACTCCGACGGCGAGATCGTCTGGTGGCACGACTTCGGCGGGGGCGGCATCGCGCGCATGCGCATGTCGGCGACCGGCAAGAACATGTGGATGATCAGCGCCAGCAACACGGGCGCGGCGTTGCAGCGGGTTGGCTTGGATGGGATGGGCGGCGAGACCTACGCCAACACCACCGGCTCTCACGACTTGACGGCAGTCAGCGGCGAGACGATGGCCTATCTCGACTACGGCGAGAGCGATTGCGACAGCATCTTCGAAGTCGACCCCGCGGGCGTGCCCGTCGAGATTTGGGACTCGGAAGAGGAGTTCGGCGGGGCCAGTGGCGGTATCGGTGGTGGCGGCTGCCACGGAAACGCCCTGCGCTACTCCGCAACCGAAGACGTGTACACTTTCTCCGACGTGAGCCAAGGTTTTGCCATCGTCAGTCGCGCTGGCGAGCTGCAGTGGCGACTGTCGGACATCGTGCCGGGAGGCAACGCCGATTGGGGAGGGCGCAATCACGGCCACCAGTTGCTCGACGACAGCATGCTCATCTACGCCAACGACGGTGGACAAGCTTCGTCAGCTGCCATCGAGTACTCCTTGGACGGCGAGCGCATCTTCTTCTACGACAGCGGCGACGGGACGGCGAATCTCGGCGACGTGCAGCGCCTGCCGGGAGGTAACACCCTGGTCACCCATTCGAACGACTCCATCGTGCACGAGGTCGATCCCGACGGGAATGTCGTGATGGAGTTCGACGGAGCCGGTGCGCGCATCGGCTACACGTTGTGGCGCGCGAGCCTGTATGGCGCGCCTCCCGATCTCGGGCTCTGAGAGGCGCTGCTCGCTACCACGGGATGGGACGGCCATCTCGGAAGAACCCGCCGCTAGGCCCCTCCGCTCCGAGGGTAGCGGCCCAGACGATGCCGGAAGCTCCCTCAGCGACCGCGCGTGGAGCGCTGCCACCGCCCATTCGCGTGCGCACCCAACCCGGGCATACTGCGTTCACTTTGAGCCCACTGCCTCGCCACTCGGCGGCGAGCAGTCGGGTTGCCGCGTTCAGCAGTGCTTTGGAAGCCGAGTAGGCGTTGTTGGGAAAGCCAGCTTGCGGGGCCGTGCCAGCGGCAATGGCGGCGATGAAGCGCTCCGCGATTGTCGACAGATCTGCGCGCTGCAGTTCGGGAGCGAGCAACTGTCGTCGCAGATCCGCGGAGAATGAACTGAGCTCCCCCATGCCACTCGAGACCATCACGACGTTCGCCGCTGGACCGAGATGGTCTCGCAGCGCGTCAGCTAGGGCGACGGGGCCCCAGGTGTTCGTCGCCAAGGTGTCTCTGGCGATCTCGGCATCCAGCCCTCGGAACGACGCACCTGCGTTGTTGACGAGCGCGTCGAGGGGCGGCTCCGCTTTCAAGACCTCGACGAGGCGTGCACGGCTTGTCTCGTCCGTCACGTCCAGGCGCAGCGCGTGGGCTCGTTCACCCACGCTCGTGGCGGCGGCTTCGGTCGCTGCCGCGTCACGTCCGGCCATCCACACGACGTAGCCACGTGCGTGAAGTTGACGGCTCACCTCCAAGCCGAGGCCACGATTCGCTCCGGTCACCAGTGCACGTTTCATGGGCCCTGTGTGCCGTCCTTTGTCGGCCTTCGCAAGTTCCGAAGCTCCGCGCCGGTGAGCCCCTGCCGTACACGCGGTTTTGTCTAGATAGATCACGACACTAAACGGGCGTTCGCGGATCGCGCCCGCACATTTGGCGACCACGCGCAGAGCCCCAGGGGTGGTGTGGGACGTGTGGGCATCCAGCAGCTCCAGGTTCACGTTTCCGCGCACGTGGGCGTGTCGTTGTGGGAGTGACTGCGGCCTTGCACCCGAAGTGGGGCGCCATTGGGCCAAAATTTGGCCCAGGGCGAGACGAATGTTTGCTTCGCGCTGAGGAACCCTCTTGAGCCGCGTCGTCACTGCCGTACACCTAGAACATGGGTATGGCCAAGCGTGAAAACGCGATTCCTCTCATCGGAGGACTCGAAATTGGTTCTTCAATCTCCGGTGAACGCCCCATCGTACGTGTACGTGAGGCGGAGCCCACCGGGACCCGAGCGCACCACGAGATGGAGCGGGCACAACGCCGCGGCGTCTGCGTGATGTTATCTGACGAACGGCAGAAAGACGGTCTGCGTGAGCAGAAGACGGCGTGGCTGATGGCTGACGGCAACCTCGTGCTCAGCACTTGGTACCAGGCGCCGGATGGGGAGTGGACGCGTGGGGCCTCCTACGCGGTTCCGCTCGATGGCGTCGCGAGCCTGGCTGAGTTGCTCGAACGCAACGGGCTCTGAGCGGGCCGCGGTCCACTGCCGATGAGGGGGAGCTACCGCGTTGCGGTTGCGTGAGTGCAGTTACGCTCAGCAGGTCGCGCCTACGCCCTCTCGAGCGCTTCTCTGCGTGCAGCTGGTAGGCAGCGTGGCGTGGTGCGCTCGGGTGTGTCCGTCTTGCTGGCGACCGCTCCAGGCTCGCTGATTGAGTTGGGTCAGAGGTCACACGCTGGCATTGTCCGAGTGTTCATCACCAGCACGCTAGATGTCGCACGAGTGGGCTCCGCTGACATCGTACGGGGTGGGGGCTTGCAGGACCAGGCCACAACAAGAGCTGGCAATCTTTTACTGCTAGTACAACAATACACGGCAATGTCTCAAACAGGGCGCCCGGCACAGGGTACGCGGATCCTCATGATCGATGACGATGTCGGATTGCTGACGCGCTCGGGTCACTTTCTGAAAGCGAAGGGGTTCGAGGTCAGAGGAACGAGCAACGTGTTCGAGATCCCCAGCTTGGTCAACGAGTTTCGGCCATCGGTTGTCGTGTTGGATGTGAACATGCCGGCGCTGAGCGGGCAAGGTGTCGCCACCACGCTGCAGCGGATGTGCGACGTGCCGATCGTCTTCTACTCCGCAATAGCGGACGACGAAGGGCGGGCTCTGGCGGCGCAGCACGAGGGGACGCGCTTCGTTTCCAAAGCGCTGGGTCTTCGGGTGTTGCAGGAAGCACTCGTCAACGTGTTGTCAAAACGAAAGAGCGGGGTGCCGGCTGTCGATGGCGCCTCAGGGAGCTGAGCATGGGAAATACGGAACGACTGAGAGTCAAGCGTGGGGTGTCGACTTCGAAGGACGAGGCGACCGCCGTCGAGGAACTGAGCGCGGAGATATTCCAGCCTGATGCGGTCTTGACGATCTTCTATTGCTCGCCCACCTACGACAGGGGCAAGTTGGCAGCTGCGCTCCAGCGAGCCTTCGGCGATCAGGTCGTCATCGGGTGCACCACGGCAGGTGAAATCGGACCCGCAGGGTACGTGAGCGGAGGCATCACCGGTGTCAGTATCGCTTCCGAAGAGATGGAGGTCATCACCCGGCGCTTGGATGGCTTGAGTCAGGTTCAAATGGCTGACGGTCAGCAGCTCGCAGAAGCCATGCTCCGTTCGCTGGACTCGACGGGGAGCGCCCGTGCAGAGGGGCAGCTGTTCGGATTCATGCTCATCGACGGCATGTCTGCAAAAGAAGAGTTGGTGGTGGCGTCCTTCTATCGAGGTTTGGGAGACGTGACGCTGTTCGGCGGCTCGGCTGCCGATGGCACGGACTTCGGCAAGACCTACGTCTATCATGACGGTGAGTTCCGGGACGATTGCTGCGCGTTCGCTCTGGTCAAGACGACGCTGCCGTTCGTCGTATTCAAGACGGAGCATTTCGTCAGTTCCGAGCAGAAGCTCGTCGTCACCGAGGCCGATCCCGAGCGACGCATCGTCACGGAGATCAACGGCGAGACGGCGGCGCGAGAGTACGCCCGCGCCGTTGGACTCGACGTCGACAAGTTGACGCCCATGACGTTTGCGGCCCATCCAGTCGTCGTCAAACTGGGGGGAGCGTACTACGTGCGCTCGATTCAGAAGGTCAACGAAGACGAAAGCCTCACCTTCTTCTGCGCCATCGACGAGGGGATCGTTCTGACGGTGGCCAAAGGGGTCGACATCGTCGACAACCTTCGACAAGCGTTTGCCGATGTCGAGTCGACGATCGGCAAACCCAAGGTCGTTCTGGGCTGTGACTGCATCTTGCGCGGCCTCGAACTCGATCAGAGAGGTATCCGTGAGCAGGTGGGGGAGATCATGGCTGCAAACCAGGTCTGTGGCTTTGGCACGTATGGCGAACAGTACAACGCCATGCACGTCAACCAGACGTTCACTGGCGTCGCGATCGCCGAACCCCCGGTGGCGGCCGAATGACGGAGGACGCGAACACCGAGGCGGAGCTGCGAGCCGAGCTGGCGCGGGAGAAGAAGATCAACGCCGCGCTCATGCGCCGAGTGGAGCGCAACATGGACATCCAGGGCGATGCCTTCTCCTTGTTCCAAGCGGCCACCGTTCTGGAGAAGAAGGTGCACGAGCGCACCGCGGCGCTGGAGAACGTGCTCGCCGAACTCAAGCAGTCCAACCGGGACTTGCGTGTCGCCAAGAACGCTGCCGAGGCCGCCGCCCGCTCCAAGGACGAGTTCCTCGCGGGCATGAGTCATGAGCTGCGCACGCCGCTGAACGCCGTGCTCGGCTTGTCGGAAATCCTGCAGGAAGAGATTTACGGCGCGCTCAACGACAAGCAGCAAGAGGCTCTGCGCACCATCGAGAGCAGCGGTCGTCACCTGCTGTCTTTGATCAACGACATCTTGGAAATCGCCCGCATCGGTGCCGGCACTCTCAAGATGGAGATCGTCGACGTCAATCTCGACGAGGTGTGTGGGGCTTGCGTTGGGCTCGTCCGGCCTCAAGCCGAGAAAAAGGCCATCGAGGTCGTGTGTCAGGTGCAGCCGGGGCTGCCGGTGATCCAGAGCGATGCGCGCAGGATCAAGCAAATCATCGTCAACCTGCTGGGAAACGCGGTCAAGTTCACCGAGGCCCAGGGGCGGGTGGGATTGGAGGTGTCCTCCGCGGGCGATGAGTTGCTGATCCAGGTGTGGGACACGGGCATCGGCATCGCGTCGCAAGACCAGGCTCGGGTGTTCACACCGTTCGTTCAGTTGGAGAGCAGTCTCTCGCGTCGTTACGACGGCACGGGCCTGGGGTTGGCGCTCGTTCAGCAGTTGGTAGGCGTGCTCGGGGGCGACGTGCGCTTGGAGAGTGAGGTGGGCCAGGGCAGTCGATTCTTCGTGCGCTTGCCGGTCACCGTGAGTACCAAGGTCACGAGCGAGCCTGCGAACGAAGTTGCGGAGGAGGGCGTGACTCCGAGCGGGGGGCGCCTGATTCTGCTCGCCGAAGACAACGAGGCCAACAAGATGACCATCGGCGACTACCTGCGTGCCAAGGGCTACCGCGTCGAGACGGCAGACAACGGTAAGATGGCTTTGGAGAAGGTGCGTGAGCTGCGTCCGGACTTGGTGCTGATGGATGTGCAGATGCCGGAGATGGACGGGCTGGAGGCCACCCGGCGCATTCGCTTGGAATTGCGGCGGCCGAGTTTGCCGGTGATCGCATTGACGGCGCTGGCCATGGGTGGGGACCGCGACCGGTGCATCGACGCCGGCGCGAACGAGTACGTCACCAAGCCCGTGAGCTTGAAACAACTCATCACGGTGATTGAAGCCCAGCTCGGCGCTGCCACCGCAGCATGAATGAGCGAGCGCGAATGCGAGTCGCTCACCGAGAATCGCGCTCGCCCAGCTAGCCGGGCGCGGCCTCAGCGGACCGCGGGCAGTTCTATGGTGAAGTGAGCGCCACCGCCGTCGCGGCTGCGGTAGCGGAGATCGCCTCCGTACTCCGTCACGAGGCGTCGCGCCAAGTAGAGCCCGAGGCCAGTCCCTTCGCCGTCCTTGCGCGTCGTGAAGAACGGCTCGAAGACCAAGGGGGCGATGTCGCGCGGGATGCCGGGGCCGTCGTCTTTGACGTGCAGTCGCACGAGCTCGCCGACTTGTTCCACGTCGATCCAGATGTTCTTCGGCTCCGCTTTGGCGGCGTTGTCGAGCAGATTGAGAATCACCTGATTCAGTTCACGACCCGACATCACGACGTTGTGCTCTCGCTGCGGCTCGTAGTGCACAGCGATGCTTCCCGTCTTGAACTCGAGCAAGCGCAAGGTGGAGGAGACCCCGGCGTCGATGCTGCAGATGCTCTTCGCCGCGCCGTCGGCAGGGCGCACCTGGTCTTCGAGCACGCTGACCACGTCGGCGATGCGCAGTGCGCCGTGTTGTACGGTGTCGAGCAGCTTCACGCCTGCGGGACTGTCCGCCGGGATCTTGGCCAGGGCGCGGGTGGCGTTCAGCACCGCGTTCAGGGGGTTCTTCACCTCGTGGGCGATACCGGCGGCCAGCGCCGAGGCGGATGCGAGGCGCGCTTGATTGACCAGCTGCAAACCGAGTGAACGGAGCTTGAGCTGAGCTTTGACTCGCGCGAGCAGCACTCGGGTGTGGAACGGTTTGGAGACGAAGTCGTCGGCGCCCGAGGAGTAGCCTTCCAAGGTGGGGTCCGTGCCGGAGCGCGCGGTCAGCAGAATGACGGGGGTGTTGCGCAGTTGGCGGTCGCTCTTGATGGCACGACACAGCTCCGTGCCGCTCATCCTGGGCATCATCACGTCTGTCAGCACCAAGTCGGGGCGCTCGCGTTGGACGCGCTCCAGACCTTGTTCACCATTGGTGGCGCAGATGACCTCGAACTCGGGGCCCAGGGAGGCGACGATGAAGTCGCGCAGGTCCTTTTCGTCTTCGACGACCAGGATGCACGCCTTGCGTCCACGGGCGAGGCGGATCTTGTCCTCGTCTTCCATCGGCACCGGTGCTGCGCCGTCGGCGGGAGCGAGTGGTGGCTCGGAGTGAGGTCTGTCCTCTGCGCGTCGTCCAGGATGACGGTCCGCGCGCACACGGCGGCGTTCGAGGACCTCGTCCTTGAAGTGCTGGGAGCCGAGTCGCAGAAAGAGCGTGAACGTGGCGCCATGCCCGAGTTTGCTCGACACCGTCAACTCGCCGCCGTGTAGCTCGGCGAGACTCTTGGCGAGCGGTAGCCCGATACCGGCACCGCCCTTGACCCGCTGTTCACTACCCTCGACCTGGTAGAAGCGATCGAAGATGCGGTCCAAGTCTTCCGGCGCGATGCCGGGGCCGGTGTCGGTCACGGAGACGTGCACGCCTGCCTGATCGCTCCACAGTCGTATGTGCACGCTGCCGTCGGCCGGAGTGAACTTGATCGCGTTGCCGAGCAAGTTGGTCAGGATGATTTCGAGGCGGTGGGGGTCGCCAAACACGACCGTGTTCTGGCCCACTTCGCTGACGAGCTCGATGTCGTGGGCTTCGGCGGCTGGTCTGGCGGACTCGGCGACGCGCTCGACGAGATCCGTCAGATCCACGCGGGCGACGTTGAGGCGCAGGCCTCGGGCATCCAAGCGCGCCAGATCCAGCAAGTCGTCGATCAAGCGCAGCAGGCGCTGCGCGTTGCGCCGCACGATGGTCAGCGACTTCTTCGTCCCGGGGGGCAGCTCCCGCGACAGCATGTCTTCCACCGGGCTGAGGATCAGCGTCAGTGGCGTTCGCAGCTCGTGGGAGATGTTCGCGAAGAACTCGTTCTTGAGGCGGTCATTTTCCTGCAGGCGCTCCAGAGCGGTAGCGAGCTCCTCGGACAGATCGGCCAGTTCTTCGCGCGCCCGATGTTCCCGTTGGGCCCCCCGATAACGGATCACGGCCGAGGCCACGGCGATGGCGGCCGTGTCGATCAGGAAGATCAGGTTGTTGAAGAAGGCTTGATTGCTGAGCTCCCCCGAAAGCCACGGGGGCAGTGCTGGCAGCAACCACATTGCCACGATCGTGCCCGAGACCAGCAGCGACTGTTTCCAGTGCCAGGTGTACAGCACCGCGACCGCCAAGATGCACAGGTTCAGGCCCGCGTAGTAGGGCGAGGCCGGGCCCTCGAGGCGCAGGATCATCACCTCGATGGCGAGCGCGCAGAGCAACGGCGAGCCCGCGCCGAGGGCCACGGGGTGCCGTCGCAACGGCCTTTGGTACGTCAAAAAGACGCCCACCAGCGCCAGCGCGCTGACGATCCCACGTAGCACCAGGAACTCCAGCGCGCGTTCTGGCGCGCCCATCCAGTCGAGCAGCGACGTGGCGGGCACCAGGATGGCGGCCAGCACGTACGCGAGCCGCGCCCCAGCCAGGTTGACGCGACGCAGGTACTGTTGGAACGACTCGACGCCCGCTTCGGGCTGACTGTCGCGGCTACTTCCAGGTATTGAGGAAGATGTTGAGCCCAAGCGGTTCCGAATCCACCTCGATGCGGCTTGGGCGAGGCTCCAAGGCCTCTGCAAATGCGCGGAGCTCCTGCTCATTTCGGTGGATAAGGTACCAGTCCAGACAGTATTCCATGAAGTATCTGGATGGATTTGGTTCGGAGTAGTTTCCGATCACCAATTGCCCGCCCGGCGCCAGGGCCGCGTGCAGGGCCGCCAGCAAGGCGGAGAAGCTCCGGGTGTCGAGATAGTCGAACAATCCGGCGCTGTAGATCAGGTCTCGCTCCCCGAGGGCATCCTTGAGTTGCCGCGTGGCGAGCAGCCGCCGGACCGACTCGCGGATGAAGTCGATGCGCACCCCCGTCTTTTGAACGTAGGGGGCCAGGGTGCGTTCGCAGAAGGTCAGCACGCGCTCCTCTTGGTCGATCAGGGCGATGTCCAGGTACTGACCCAGCTCCGGCCGCCGCTCGAGCAGGTGAGAGATCTCTTGTGCGGGGCCGCAGCCGATGCTCGCGACCCGCACCTTGCGGCCGTCGCCGATCGCCGCCTCCAGCTTCTCTGCCAAATAGCTCAGACGGTTGACCACTGCCCGAGCTGCTGGCTCTTGGCCCGCGTACAGGTTGAGCACGGCAGCGAACAGTGAGGTGCCCTCCACGTGGTCGCGGTAGAGCATGTTCATCATCTCGTAGTCGCCCGCGTAGCCCAGCGGCTTGAGCGAAGCGCGCCTGAAGATCGGCGACTGCTGCATCAAGGGGAGCAGCTGCGCTTGGTAGTAGGTGCGGTGCGCTTGGTGTTGATCTTCCGAAAACACACGGGCGAACTCGCCGAGTTCGCGCGAGGCGCGATTGAGTCGCTCGATCACGCGCGGTGCCGTCTCTTGTCGGTAGGCCCACAGCGCTTGCTCGCGGCTGAACCGATCGAGGTTCTCCAACATCGATTCCTCGCGATCGAGGAAGTCTTTCATGCGTTCCAGGTAGGCTCTCAAGTCAGCGACCCAAGCCTTGAAGCGCGGGGAGACGCCCGCATCGATGGCGCCCACGGCAGCTTCGAGTCGCTCGGCGAAACCATGCCGTGTGCCGAGCCGGTAGACTTCGGCCAGGTCGATGCCCCGGGATTGAACCTCCACCCCCAACACGAGCTCGTCGCCGCGTTCGGAAACGCGCCTCACGTTGGCGCTGCCGCGGTAGATGAGCCCTGCCGGACAGAAGACCTCCAGCTTGTCCAGCCGATCGCCGATCAGGGCGACGGTCGTCTCGCTGGTGGCGCGCGGAATGACCAATGCCATTCCGGACAGGGACAAGTCCTCCACCGCGCAGGAGATGTCTCCCAGTGAAGCGTGGTGCGCACGCGCCTCGAGGCGACCGAGTTGGAGCTCCTCGGTTCTTATTCGCCGAGCTCGCAGCTTGCGCGCACGACTGATCGGTCGCGGCTCACTGCTGCTTCGGCTCTTGTGTTGTAGACCGCTGACGGGGCCGTCCGTCGTACGTGCGCGTTCGTGGGCGGCTGCGCTGAGCTTTTCCATATTTTAGTTCGAAGTTGGATTCAGCTGTCGCTGATCTCGAGCCCGCGGAACGTAACAGCTGCGTTGTTGCAGACCCAGCGCCAAACAAAGGAGAACCCGGCGCGGGATCTGGTCGCCACAAAACTGATCTCGCTTGCGGCAATCGGTCGTTTTCTGACCGCTATTTCGGTGTACCCGCGGTTTTAGTGTGCTGTTCGGTGTCAGCTCATTCAGGCTAGCCGGATCAGGTCAATGCCTATGTTTCGGCGACGCAACACTGAGAAGTCCGGCGGCTAGCGGGTGGCTGCCAACGCTCGCTCGAGTTCCAGCGCGAGCTGTCGATAGGCAGGGGCCCGACGTCTGGCTGGGTTCAGTGCCTCCAGGATCGTCCAGGCCTGGGAATAGGCTTGGTGCGCCTCGTGATTGCGCTTCAGCCGGCGAAGGACGTCGCCCTTCCACTTCAGCTGCGCACATGGCTGAGGCAGAGCGCGGATCAACTCGTCCAGGCGCAAGAGGGCGGCATCGGTGTTGCCCTGGCCCAGCTCCAATTGCACGGCGCGTTCGACCAACGCAGCCAGTACGCCGAGCTTCTTCTGGCCAGCGTCGAGCACGGCCAGGGCACGCTCGACTCCACCGGCTCGTTCGGCGACCCGTGCGTACTCGAGGTAGTCGTCGGGTTCCCCCAAGCCCGTCGCGAGCGCCGCCTCGTAGGCGATTGATGCGTCCTGGTCACGCTTCTGCGCGCTGAGTGATCTGGCCAGCAAGAGCTGCCCACGATACCGCCCTCCGCGGTCGTCCCTAGTCAGCAGGCCGAGGAAGCGACGGGCGGAAGCCTCCGCCGCTCGAGCTCGTTGCGCCTGGAGCAGCGCCAGCCCCAAGAAGTAGTGAGCGGGGGCGAGCTTTCCGTCGAGAGTGAGCGCCTGCTCGAAGTCGCGCACGGCGTCGTCCAGGTGGGAGGCTTCGAGGTAGAGGCGGCCGCGACGAACGTAGAGCATCGCATCTTCGGGGGCTGCTTTCAGGCGCTCGGTGAGCGCCGATATCTGTTCGTGCACCGCGCCGTGCCCCAGCGCCGAGGGCGCCGTCCACATTAACGCACTGCATAGCGCGAGTGCGGCGCCCAGGCGCCTGCCCAGTTTGGGCTCCTTCAAACTCCCACGTGGCCCGTTCACGCTCCCATACTGTTCGCCTCCAGCGTAGAAGTCCAGGTGCTCCTGAGCGGTCGAAGCAAGGCGCGCAAATTTTGTGCGTTCGTGTATCAGGCCTGTGCTGATAAAGTCACTCACACGGCACAGTTCATCGGGCTGATGTCGGCATACTGCCGGTGGCTGCTGGTCGGTTGCCGGTGGTGTCGAAGCGGTGTTGTGTGTCAGGTATACGATTCGGTGATGCGTCGGGGGCCTAGGGGTTCCCGCGGGAGCAAGAGTATGGGCAAATGGATCAGCGCCAAGCGCTTTCGTTGGGTGGTGGGTACGGTCGTCTTGGTGAGCACGGCGTTCGTGCTCACGGCCATTGCGGCGACGGCCAACGTGACGCGCGGGCCGTATCTCCAGCTCGGCACGGCCAGCAGCATGATCGTGCGCTGGCGAACGGACACGAGCACCGATAGCGTCGTGCGCTACGGCCCATCGCCCGCGAGCCTGACTCAGGTGGCGAGCGTGTCGGGCTCGGGTACGGAGCACGAGGTGACGCTGACGGCATTGTCGCCGGCGACCCGCTACTACTACTCCGTGGGTTCCAGCACGGAGACGCTGACGGGAGGTGACGCGGCGACCTACTTCGAGACGAGCCCACCTGCCGGCACCTCGGCGCCGACGCGAGTGTGGGTGATCGGAGATTCGGGCACGGCGGACGCCAACGCCGCCGCCGTCTACGACGCCTACACCAACGCCACGGGCGGCGCGTACACGGATCTGTGGCTCATGCTCGGCGACAATGCCTACGACTCGGGCACGGACCCGGAGTATCAAGCGGCCGTCTTCGACATGTACCCGGAGCTGCTGCGCACGACGCCGCTGTGGCCCACGCTCGGTAACCACGACGCGGCCACGGCGGACTCGGGCACCCAAAGCGGTCCCTACTACGACATCTTCACGCTACCCGCCAACGGTCAGGGAGGGGGCGTCGCCTCGGGCACGGAAGCCTACTATTCCTTCGACCACGCGAACGTGCACTTCGTGGTGCTCGATTCACAGGACAGCAATCGCGCCGTGGGCGGAGCCATGCTCTCGTGGTTGGAGACGGATCTGCAGTCGACCAATCAAACCTGGCTGGTCGCGTTCTGGCACCACCCACCGTACTCGAAGGGCTCTCACGACTCCGACACCGAGGCGCGCCTGATCGACATGCGCCAGAACGCGTTGCCGATCCTGGAAAACTACGGAGTGGACTTGGTGCTGGCGGGTCACAGCCATAGCTACGAGCGCTCGTACTTGATCGACGGCCACTACGGCAGCTCCAGCACCTTCTCCAGCGTGTACTTGAAAAACGGCGGGGATGGGCGCCCGGGTGGCAACGGCGCTTACCAGAAACCCGCCGCGCTGAGCTCCCACGAAGGGGCGGTCTACGCGGTGGCCGGCAGCTCCGGCAAGACCAGCGGCGGCGCCTTGAACCACCCCGCGATGTTCGTCTCCTTGAACCAACTCGGTTCCATGGTACTCGACTTCGACGGGGATCAGCTGGACGTCGAGTTCTTGAACGGTTCGGGCTCGGTCGCCGACAGCTTCTCGATCCAGAAGGCCAGCGCGTGCGTCATCACCGAAGATCCGGAGCTGAGCTGTGGTGATGCCGAAGACAACGACTGCGACGGCCTGGTCGACAGCGACGACCCCGACTGCTGCCCCGACGCTGACGGCGACGGGTACACGAGTGACGTCTGCGGCGGGGCCGACTGCAACGACGCTGACGGCAACGTCAGTCCCTTGGGCACGGAGATCTGTGACGACGGCGTCGACAACGACTGCAATGGGCTCTCGGATTGCGAGGAGCCGAGCTGCGCGCTGGAGGTGGTCTGTGGCGGCGTCGGCGAGCCCCGCACGGTGACGATCACCGATCTGCAGGATGCGTACGTGCGCGAAGACATCCCCGGCGGCAACTACGGCAGCGAGACGGCGCTGGAGATCGACACCGCGAGCATTCGCAAGCACGCCTTCGTCAAGCCGAACGACTTGGCCGACATTGGTGCGGGGGCGCAAGTGGTCTCGGCTTACCTGGTGCTCACGCAGTTCGACCCCGGCAACGACGTCGAGCTGCGGCGCGTGGCCGCCGACTGGAGCGAGGGCAGCATCACCTTCGACACTCAGCCCGCGACGTCCGGCACCCTGACCACCTTTGCCGGTGGCAGCACCGGCGAAGTCGTCATCGACGTCACCTCTTTGGTGCAAGATTGGGTGAGCGGCGATCCGCTCTACGGCGTGCAGCTCTATCCCACGGGCAGCAACGGGGTGGACTACAGGAGCTCGGAGTATGGCACCGCGGCCGAGCGTCCGCGCTTCGTGATCGAGGTTTACGACACGGTTTGCGCCGACGACGATGCCGACGGCTACAGTGCCGAGGCCTGCGGCGGCTCGGACTGCAACGACGCCAACAGCGGCATCAGCCCGGGGGCAGCCGAATCGTGCGTCGATGGCGTGGACAACGACTGCGACGGTGACGTGGATTGCGCCGATGCCGAGTGCGGCGCCGATCCTGCGTGCCTGGTGTGCACGGTGACCGAGTCTCCGGAAGCGAGCTGCTCCGACGGCGTGGATAACGACTGTGACGAGGCCACGGACTGTGCGGACGTCGACTGCAGCAGCGATCCCGCGTGCTGTCCCGACGCGGACGGGGACGGCTTCAGTGATGCTGCTTGCGGCGGTAGCGACTGCAACGACGGCGATGCCACGGTCTACCCCGGCGCGTGGGAGGTGTGTGACGACGGGCAGGACAACGACTGCAACGCCGACATCGACTGCTTCGACGCGCTGTGCGTCGAAGATCCGGCGTGCGTCGTCGGGGGCCAGCGCACCGTCGTCATCACGGACGTGGACGACACTTTCGTGCGCAGCAACCGCGCCAACTTCAACTACGGCAACGCGAGCTCGCTTCAAGTCGACACGAACCGACCGCGTGAGCACGCCTTCGTGCAACCCAATACGTTGGCGGACATCGCGCCCGGAGCGGAAGTCGTCGCGGCCTATCTCGTGCTTCAGCAGTACGATCCCGGCAGCCCGGTGGAGATCCGCCCCATCGTCGGAACCTGGACGGAAGGGAGCGTGACCTACAACTCCCAGCCCGCGACCGGCGCGACGCTCACGACCGCCTCGGCGAGCACGAACGGCGAGGTGTGGATCGAGATCACGACGCTGGCGCAGGATTGGGTCGACGGCATCATCGGTCTGAACGGCGTGCAGCTCTACCCCACGGGAGGCAACGGCGTGAACTACCGGAGCAGTGAGTACGGCACGAGCTCGGCGCGTCCGCGTTTCGAGATCGAAGTCATCGAGTGAGGCAGGTAGTCGCGTGAGGACGGGCGGCGTCGCTGGGCCCTGGGAGGAGCTCAGCGGCGTCGCCGTGCGGGTGCACGAAAGGCAAAAAGCCCCCGTGTGAGCGGGGGCTTTGCGAGTCCATTCGACCGAAGTTGGGGTTCAGCGGGTGGGCGCCTCGTTGTCGTCATCCGCCTCGGGATCGACGTCTTCGATCTCTTCGGCGCTGTCGACGACCGCGGAGCGGCGGGCGGCCAGGCCGAGGCGGATCAGGTAGTCGCGGCGTTGGATCACGGCACGGGCTTGCTCGCGCCAATCCTCGAGCCAGACGTGGAAGTCGTAGGCCGCCTGGTGGTAGCCTCGGTATCCTTCGGGCGACCCCGGGGCACGGCAACCTCGCCCCCCGCCGCCCCACAAAAACCAAAGAGCCGAGCTGCCCTCCTGCAACCCGGCTCTTCTTCCTCCTGCTATTGCCTCAGCGCGTCACTCACCGGGAGGGGGCATGCTGTCGCTGACCCCGTTGGTGGGCGGCTCGCTGTTGCGGGCGGCGGGCTTGTTCCACAAGCCGCCACCAGCGGGACGCGGGAAGACTCCGCCCTTGGGCGCGACGTCTTCGTCGTCGTCATCGTCGCTGGCGTCTGGCTCGTCGCCGACTTCCAGATTGCACTCGCCGAAGGTGACCTCGAGCTTGCCGTTGTCCGAGGCCAGCTTGACCTCGAGAGCCGCGGCGCGGATCACGGTGTTGGACTTGACGACGCCCGACAAGTAAACGTCATCGGCGTCGATGTCGCCGGAGAGTGTGCCGTCGGAGCGCAGCTTGTCCACCTTGATCGAGCCGAGGACCGCGCCGCTTTCCGTAATGGTCAGCTCGGGCGCGCTGAATTCACCGTCCACGGTCCCGTTGACCACCACCGGACAGGTGGACTTCAGTGTACCGGTGAGTTCGGTTCCTTCCTCGACTAGCGTCTTCTTCGCAGAATTGTTGTCGTTCAGCATTTTGTTCGTCATTCCTCTGTTGATGTCCCTGGGTTTTCAATTTTCAGCCTGAGGCGGCACCCTTTTTCGAATGCGAAGCGCGTAGGGGTGCTTGGCTGAGTAAGTTTCGTGGAGATGGCGCCAGTGCGTGTCACCACGAGCTGGCGTGGCCCGTCGAGCCCGAGCTCGCCGGGGTAGATGAAGCGGCCATCGACGCGGACGCGACCGCCACTGACCTTGCATTGGTTCAGAACGCCTCCGGCGCCGATGTTGAGATAGGCCGTCTTGCCGAGTCGCAGTACGCAGCTCTGCAGGTGTCCTGAGACGAAAATCTCCACGCCGTCGTCGAAGCTGAGATCGGCGTATTTGACGACGTCACCCGGGCCGATGCAGCGGCGCATCGTCGGCGCCTGGGACCTGGGATCGCCGAACAGCTCGTCTTCCAGCTCCTGCAGGCCCGACTTCAAGCCGCTGGCACCACGACTGTTGTCCACCCAGTCCGCAATCAGCCCCTCTGGGAAGCGCAGACCGAAGTTGACGCCGAAGACCTTGGCGCCGGTGGCGTTCGCCCCGCGCAGGACCACGCCGGAGCACAAGGCTCGTCGCAGGTCCGCTTGCTTCAGCGTCGCTTCGGCGAATTGTGCGTCCGTGAGATCGGCCTCCACCATCGACGCCGCCGTCAAGTTCACCTTGCTGGCATGGGCTCGCTGCAGATCCGCCTCATCCAAAATGGCATCCGCGAACTCCGCTTCGTCGAAGATGGCATCGGCCAGGATCGCTCGCGCCATGCGCACGCCGCTCGCCTTGGTGGCATCCAGTCGCGCGTGAGCGAGATCGGCCTGGCTGAGGTTGGCCCCTTCGAGCCGCGCCAAGGTCAAGTTGGCCGAATCGAGCTGGGCGTACATCAGCCGCGCGCCTGCGAGATTCGCTCCCTGTAGGTTAGCGCCCTCGAGGTTGACGCGCGTCAAGTCGGCGCCCCGAAGATCGGCGTCTTTGAGGTTGGCACCGTCCATGTCGGCGTGGGAGAGGTTGGCGTCTCGCAGATCCGCGCCTTCGAGGAACGCTTCCCGCAAGAAGGCGTTGCTCAGATCCGCCTGGCGCAAGACGGCGCCCTTCAGGCTCGAGCCGCGCAGATCGGCGCGGCCCAAGAGAGCACCTTCGAGTACCGCCCCGTCGAGGTTCATCCCCGCCAGATCGGCGCGTGCGAGATCGGTCCCTTCTTTGGCCCGGCTCTCGACGATGGTCCGTGTCAGTTTCTCCATCAACAACGACTCCGTAGGTTCATAGGTGTCCTTCTGCTAACCAGCGTCGAACGCTTTCTGCCTTGGCCGCCGTCGACATGCGGTCGATGTCGTTGGCCAAGTCTGGCTTGCCGAGTTGTGCCAGTGTCAACTTCAGGGCGACGACCTCTTGCTCGCGCTCACGTCGCGCAGAGCGCTTCGTTTCGGCATCGTCCGCGTCGCACGCAGCTTGATACTTGCGATCGAGACTCGCGAGGCGGTTCGCCAATCGAGTCAAGTGGCGGGTGGGCTTCTCTTGGACCAGCCCGCGCAGCTCATCGCTGCGACAGTCCAAGAAGTCGCTCACGGCGGCCCGGATGCGATTGGCCGTCTTCAGCTCGATGCGCGCGCTCTGGGCCAACGCGGAGCCCTCCGCCTCGGCGATGGACGAGAAGGAGAGCAGACCTGCCTCGCGCAGTCGCGCCATCGTCAGCGGGGTGGCGTCGGACGAACGCAGCAGCACCTGCTCCAGCATCAGCCGTTCGCAGCTCACGAGCTGCTCCTCGCTCAGAAGTGGCTGCTCGGACTTGGACCGCAAGTTGGCGCAACGGGCGAGCGCCTGATCTCGCTGTTCGGCCGAGGTGGCTGCGGACGTGTCGGGCCAGGCTTCGACCGTGGTCGCCAATTCGTCGAAGGACTTTGCCAGTTCGGGGTGCTTGTCCGTGTTGAGCTGGGCGCTCACGTTCTTGGCGGCTGTCGTCACCGCGTCCTTCCAACGCGACGTGACCGGGCCCAGACGCAGATCGACGTAGAACGCTTGCAACGTGCGCAGATTCACGCCCTCGGCCGCCTGCGGTCGTCTCGATTCACGAACGGTGGGCGCTGCGGGGCTGCGCGAGGAGATGGAGGTGACGCCTTGGCGACCTGGTGCTCGGATCGGCGTCGGTCCACGTGAAGCGGCGCGTGCTGACGTCGGCGAGGACAGAGGGGCGGGCGCAGGCGACGGTGGAGCAACCCCGGGGTGGGTTTGTTCGCGCTGCCGTCGGATCGAGTCCGAGAGTTTGATCGACGTGCCGGGGGCGAGCGGCTTAGAAGCTGCGGCGGCACTTTTGTCCGGCGTCGAGCTGGTGGCTTCCGTTTTCTGCTGGCTGCTCGCGGTGGTTGGGGCTGGCTGCGGCGGGGGACTCGGTGCTGCTGCTTCAGTCGCGCTGCTAGTTTTGTCCTTCTCTATCGTCTCTGCGGACGCTTGCTTGGCAGAGGCCTCTTCTTTGCTGGAGGACTCGCGTTCATCATCATCATTCGAAGTGCCAAAGAGTTTCGAGAAAAGACCCATCGTACGTCCCGCTGTGGAGCGACCGAGCACGGACTCGCCCGCTCGTTCCGTAACGACCAGGCTGATTCAATCTTTCGTGCGTGGGGGGACAAATTGGACGAGTCCACCAATTGTGGAGGACCTGTCAGGCGTTGGTCCTACGTTGCCGCTGTGGACAATGGTCGGTCTCGACGCCCGAAGAGGCGGGGCTGGGTCAGCTCTTGTGCTTGCATTTTGGGCGGTTGCGAGGATGTGGCGGGTGAACGTGTCGCGCGTTCTGCTGAGAGAGAACTCGGCTGATTTTCGTGTGTTCACTAGTGGCGGGTATACCGTTCTGGAATGGTATGGGGTTCGTCGTGAATCGTTCCGCGCGGTGTGCGAGTGGAACGTCCTGACCGCGTGTGGAGCGTGTCACGCCGATACGCTGGGTGATGAGCGACCCGTTGGCTTGCACACGGACCCCGAGGGGAGCGCGAGCTGGGGGCCGAGTCGCTCGAGACCATCGCAGTTCGAGGTGGCGGTGTTCAGGTCGCACCGTCGGGCGTCGCACGGCCAGGACCCAGCGTTCGATGTGGGAGTGACGCGGACCGCACACGACCTGGGGCGACAAGCGTGGCCAGGGCGGTGTAGGCTTCGCGGCGATGGGACTGCTGGCGAGGATCGTGAGCGTCGTGGCTGGTGCCGTGTTCAGAGCCGGTGTGCTGTTGGCGGTTCTGTTCGGGGTGCACCTGCTGATTTCGACCGCGCTTCCCCGGCTGCAAGAGACCGCGCGGGCGCTCGAACGTGGGCCCGAGGTGGAGGCGCGGCTCGAGGCCGTGGAGCAAGCCTTGCGGCTGGAGAGCGAGAGCGGGCGGCAATTCGCCCAGCGCTTGGAAGGGCTCACCCAGCAGCGACTGCGCGAACTTCGAGACGAAGTGGAGCGCTGGCGCGGGCGCCTGCAAGAACTCGAATCCGAGCGCGACCGCTTGGCGCAGCAGATCGACGAGCTGCGGCGCGAGCGCGACGAGTACTGTGCCTCCTACAACCCGCTCGAGCGCTGGGCATGCCGCAAAGTGACCCAGCGCTTCGAAAACGTGAGCCAGCGCCTCCAGCCGCTGATCGACGCGGCGGAGACGAACATCGAGCGCGCCCGTAAAGCCATCGACGCATCCCGCGATGAGCTGGGCGTACTGCAAGATCCCACGCTGACACCGGAGCAAAAGCTCGAACGTCTCGACGACGAGACCGCGAGCGCCCTGCGTCTACAGCTCGAAGCTGCGCGGGGCAAAGTCGCCCAAGCCAAAGAAGATGCCGGTGCGCTACGCCAAGAGCTACGCCAGATCCGACAACTGGAGCAGTCGCGTGCGGGTTGGCTCCTGCGAGAGTGGAACACCGTCAAGTACCGCTTGCTGCTGATAGTGCTCCTGGTTCTGGGCATGCCTTACGTCCAGCGCGTCGTGAGCTACTTCGTGTTGATGCCGCTCGTGACGCGTTTATCGCGACCGCTGCGTTTGGTCACGGGTGACGGCCGCTTGGAGTTCGGGCAAGCGCGCCGCTCCCTGCGCGTCGAGCTCGCTCCCACGGAGCGCGCCTGTTTTCGTGCGGAGTACGCTCGACCCGTGCGAGGCAAGACGCGCAGCTTGGTGCTCTACGATTGGCAAGCGCCGCTCATCAGCTACGCCTCCGGCTTGCGCCTGTTGACGCAGATCGATGGTGCAGCGGCAGGCGCCGAGGTCACGCTGGCGGCACCAGGGGATCCGAATTCGTACTTGATGCGCATCGAGCTCCACTCGCATCCGGGCATCGTCATTCACCCACGACACCTGGTCGGTGTCGTGGGAGCGCCGGAGCTCAGGACCCGCTGGCGCTTGTTCAGCTTGCACGCCTGGGCCACGTGGCAGCTGCGCTACATTCTGTTTTCGGGTGACGGCAGCATCGTGGTGGAGGGGCTGGGCGACGTGGTGGCGACGGTCGCGGGCGAGCCCCACTCCAAGATCGAGCAGAACCTCGTGATCGGCTTCGATGCGACGCTGGAGATGACGACGCGGCGCACGGAGGCCTTCCTGCCGTACCTGCTCGGCAAGACGCCGTTGGTCGACGATGCCTTCCGCGGCCCGGGTGCATACTTGTGGGAAAAGAGTACGGCGTCCGGAAAGAAGAGCGTCCTCGCGCGCAGCTTCGACGCCGTCTTCTCCGCCCTGGG
>JBNKHV010000051.1:0-2906 GCA_050290545.1 Polyangiaceae bacterium | reverse complement strand
TCAGAGGTTGCCGAACGGGCGCGCCTGCTTGACGAAGAGCTGCGGGCACTCGCCCGGATCGCCGTCGAACTTGAATTCGACGTCCATCGCCCACCAGTCCGTGCCGCGGGAGTACGCCGGAGCGAAGAACTTTCTGATCTTCGCCAAAGCGGCACCCAACTCTCGGATCTGTGAGGTCGTCAGAACGGTCTCCCCCGCGCCGACCAACGGGGAGTTCGAGTACGACAGGTACTGAGTACGCTGACCCTCGGTATCCCAATGATGCAAGTAGGCGTCCGTCGTCGTCCCTGCTGGGGGAAGCACGACGGAGTCTTCTCCGCGTTGAACGTTCACGTAGAACGCGGGGTACGCGCCGGACTTGTCGAACGGGTTGTTGGTCAAGGCCACGCCATTGGCGTGTTCGTCGGGGAAAGACCGGTGCACGAGCAGCGCCATGCCAACGTCCTCGTGGGCGATCCCGCGGTAGCGGCGTTCCTCGAAGGCCCGGAAGAACCACACGCTCGCCCAGACCTTGCGAATCGCGTTGTCGAAGGTGCGCTCGGCATCGAGCGGATCGGACCCGCTCTCGTCACCGCTCTTGGATGTATACAGACCAGCGCCGGTGAAGCCGTCCAGGTCCTCGGCGTTGGTGCTCGAGCGGAAGCGCATCCTCACCCCGGGGAACTCGGCGTCGAGCTTCGCTCGCAGTTCCGCCATGAACTCGGGGTCGATCGGCGCTTGCTTCATCGTGTCGCGAAGCTCCTTCAGCCGCTCGTCACGAACCTCAGGTGAGGCCATGAACTCCGGATCGGCCAGCATGGCGGCCACCTGCTCGTCGAAGCCATGGGTCTTCATGAACTCGAAGTAGTAGTGAACCGGGATCGCGAACGCTTTGGGCACTGGCAAGCCCTCGATGTGCGCCAGCGTCGCAAAGTGCGCCGCCTTGCCACCGTATGTGACGGTCGCCTTCTTCACCGCGTCATAGATGGAGTCGGCATCTGCGCCATCGAGCGTGACCAGATCTTGGATGTCCCTCAGCTCCGTGGTCTCCTTATCCACGTTCGGAATGGAAACGGTGCTGGGCTTGTGCTCCTCCCACCACTCGGCGGCAGCTTCTTCCGATACCTCGTCCAGATCGTAGCCGTCTTGGCGCACCTCGAGCCGCACCCAGTGCCCTTCGAGGGCTCTCAGCTCTGGATCATCGAACACACCTCGAAGCGCCATGTTGGGAGTCCCGCGGTTTTGCGAGAGCACGTTGATGTGCGCCAACGGCGTCTGAAATTCGTCGGTGATGATGCCCAAAGTGACGCTGATGTCGTTCGGAACGCGATCGAGAACCACGATGTCCTGGAAATCGACGTACTTCGTCTGATTCTCCAGCTCGTCGGAGGAGATGAAACGCAGCCGGCCGATGCTCGTGGCGAGGTTCAGCGCTTGGTAGTCAGAGCTGACCAGCTCCGACGTGGGCACCGCCTCGACATCCTCCGGCAGCTCTTGGGCGGCCTGCGCGATGGCCTCCGAGGTCGTGTGCAGCTTGACCTGGGATCCGATCCACGTGTGCTTCTCCACGAGATCGAACGCGGTCAAGATGAGCGAAGGGGTCGACGTGTCGTTGGGGGCGAGTTCGTAGACCCAGGTATCGCTGCCCGCATAGTAGGTCAACGCTCCGAGCAGGAAACGCCTCGACGGAGACGTGTACTCGGTGGCGTTGAATTCGGTGAGCGAACCCACGGGCGGCAGCAGATTGTCCGGCCCGACGTTGAGGTGTTCGGGATCGGAGGCGAAGTCGTAGTGGATCCCGTAGCGCTCGCTGTTGATGAAGTAGACGGGGAAGTCTCCGGCATCGTCGACGGGAGCAGCGCGGTCGACGAGCACCTTCACGGAAGTCCCAGCGGCAGTATGCGACGAGAGCTGTTCGAAGTCGGACAGGCATCCCAGCTCCGACAGAAAGTCAGGCGCCGTATCAGCCATGACGGCACCTCCAGCGTCGACGACGGTCGTAGCTGGGGTTCCCGCATCGGATGCCCCGACGCCAGCGTCGTTGGCAACTTCGTCATCAGAGGGGACTTCCGTCGCAGGCACGGGCTCCAACACGCACGACCATTGGCGCGCAGCGAGCGCCTCCGGGTCCCGATTACGCTCGTACTCGGGGATCTCGCCACGCTCCTCGGAATCGACACGCTCATAGGTGCCGCAAGAGAGTTCTTCGGCGGGCTGACCGCCGTCGGGTTGCTCCGTGCCGGGTGACGGAGCAGGCGCCGGACCAGCGTCCGGCATGCCCGAGTCCACGTCGTCGGAGTCGGTGTCAGTCGACTCGGAGCTAGTTGTTTCAGATGAACAGGCTACACAAAGTAGCAGCATAGCCAAAGCACGTCCGTACGCCGAAAAGGCGTGCAGACGTGCGAGCCGACGAAGATACGTCAACATGGGTCTGGTTGTCGTCCTGGATGTCAAGGTCGCGTTGATCAGTCCGCTGCGAAGCAATAGAAGCCGCCGTAGCCGCCGCCACCGCCGACGGTGGCGGAGTCACCAGCACCGTCCTGGATGAAATTGGTACCCGCAGCACAGGCGTGACCAGCGTGGGCCTCCGACCAGTGCGTGCCGCTACCTGCTGGCCAGGAGTGTCCCATCATGATGCCTCCGCCCAAGCCTCCGAAGCCACCACCCATGCCACCGCCCAAGTCACCGCCGCCACCTCCCTCTTGCGCCTCTGGCTCAGCAGTGGTGCTTGTCCAATCGTCGCAACTGAAACCGGCATAGGTGCCGTCGGCCAGGGTCGCCGTCATGGTGTCGTGATCGTCGTCGTTGACACCGTCGTTGTTCTGATCCGTGCTGCCATCGTGGAAGAGCCCGAGCTCGTCGTACGTGCCGCAGTCCATCGCGCCACCCGCTGGGCGATCGGTATCGCCCTCGATGCACCCGCCACC
>JBNKHV010000050.1:0-76990 GCA_050290545.1 Polyangiaceae bacterium | reverse complement strand
GCGGGGCTCCGCTGGGCGGCATCAACGTCGACGCACACCTCGACGTGAGGCAGCGCATCGGCTCGGGGATGCCCTTTCGATCCTTGATCGAACGCCAGCATCTCGACCCCGCGCGCTTCGTCGAATACGGCTTGGGACGCTTCTCCAACGACGAGGACGACCTGAAATGGGCCGAAGAGCAAGGCATCCGTTGCATCTTCGTCGAGGACGTCGCTGCCGCCCCAGCCCCAACTGAGCTGCTCGGAAGTGTACTCGAGCGCGGTGTGGGCTTCGTCAGCATCGATCTCGACGGCATCGACCAGGCCTTCGCGCCGGGGGTCAGCGCGCCGAACGCGATGGGACTCGGTGTGCTCGAAGCCGCTGAGCTGGCTGAAGCCGCGGGTCGTGAACGACGCGTACGGCAGTTCGATTTGATGGAGCTCTGTCCGCGTCACGACGAGGGCACGCGCACGGCTCGCGTTGCAGCGCGACTCATGCTCGCGTTCGTCGCGGGATTTGCCCAACGGAGGGAGCCCTGATGAGGTTGGGCGCCGGGTTACGGAGTGCGGCCTCGTGAACCTCCTGATCCACGAGGCGCGCGTCGTGTGCGTGACCCAGGAGCCACTGCCCCGCGCGAGCGTGCGCGTGCGCGGTGAGCACATCGTCGAGATGGGTGCACTCCGGCCGGAAGCGGGCGAGCAGGTGATCAACGCTCGTGGGCGGGTGTTGATGCCGGGTTTCGTCGACGCTCACACCCACGCGCTCTGGGTCGGCAATCGCTTCTCCGAGTTCGAGGCGCGTCAGCAGGGCAAGACGTACTTGGAGATCCTGGAGGCGGGCGGGGGGATCTTCTCGACGGTGCGCGCCGTACGGGCGGCTTCCGAAGCCGAGCTCCGAGCCGCCCTTCGCGCGCGGCTGGAGATCCTGCTCGACGAGGGGACGACTAGCGTCGAGGTCAAGTCCGGCTATGGCCTCGATACGCACAGCGAGCTCAAGATGCTGCGCGCGATCCAGTCGGTAGCCGCCGTGCACCCGGGCACCGTCGTGGCGACGGCGCTGCTCGGCCACGCTCTCGATCCCGAAAACCCCGAGCTCGTCGAACAGGTCGTGGAGGAGACACTACCGCGGGTTCACGAGGAGTTTCCCAACATCGCGGTGGACGCGTACTGCGAGCGTGGCGCCTGGTCGGTCGACGAGTGTCGTCGGCTGTTCGTCCGTGCCAAGCAACTGGGTCACTCCCTAAGGCTTCACACCGACCAGTTCAACGCGCTCGGAGGCCTGGAGATGGCGCTTTCGCTCGATGCGCTGAGCGTTGACCATTTGGAGGCGACTGCGCGGGAAGGGCTCGAACGCGCGGCGCGTTCCGGCGCCTACTGCGTCGCCTTGCCCGCCAGTGGCTTCTTCGTCGACGACCGCTACGCGGATGCACGCACGCTGCTCGAGCACGGCGCGAAGCTGGTTTTGGCAAGCAACTGCAACCCCGGCTCGGCCCCCACCTCGTCGATGCCGTTCGTCGTCGCGCTCGCGGCGCGCAAATTGGGGCTTTCGCCCAGCGAGGCGATCGTCGCGGTGACGAAGAGGCCGGCGGAGTTGTTGGGCTTGTCCGACCGCGGTGAAATCGCACCCGGCAAACGCGCAGATCTCGTGCTGCTGCGACACAGCGATGAACGCGCGCTGGCCTACGAGCTTGGCGGCAATCCCGTCGACAGTGTCATCTGCGGCGGCGAGCTCGTGTGTCATCGAGTCGAGTGAAGCGAGCGCGACCGTGCCCGTGCTTTTCGCGCGGTTCGGTGAGCTCTTCCCCGGTACGCGAGCTTCTCGGGAGCGCGGTGCTTCACCAGGTTCACCACATGGCCCGTTCGCGCGGTGCTTCACCACATGGCCCGTTTGCGCGGTGCTTCACCACGCTGACCCTTTGCGAGCGCTCGGTGACGCGCTGCGCCGTCCTCGCAACGCGTAGGAGAGAACACGATTTTGCTGGCCGGGGACCCAAGTTAGGGAACGGATTGTAGTCTGCCGGCGTACGTCACCACACCTGTGCGGGTCTTTGTGTATCCTCGGGAAGCTGCGCGCGATCTGGGGCGCGCGGGGCTCAGCTGCGCTTTTTCAGAGCGCTCGGTGTCGACGAGCGAACGACTTCAACCCCAAGGGGACCAAGAGAGATGGATCACTTCGACCACACGAAGCGGAAGATTGGCATGAGACAACTCGTTTGCGCGTTGCTTGCTGTGACCTGCTACGCCTGCAGTTCGGACCGGCCTGACTTCGAGAAAGACGAGGCCTTCGTCCAGCCCGGCGATGGTGAGGAGTCGTCGGGCAGCGGCGACGCTGGCGGCGATGGCGCGGGCGGTACGTCGTCCACTGGCGGCACAGGCGGTACGTTCTCGGGCGCTGCGGGTGAGTCTTCCGGCGCTGCAGGCGCTGTTGGCGCGGCTGATGCTGCTGGCATGACCGACGTTCCCGGGTCCGCTGAGGGTGACGGGGCGGGGGCCACCGACGACCCAGCCAACGGATCGGGCTCTGATGAAACAGATGGCGCGAGCTCGAGTGCCGGCGACAACCTGAGCATCGGCGAGGCCTGCGGTGACGCGGACCAATGCGCCTCCGGTTTCTGCACCGACGGTGTCTGCTGCGAAACGAGCTGCGACGAGACGTGTTCACGCTGTGATGCGCCCGGAATGGAGGGAACGTGCTCTGCCGCAGAATCGGACGCCGCCTGTGGTGAATTGACGTGCCCTGGTGAGACGGAGTGCAAGCAATTCGTGCTCGAAGACGAGTCGAACTGCAGCGCGGCCGGTGAGTGCGCGCTCGACGCACCTTGCACGGAGGTATTCGTCGACGAGGGTACCCCGTGCCAAAGCGGCGCCGGTATGTGCAGTGGTGACGGGCAGTGTGTGGTGCCGGACAAGCTGTTGTTGGGTGAGGAGTGTGTTGGGAATGACGACTGCGGATCCGGCTATTGCGTCTCGGCTGCCGACGGAGCCATGCGCTGCTGTGACCAGGCTTGCGACGCTCTGTGTGAGGCCTGCTCCGCCGCTGGTCAGTGCGATCAGGCGGCACCCGACGACTCACGCTGCGAGGCGATCACCTGTTCTTCAGACACGATGTGCACCTCGTACCCCGAACCGTTGACGGACAATCGCTGTGCCGCCATCGGACGCTGTTACAACGAGGCGACATACTGTCAGGCAGAGTACGAAGCTCAAGGCACCAGTTGCGGAGCGGGCTTGGCTTGCGACGGCGCGGGTGAGTGCGCTTCCGTGTGTTCGGCTTCCGAGCTCTGGTGCAACGGCAGCTGTATCGACCCTGACACCAACGGTTCGCACTGTGGCGGATGTGGGAACAGCTGCGGGTCGGGCTTGCTGTGCAGCGATGGCGAGTGTGTGCTCGACTGCAACGCTGGTCAGATTGCCTGTGGTGGCTCCTGTATCAACCCCCAGACCAACGCCAACTACTGTGGCGCTTCCGGCGACTGCACTGGCGCCAACGACGGAGAGGTGTGCACGTCGCCGTTCACCTGTGTTTCCGGCAGTTGCCAGGTCGTGTGCTCCGGTGGACAGATCAACTGCGACGACACTTGCATCGATCCCAACACGGACGATGAGTTCTGCGGCGCGAGTTCGTCGTGCACTGGAGGGAATCGCGGCCAGAACTGCAACAACATGTCCGGCTACTCCTGTGAGGCGGGCGTGTGCCGACTGCAGTGCCCTGGGAGCCAAGTGGGGTGCGGCGGGGCCTGCATCGACCCCAGCGACGATGACGACTACTGCGGCGCTTCCGGGTATTGTGAAGGCAACGACTCTGGCGACGTGTGCGTGGGGCTGGAGCAATGTTCGGGCGGCAGTTGCAAACTCCCGAACGGCGAGGACTGCACCAACAACAGCGACTGCATCTCCGGTACGTGCAAGACGTGGTACGCAGATGAAGACGGTGATGGCTTCGGTGCCGAGGGCGGTGAAACGTGGAGTGTCTGTGGCAACGTCATTCCGGCCTCAGGTTGGGTAGACAACGACTCGGATTGCTGTGATGTCGCCGAATTCAACTCCATCGCCTGGGAAGTGAACCCGGACTATTCTGGCGGGCCTCGAACCGATGCGGCCAGTGGCTGCCCGCGTCCCTACGATTACGATTGCGACGGGGCGCAGACGGAGTTCTATGACGATGTCAACTGCACCGAGTACACGACTCCTGCCACGTGTCCCTACGGGCACTACATCAGTACTGTCCCGGTCTGTGGGCAGAGCGCCGGTTTCAGTCTCTGCGGTTGGGTCAGCGACACGGAGGGCTGCCAAGGCGTCACAGGCGCCCTCATCACGCAAGCCTGCTACTGACTGAGCTCGCGGGGCCCTGCAGCCTCCCTCTCGTTACGGTTGGGAGGCTTCGCGGGCCCGGTGTGCTGCGCGAGGCGGGCCCGGTTGGGCTGCCAGTAGGGCAGGTTCAGCTCGGTGTCAGCGATGTTGCGTTAGAAACTGCAGCGCGAGCGTCAGCATTTCGTCCGCATGACCTTCTGGTGGGTACCTGCCGGGGGCCCAGCCATCCAAGAAGCGATAGTAGTCCGCCCACGCCAGCGGATAGAGCGCGCGCCACTCCGCTTCGACCGCGGCGGCGTCCACCGACGTATCGCGTCGGCGGAGAGCCCCGCGGAGCTCACCGAAGTAGTGCTCTAGGTGAGCGGGGGCTTCGGTGGCCGCCTCACTGGGGCTGAGGCAGCTGTCGAGCAAGCACATCACGTCTTTCATGCCGCAGCCGAGGCCGACGTACTGAAAGTCCAAGCCCGCGACGGCGCCTTGCGTTGTTGTCGGGTCTCCACTCGCCAGCCGGAAGCAGAAGTTGTCCGTCTTGGCATCACCGTGGATCAGGGTCTTGTAGCGGCAGCGGCTGAGCGCCGCATCGAGGGGCCCAGCGGCGGCGCGCAGTCTGGGGTCTCGCATTCTGAGCAGCTCGTCTTGGCGAACGGACAAGTTCCAATACGAGCCCGACTTCCACAAACCGTCGCCTGGGTTGCCGAGGAACGTAGCGTGAAAGTGCGCCAGCCAGTGCAATGCGCCGCGCACGTCGCTCGCTGAGTAGGACTTCTTCGCCAGCGTAAACCCGCTGCTGGTGAGGTCCTCCAGCACGAACAGCCAACCTTCTTCGAGTCGTTGGCCCGCATGAAAGTGGGGGAGGCGAGCGCGTGAGCGCACCTCGTGCGAGTAACGCTCGTAGAAGGTGAGCTCGTTGTCGTACGAGGCGAGCGTTCTCGCCAGGGAAGCGTCTTTGCTCTTCTGCTTGCGCTTCGTGCCGGTCGGGAGCGCCACGTGTTTGACGATGACCGAGTCGACTTCCGCGTCCGCGAGCTCGACCCGAAACACCATGCCGTTTCCGCCCCACACCGATTGGAGCTCTTCGACCTCTTCGATGGCGCTTGCGCCGGTACCGCGGCGGACCGCTCTCTCCACCGCCTTGTTCCAGAAGCTGTCGGACATTGCCCGGACGGGTAGCGCGGTGAGCGACAACCTTCAAGGGCGTCGGCGTACGCGCGAACGAACATCACGCCCAGAACGCGGTCTCTGGGCGCTGGCACCTAGGCTTGTCGGTGCTGTCGGGCGCACGCTTCAACGAAAGGTCGCAACGTTCGTGGCCAGGAGCGTGGTTTCGAGTCTCTCACTCGAGTAGTAGAGCTGGCCCAGGTCGTCTCCGCTATTGGCGTAGAGCAGGCTGCCGGCAAAGCCCTCGAGGGGCACGACCACGGAGTAGTCACTGCGCTCTTCGAACGCGTCGAGCGCAACGAAGCTCTCGCCATCGAGTACGAACCTCAGGCGATACTTCACCGTGTCGTCCTCGAGCCGCCAATAGGTCTGGTACGCGAAGCCCCTAGGGATGCGTATCGGAGCGCCGAACGGGCTGGTAGTCGGCGTGCGGCGTGCCCAAGCCCCGCCACGGACCGCCATCGAACGACACGAGGTAGGGTTCGTCGTAGTTGACCAGGATGGTCTTCGGGTCCGCAAACAGCGACAGGCGCAGCGCGGTGAACTGATTGACTGCCCCATCCCCCAACGGCACTCGGCCCCACGAGACGATGTCGGCTGTCCAGCCACTCTCAGCCTCGCCTAGGTAGAGATGATCGTCGGACGTGGCCACGTCACCCGCGAAGGAGCACGCTGGCGGCTACGAGCTTCGCGTCGATCCACTCCCCGTCTTCCAGCTCTGGCGTACGGTTGACGATCACACACGCAGCGCAGCCGAGCGCTTCTGTGGCGGACTCAGCCGGCATCGAAGTGGCCTCGACAGGGGACTCTTCAGCCTCCTCCGGCGACTCGCTTCCTTCTCCATGGTCAGCCGGCGCCGTCAGCCCCTATGCCGTGCTACTCGCCCCGCATCCCGCGGCAACTACCGCCACACTGAACGCCGCGAGCGGCAGCTGCCAGGGCGAACAGGAGCCCTCTCTTCCCCTCGTTCTCCCCGGGCCCGTCATCCAGTGAGTGTTCACCGACGAAACCGGGGAGTCAACCCGTGAAAACCGCAGCGCTCCGGTTCGAACGCCTCGTTGTCCTGGCCTGCGCGTTGCTGGATACCGTGGACTTCGCTGGAAGAAGCGATCGCCACCTTGTTTGCCCACGACGCCGGTGGCGGTTGCTCCGCTGGTCGTGTTGCCGTTTGAAGTGCCCTGCAGCGGGGTCGTGGGGAAGCTTGCTGACGCCGACACTCGCCCTTGAACCTCGAGCTGGGGACAGGAGCGCGATTCGGTTCTGAGCATCCTCCCAAGTCTGACTCGAACTCGACGACTCGAACGCGGCTGCGTTCGAACGCGAATCTCGCGAGCCCGAAGCCGTCGCGGGCCCTGATGCACGAGCTAAGAAACATTCTGGTTACCGACTGAATGAGCGCCCGTCGCGAAGATTTACAGTCTGCACACGGCATGATACTCAAGCGACGCTGAGCCGAAGAGTTCGGTTCGACGAGGTTTCGTTCGGGTGCCGTTGGCTTTCTTGTACGGCGGCTACAGTCGAGTAAGGGAAGCACTGCCCCGAGAGGTGGCGGATACTATCGAAGGGGATGTGAGTTCCCGCGAGGAGTGCGAGATGACGAAATTCGATTCGAGAGTGGGCCGATTGCGCAATATGGGATTGAAGGGGCGGTGGCAGCGTGGTGCCATCACGCGCACTTGCACGAGTGTGGCCGTGAGCTGCGGCTTGTTGGCGGCGGCTGGCTCTGCGTGGGCGACGGACTACGACACGGACATGGGCAACCGGTTGGCTCCGGAGGCTCCCGCGTCGCGCACCGCGCAGGACGAAGCTCCCGTTTGGGCCTTCACCCACTCTGCAAAAGGGACATCCGCTGGGCACTACGGTGCCGCGGGGTTCGGCTCGTCGACGCTGGAGCTCTCCGGCGACCTGGGGGGCGACAACCAGTTCGGTGGAGGCGCGCGCGTGTGGGGTTCACCGGTCGAAGGCTTGACGTTGCTCGCCGAGGGCTCGCGTCGAGATAACGGAGAACTTGCGCCCTCGGTCACGGGCCAGTTTCGGCTGCTCGAGAGTGGGCCTTGGTCTCTCGGTGCCCTCGGGCGCTACAAGGCCGAGGGCTTTGCGGAAGTCGAGGGTGAGGTCGAAGCGGGTCTGTTGGGCTCTCTGTCGGCGAACCGTTTGCACCTGGACATGAACCTACTGGCGGGGCGGGGTTTCGAAGAAGAAGAGACGGACGGCGAGTTGTTGCTGCGCGGTGGTGTGGATGTGCTCAGCGCTCTGCGCCTGGGCTTCGAGGGCCGGGCCCGCTACCGACTCGTGGGTGAGATAGAGCTGTCCGGCGGCAAGAGCTGGGACGCCTTCGGCGGGCCGCAGATAACCACCAACGTCGAGAGCTTCTTCGCCAGTGTTCTGACCGGACCGACGACGATTGGCGTCGTGGACGGCATTGGCTGGGGCACGATCCTCACCGTCGGCGGCGTGATGTAGAGAGCGTCTTGGGGGAGCGACGGCGGAGATGGAACGGCCATCCGTCGTCGCACGGCATTCGTCGTGGCCGCGGCGCCGATGACGGCTGGTCTCCGGCGTCACGCACCGAATTCGCTTGCAATGCTCGCCCGCGAGCTCGCTGCGCAGTGGTTGCGCTGCTGGCCGATGTGATGCCGAGCACATGCTGCAGTGCTTGCTCCATCATGATGCCCTTCGACTCGAAGCGCGGCCGCTCATGGTGCGAGTGAACGGCGTGTCTGAATCAGAGTGGGCGCGCCCAGGTTGAGCTTCTTGCCCTCGGCGGCTGTGTGCGACTCGCCCAAAGCGAGCGCGAGCGAGTCGCTGGCCGTCTGCGATGCAACCCGCACAAACCGCAGTCGGTGCGTCTCGGATTCTGCAGGGGTTGCGCGAAGTGCTTCGTTCGGACGAGGAGGCGTCGCTGGTGATCGAACCCCAGCCGGGTCGACGGCCGCTGTTCGTCTGGAGCCAAAATGCGCGGTCCTCGTGCCGACTGACGTAGGTTACCGGTCGCCTGGTCTCTCTCGAGCAAGTCGTTGGATCGGAGCTTGCTTTGCGCTGGGTCGCCAATCCCGGCAGCTCACCTGCCTACTGCAGTTCGAGGAAGCATGACACGTAGTAGACTCATTGAATGTGCCGCGCTCATCGCCGTTCTTGGAGGTTGCGATGCGGTGATCGACGCGCCACCGGACGCGCGCGACGAAATTGGGCGCTCACGGCAGGCCATCAGCACTGGGGCGTCAGTAGAGGATAGCCTGGGTTTCGAGACTCTCGACGCCTGGTCCCCACTGTGGTCTGCCGTGCAGCTGTCTCTCAACAGCCAATACAAGACCCAGGGCCAGCACTCGTTGCAGCTATCCAACTTGGGCTGGGCGGAAGTCGAGAGTCGCCGCTTTCTGAAGTCGGAGCTCGACCTCGGAGTCGCCTCCGTGCTCGTCAGGTACGACTTGCGCTTGCCCAAGCGCCCGGTCAATCCCTGGTGGCTGGGGGCCACGCAACTCTACATCGATTGTCCGTCGGCAGGACTGCAGAACCAGTACATCGGGCAAGTCGAGTTGACGGGCAAGTCGAGCGGCAAATTCAACCGAATCGAGTTCAGCTTGCCGCCGGAGGTGACGAACGCGCTGCAAGTCGAGTACGACGATCTGAGTATCCGCATCGTCGTCAACGCTCCCTACGGCTCCGCACCCCATCAGCTGGACAAGTTGCACTTCGCGGTTGCGTGTGGGGATGGCGACGAGCTGCCGCTCAGTGCGGCATGTGACCGCGTCGAGAATTGCGCCAACGGAGGCGACGAAGTGGGGTGCCCCGAATTCGACTGCGGCGATGGTAGCTCGGTGTTGGCCTCGTTTCGGTGCGACGATTCCATCCAGTGCGCCAACGGTGCTGACGAGTTGGGTTGTCCCGGAGGATTCGCCTGTGCGGACGCGAGTCGCGTCGTTTCACCCGGCGTGGTCTGCGATGGAGTCGCCCAGTGTGATGACGCTTCGGACGAGGACGACTGCCCCGCATTCGATTGTGGTGATGGGCAGCAGGTGCTCGAGAGCCAGCGCTGCGATGGTGCGCAGCACTGCAGCAGCGGTGCGGACGAAGTCGACTGTGACGACTTCGAATGCGCCAGCGGTCAAGTCATTCTGCAGCGCTTCGTCTGCGATGGGCGCAGGAACTGCCGCGACGGTTCGGACGAGGTCGGCTGTGCCGGCTTCGAAAGCTGTCAGGACGGAAGCCAGGGCGTGCCGAAATCCCAGCTGTGCGACACGAGGCTGAGTTGCGCCGATGGCTCCGACGAACGCAACTGCGCGGGGTTCGTGCCTTGCGCCGACGGCTCGATGGGCGTTCAGCTCGCAGCTTGGTGCAACGGGTTTCCAGATTGCTTGGACGGGTCGGACGAATCCGACGAAGGGTGCGCGGTACCCAATTGGTGATTGAAGAAGAGTGTGAAGCTTGGAGGTTATCATGAGAATCAAACAAATCGTCTGTAATTCAGTAGCCGTTGCCGTTCTTTCGCTGGTTGGGGTGAGTGTGCCGACGGACGCTCAGGCCGCGCAGGAGCGAGACACGTGCACGTTGCGGGAAGTTGCCGTGTACGTCGACCGCGTTCACGCCCAGTGCGAGGGGGCGGACTACTACTACGTCGTGCCCTACAACCGCTACGATGCGAGCTACGTGGATCGCTTCACCGCGACGGCCAATGCAGCCTTGGTTGCCGGGCGTGCCGTCATCTTCCTGTACGAAACCGCGGACAACCAAGGTGACCAACGTTATCCGTTGGCCATCACACTGTTGAAGTGATGGGTGCGACCATGCTTCGCATCAAAGATACTCCAGAAGCGCGCCAGCAGACGCCGCATCGGGCGGGCGCTCACGCGGCAGCTCGTGCCCTGAGCGTCGGGCTGCTGGCGGTCGCTTGTGCTTCCGACAACGGCGGAGCCGACGCGGAAGTCTCTGCAGTCCAAGCACCGCTGGCGGATTGGGGCTGGCAGGGGGGATTGATCCCCAACGCTGGCAACATCCCGGTGTGCTTTCTGAGTCTGGGCACGGGAGTTGGGCCCGCCGCCCTTCGCAGTGACATCACCGCCATTCAGACGGCGCTGGAGGAGTGGGAGAAGGCGAGCGCCGTCCGTTTCGACTGGCGAGACACGACGTGGACCACGGTCACCGACGCCGCGACGGGTATCGTCTACAACACCTCGTGTGCCGTGTCGGGTGGGGCGATAGCGGGTGTCGAAGAGGTGCGCATTCTGTTGGATGAGCAGGCGCTCGGTTGTGTGCCCGTGGCAGGCTCGCTGACGGATCCGAACAACCCGAACGTACCGCAACGCCTGGTGCCGGGCTGCAGCAGCGGCTTCGCCGACCCACGAGGTTCGGGCATCTGGCAGCCCAAAGCGTCGCCTCCCAGTTGGCGCACCAACGCGGCCGGCACCTGCTTCGCGGAGGGCGATCCTCACTGGGCCATGGGGCGAGGTGAACGGCAAGCCGATTCGGGGTGTTGGTACAACAGCAACCTGCGCCCGTGGATCCCACGGTTCAACCTCGCGCTGCACGAGATGGGCCACGCCTTGGGCATGGTGCACGAACACGAGCGCTCGGACGAGACCGGCTGCGGCGCGTCTGCCGGAGGTGGTGGTGGCTGGCCGGAAGCGCTGTTCATCACGGAGTACGATCCGGCGTCGGTGATGCACTATCGACCTGCCGATCCGAGCTGCCCACTGGCGGCGTCGGACTCCACCGGGCTCACCGTCAACGACGTTTCAGGGGTCGGCTACATGTACCCGACGTCGGGTCACGGCGGCATCGTGGGGCCGGCGATCGCGGTGCAAGGCTCGAGCGTCGCGCTCGGCGCCGAGTGGAACCTCTTTCCGCTGCACTTCGACAGCACGCTCCTGACGCCGCGTTGGGTTGCGCGCACCGGAAGCAGCGTGATCCTCGACGTGACCGGTCCGCGCAGCGTGTCGCTGACGGTGCCGGCGTCAGACGTCAGCGTCGACTTCTCTCACGTGGACTTGTGGGGCACGACGCGCAACACACAGTTGAACATCGACGTCGTGACCGCCGCAGAATACGCGGTGAAGGTCGGAGCCGTCGTCACGACGACCCCGTTGCTGCTGTAGTGGGCCGCCGAGAAAACGTGCGCTAGCAAGGACTCGTCTCGGGAGGGCCCATGCGGCCCGCTCGGCGAGTGAGCCCCAAGCTCCGGCACGGCTCGGTTGGGAGCCTGCCACGACTGGCCGCGTGTCTGGAGTAGGCAGCGGATTGCCTTTGCGGGTCCCGCCTACGGCCTGTACGGTGCGCTCATGGACAAGCTCCGCTTCACGTTCGTCAGCGACCCCGATCACAAAAAGCCCTACGTCGAGTTCTGGTACCAGAGCAATCTCTTCGCCCGAGTGGAGCAGGACAGCGGCAAGGCGGTCATCACTTTCACCGACTCAGTTCAGGAGCTCGCCAAGCGACCGTTCAGCTGGCAGGAGTTCTACGACATGGTCCTGGAAGCCAAGAACTGCGTGCAGTGACTGACCAGGACACCCCGTTCACTTCGCGGTGCCCACGGAGTCACACTGGTTGGGCGTGGAGAGGCCGCACGCCTTGCCCACCGGGCACGCGCCGCAGTCGACCAGCCCGCCGCAGCCGTCGCTGATGGCGCCGCATTCGGCGCCCGCCGATTCACAGGTGGAGGGAGCGCAGGCAGGGGGCGCGTCGCACTTGAAGGCTTGCGAGATGCCGCAGATCTCCCCTGCGGGGCACAGGCCGCATTCCACGGTGCCGCCGCAGCCGTCTCCGACGAGACCGCACTCGGCGCCCGCCTGTCCGCACGTGCGTGGGGTGCACTGGGTGGTCGGGCCGCACACGTTTGGCCCGCCCGCGCCGCAGCTTTCACCCTGCGGACAGCTGCCGCACTGAACGATACCGCCGCAGCCGTCACCGATCGCGCCACACTCCGCTCCGGCGTCGGTACAAGTCAGTGGTGCACACCCGACGCAGCGGTTCTTGCCCGCCACGGCGGTGCACACTTGACCTTGGGCGCACGAGCCGCAGTCGACGGCGGCTCCGCAGCCATCGCCGATCCAGCCGCAATCGGCATCCAGATCTGCGCAGCTCAGCGCAGGGCACTCGGGGTGCCCACACTCGTTGGCCACACCCGCACCGCCGCAGACGTCGGGCAACGTGCACTCGCCGCAATTGAGCGATGCGCTGCAGCCGTCGCTGATGATGCCGCACTCGGCCGTGACTGGGCACTCGGAGGGGATGCATTCATCCGTCGTGCATTGGTTGTTGCGACACGTCAGCCCGCCGTCGCAGCTCGGGCACTCGTGCACGTCGCCACAACCGTCGGAGACGAAGCCGCACTTGCCGGCACATGCCGTTGCCGCGTCGCTGGGCGTACAGGTGTTGGTGCATTGGTTGGCCGCGACCAGGCCGCACTCTTGGCCAGCCTGGCAATCGCCGCAGTCGAGCAAGCCACCGCAGCCGTCGGCGATGAAGCCACAGGTCGCGCCTTCCCCCGCACACGTGGTCGCAACGCAAGGCGGTAGTCCGCACACGCCGCCGGAGAGGCAGACGTTGCCACCACTGCACTCGCAGCTGGTCACGCCGCCGCAACCATCGGGCAGGTTGCCACAGCGACCCGTGCAGTCACTGACTGGTGTGCAGCTGGGGGGCTCAGGTATGCCGGTGCTGACGCACGAGCCGAGGTCGAACAGCATGTACAAGAGCACCTTCTCTTGTGCCGTCAGATCGCCGCTGCAATGGTCCGGAAAGACGTCGTTGGCGAAGTCGTCGCCTGCGCTCGCCGTGACGTGAAAACCCGTGTACGCAACGCGACCGCAGATGTCTTCTTCAGGCGCGCCGTAGGGCGTGTTGAAGGCGAATTGCTGCACCGAGGTCTTGCTCGCATCGAGCTGTCGGTAGACGAACTCTTCGGAGAACTCTCCCACGCTGGATGCCAGATCTCGGGGCTCGACGACGTCGAAGGTGTAGTCCGAGCCGTCGAAGCTGGCCGCACCTTCGTTGACCAGCCAATCGGCGAAACTCTGGATCTTCGACGCGTTGGCGCCACCGCGACCGACGGACACGATGCCGGTGCCGGTATCGGGGTAACCCGAGGAGGTCCAGACGGCCGCGTCGCCGAGCCCAGTGTTGAAGGGGTCGAGCTCCCAGTAGACTTGATAGCCGTTGTCGTCGAGCCAGGTGTAGCTCAAGTGACTCGCGAACAGACGGCCACCGCGATTGACGTACTCGCGGACGTCGGGATCGGCCGTGTTGTGATCGCCGTAGCCGCTGCCCTCACAGGAGAAGACGACCATGTCGTAGCTCATCAGGCGCTCGAGCGAGCCATAGAGAGCCGCGTCCGAGGTCGTGCCGGCGGGCATGGCCGCGCCGTTCGCTCGGTACATGTGCACGCGTTCGGGGTTGACCGCCGCGTCGCCGGGTAGCTCGAACTCGTCGGTCGAGATCCCCATCTTCTCGAACACACACTCCATCGCGTCGACCTTGCCCGTCGCGATCGCGATGTGCGGCAGGTTGACGCCCAGGCCGTCGCTCATCGAACGCGGCAAGCGCGTGCTCGTCAGGGGCAGGGCGGTCGTCGCGCACGCGCCCTCGGCAGCCACGGTGTACTTGACCGCTCGGCGGAACTTGCCGATCTTGACGACCAGCACGAACTCCTCACCGACGGGAATGTTGCCCTGCAGCATGAACTCGCCATTGGAGTCCGTGGTGTCTCCCGCGAGCACGAGACCCAAGTCCTGATCAGCACAACGCTCACAGCTGGTTCCCCCAGCCGGGATGCCTGCCGACATCGCGGGTAGCGTGGTTTCGTCACTGGTCTGCAGAATGTAGACGTAGGCGTTCGGCACGCCGATCTGGTTGGCACTGTCAGTGTCGTTGCGGCCCGGAGTCACGACTCGTCCCGTCAATTGGGTGGCCTGAGCTGCCGCGCTGCAATCGGGGATCGAATCGCACACGTCGCAATCCGAGAGAGTCTCCACCCCCGCGCCGCCGACGCACGTCGCTGGGCCTTCGATGCCGCCCATGCACGTCTCCGTCACGGCGTCGCAGCTCAGCCCCTCTGCCGAGCAATCGAGCACGTTGCCGCAGTCGTCGATTGCCAAGCCGCACTCCCAGCCGAGGGCCGCACAACTCTCGGCGGGCGTGCACTCCTGACCCGGCGGGGCATCGCACTGAAACGCGGTCAGCGCGCCGCAGAGTTCACCCTGTGGACACGAGCCGCAGTCGAGGCGATTCGAATCCGCCGAGCCGCAACCATCGAACACCGTACCGCACTGCTTGTCCAGGCAGGCCTGTTCGACGCTGCGCGGGACACATTCGCTGGGTGGAGGCGTGTCGCATTGAAAGGCCGCCAGCACGCCGCAGACTTGGCCGCCAGAGCACGTGCCGCAGTCGTGGGTGCCGCCGCAACCGTCGCTGACCACGCCGCATTGCAGCCCATCGCAAGCCGTCGCTTGGTCCATTGGTTCACACTCGTTGGAGCAGTAGCCGTTCAGACACACCCCTCCATCGGTACAACTGCCGCACGTGTGGCTGCTCGCGCAGCCATCGCTCACGACGCCACAGCTGCGGCCATCGCACGCTTCTGCCACGGTCAGTTCGACACAGGCGTTCTCTGCGGAGCCGCACACGTTGACCACGCCACCGGCGCCGCAGGCTTCGCCGTCGGGGCAGCCCGGACATTGGATCAGTCCGCCGTCGACCTCCGCACCACAGCCATTGGAGACGACACCGCATTTGCCGTTGCAAGCGTCCGCGGCGTCGAGTGGTTCGCAGCTGGGCGGCACGCCGCACAGGCCTTCGCCTTCGACGCCGCACACCTCTCCATCGGGGCAGCCGCCCGCCTCCGCGTCGCAGTCCAACACGCCCCCGCAGCCGTCACCGATCTGGCCGCACTCGGCACCGACGTCGGCACAGCTCGCCACGCGGCCAGTGCAGTCGTTACCCACACCGACGTCGCATTGGAAGGCTTCCTGCGCTCCGCAGACTTCGCCCTCGGGGCACGTGCCGCAATCGTAAGTTCCCCCGCAGCCATCCCCTTCGGTACCGCATTCCTTGCCGTCGCACACGTCCGCTTTGGGTTGAGGCTCGCACAGTTCAGCCAGCGAGGTGCAGACGTTGTGCTCGACGATGCCGCATTCCTCGCCGTCGCCGCAGCCGCCGCAATCCGCCAATCCGCCGCAGTCGTCGGCGATCTGACCGCACTCGGCGTTCAACTCGGCGCAGGACTTGGGCTGGCACTCGTCCTCGCCATCGACGAGTAGGCTGTCGTCCGTCGCGGAGCCGTTACCGCCCTGCGAGTCGTCGCCCGCGGCGGTCGCGTCCGGGTTTTCGAGTGAGCCCGCGTCGAGCTCCGAGTCCACGACGTCGTCGGAACTGACCGTCGGTGAGCCACCGCAAGCGATGAAGGTGCCCGCGCTCAGAGCGAGGGTCGCCAGAGGACGAGCGAAACGTGCCAACCTCATGCGTTTCATCGGGACGACCGCCTTCGCACCAGGAACAACCCACCCAGCAAGGCCAAGAACCAGAGTTGACCTCTGCCGTCGCTGGGCGCCGTTCGACACCCGCAGCCCGCATCATCGCCCGACTCCGCATCGCCGCCGGAGGCGCTTCCGGCATCGCCATCCAGCGCGCCCACGTCGTCCGTTCCGGCCCCGTCATCGGGGGGCGTGTCGTCGACGCCCATGGCATCGTCGGCAGCGCTGCCGTCATCGGCACCCGCCGCGGGGTCGCTGCTCGTGCCGCTGGTGTCCGTACCACCAGCGTTCGAACCTGCACCAGTGCCGCCGGCGCCATCCCCTGCGCCCGTGCCGTCGCCGCTGGCCGTGCTGGCGTCGGCGCCGTCGCTGCCGCTGCCGCTGCCATCGGCACCAGCGCCGGCGTCCGCACCCGAACCGCCCGTGGTGGAGCCGGGATCGGTACTCGCGACGTCCGTGCCCGTGACGTCCGTTCCACCGCCGGCTGCCGGATCCGTGCCCGCGCCCGCGTCGCTGCCGCCAGTCGGGCCGTTGCCGCTCTCGGCTTCACACCCGTTGGCACCATCGCCGTCGAGGTCTTCGTAACCCGCCGCGCATTGCTTGATCACGCAACTGCCGTCGATGCAGCTCGAGGTTGCGGCCGGTAACTCGCAGACCACCCCGCAGGCACCGCAGTTCAGAGCGTCGCTCGCCAGGTTGGCGCTCGCGTACTCGCACCCGGTCGTGGCCAGGCCGTCGCAGTCTTCGAAGCCTTCTTCGCAGCTGGCGATGCTGCACTGGCCGTCGACGCAAGCTGCCACTGCGAGCGCTGGCGCACAGGGTACGTTGCACCCGCCGCAACTGCTCGTGTCCTCCAAGATGTTCGTTTCGCAACCTCCGCTCGCGTCGCAGTCCGCCAGGCCCAGGGGGCACAGACTCTCGACGCAGGCGCCGTTGATACAGCTTTGCTCGGGCGTGCAGGCGGTGTCGCAGTCGCCGCAATGATTCGTGTCCGTGGCGAACCAGGCTTCCTCGTACTCGCAGCCGTCGAGCGGCTCGGCATTGCAGTCCTGGTAGCCGTCCTCGCAGGCTGCGGCGACGCACACGCCCTCGACGCAATCCTTGGACGCGCCGCAGGCGTTCCCGCACGCGCCACAGTTGTCGTCGTCGCTGGCGAGACTCGCCTGCGTGGTTTCGCATCCGTTGCTCGCGTCGCCGTCGCAATCGAAGAAGCCAGCCTCGCAATCCAAGACGACACAACTGCCGCCTTCGCAGCCCGGGGTTCCGTTCGTCGCCGTGCACGCGTTGCCGCACGCGCCGCAATTGGCGACGTCGACGTTCAAATCTTGGTCGGTGTTCACATCACTCGGACAGGCATCGAAGGCGTCGATCACGCCGTCGCCATCGCTGTCGGCGTCGTAGTCCGTCACCACCTCACTCGACTCGATCGTGTAGTCGTTCAGACCGACGTTGTAAGTGAGCTCGGCGGTGTTGAAGTAGGTTCCGTACTCCGGCAGGCTGATCGTCAACTCTCGCGTTTGGACTTCGTCGACCCCGAGATTGCCGAGGTCCCAAGTGACGACGCCGGTGTCGAAGGTGCCACCGCCAGAGGCCGTGTCGAACATGGCTCCCCCCGGCAGTGTGTCCGTCATCGTGGCGCCCAACACGACCGTGGGTCCGTCGTTGGTGACGGAGAAGGTGTACGTCACGCTGCCCGTGGTGGTGACGCGAGGTCCGCTCTTGCGCAGGCGGATGCGCGACTGTCCATCGCGCGTCGCACACGGCGCTTCGAACAGCGAGTTGAGGAACACGCGAGTGCCCCACGAGCTGGGGTTCGTGGACAGGGGAACGTTGGTGCTGTACTCGTGCCCGCCGAGGTAGCTCACCTTGCCCACGCCGCCGCAATCCAGGCCCTCACTTCCCGGACAGGCCCCGTCGAGAAAGCCGGTCATCCACACGTCGTTCACGCCCACGGCCGTGCCCGCTTCGGTCAGCATCACGATGTCGTTGGCCTTGTAGGACTCGCCGTCGGGCAGGGTGTACGCCGGTTCGCTGCCGCCGACGGTGGCGTAGGTGCCGTCGATCTGCACGAACGGCGAATCGCTGTGGTAGTAGTCGACCGCGCTCGGGCGGTCGCCGATCACGAAGCCTTGGGTCGTGAGAAAGAGCCCGTTAGTCAGGTCGTTTTCGAATGCGTTGACGGCCTGGCACTCAGCGAAGAAGTGCACGGCGTGGTTGAGGAATGAGCGCACCTCGGCGACGACCTCGGGTCCGTCCTTGTTCACGTCGCGCGCGTCGTTGACGCCCCAGTGCATCGACATCAACTGGCAGTAGACCGGGTCGCCGTCCTCGTCGAAGAGAGCACCGTCCGCTTGGTTCGTCGTCGTGCCAGCGACCTCGGCGGGAGACAGCATGTCCGGGCTGTCGTTGGCCCAAGCCAGGCTACCGGTGCTGTCGGGGATCTGGGCGGCTTGAACGTAGCCGCGAGCGATCTTCTCGTTGCCGTCGGCGAACATCGCGATGTTCGGCGCGGCAACCAGGGTGCGGGCGACATCCGCGCTGAAAGGAGCCGTCGCGCGGTGCACCACCGTCGTCGGGTGCGACGAGATCCAACCTTCGACGATTGCCAGCGCCGCCGTCGAATCCTCGGGGGAGATCAGCCACGGGCCACCACGGTAGCTGTGGTCCGTGATCACAGCGTCGGTCGTCACATCCACGGAACTGGCGGTGAAGTCCGGATCCAGAAAGGCTTTGTTGTCGAGAATCGCCCAGTGTACCGGGATGTCGTTCAGCAGCAGTTGATACACCAGGCCGTAGGCGAGGAACATGCCCTCGTCCTGGTAGTCCGTATCCATCGGAATGATGAGTGTGTCGCTCCCGAACGTCTCTGCCCCGGCCGGGGTCGAATTGAAGAACATCGCCGCGCAGGCGGTCGTTAGGATGAAGGTTCGTTTCATGCTGCTGCTGGGGGTGTCGTGGGGGCAAGTGTGCCCACGGCCTCGTCACCCGAACTCCACCTTTGAGAGTACGGCACTGTTCGTTACGAGCTAACACTTCGCTTCGGCTCTGACGAATTGCGTCATGTCTCGAGTCGAGATGGGACTGTTGTCGCTCCCCATTATCGGCACGACGGAATGGCTTGGTCGGCGCGTGTACGCCCGCCGGTGCTGGAGTCGCGCAACGCCTCACCGGAATGGGCCGTTCATCGCAGGCCGGTTATCGCTGAGGGTCGGGGTTCCCGGCACGGGTGGGGTGTCACGCGTCCGAGCTTGGCAGTTGCACTCGCCGGGACGTGGTAGGAGATTGTGGGCGGTGTTGCGCTACGCCCCTCCACAGCAAACGGTGCCGGGTGCGTAAATCTTGCGACATTCGAACTTCGGAACCGCCGGCGCGCAAAGGGCATCTTTGCGATACCCCTCCCAGCGAAGGCGTGGTTGACTGTCGTTTCGGGGATGTCGTTCGTAGGAGTACTGCTCGCCGTTTCCAGCCTTCTGCAGGTGTTCGCCGCGGTCATGGCGTTTCGCCTGATCTACGCCACCAGGCACCGCCTCGCCTGGCTGTGCATCGCGGCAGCGATCCTGTTGATGGGCGTCTCGCTGGCGCTCGCTTCGTTCGGAGTCGTCTCGGGTGACGAGACGGGTCTACCGGGCCTGGCGGTGGCATGGGTAGCACTGGTGGTTTCGGTGCTGATGATCGTCGGCATGGGGCGGCTCGCACCGCGGTTCATCGACTTGGAGCGGTCGGAGACAGCACTCCGCAACAGCCAACAGCAGCTGCAAGCCATCCTCGACCACACGGGCACGGCCGTCTACGTCAAGGACTTGGAAGGGCGCTTCCTGCTGGTCAACAACAAAGTGCTGCGCATCCTCGGGCGTTCCCTGGACGAGGTACGTGGCAAAACCGACTTCGATCTGTTTCCCCATGAGGTTGCCGCGGCCATGCGCGAAAGCGACCGGCAGGTGGAGGTCCAACAGCGTAGTATCGAGCTCGACGAAGAGGTGGTCCACGCGGACGGCAGTGAGCACCGGTACTTGTCCGTCAAGTTCCCGTTGTTGGACTCCAAGGGAAAGATGTACGGCGTGTGCGGAATTTCGACCGACATCACCGACCGCGTGCGGGTAGCAGAGGAACAGCGGGCATTCGAGTCGAAGCTACGAGCGGCACAGAAACTCGAGAGCTTGGGCGTTCTGGCCGGCGGTATCGCACACGACTTCAACAACCTGCTCGTCGGCATCCTGGGCAATGCCGATCTGGCCCTCGACACACCGGGTCTCGACGAGGACGCGCGCGAGAGTCTGCGTGACATTCAGTCTGCGGCAGAGGCGGCAGGTGGACTGTGCAAGCAGCTGCTCGCCTACTCGGGGCGTGCCCAGCTGCAACTGGCGCCGGTAGATGTCTCCGCCCTGGTCAACACCATCACGCGCTTGGTGGCCGTGTCCGCGGCGAAGAAGGCCCGCTTCGAGTGTGAGCTGGCGCCCAGACTTCCATTGATCGAGGCGGACTCCACTCAGGTCGTGCAAGTCCTGATGAACCTGCTGACGAATGCCTCTGAAGCCATCGTCGAGCCAGCTGGTACGATCTCACTCAGGACTCGATTGGTCGAGCATGTTGGCGGCAAGCTGGAGCATCAGGTCGTCGGAGCGGAGTTGGAGCCCGGTCGCTACGTTTGCATCGAGGTGGAAGACAGCGGGGTGGGGATGAGCGAAGAGACGATGCTGCGTCTGTTCGAACCGTTCTACACGACGAAGTTCACCGGTCGCGGTCTGGGGCTGGCGGCGGTTGCTGGCATCATGCGCGGGCACGAGGGAGCGATGACGCTCGAGAGCCAGCAGGGGAAGGGAACCCGCTTCGCGGCGCTGTTCCCCGTTCCCGAGCACGAGTTGGCCTTGCCGAGCCGGCAGCCCCGGCCAGCGTCGAACGCGGCTGCGGGCCGCGTCGTCTTGGTCGTCGATGACGAAGCCGTCGTGCGAAAGCTCGCCCAGCGTGCGTTGGAACGCGCAGGTTTCCAAGTACTGCTCGCCGCCGATGGTCCTACCGCGCTGGAGCTCTTTCGGAGCCATGCAAAGGCGATCCAGCTCGTGTTGCTCGACCTGACGATGCCGGAGATGGACGGGGAGCAGACGTTCGAGGCGCTCAAAGCCATCGATCCCGAAGTCAACGTGGTCTTGGCGAGCGGCTATGACGAAGCCTCCACGACGAGGCGCAGCTTCGCGGCCGCAACTTCCGGCTTTCTGGCGAAGCCGTTCACCGCGAAGGAACTCGAGGACTGCGCACGAAGGGCGTTGACCCAAGCCCCACCCAACTGAGCGCATCAACCTCGGCATCACATCGCTGATCGGTGTCTGGGATCTGACGGCAAACTTTGCGCGTTTTGCGCGCCCCGAGGACCCACCTCGTCTTCGAACCTCCGGCGTCGTCCCCCGTTTCGTCACCAGCACGAGTGGACCGTTGGACTTGCGAGCTGTGGTCGTGTTCTCGGTCAAATCGTCGCACGGTGCGGGTGCGTGAGTAACTGTTTGGGACCGGGCGACTCGAGAGGGCACAGTGGAAATGCGGCCTGATGCTGGTACTGGATCCCCGTGTCGACCTTGCGTGATGCGGTAGGGGCTTCGACTTATGTGGCTAGCATTGCTGGCCGTCGTGGCCCTCGTTGGTCAGTTTATATACCTGATTGAGGTTTTGCCGATGACAGCCATCCGATCTTCTTCCGCCATCATCAGTCTGTGCTTCACCGGCCTGACATTCTCCTGTGGGACGGAGGCGCCGACCTCCGAAGAGACGCGCATCGTGGGCCAGATGCCACGCGCGGGGCAAGCCGAGGGTGATTCGTTCTTCAGCTTCGACGTGGTGTTGACCGAAGCAGATGACGGTCCGGCCATCTCCTGCGAGCGAGGAAAGCTCGACGTGCAGATCGAAGTGTCGACCGATGGTGGTGAAAGTTACCAGGCGGTGGAGAGCGATGCCATGAACGTCGTGTGCGTCGCCTCGGCGGGGACCGACATCGCGCTGGTGGTCGACAACAGCGGCTCCGAGTCAGGGCAACTCGAGGCGATCCAGGCAGCGAGTGAGGGCTTGGTCGGCGATACCGTCGATTTCGGCGGTCGGGCGAGCATCGTGCGGGTCAGCACGGAGTCCCGAGTGCTCCAGGAGTTGTCGAAGGACGGCCCATCGCTGCAGCGGGCCATCGACGGCTTCACCATCACCAACGGTTGGACGGCACTGTACGACGGTGTTCGTCTCGGTAACGAAACACTGGGTCGTGCCGTCGTGGCCGAGGACCAAGCGACGTTCAGCTCGGCGAGCGAGTTCTGCGACATCGGGCCGCGCCGCTCCATCGTCGTCTTCACCGACGCCAGGGAGAACAACTCGAGCGACGAGCACGCGAGCGACGACTACCCGGGCGATGGCTTCAATACCTCGTTCGACGACGTGCAGCAGCTCCGCGTTCGGGGCACACCCACGCCCATCTACACCGTCGGCTTCGGCGATGACGTCGACCACACGGAGCTCAACCGCTTGGCTACTGAGAGTGGGGGCAAGCATCACGCGCTGTCGTCGCTCGACGATCTAGCAGAGACGTTCGCGAACATTCGCGGCTACGACGACAAGCACTTTCGCGTCTGTGCGGATCTGGGGACGGACTACTGTGGGCGTCTCGACGTTCGGATGAGTTACGAGTGGACGGACAGCGAGCAATCCCTGAAGGGCGACCAGGTACGACACTTGACGGTGCCGTGTGACGCTTCTACTGCCTCGGGCTCGGAGGCGACCCGCGCTGGGCGAGTCGCGACCATTCTGATGACGGTGGGCAGCCCCGACGTGGAGCAGGAGGTCGCCTTCGAGTTGGTCACGAACACCGTGCGTTGGGTGAGCCCTGTCGCTGAGCCCCGGACGCTGGTCGTGCTCGACGACAGCCACCACGACGAATCTGCTGGCGACGCGCAGGTCGTGGTCGACCTGCTGCGCGAGGCGGAGTTCGAGGTGGACTACATGGAAGAACCCCGAGATGGCATCGAACCGCTGCATGTTGCGGGTTACGACGTCGTTTGGTTCAGCAACCCGGGGTATCCGATGGACGACGAGATCAGCTTCGAAACGCTTCGCATGGCTTCGGCGCAGGGTACCGGAGTCGTTCTTCAGGGCGACGACATGACGCAGAGCTATGGCTACTCTTTCGACATGTCGCCGCTGACGCGGCTCGTACCGCAGAGCAACGGCACCCAAGCCTGTGAGCTGAAGATGGACGCCAATCGCGGCGATGGGCAATACCTCGTTCGATACGCCGAGGACGAGGTGATGGGGGCACTTGCCGGATTGACGCAAAGTTATGGCGACGACATCGATTGGGCCGTACCGCTCGGTGACGGGGAGCGCATTCTGGCGACGGCCAGTGTCGTTCACACGGACTCGCAAGAGGCCGCGTGCACCGACGAAACGCCAGTCGTCGTCTACTACGACCCGCTGGATTGAGCTCGGCGTCGCGGGCGGCGATGGGGTACCATCGTGCCATGCGCGACGCGGAAATTCTCGAGGCGGCCCACCACGAACTCAGGAAGCTCGCGCGTCCCGGCAACCAACGCCTGTGGATGAGCGCGCGAAGCATCGCGAGCAAGCTGCGTCGGCACCCCGGGTTTCGGGAGCTTTCCCAAGTCCGGGTGTTTCGCGTGCTGATGGAGCACGCGGCGAGCGACAACCGCAGGATCCGTAACAGCCCACTGCCGTCTGAGCGCACCCTCGAGGTCCTCTGGGCGGCGCTCGGTGAGCATGGGGTCAGCGAGGCCAACGTGCCCCCTCCGGTCTTGACTCCCCCGCAAGGCCAACCTCTCCACCGCGAGCTCGGAGAGATGGAGCCGAGCGCCGCGGAAGAAGTCGTCGACTGGCCCCCCACCCATTTCATCTCCTACAACTTCGCCGACTCGGCAGACGTCGGAGAAGTCGTCAACACGCTCGAATCCGAGGGGCATTCGATTTGGATGGCGGGTGTCCGCATCGCTGAGGGTGAGCTGATCAACGACAAGGTGATCGCGGCGTTGACCAGCTGCAAACACCAATTCATCTATCTCAGTACGAACTCGCTGATGTCGTTGTGGGTCGCCAAAGAAATGCTGGTGGGTGCCGCCATGGAGCGCCCACAGACGCTGATCCTCAAAGGTAACGATGGGCAGCTCATGGCGTTGGTACGCGACTGGCTTGCCGGCGTGCGTGATTCCGAGCACGTCACTGCCTACCGCGGTGTTTCCGAGCACGTCGCCAGCCACTTTCGCGATCTCTTGTTCGAGCACCTGCAGTCGCCGGACCGAACCCTGTACACCTTTCCGGAGCCGGTCGAACCCGTCCACGCGCGTGTGCAGCCTCTTTCCGAGTTCCCAGCGCCAGGACGGACTTGACGCACCGTATCAAGGCCCGTCGATTCGTGTGCGACCGCTCTCGCTCGAGCGGTCTTGCACCTGGCCCAAAGACTTCCACACAGCGAATAAGATCCTGTGGATTAACGTAGCGTTCGGCGAGTCGCGCTCAGCCGCACCGTGGTAATGAAACAAGCATGGTTTGCACCGCCGAGCGCTTCCAGATCCGATCCTCTCTGTGGCTCGTTGCGAGTGCGCTCGCGCTGGCCTGCGGGGACGGCTCGAGTCCCGGTGATGTCTCGCCTGGCGCGGGGGCGTCCGCGGGGCCCAATCTCGGGTCTGACGGCTCGAACGCCGCCGCGATCCCGAGCGTGTCCGGAGCCGGGTCGGCGTCCCCCTCCGCGGCGGCTTCGGGACTTCAGCCGGGTGCCGGCGCAGCCGGCGGCCCAGTCGCCGCAGATGGCGTGGCGAGCGATGGTGCGGTGGGGGTGACGACGGGTGGGGGCGCGGCAGGTGGCGAGGCCGCGAGCGCAGGTGCGCGGGAAGGTCTCGTCGCGCGCCTGAGCAAACGCGAGTACGGCTACAGCGTGCTCGACGCGCTTGGCGTCAGCCTCACGCCGGAAGAACTGGACGGTGCCAACGGCGGGTTGGTGGACGACACGGGTGACGGCGTGTTCCGTCACTTTGCGGACAAACAGACCTCGACGGAGCAGCACACCCTCGCGTACTTCGAAGTCGCCGCTGGCATCAGCGAGCGCATCGACGTCGCAGCTTTGGCCGACAGCTTCGCAGTGTGCCAGCTCGCTACGCAGGACTGTGGTGCGGGTTGGGTGAACGAGGTGGGGCGGCGTCTGTTTCGACGACCACTCGACGAGCGCGAAGCGAGTCTCTACTCGGCTCTCTTTTCCGACGCGGTAGAGCAGGGGGCGGAATTCGAGGAGGCGGCGCGCTGGGTGGTGCACGCCGTACTCCAAGCTCCGGCATTCCTGTTTCACATCGAGGGCGAAACCGACGGAGCCGCGGGGCAGGACAGGGCGCTCACGAGCTACGAGCTAGCGGCGCGGCTGGCGTCGTTTCTCTGGGTCAGTCTGCCGGACGCGGCGTTGCTGGATGCGGCGGCAAACGGCGAGTTGGACACGGCCGCGGGGGTCGAAGGCCAGGTCGCACGCTTGCTGAACGATCCCAAGGCGCAGCGCTTCACGGAGTCGTTCATCACCGACTTCAGCCGCGCTCACCTGGCCGGGTTCGACGGGGTGACGGAAGAACAACGCCAAGGCTTGCACGACTCCATCGTTGCCACCTTTCAGCGCCATTTCTGGCAAGCCAGCCGCAGCGTGACGGAGCTCTTCACGACCACGGAATTCGTGGTCAATCCGGTGGTCTCGGAGTTGTTGGGGCTGTCGGCGGCTGATGCCGTCGATGCCGAAGGCGTTGCGGACGTCAGTCAGTTGCCGGAGCGGGTCGGCATCTTGTCCCACCCCGGCATGATCGCGGGCATGGGCGACCGCGGAACCGGCTCGTTCGTCACTCGTGGCAAGTACCTGATGGAGCGCCTGCTGTGCCAGAACCCCGTCGCCGTCCCGGTGGAGCTCGCGCAGTCGCTGGAACAGTTCGCAGCCGACACGGCGGGGTTGAACGAACACGAGAAGGCAGCGCTTCGCATGCAGAGACCCGAATGCTGGGCTTGCCACACTCAGTTCGAGCCGTTCGCGTTTGGCTTCTCGCGCTTCGACGCGGCGGGTCGTTACATCGGTGAGGTGGATGCAGAGGGCAAACCGCTGAGTCTCGCGGGTTGGGTGCCGGTTGCCGCCGAGGCCGACGCGCCCCACTACGAAAATTTCGCCGAGTACATGCAGATCCTCGCGAACGATGCCCAGGTGCAGCGCTGCATGACGGAACACTTCCTGGACTTCGCCACGGGCCGAAGTCCCGACGAGTTGGGGCGGGCGCACGCGGAGCTCGTCCGAGCACAGGAGCCGGCTACGGGAGCGACGCTGCCGGCGATGGTCGCAGCCATCGCCCAGAGTCCGCTCTTTTCTCAAATCAAGACTTCGGCACCCAGTCAATCGTCGAGCACCGGGAGCGAGCTGTAACATGGTCAAAGTACTTTCGCGTCGCACGTTCCTACACGGCTTGGGCACGGTCAGCATCGGACTGCCGTTTCTCGAAGAGATGATGCCGCGGGCGCCGCGCGCGCAGGCCGATTCGCCACCCACGCGTCTGATCACGATGTTCTTCGGATTGGGGCTCGCGCGTGAACAGATGCTGGACGGTTTCGACGGACCGCTGGAGCCCTACGCGCCACTGCAAGACAAGATGGCGATCTTCACCAACCTCGAGTTGAAGCATGCGCACGACTTCGGCTCGGGCGAGCCGCACCACAAGATCGGCGACGTGGTGTTCGTCGGCGACCCGCAGCGACAGGAGTACCTGGCTTCCGGTCCATCGATGGAGCAGTTGGCCAAGCAACGTCTGCATCCCGACGGCGTGCCCACACGACTCGGCTCGAAGTCCATCGGGATGTGGTTTCGTACCGGTTCGGCAGCGCAGTACACGCGTCATTGGAACTTCGACGGTAGCCCTGGGGAGCGCCCCGAGCGGCGCCCGAGCCGCATCTTCGAGCAGTTCTTCGGTACGGCGATCGAAAGCGCCGAGACTCCGTCCGCGGATGAGCCGACCGATCCGGCGTTGGTTCGTGCGCGACACCTCGACCGCAGCGTGCTGGACGCCGTGATGGACGACTACAGCTACTACACGGGTGAGCGTTCACCCCTCGGGACAGCTTCGAAGGCGAAGCTGTCCGTGCATCTGGACAACATTCGCAGCATCGAGCAGCGCGTAGCGCCGGTCGAGTCCGCCATCGAAGACGCCGTTTCCCAGGAGTTGTGCAACATCCCCGACGGAGTGACGGATCCGGGCAACAACTTGCCCTACGAGTTGGAACAGGCCGGCACGGGCTCCGGCGCCCCCGCAATACCCCACGAAGATTTCGCCGCCGCATTCCAGCTTCAGTCGGAGTTGATGGCGCTGGCGTTGCGCTGCGACGTGGTGCGCTTTGGCAGCATGCTGTTCGTCGGGGCGGGCGGTCACGTCAGCTACCGCGGCACCTATCGCGCTCTGGGCAGCAGCATCGACTTCTCGGCGGATCTGCCCGGTACCACTCCGCACGATCTGTACTTCCACAACAACCAGTGGGAGAAGGCGCGTCTCACTCAACACTTGGCGCAAGCCAACATCGCTTACGCGCTGTCCGCCTTGGACGATCCCAACTACCTCGAGGCCAACGGCAAGACCGTGCTGGACAACACCCTGGTAGTCGTCGGCACCGACTACGGCGGTGGTGGCAACAGCACGGGGCACATCCCCGAAGGCGTCTTCCACGCCGTCGCTGGCGGCAACGGCCATTTCCGCCCCGGCTTCTACGACCGCGTGTACAACATCATCGATCTCTACGAGACGGTGCTACGGCCCTACGGAATCGAGTCCGGCATGGGCGCCGGCAACCACCCGACCTTCCGCTATACCCCGCGTCTGATCGACGAACTGTTGGCGTAGGGTGTCTGTGTCGGGGATTGGCCGATCCGCGCGAGTGCACGACGCCTGTTTCAACCGCACGGCGTGTCCTGACGTTGGTCGCGGAGGACTCTCCACGGCGGCTTTGCGCGCTGGAGGTGCCGCGTCACTCGAACAGTTTGGCCACGCCGGTCATGTTGAGTCCGCCATTGCCCGCTCCATGTGCGTGCTCGAAGACCCCACGCACCGCGGCAGTCGTCGGCAGGCGTGCTCCAGCGCTCGCGGCCAGTTCTTCCGCATACCGCAGGTCCTTCAGGATGAGATCGATCGGAAACCTCGGCGCGTGATCAGCCGTGACGATGAGCGATGCGGCGCCTTTGGCCGCCGGACTGCACACCGGCAAGCTGCCCAAAATCGCAAGTGCCGCGGCGGGGTCGAGCCCCGTCTTGGCGGCCATCGCCAAGAGCTCCGCGCACGCGGCGACCTGGATACCCAACAGCGCGTTGACCACCAACTTCAGGATGGCGCCGCTGCCATGGCCACCAACGTGGATGACGGCTGCCCCCATCCGCTCGAGCACTGGGCGGACCCGCTCGAGCGCATTCGCGTCCCCGCCCACCAGATAGGCGAGTTGCCCAGCCTCTGCCTGAGGGCGTGAGCCGACGACCGGTGCGTCGAGAAAATGAATGCCACGGTTGCGAGCGGCCAGCGCGAGCTCGCGGGCGCAGGCGGGAGTCAGGGTGCTGGACTCGACCGCAACACTGCCGGCCTGCATGCCCATCAAGGCTCCGGTGTCGTCGTCGAGCCAGACGGCGCGAGCCGCGTCGTCGTCCCGCACGCAGCAGACGACGACGTCGCAGCCAGCGACGGCCTGGCGCGGAGTCTGGCCCTGAATCGCACCGCGCGCGACGAGCGGCACGCCGGCCTCGACGGAGCGATTGAAAACCCGAATCGAGTGCCCCGCGTCGAGTAGACGGGTTGCCATGCGGGACCCCATGGCGCCGAGTCCAAGTACGGCGATTGTTTCTTCCAAAGCCAAAGCTCCTCCGCCGTGGGCGGTGTCTGGGGGGAGTGCGGACTTCTGCAGCGGCAAGTCTGCACGGAATGAGGGGAGTGTTGGGCATTCCTTCGCAAATGAAAAGGAGCAAGGTGGTCGAACGCTGGCAGGGGCGAAGTGTTTGCTGCCCCTCCATCCTTGCCCCTCCTGACCGCACCGCAGCCAGGCCGTCTCGCGGCCAGCAAATGCTTGTCAAGCGGGGCGGGCGAGGCGATTCTTCGTGCCGGTCATGAGTGAGCAGAATCCCAAAGTCGATGCCTTCGTGAGCCGCGCAAAGCAGTGGCGTGGCGAGATGCAGAAGCTCCGCTCGATCCTCGGGGAGTGTGGGCTCGAGGAAGAGTTGAAGTGGGGCAAGCCATGCTTCTCGTTCGAAGGGAAGAACCTGGCCATCATTCAACCCTTCAAGGGGCACTGCGCGTTGATGTTCTTCAAGGGGGCCTTGCTCGAGGACACCCACGGGCTGCTGCGTAGCCAAGGTCAGAACACGCAATCCGCGCTGCGCTTGGAGTTCACCAGCGAGGCCCAAATCAAGAAGTCCGTTGTGATGTCCTACGTGAAACAGGCCATCTCGGTGGAGAAGGCTGGACTCGAGGTCGACTTCAAGGCGAAGCGCGAGCTGGAGCTGCCAGAGGAGTTGACCCAGATCATGAAACGGGACAGCAAGTTCGCGAAGGCCTTCCGCGCGCTAACCCCGGGGCGACAGCGTGGCTACGTGCTTCACTTCACGGGCGCGAAGCAATCCCAGACGCGAACTGCCCGGATCGAGAAGTGCATGCCCAAGATCCTCGAGGGAAAGGGCTTCAACGACCGCTAGATGAGTGAGTGCCAAACGCATCGTCGGTCACTTTCGTGGATGGGCCTCGCGGTGTGCGGCTACTCGCAAGCAGAGCTGGCGCCTTCGAGACGACAGCTGCCGGCGCATTGTTCGATGAGCTCCCAGCGGTAGTCTTCGGTGCAGCGTCTTCGTTCGCTCGAGGCGCTGCAGCCCTCCTCCCCGGGGGTCGAGCACTGTGCGCAGTAGTCGTCGTCGCCTGCTGCATCGATGCAGCCTGGCTCGATCGTGCAGCTCGTGCCTCCGCCTGCTTCGAAGGAATTGCCCATGCACTTGGCGAGGAGCGTTCCCATGCAGCGCCTGTCCGAGGCTCGGCATTCGAAGCAGTCGTCAGGCACGACCTCGGTGTCGCAGCGCATGCCGTTCCTCTCGAGCGCGCAGTCTTTGACGAAGGTGTCGAACCCCGAGCCATCATCTGAGCAGCGCAGGAGCCTCGTGCCGTCGCATAGGTGGTCCACGCCCGGCTGGCATTCGACGCAGCGTCCCACGTCGGAGGAGCAGTACTCGTCCGTGGGGCACTCTTGCGCTAACGTCCACATGCCGCCCTGGCACAGCAGTAGGGTTTGCCGAGCACAGCTGTACGTGCCAGCCATGCACACGCAATCCTTGGCGCTCGCGGAGCAGACGAGGCCTCCTTCCTCGCCGCTGCAGTCTTTTTGTGTACTCCAGCTTCCACCCTGGCACATTTGCAGGCGCTGCTCTTGGCAGCGATAGGTGTCGTCCTTGCACACGCACGTGCCAACCTCGGCGGAGCAGGACTTGTCCTGGGCGCAGAGTTCCTCGTCGGTCCAGAACCCGCGGCTACAGAACTGCAGATTCTGCTCGACGCATCGAAACTCACCGGGGCTGCACTCCAGTTCGGGTCCTGCGTCCGCTTTCTCGACGAGCTTGTAGTCGTCGAAGACGAGGCAGCCCGGGACGAGCACCGCGAGCGCACTGGCGAACGACCAAGCCGGCATTCGGTTCCACATCAGCAGGGCTCCTCGTTGCATGATTGGTGATGCATCGTTCGTTTCTTTCGTGGGCTTGGCGTCTTAGGGTGCGGCGTCGGCTGGTGAGCAGGGCGGGTCAGGGTCGTCGACGGCGCAAGCGCGGCACGTGTCGACATCGCAGTAGGGGGCGCTCGCTCCGCAGTCGTCACTGGTGTTGCAGCCGCAGGAGCCGCCGATACAGGCGCTACCGACGGAGTTGCCAGAACAATCGCTGGGCTGGATGCACTCGACGCACGCTCCTTGGGTCGAGCACAGCAGGCCCATCGGGCAGCTGCCCACACTGCAGGCGACGCACCACAGGTCTTCGCCGCAGATCGGCGTGTCTCCAGAGCACTGAGCGTTGGAGGAGCAAGTGGTGCAGGCAGCGCCGTCGCTCCAGTTGCCGCCATCGCAAGTCTGCAGGGTTCCTGCCTGACAGCGGACGGCGCCGCCCACGCATGCAACGCACTCGCCGTCGCTGCATACCGGGTCGGGCGCGCTGCAGTCCGCGTCCGCCCACTCGCCACCGTCGCAAATCCTCCGATCCGGCGTGCCGGGGTCACCGGTACATTCCGCCGTCGCGTCAGGGGCACATTCCAAACATGCGCCCATGAGGCAAATGGGGGCGGAGGCCGCGCAGTCGTCTGCCGTCCACTGACCTGAATCGTCGCAGCGGTCGCGTCCACTAGCGGTATCGGTGCAGATCAGCTCTCCCGGGGTACAGGCCACGCACGTGTCGGACAAGCAGACGGGCGTGCTGCCGCTACAGTCCCCATCGTCGAGACACTCGACGTCGACGCATTCGCCGCTATCCTCGTCGCACAGGCCCGCGTCACAATCGCCGTCGGACTGACAACCCCGGCAAGTGCCGCCGGCGCCGCAGATCGGGGTCGCGCCGCTGCAGTTGGCGTTCGTCCACGAACCCGCGGCGCTGCACACCTGTCGCCCTGCGGCGGTGCCACCGTTGCAGCGAACGGCGCCGGGTTGACACGCCACGCACTGCCCGCTCAGACAAACCGACGAGCTGCCGCTGCAATCGTCTCGTTCCCACGAGCCGTCGGACGCGCAGCTTCGCCTACCGGAGGTGCCACCGGCACCCGTGCATTCGTCGGCAACACCTGGAGCACACTCGACGCAAGAGTTGCTTGCCGCGAGACAGACCGGATTGGCCGCGGGGCAGTTGGTGGCAGCGCCCGGTCGGCCGTCGCTGCCGCAGCCTTGGATCTGGGTTTGGTTGACGCAGGTGCGGGTGCCCGGGTCACACGAGGCGCAGTAGTCGGCGTTGCCCGACTCGATACAAGGGCTGCCGTTGGCGCAAGCCGCGAACGCTCCCCAACGACCGTCGTCCCCGCACACGCGCCTCGAGCTGCCGGCGGCGTTGCACTCCGCCGTTCCCGGGGCGCAGTCTCTGCAGTAGTCGTATCCAGTTCCCGTCTGGTAGCAGCCGAAGCTGCAGGTCTGCTCGTTCAGGAACCCATTGCGCGCGTCGTTGCAGGTGTGGATGACGTCGTTGTTCTTGCACTGAGTTGCGCCGGGTGCGGTGCAGCGGTTGCAGTAGTCGGCGTTGCCGGGATTGTCCTGGCATCCGTAGTACGACGCGCAGGCTTCTGCCAGAACCCAGCCGCGCTGGTCTGCGGCGCAGGTGTCGACGTTGAGTCCGTTGCATTGTGTCTCTCCGGGGTCACAGCGCAAGCAGTAGCCGTTGGTCAGGTCATCGGCGACGAAGCAGTGGGCCGCGTCGCGGCAGGTCTCGATCGACCACTGTTGTTGACCATCGAAGCTGCACAACGACAGGACCGCTCCGCTGCACGACCACTCGCCGGAGCCGCAGACGTCGCATTGCGCCGGGCCCTCTCGATTCTCGCCTGGATCGCAGACTTGATCCGTTTCGCAGGTGAGCGTGTCGTTCCAGCCGGTACGCGTGTCGTTGCAGCGCTGCACGACGACCGGATCGTCCGGGTCGCAGCGAAAGTCCGGCAGCGAGCCCCCGCAGACCGGGGGTGTGCACCCGGCGCCCGTCTCGGTGACCTGGCACAGGCCCGAGGTGGCGCACGGCGCCCCAATGACGCGCCATTCGATGCTGTCGTCCTCGAGTGTAAAACACTGCTCGGGCAGCGCTCCGTTGCAGCGAAACGGCAATTCCGGGCATTCCCCCGCGCAACCCATGATGCTGATGTCGCAGACGCCCGTGTCACATTGTTGGAGAATTTCCCAATCGGTGAGGTCCTCACGACACTGCACCAGGGTGTTGTTCTGGCAGCGAACCTCACCGGGAACCATGCAGGTCGGGGGATCGCAGCGGCCGTCCGGGGCGTTGCACAGGGCGTCGGACAAGCACTCGTCGCTGGGCTCGTAGCCAGTGCGCCCCGCGTTGCATGCTTGCAGGCGATTGCCCTCGCATCGGTAACGTGTCTCTGGAGTGTTGCCGCACGCTGGTGACTCGCAATACCCGGCAGCAACGGGCCCGTCTTCGAGCACGCAGAGCTCTTTGGTCGCACAGGTGTCGGTGGTGCTCCAGGTCAACTCCTCAGTGCAAGTTTGCAGCACGTTGAGGTTGCACTGGACTTCGCCCTCGGCGCAGGGGATGCAGTCTTGGGCTGCGATGTTGCAGAGATCTGGACTGGCGCACTGCTTGAGCGTCTCCCACGCGGTGCCCGTGTCGTTGCAGATTTGGAGCTCGCCTTGCTCGGTACAACGCGAGTCACCCAGTGAGCAGACGCCCTGCTCGCAGGCGCCGGCTTCCGCGTTGCAAGCAGCCGCCGTTGCGCAGGCTTCTTCGAAGACCCATCGGTCGCGGCTCGGTGGGCAGCTGTAGAGGGCGCTCTCGTCCTCGATGCCGCAGCGGAACGTGCCGTCGTCGCAGACGGGGGGAACACACTCTGGGACCCTACTCGGATCGGCGCTCTGCTGATCGATGGAGGCTTCACACAGCGCTTGGGTCGCGCATTGCTCCAGCAGCTCCCAGCGCAGGTCGTCGTTGCAGATGGAGAACGCGCCCTGGCTGCACTGGTACTCGCCGGGCACGCAGGGACGGCAATCCATCGACGCGACGTTGCACAAGTCGGCGGACTCACACTCTCGGGACGTGAACCCATCACGATTGACGTTGCAGGAGAACAGAGTTGCATTGCTGCAGTAGCCGTCGCCGGGCAGGCAGACGGGGCATTGTCCGCCCCGCGAGTCGCAGTACTCGGGCGAATCGCACTCCTGCTCCAGGAGCCACTGGGTACCGTCGCGGTTGCAGCTCTTCAGACGCCACGCATCACACCAGTACTGCCCGGGGGTACACGCCAAGCACTCGCCTGAGTCTTCGTCGCACAGCTCGGCCGAGTCGCAGACGGAAACCATTCGCCAGCCACTGGCGGACAGCGGGTCGCACACCTCCAGCACGGTGCCTTCGCCGGACTCGCAACGATACTTGCCGGGCGTGCAGTCAGTGCTGCCCTGAGCATCGGTTCCGTCCCCAGCTGCCCCGGGTTTCAACGAACCTGTGTTCGTCGTGTTGGGGCCTGTGCTTTCTCCCCCGTCTGCAGTGTTGGTGTCAACGCGTGGGTCATTTCCGGACTTGCATCCGGGGAGTGCCGTCAAGGTCAATCCCAACGCGAGAGCGAGCCAGGCGTGACCACCCGTCGCGGAAAACGCGCTGGCGACCTTCCGGAATGCGTCGCAGCGAGACCTCTGCAGACGTTCAGGCTTCGAACGCTGGTGCCCACGAACCCAGTGTGATGTACCCGGCTTTCGGCCTAGCGCGCTTCTGATGCTTTGCGGCATTGTGCTCTCCTGACGGCTACTCATGGATGGGCTCGTGGTACCAATGTCGTGCGCGGGCGGTCTGATCGCACGTTGGTGTACAGAGTCCGACGTTTCGCCCTTTGTAGTTACGTGTGTCCCATCGCCGGTAGTGGTCTGCTGCAATGGCTCAGCGGTGGTCGAACGTCGAAACTCCCAAACCCGCGGATTTTCACAGCGTGTCGGGAGGTTTCCCGCATCTCTCAAAGCGTCCGGGCGATGCGCGCAGTCGGAGCGCTGGGGCACGCAGCTCTACCCAGCGACCGTCGCATGGTGTAGGTTGTTGTGATGGGCGCGCCGTCAGTCGCATACAGCCTGCGCTTCTGCATCGTCGGGGTCGCGGTCGGCGTTCTGTGCTTCACTGCGAGCCCTTCGACTCGCGCCAAGAACACTTCGGGGGCGGACGTACTGTTCGAAGCGGCGCGCGCTGCGATGACCGAGGGCAACTACGACATCGCGTGCCAGAAGTTCGAGGAAAGCGACCGACTGGAACGCGCACCGGGCACGCTGCTCAACCTCGGCAATTGTGAGGAGAAGCGTGGACGCGTCGCTTCGTCGTGGGCGCGATACACGGAGGCGATGGACATGTTGGCTCCCAACGATCCGCGCTATGCGTTCGCCAAGAAGAAGGCGGAGGCGCTCGAAAATCGCGTTCCTCGGTTGACTGTTAGTCTGTCGAAGGCGGCTCCTGGCGGCACGACCCTGACGCGCAACGGCGAAGGGTGGACGGAACCCCTCGGTGTTCCCCTCCGGCTCGACCCATTGTCCTACGTCATCGTCGTGAGCGCTCCCGACCACGAGAGCGCGACCTACGAGTTGGTGCTGTTGGAGGGGGACATGAAGACGTTGACGGTCGCGCCCGGCAAGGCGTTGCCCAACGAAGTGCCGCCGGCCCCACCGAGAGCCCCCGTGGTAGCCGACGAAACAGCGAGTCGGCGACAGCTGGGGTTGATCATCGGAGGCGTGGGCGCGGCCGCCGCCGTTGCCGGCATCACCTTCGGCGCGTTGGCGTACAACGACTACAAGACGGTGGAGGAGCACTGCGACGTGGATGCTCTCGTCTGCTACGATCAGAAGGGCGACGATGCCGCGTCGCGCGGGGCCACGTTCGAGCTCGTCGCATACGGACTGGGCGCACTTGGTGCGGGCGGGTTGGCGGTAGGAGGTTACCTCCTGCTGTCGGAGGAGGACGAGCGCACCACCGTGCTGGAAGTCGGACAGGCGGGGGGCACGAGCACGGTCCGAGTGCGTGGTACGTTCTAGCTGGCTCTCCGCCCGCCGCTAGTTGCGGATTGGGCGTTTCGACTGCGCGGCAGGGTAGGCCCCGAGGCCCACGAGGTCGCAGCTCTCTAGGGCACGATGAGCGAGGCGCAGGACGCGTAGCGCACGACCGTTTCAGCCACGCTCCCCAAGACCATGTGTTTGAAGCCGGACCGCCCGTGGGTGCCCAAGACGAGTAGGTCAGGTTTTGCGGTGGCGATGTGCTCGCTGATCATTGCGGTGGCGACGCCGGAGACTTCCGTCGTCCTCATGTCGAGCCCTTCGGGCAACTGGCACCTGTCCAAGAACGATTCGAGTTCCGCCCTGGCACCCTCGCGCATCCTCCTGAACAGCTCGGCGTCCAGCTCGACGTTGGCGGTGAAGTAGGGCGTCTCCCAGGAATGCAAGAGTTCGAGGCTGGCACCAAACTCGGCGGCGGTTGCTGCACCGAGCTCCAGGGCGCGCTTGGAGTGGTCGGACAGGTCGACCGCGACCAGGACTTTGCGGATGTTGGGGAGGCTTTCCAGCGCTGTGCCCCGGGCCACGAGCACCGGGCACGGGGCGCAGCGAAGGAGTCGTTCACAGACGCTGCCCATGAGCAAGTGGGACAAGCCCGTGCGACCATGAGTCGCCGTCACGATCAACTCCGCGCCCGATTCGTCGGCGTGCGCTGCGATCGTTGCGGCCACTGCGCCCGACGCGACGCTGGTCTCGACCGGCGCGCCTTCGGCGATGTGCAGCGCCGAGACCAGAGCGCTCAACGAGCTCTGAGCGTTCGCCAGGGCCTGCTCGTGAGCGACCTTGAGCTGGTGGGCGTCGGCCTCGCCCAACCAGGCTTGGTCGTAGGGGGCGTCCTCGACGACGTGCAGCAGCTCCAACCGCGCCCCGAAGGTCGTGGCGAACAGTGCACCGTGCCCGAACGCAGCCTTCGCGCGCTCCGAGAAGTCTACAGGGACTAGGATCTTCTTGAACATTGATTGCCTCCAGCGCGGTGTGAGGGCTGCAGCCGCCCCCCAATGGAAAACTAGATACCTGGGGACGGATCCGCGATCTGCTCGATTCGCCCTCGCAGCCGCTGACTGATCCACACCTCGTTGTTCTTGTCGACGATGAGTGCACCCACACCCGGCAACGACTCGACGAGCGCGAGCCCTTCACTGGGCCCGAGAATGAATACGGCGTCATCGATGGCATCTGCCGTCAGCGCATCCTTGGCCCAGATCGTGACGCTGCGGCTCGCTTCGGCGGGATACCCCGTTCGCGGATCGATGATGTGGTGATAGCGGCGCCCGTCGACGACGAACGCGCGCGCGTAGTCGCCCGCCGTCGAGAAGGCGTGGTCGGTGAGATCGATGACGGCGAACCACTCGTCTGGCGCTCCGCGGGGGTCGCGTACGCCGCTGCGCCAGGGGCTACCGTCGGGCTTCTTGCCCACGCCCAGTAGATCGCCTCCCGCTTGAACCAAGAAGGTGGTGAGACCCTGACGTTGCAGGACCTCCTTCACCTGGTCGACGATGTAGCCCTTGGCGATCCCACCGAGGCCGATCCGCATGCCGGGCTCGATGCGCACGCGAGGAGGGTTCGTCTCGATACCGATCTTCTCGAAGTCGACGTGCTCCAACGCCGCTCGAACGGAAGCGGGGGTGGGGATCACCGGGGTTGTCGTCTTGGCATCCCCGAAGCGCCACAAATCGCCCAAGACGTTGAAGCTGATGTCGAAAACACCTTTCGACATGCGACCGGCCTGCAGGCTGCGTTGAACCACGAACGCCGTCTCTTTGGCGACGGGCACCCATTGGCCAGCTCCGCGATTGATTTTCCCGACGTCGCTGTCGTCACGCCAACCGCTCAGCAGTTGTTCCAGGCGTGCGATCTCCTTCCACGCTGCGTCGAATGCCGTCTGCACCTTCTCGCGACCGAGGGTGGGCGTCGTGAACGCCACGAACCTGACCTGGGTGCCCATCGCCAGGCGGAGCTCGTCCACCTGTTCGGGCTCGAAGGTCTCTGCCGGCGGGGCTGCCGCAGGCGCCTCCGCTGACGTCACTTGGGCGGCAGGCCCGGCTGGGCCCGATGGCCCAGGGCCGGCCTCGACCGATGAAGGTCGTTGCTCGGGCCCGCGTCGCGAATGGCAATTGCATAGGCCAACTAGACTCAAACCCAAGACGACCATGAGTCGCGAGCGCCGCATCACTGGGCTTCTCGTAGGGCCTCGACGAAGCGCGGCGCCTCGACGAAGTCGGTGAACCGCCGCACCTCGCGCCCCGTGGAGTCGAACAGCACGACCGTTGGCAGACCCACCACGCGAAACTCCGCCATCGCTTCTTCGACCCCAGGGGCCTCGTCATCCGAAGCATCGACCTTGGCCGCGACGAAACGACCCGCTTCTTTTTGTACCGCGTCGTCTGCGAAGGTCAGCTTCTCCAATTCCTTGCACGCTGCACACCAAGAGGCCGTGAAGTCGACGAGGAGTGGGCGACCTTCTTCTTTCGCCTGAGCTCGTGCTTCCGCCAGGGCGCTGACCGAACCCACTGAATCGGCTTCGTGCCCATGCCAAGTCAGGGTGGACTCCGGTTGTAGTTTGGCTTGGAGGAGCAAGAAGCTCCCGCCTACCGCCAACAACACCCCGGCGCCTTTGGCCAGCTTCTCCCCGAGCTCTCCTTCGAACGAGCGGTGCACGGCTCCGAGCAGCACGCCGAGCACGACCGCGGCTCCGGCCAAGCCGTAGACCCATGGACCGACCTGCACACCGTGTGACAACGTGAGCTGGGGGAAGACGTTAGCCAGGAAGTAGAGGGCGACGACACAGAGGATGATGCCGAGCATCGACTTGACGTAGATCATCCAACGCCCACTCTTGGGCAGCTGCATGGCAAAGGCCCCAACCAGGAAGAACGGCACGCCCAGCCCCAGGGCAAAGGTGGCCATCACCAGTGCTCCCAAGCTGGGACTCTGGGCCTGGGCTATCCACGCCAAGATGCCGGTCAGAAATGGCCCAGTGCAGGGAGCGGCGATGGGACCGCAAATCAATCCCAAGCTGAACGCGCCGACGAAGCCACCACCGCCGACGTTTGCTAGCTTGTTCTTGAGCGACCCGGGGATGTCCAATTCGAACATGCCGAACATCGAGGCGGCCATCACGAGGAACAAGGTGCTGATGCCGATGACGACCCAGGAGTTCGACAACACCGAGCCAAAGGCCTGGCCGGTCATCGCTGCACCAACACCGAGGGGGGCAAACATGCAGACGATGCCGAGCACGAAGGCTCCTGAAAGCAAGACCGAATGTGTTCGACTCTTGCTCTCTTTGGCGCCGAAGATGCTGACCGTGACGGCTACCATCGGGTAAACGCACGGCGTGAGGCTCACGAGAAACCCACTGACGAACGTAGCCAGGGCAGCGTACAACGGCCCCTTGGCCACCGCGTCGGCGAAAGCGCTAGCACCATCGGTCATCTTCTCGAACTCCTCAGTGTTTGCATGTGCTCCTCGTTCGCTAACATTGCTCGTCAAATCTGTTCGGCGTCGCCTCTTCGCGCGCCGAGTGCGGTCTCCACCTCAGAGCCCGGCAAAGTCTGCTGGGATCTTGCCCAACTCCATCGCGCTGGTGCACGCGGCCTCGTCGATCGCACCGACGAACCAAGAGATCACGCAGCGGTCGACTGGGCCATCGGGCTCCATCGCGACCGAGCCCTTGTGATGTTCGCGACCTCGTCCCTTGGAAACGAGCAGCAGTTTCTCTGCGCCCCGCCCCTCCCAGCGCACGACGCTGGTTGCCTCCGGTTCCAACAGCACCGCGGAGACGTAGTTGAGCCACCGCTCTTGCTCAGTCGTCTGGCTGAAGCCGGGCACGAACTCGGGCTGTTCGAGCGTGGCGGGCGCTGAGGGGACCGGAGCAGGGGCAGGGGCGGCCGATGGCACGACGGATGGCGTGGCCGGCGCTTCAGCGATGGGTTCGAGGCGGATGCCGTACCAGCCATAAAGACGGAAGTTGCGTCTTTGAGCGCCGTGGCAGTCGATGGAACCGCAGTGCATCTCGAGCGCTTGGCTCGCCATGTCGAAGCTTTCGAACTCGGGCAACGCCGTTTGACGCGTCTCCACTTCGGCGTGCTCCGTGCACGATGCCATCGCGAGACAAGCGAGCGACGCGGTCAGGCCGTGCGCACGAGCAGGGCGGGTGATTCGATGCAGCGTTCGTCTCATGGTGGCGGGCACCCCGGGTCCGGAAAGAGGGACGCCAGCTCCGAAAACTGGTCTTCCAACAGGTGAACGGGGCCTGCGGAGTCCGGGCCATACTCCAAGCCGTGGCAAGTCGCGCAGGACCCGTCGCGAAACACACGCGAGTCCATCGCTAGATTGATCCCGTTGTACCGGAGCTTGACCCACAGGGGATATTCGAGGTCGTTGCCCCTGGGCTCCAACATGAAATTCCCAGCCGCGTTGGTGAGCATCACTCGGGTCTGATTGTTGGCGTCCAGCACCACCACCTCCACGCCAGGCATGGGGACCAACGGTGCGGGCACCGAGACCCTGCTCTGGCAGTAGTAGATCGGGTTGTAGAGGTAGACGGTACCGCCGAGCTCCAGCTTCGGCTCCGCGTCGCCTGGCCGCGAGCCGCCGTGGCACAGCACACACGGTTGGCCGGGGCGGTGCTCGGCACTCGGAGGCACGTTCGGATCCTCGGGACCCAGCTCTTCGATCTGCTGCTCGGGGATCGGATCACTACAGGCAGACGGCGTGGTTGCTACCATGATTGCCATCAGCGCACGTCGGGTGTGGGAAGTGAACGTCGCACGACCGGGTGTGTGTGCCCAAGTTCGCCTCATCTGACGTTCACTCCAAGCTCCTCGTTCACCGTGCGTCTCCAGGGTTCACTGGCCGCCGGGGGAATAGGTCAGGCGCATCGAGCTGAACCCGGTTTGATCGGCTGGCATGAGGTCGACGGGATTGGGGCCAACCTCGAAGGGGATTTCCATGTACGGTCCGGCGCCGCCTTCGGTCACCTCGGCGTGCAGCACGTACGTTCCAAACGGAACCAACTCGCCCTGTAGATTGGTGCAGTCCCAAGTTACGGTGTGCGATTGGTGATTGCTCAAGGTGGCTCCACTGATGGCGTCCACCGTGCTCGAGCCTGTCTGGGAACCCCATTGCCCGAGATCGCGAATGTGGCGCGTGCCCCAGACTTCGAACGTCCGAATGAAGCCGTTCGAGTCATCCGACATCCAGAAAGCGCCGTAGTTGTTGGGCGACCATGGAGTCGGGTTGCCGCCGCCCGTCTGCACGGTGAACTCGAAGTTGCACGGCTGGGGCTCGGGAGTCGGAGGTGGCGAAGGTTGCGGCATGTCCACCACCGACTCGAACACGCCGTCGTCGTCGGTGTCCCGCACCAGCGTGTCGGGGAATGCGTCGTCGTCGGTATCGATCGCCACTGCATCCAAGGTGCCATCCCCGTCGGTGTCCAGCTCCACCCCATCCGGCTGCCCATCGGAGTCTGTATCAATCGTGGGTGAGAGCCCCTGGACGGCGATGGTCAGGTCGAAGTCTGCCGCGGCTGGTGGATTCAGGTCGACGGGTTCCTCCACGACGGGCTCTCCGACCACCGGCTCTACCGGATCCGTCGGTTCCGGCGTCACTGGCTCCGTCGGCTCTGCGGCGCCTGGCGGCTGGAGTGCCATCGGGGGCGCCGCTTCCGGCTCCTCCACAGCGGTTGGTGTGGCTGCGGGCGGCGTCGTCGGCGCGGCTGCCGTCGGCGTCAGCGCAGCGGTCGGAGTGGGTGCTACCGGTGTGGGCGTCACTGGGCCAGGCGTGGTTGGCTCCGCCCCCAGCGCGCCGGTACCGACGGACATGGGTGAGCTCGGAGCGGTCGATCCCGGCAAGGGAGCGTAGTACTTGGTCGCTTCCGGTTCGGAAGAGCACGCGGCCAAGACCGCGACCAGGCTCACTCCCCAGCTAGCGGTTAATCCGGAACCCTGTATGGCCCTCTTGTCATCGTCAGTTGTCATATCCTGCTCCCTCGTGTCATTCGGTTGTCAGTAGGGCCTTGATTTCGCGCCTCAGCGCGTCTTCTTCTTCTTCGTGGTAGCCAGCGTGCACGTGGCGCACGACTCCGTCCTTGTCCACGACGTAGCTGGTTGGCATCTTCGGGGGCGCGTAGCTCTCTGCTGTGCGTCCGCCGTCGTCCCACATCAAGGGGAACTTCACTCCCGTCGCATCCCTGAAAGCTTCGATGCCGTCGGGCTCTTCGTCCACGGAGACGCCGACGACGACCAGATCGTCACCGAACTCTTCCGATAGCCTCTGATAACCCGGGAAGGACTCTTTGCAGGGGTCACACCAGGTTGCCCAAAAGTCGACCACCACGACTTTGCCGCGTAGCTCATCGAGAGAAATGCTCTTGCTCTCGTCAGCTGAGCTGAGTTTGAAACCTGGCGCTGGCTTGCCCACCAATCCCCCACCACTCGACGAGTCGGCGCCCGCGCCATCCCCATCGTCGGAAGCCTCGGCATCGCCTGCCGCATCCGCATCGACGTCCGGCAACTTGGGCTCGGCAGTCCTCGCCGCGCAGCTCGCCAACCAGAGGCCCGTGGTCAACAGCGCGCCCCAACGCATCCATCCGCTCGTTCTCTGCATCATCACTTCTTCTCCTTGCCCTGGCTCAGCCCTGGGGTATCGCCTTGGTTGACAGTTGAAGCTTGCGCTTCTCGACTCGGCAGTTCTCCTTGGTGCAGACCGAGAAGGACAGGGTGCCACTGAGCGTCACCGGGCCCTCCCGAACAGCGGAGAACGGCAGCGCGAGTGTTCCGTTCTTGCCCGCAACGTTCATCCCGCCGACCTTGGCGGAGCCGACTGAAACACCATCCTGTGATTCCCAACGGAACTTTGCCGGGTACTTCTCGTTGCACTTGTAGGGTTCCTTGGCGACGACTCGCGCTCGGGCCGTCGTCGGTGCGTTGATGACGACTTCCGCCGGTCCCTCCAACCACACGGAAAAGGCAACATCGTCAGCACGTCCACCCGACTTCCACGGTACCGCCTTGGGCGTCGGCGCTTCAGCCTTTGCCTCCGTCGTGTCGGGCTTCGAACCCTGACCCGCGCGATCGGCTCCAGCTCGAGCGGGTGTACTGGCCGGTGAAGGCTGACTCTTCGCGACGCCGTCCTTCGCTGGCGCCTCGGCAACGCTTCCGGGCGCAGCTTTCTCCGCGGCGGCTTCCTCGTCTGCAGCTTTTTCGGTCGTGGCTGCGGCCGGCACAGTCTCGACCGCCGCTGTGTCGTCTGCCGTGGCCGGGGTCGCATGCTCGCCGGTTGGTGTTGCTCCGCTGGGGGATGGTGAGTCTTCGGCCGTGGGAGCCGGCTCTGATGCCTTGCCCGACTCACAGCCGAGGGCGAATGAGATTGCAAAGACGAATAGGGCAGTGAGTCGCACGTTAGAATTCCTTGTTGACCAGGAGCGCACTCAGAAAGCTCGTACGGTCCTCGATGAAGAGTGTGTTGGAGTACTCCGTGTACCCGACGTCCGCTTGGAGGCTCGCGCTCCACGAGGTCGCGAACTCCCACAGCGCGCCGCCCCCGATCGTGGCTGTCCACAGCGGAGAGAGCTCGCGGTCCCCGGTGCGGTACTCCGGAACGCTCGCCACGCCGGGCGTCACGTCACCCACGTAGCCCAAGCGGTAGAACGAAGCGCCGTTCTGCACGTGCAAGCGCACGTGAGGACCCACGAATAAACGGTTGCTCAGGTCGTAGACGTTGTTCAGCTCGGTACTCGACGCCAGGAGCCCCCAGCTGTCGGCATACAGTCGCTCGCTGAGGATCAAGGTGGAGTGCGCTCCGCGCCGTGCTAGGCGACCCGTGACGGCATAGCGCTCGCGGGTCTTGGGCAGCGATTCGTTCATCTGCCCCACACGCAACTGATTGACGGAGTCGATTGGCTCCCCCGGATCGAGCTGAGCAGCCACGTCGTCAGTGAATAGGGGGATCAGTCGGTACGGCTTCTCCTGGCTGCCGGTCTCGAAGATGCCGTCCACCGTCAACGTTAGTAGGATCGACTTGTTCACCACGAAGGCTACGGAGGCCTGGGTGGTGTGGCGTTCGAGCTCGAGGGAGTAGACCGAATACGGCGTTCCGCTGCGGCCGGCAGTGTCGTGGCCATAGGAATAGCCGAACAGCGGGGTGATGTGTTTCTCGTCCAGCTCCACGCTGAGGCTGGCGCCCCCGGTGAGGGACAGGTAGTCGGGTTCGCGCGACACGGAGGCGGAGACCTGCCCCTGCCACTCGTTGGGCTTGTAGCTGGCACCGACCGAACCGACGTGGCGTTCTTCGATCCACGCGGGAGAGGCCGTCGCGACGATATCTACCGATGCAGCGGAGACGACATCCAGCACGTATCCGCCGTTGACCGACCAACCATTGAGCGGGTGCGAAACGCTCATGTCCACGGCCGGCGTGATCACCGTCACATCGGTGTCGTCCACGTACAAGGAGAATTCGCTGTTGGTATCCACCGCTAGACCTTCTGCTCCGACTGGTCCCGCAGCTGCCAAGAGCGCCACGAGCAATAGTAAGGAGATGAAGCGAGGTGGAGAGCAGGTCAGTTGCAGCCGCATCCTGCGGACGCCCCCACGCTGCCCCCCATGGCACCTTCACCGATCGCATAGACGTGTCCGGCCGCTTTCGACCCGAAAGCGCCCGCGACCATCGTCGGGTGGGCAAGTCTGCCCCGCTGGTGGGGCGCAACCCGAGCACAACCCGCCAAAGCGACCAATGCACTCGCCGCGCACAACGAACCAAGCTTTCGACGCGCTCCTGCTCGAGGTTTGGCCCCAAGTTCCAGAGCCAGGGTTGGCCTGCTGTTGTCGAGGTGCCGGCAGGCTGCACCTCGATCGATCTGCATTCCCATTCTCATACGGCTTGTGAGCTCCACGAGCTGCTAGGTGACCTCAGGGCTACATCTCGTGTCTTGTCGGCTCGCTTTGTCGGCGTGTTTCTCTGTCGCCGAAAATTGCAGCAACCTTTAGGGCGTGTGTTGAAGAGGCCTTCAGGCAGGCAGTGGACCGTGCGCATTCTTTTCGCACCGCTACTTCGTCGTGACACGGCGGGCGAGCTGCGAACCACGTGAACGCTTTCATCGCGTTCGTGGTGTTGGGGCGTTTCGGAGATCTCAACCCACGGCGGGAGGTTTGCTGCTTCTGACGGGGCCGCCGCCCATAGTCCGCTGTCCGCTACTCGGCGCCGGAGCGCGTCTGCGATTAGTCCTCGCACGCGACTCGGAGCGCGCGGCGCCTGCCTCTGCAGCCTCATCGAACGAGCGCGCAACGGCACACGCTGCCACCCGGTCGACTGGCACGGGGCCCTGACGACGATGCTCATAGCGCCTAACGAACGCCTCGACGGCCGTCAATTGCACGATGGTCTGGGACGGCCTCCGTCTGTATGCCCGTCCTGCCGAGCAACATAGTCTCACCGAGTGCCGCCTCTCGCTCGCCTCAGAACCCAGATTTCCTGGGTGGCCACACCCCTCTGCAGAAAGATGTCCAATTTCGAGATAGGCGGTGCGTCACCGGGAATTGAGAGCGTGGCAGGCCGTGGTTTTTCGCAACTCTGCGGCTTTGACTGGACCCAACGCCCGAAATGGGGAAAAGGCAAGACAGTGAAACACTCTCATCTCGATTCGAAAGCTCGATTCCACAACCTGATGCCCCGCGCTGGGTTGCGGCTTGGTGCGGCACTCGCGGTCACGCTGAGCCTCGCCGCGTGTAGCAGCGAGACGAGCTCGGACGACGACACCCAGGAGCCCAACGACGCGTTGATGGCTGGCCAGGGGGTACCCACGACGCCGGGTCCGACGATGCCTGCACAGACGACGCCGCCAGCCTCATCGCCCCAAGCTCCGCAACCGATGACCCCAACGGCCGCGCCGATGCCCACGATGGGCACTCCACCGACCCCGGCACCTGACGGGGCTGAGCAAGTAGCAGGCGGCGCGGGCGGCGGTGCCGCCCCACCGGCGGATCCTACGCCAACGCCGACGATGGCTTCGGGCGGAGCCGGCGGGCAGGGTGGCGCGGCTGCTGAACCCGGCGACGGCGGAAGCACCGGCGATGCCGGAGGAGCCGGAGGCACGGAGGTTGGCGCAGGTGGGTCCGGGGGCGCACCGGGTTCGGCGGGTGCGGGGGGTGCGGGTGACGTCGTCGAAGAGCCGGGATATCAGCCCTGTCCCGAGTCGGGGCCGTGCAAGATCATGCCCTTCGGTGACTCGATCACCGAGGGTTGCTGCATCTTTACCGGCGGATATCGTGTGGACCTGTTCCGTCAGGCGCGGGCGGACGGGCACGAAATCACGTTCGTCGGCTCCGTCAGCAACGGACCGGCGATGGTGGACGGCGTACCCTTCCCACAGGATCACGAGGGGCACGGCGGGTACACGATCCAAGGCGGCAATGGCATCGCGCAGTTCGTGATGCCCAGCCTCAACGCATACGAGCCGGACATCATCACGTTGATGATCGGTACGAACGACATCAACGGCAACATGGACCTTCCGAACGCACCCAGACGTTTGGGGGAGCTGCTGGATAGCATCTTCGATATCGATCCCGACGTTCTGGTCGTTCTCGCGCAAATCGTGCCCACGCAGAGTGACGGCACCAATCAGCGTGTTCAAGAATACAACTCGGCGATGCCTGCCCTGGTGGAGGAGCGCGTTGCCATGGGTCGCAACATCATCTTGCTCGACATGTACGAGGCGTTCACACGTGACGCGTCCTACAAGAACACGCTGTTGGGGGACAACCTTCACCCCAACGACGCCGGGTACGTGCGGATGGCGGAGACCTGGTACGAGGTGATAGCGCCCTACCTGCGTTGATGCTGCGTTGATTGCCTCACTGACTGCGGCGCAAGGGCTCGCGCCGACCGCGTGTTGCGCCGGGCGGGCACCGGAGAACGCCAGATCGACGATCGGCGTGTACTTCGACGTCATCTGGCCGCGCTGAGTGGAAAACGCCCTCTCCGCTTCTTCTACGCCCTGGCCAGAGCGCCGACAGATGAGGTACAGCTGGGCATCATGTCACGGCCAGTGCGCGTGTCTCCACGACACCACCTCGCTCTCAGCGACGACTACCGGCACATGATCGACAAGCCGCCGCGAGACGACTTCGTCGTGCGCACGCTGGCTCGTCGCGATGTCGGGGGCATGACGTTGATGATGGGGGAGCTCGTCATCGCTGGAGCAGGAACGCGCGCCCTGTTCGAGCGAGCCTGCGAGTACCCACTGCACTTTCGCAAGACCTACTACCCAGGCAAGATGCATGGCGATCCGCGTATCGAGTTCGAGCGGCACGAGCTGGCGAGCCAACTCATCGGCTTGCCTCTACCGATCGGCTGGACCCCGAACACCTTCCGCAGTTGCATGCTTCCGGGGACTTCGCTCAGTCGCCTCTCGTCGCTGGGCGTCGAACCCCAAGAGAGCAACATACGCGTGGCGCGCGAGTTGACCCTGTCGGATGCCGCCGGCCTGTGGCACTTGACGGAGGAGGCGTTTCGACTACTCGCGACGCTGCACTCGGGCGGACTGAGCCATGGCGATACCCACCTGCACAACTTCATCGTCTGCCCGTCGCCGCTCGAAGTCTTGCCGATCGACTTCGAAATCGCCGCGCTGCAGGACGAGTTGCCGGGTGAGCTCTGGGCACAGCGCGTCGAGAAGGACCGCGAGCACCTGTTGAGGTTTGCGATCTATCTGCAATGCGCGCTGGGCCAGCAACGTGGTCCACTGGCGACGGCCAGCATGGAGCGGCTGGGGGTACTAGTGCAGCCTCCAGAAGCGTTCCAGCAAGCCATCGCCGAGCGGACGTTCGACGCTGGCGCTACCTGACGAACAGCATTTCCTGGTAGGTCGGCAGAGGCCAGTACTCGTCCCCCACGTGGGCTTCGAGGTCGTCGGCGTGTTTGCGCACGTCCGCCATCAACGAGCGAATCGCATGGGCCGAGTGCTGGAGGTGCGCTTCGGTCGAATCGAAGTCTTCACGCTCGAGGGCCGACCGCAGCTTCGCGATACTGGCGAGCAACTCGTTCGAGGCCCCCGCCAGTTTCTCGATCGTGCTCTTGTCAGCGGACACTCCCATGCCTTGCAGTTGGCTCGCCGTGCCGCTGAGCAAGGTCAGGTACTGCATTGCCGCGGGGTAGATTTGCGTCTGCGCGATGTCGATCGTCAGGCGTGCTTCCACGGCCACGGCATTGATGTACTGCTCCGAGTAGACGTCGAAACGGCTCTCCAGTTCGGTGGGCGTCAATACCCCGAGTCCGCTGAACAGCGCTTCGACCTCTTTCTGCTTCAAAACGGGCAGGGCTTCAGCCGCGGTGGGTAGGTTTGCCAAACCCCGGCGCTCGGCTTCCTGGTGCCACTCGGAAGAGTAGCCGTCGCCCCCGAATATCACAGCGCCATGCTCGAGCATGACGGCCTTGAGCGTGCTGGCGATCGCCGTGTTCAGGGGCGTGCCTGCGGCAGTGGCGGCCTCCAACTTCTCAGCCATCCAGTTCAGTGAGTCTGCCAGAATCGTGTTCATGGCGATGAGTGGGCCCGCGACGGACGCACTCGCGCCCACCGCACGAAACTCGAAGCGGTTGCCAGTGAATGCAAACGGGGAAGTGCGGTTTCGATCACCGGCATCCTTCGGGATGTTTGGCAACGAGTCGACGCCGAGGTTCATCGTGCTGCGAGCCTTGGAATCCGTAGGCGTGCCGAGCTTGAGTTGATTGAACACCTGTTCTAGCTGGTCCCCCAGGTAGACGGACATGATCGCGGGCGGGGCTTCGTTCGCTCCCAGGCGATGGTCGTTTCCTGCGCTGGCGATGGCCGCCCGCAACAGGGGGCCGAACTTGTGCACCCCGCGGATCACGGCGCCACAGAACACCAGAAACTGTGCGTTGTCGTGCGGCGTTTCACCCGGATCGAGCAAGTTGCCCTGCGTGCTGTTGCCCACGGACCAGTTGACGTGCTTGCCGGAGCCGTTGACTCCCGCGTACGGCTTTTCGTGGAGCAGACACAGAAACCCGTGCCGCTTTGCCGTGTTGCGCAGGGTGGTCATCAGCAGGTGCTGGTGATCGGCAGCCACGTTGGCACTCTCGAAGTACGGCGCGATCTCGAACTGGCCCGGCGCCACCTCGTTGTGGCGAGTCTTGGCAGGGATCCCCAGACGGTAGAGCGCGTACTCGACGTCCTGCATGAACATCTGCACTCGCTCCGGGATCGCGCCGAAGTAGTGATCGTCGAACTGCTGTCCCTTGGCCGGGGGACGACCGAAGAGCGTACGACCGCTGAGCAGCAGGTCGGGACGCAGGCTCGCCAGCGCGGCGTCCACCAAGAAGTACTCCTGCTCCGCGCCGCAGCTGGAGCTGATCTGGGCTATGTTGGTGTGACCCAGCACGCGCAACACGCGTTGCCCGGCCTTGTTCAAGGCGGCGTTGGAACGCAGTAGGGGCGACTTCTTGTCCAGGGCCTCGCCCGTCCAGGACACGAACACCGTGGGGATGCACAGCGTCGCACCGTTGTTGGTCCGCGTGATGTACGCCGGACTGGTGACGTCCCACGCCGTGTAGCCCCGAGCGGCGTTGGTCGTGCGGATCCCGCCGCTCGGGAACGACGAGCCGTCGGGTTCGCCCTGCACGAGCAACTTACCCGGAAACTCCGTGATCGCGGTGCCCTCGGAGCTGGGGGCGATGAACCCATCGTGCTTCTCGGCAGTGGCGTTCGTCATCGGATAGAAGACGTGCGCGTAGTAGAGTGCTCCTTTGCTCACCGCCCATTCTTTCATTGCTGCCGCAACGACATCGGCGATCGCCACGTCCAGCTTGCCGCCTTCTTCGATGGTGAGCTTGAGCGACTTGTAGACGGCCTTTGGCAACATCGCCTTCATCTTGGCGAGGGTGAAGACATCTTCGGCCCAAACGTCTTCGAGCTTCGGAGGCGTAGTGACTGGGGGAAGCTCTCGGGCGTTGATTTGTTGCAGCGCAAGGGCGCGAGAATTCGGCATGTGGACTTTCCTCGGTGAGGGGGTTGGCGGGCCGAGGCTACGGTTGCAGGCGCAAAAGCGTCCAGAACTTTGTGCGCCCGCGGGGCGTTGCTCGACGGACGTAGCGTGCTGCTGAACGACCGAGCTGCGGCGTCGGCCGTCCGAACCGAACTTCACGAGTCGGGAAGGGTCGAACGACATGTCACCGACATGTCCAGCGGGAGCCCGTCTACACGGCGAGGGTGAGCACGCCGCGCAGCCACCATGGGTTTGCCCGGAGCGGAGCCGGTGACTCGCTCGGTGCCGCCGCGCTCCGCGGCGCTGGCGAGGGCTCGCCGCTGCCGGACTTCGTCGGCCAGCACAAGGCCCTTTTGACGGGCATTGGGGTGGGGCCAACGACCGACCCATCGCTCGAGGCGGCACCGAAGACCGCTTTCGGTAGTCCGAGCCGCTCGCCTGTATCCCACAGCCTGCAGTTTCGCTAGATTCTTTGCCACCGGGACGCGGGTGGTGGTGCCGGCTCGAGGATACTGCATGACCGCTGGGCAGACGACGCAGGCAGAGCCCGACCACTTGGTGAGCGGGGCGGGGCGAACCGTGGGGTCGGACGGTGGCGGGTTCATGCAGGGTGATTCCGACGAGCCGTTGCCGTCGGGCTTCAGTCTGCTGACCAACCTCGCACTTCTGGGGGCCCTCGCAGCCGTGGCAGGGTTCAACTTTCTGCTCTTCCACACGGTTGCCGAGTTCTACGCGATCTTCATCGCTTTGATGATGTTCGTCACGGCCTGGCATTCCTTCCCGTTCTCCAAGAACAACTTCCTCATGTTTCTCGCCTGCGGCTACCTCGGAGTGGCGTTTCTAGATGGCACCCACGCACTGAGCTACAAGGGCATGCAGGTATTCGCGACGCCGGGCGCCAACATGGCCACCCAATTCTGGCTGGGCGCTCGCTATTTGGAGACCGCTGTGCTGCTGGTCGCACCGATGTTTTCGATGCGCGCCGTGCGCCGAAAAGTCGCGCTGGCTTCGGTGGGCGTCGTCGTCCTGTTGGTGACCTGGTCGATCTTCGAAGGCGTCTTCCCCACCTCTTACGTCGACGGTACTGGCCTGACGACCTTCAAGATCGTCAGTGAGTACGTCATCAGCGTCGGTTTGGGGCTAGCATTGGTCCACCTCTATGGTCGGCGTCAGGGCATCACCGGTGAGACCTTTCGCCTACTGCGTGCGGCGATCTTGGTCACGATGCTCGCCGAGCTCACGTTCACGCTCTACGAGACGGTGTACAGCCCGGTCAACGCGGCCGGTCACATTCTGAAAGTCGTTTCCTTTGGGCTGATCTATCGCGCGATCGTGTTGGAGAAGGTCGTCGAGCCCCTGCGCCAAATTCGCCGAGAGGTTGCCCAACGACGACAAGCACAGGCGTCGCGCGCGCATTCGGAGGAACGCTATCGGCAACTTTTCGAACTCGCGGACCAAGCGGTGGTCATCGTCGAGCCCGAAGGCCTCCGTATCCTCGAGTCGAACCACAGCGCTACCCAGATCCTCGGATTCAGCGGTGAGGAGCTCGCCACGATGCAGTTGTCAGCCCTCGCCCACCCGAGCGCGGGCGACACGCTGCGTTCCGCGCTCGAGGCGCTCGCCGAGGGGGGGCGCACGGCCTGCGAGCTCGAGCTTGTGAGCAAGGGTGGCGACGCCGTGCCGGTGGAGTTTCGGGCGGCTCCGATCACGGTCGAAGGTTCGCAGGTCTTTCAGATCGCGCTCAAGGACCTCACCCAACAGCGAGAGCTGGAGCGACATGCGCAACGCTCCACCAAAATGGAGACCGTTGGCGCGCTCGCCGGGGGGCTGGCGCACGACTTCAACAACTGCCTGACAGTCGTCATGAGCAACCTGGAGGTGCTCCGCTTCGACGACCTCGAGGAGGGCGAGGTCGAAAGTAGCCTGGACCGGGCAATGAGAGCGGTGCAGCGCGGAGCCAGATTGAGCCGCCGCTTGCTCGACTTCGCCCGCAGCAGGGATCCCGAGACCTACGTCGTCGATGTGAACAGGGTGGTCGAGGGTGTCGTCGAGCTGTTTTCAGGCAGCCTCGGTGCGAGGATTGACGTCAAGACTCGCCTGGCAGGCGATCTGTGGCCGGTGCGGGTGTGCCCCGACGCTCTGGAGGACGCGCTGCTCAATCTGGTCCTGAACGCTCGCGACGCGATGCCAGGCGGTGGGGAGCTCACCATCGCCACCGCGCGTGGTTCAGCTGAGGACCGAGAGGGCCTAGCGCTCGATCCGGAACAATGCGTCGTCGTGACCATCCAAGACAACGGCACTGGCATGTCAGAGGACGCGCTCGCGCGCGTGTTCGAGCCATTCTACTCGACCAAACCGCAAGGCAAGGGCACGGGACTCGGACTGAGCATGGTGACGAGCTTCGTTCGCCAGAGCGCTGGCGAACTTCGAGTGCGCTCGAAGGAAGGGCAGGGCACTACCATCGAGATGTTCCTACCTCGCTACCTCGGAAGGAAGAGGGTTCCCGCGGTCGACGCCAACGAAGCGGCTTTGCCCAAAGGACGAGGCGAGCGAATTCTGGTCGTCGACGACGAGCCTGAACTTGCCCAGGCGATGGCAACCCAACTCCGCAAGCTGGGCTATTTGCCCCAGGTGGCGACGACGAGCGCCCAGGCTTTGGCCTACCTCGGCGGGCGCGAGCGAGTCGACGCGATGGTCACCGACGTCGTCATGCCCGAGATGAACGGCTTCGAGCTTGCCGATGCGGCGCGCACTCGAGTCAGCTCGCTCGGAGTCCTGCTCATGTCAGCCTTCGAACCGCGCGACTTCGACCGTGACAACGCCGCCCACGTCGCTTTGGCTGAGGCGACGCTACGCAAGCCGTATACTCTGGCGCAGCTCGCCCACGCGATCGACCGTACGGTGCGGTCGATGAAGACGTGAACGTCGGCCCCGCAGGCGCTCGCGATGCGCTGGGTGGGGGGAGGATACGCGGTTACAAGAAGATACGGTAACCCAACGCTGCGTTGAGAGTGCTCACGTTCGTGTTGCGCATGATGTACTGCTCGACATGGGCGCGACTCCACTGCATTTCCAGCAGAACGGCGCCAGGTCCCAGGTACAACTCGCCTCCGAGCGCACCGTACATGCCAAACACGCCCGCCGTCTCTTCGTTGGTGCCGAAGGGTTCCCCGCCGGCCTCCCCGCTTATGGCGGTCTTCATCATGAGGTAGCGGCCTCCGATCGCGCCGTAAGGGCGAAACATCGGGATCGACAGCGGCACCCGATAGATCAGTCCGAGCGTCATCACGGCCTGCTGCTGTTCCAAGGTGTAGCTGGCTTCACCTGGCAGGCGGCTGGGATCACCCGGCCCGAAACCGTACGGGTCCACGATCCCGTCGCCCTGCATCGATGGAGCAACGTACTGCCCGGAAAGGAAGACGCCCAAGGCACGGTCCATGAAGGGCAAGTTGTACCCGAGTTCCAACTCCCCGACGAAAGCGGCGTCGAGTTGGTTGAAAGGTGCGCCGAAGCCGCCTCCCAACTTGGCTCCGGCGACCACACCGGCCCCGGACATGCCGCCCTTCTCGTAGGAGAGCTTCGCGCCGGGATCCGGCGAAGCGTCGGCTTCTTGAGCCTCGGCTTCGGCGCCGCTCGAGGCAACGCCTGCGCCAACAATCAACGTCGCACACAAGCGCACGATGGGACGTGCCAGTGTATACCTAATCCAAGCTCTCATTGTACGGTCCTTTCCACAGAGGTGCTGGCGGCGTCCGCACCCGTTTGTCCCCCGAGGACGAAGAAGAAGGCACTCTCCTGTACGGCATCAGCGTAAGCCCGACGCACGCTCAGACTACCGCCGCCCAAAGAGTTCCAATTGTCCAGGTCTGGTCCGGCAACCACTTCGCTGGAGCTGTCGGTGCTGGTCAAGCTGGCGCGCTCTCCCGTGAACAGGAAGAGGTAGCCTGAGCTGTCGCCGTAGGCCGCTGCCGCAACGCCTTGCGCCGCGGTCTCCGCGTCCAGTGTGCCCGCGCCCTCGATCAACAGCTCGCCGTCGGTGCTCGTTCCGTCAAGGTAACCAGACGCGATTTCGCCGGTGGGTTGCGCCGCGCCGACGTCACCCGTCCCGACGAACACTTGTACTCGGCCGGCAGCCACCTGACTCGAATCTTCGTTCGTCACGACCCAAGCCGCCAAGTCGGCTTTGGCTACACCGATGGTATTGGTGCTCGTCGTCCAGGCGGACAGCGTTTGCTCTCCGCCCGCAGCGAGGTCGATTGTGGCCCACTCATAGCTATCCAGCAGAGTGCCCGAGGCGTTGCGTCCACCGAACGCGTACAAGAACACTTCCGTGGCGTCGTTGGGATTCTCGACCGCCGCGATGGCGTGCCCTTCTCGTGCCGTGCCGAGTGTTTCCGACAAGGCGTGCCACTTGCCCAAGGCGCCCTGGCGGAAGGGCTGTTGCGTGTCGTCTGTCGCCTCACCGGTGTCGGTGTGGCGGCACTCGATGTCCGTGCCACAGGTGCAGGGCGCATCCGAGGGGCAGTCGATCTGGGCCAACAACTCCAAGTCGTCGATGGTGCCGTCTGCCTCGGCGGAGCGATAGACGCGGTATCCGCTGGCGCCTGCTGCCGCTTCCCATTCGAGCGTCAACTCGATACCGCTTGCGCCGCTTGGCAGCTGAACGGTGAAGGGTTCACCTGGCAACGACTCTCCGCCGGGATTGCTCGGATCCGTCGAGGGGTACACAGCAGAGACGCGATAGAACCATTGCCCTGCGCTCACTCCACCCGAATCCGCCAGGATGGCGTCGAGATCGACGATCTCGGGACCCGCCAGGGGATCGAGGACCTGGGCGCGCAACACGGTGTTGGTGGCACTGCTGCCGTCATGACCGGCGACGAGGTAGACGAAGCGTCCCACCGTCGCGGCATCACTCAGCGTTCTGGGAGCCGTCAGGCTGTTGCGTTGGAGCGTGAAATCCCCCAAAGAACCGAAGACGTCGACTGGCGCGGCTTCGACGCTCGACATGGCTCCAGCCGCGGTGCCGTCGTCGCCGCCGATGGCGTAGACGAATCGACTGGTACCCGTGGGACGCCCCGCCACCGCGGCCAGCGCACGACGGCCTTCGACCAGGGCTGAAGCGGTTTGCCAGTCTCCCAAGTTCTGTGAGGGCTGCTTGGCACTGATGGCTGAGAAGCGGTACGTCGCACCGTCGGAGTTGGTGACGATGACGATGCAGACCGTTCCAGCGGTCAAGCCGCCGGATGGAAGCGTGGCGTCGATGTCAGTCGCCGTGACGTTCGTCACCGTCGCTGACTCGGTGGTCGTCGTGGCCGCTCCGGGTGCCAGGCACTCCAGCTCCACCGTGACGCCACCCGTATCGAAGTTTTCTCCTACGATGCGTGCTGGCTGATCGGAGTCGTTGTCCAACGAATGGGGCACGACGGCCGTGACGACGGGTGGCTCGGTTGCGGTGATGGTGACCGCGTCCGTTAGCACGCCGACTTCGCCACTGGGATTGACCACGATCAGGTTGTACGTGCCGGGATCCAAACCACTGGGGATGACCGCGGTGGCTTGTGCCTCCGAATCGAAGATGACCGCGCGCAGGGCCGTCGCGGTGGAACCAGCATCGCTCGGGTCGAGGTAGACGCGCGGAGTGGACGCAAAGCCGGCTTGACCGGCTCCGGGCGGGTCGCCTGCAGACAGCGTCACCGCGGTGTCCGTGTTCGCCGAAGCGAAACTCGGATCGATGCTCTGAAGATCCAACGTCAACGAGTCGCTGATGTTCACGGCGCCTGGCAGGCCGCCCACGCAGCCGAGCTCACTCGTCACGCGCACCTCGTAGCTTCCAGCGTCCAGGCCGGCCTGGATTTCAGCCTGGATGCGGTTGGGGCGTACCGGGCTCTCGAACGAGGCCACCTCCGTCGCCGTGCCGCTCTCATCCACGAGCTCGACGTTGGCCGCTGTCGCGGACAACCCGCTGGTGAAGATTGTCGCCTCCACCTGGATGCCGTTATAGAGCACCGGCGGGTCGACGAAGAAGACGAGTGGCGTCGGGTCGACGACCACGGCGTCTGGCACGGTCACGCCACAGCTGCCCGCTGCGTCGTTGTTGACCGTGATGTCGTGAGTCCCTGCTGGCAATCCAGAGTCGAAGGTCACCTCGAGTTCGGTATCGCTGTTGAGCACGACCTGATCGGCCGTGACGTCGCCCACGATGACTGTCGCACCCTCCACGAAGCCAGTTCCGGTGACGACGAAGGTCGTCGCAACGTCGGAACAGACGTTGTTCGGATCGACGTTGGCCACGGTCGGGGGCCCGACGATACGGAACGCCGTCGAAGTGCTCAACTGACAGCTGCTGGGCGATGGGTTGCTGACTTGGATCTCGACGTCGCCGAGCGGGAAGTCTGCCGGATCGACGTTGATCGCGAAGGTGTCGCAGCTCTCCACGCTCAGCCCATCGACGTCCAGCTGCGTGCAATCGCTGATCCCACTGGGAGTCACTTCTGCCCCATCCACGAAGACTTGGAACGTGTTGTCCGCATCTCGCAAGAAGCCGGTACCCGTGACAGTGACCGTCTGCGCACTGCTGGCCGAGCACAAGTTGCTGGGGGCCGCTTGAACGATCGTCACCGCGGGCGGCGCCGTCAACACGTCGCTCGCGCCGTCACAGCCGGCGGGCTGTGGGTTCTGCACGCGCACTTCATTTCGGCCTTCACTGAGGGTGCCCTGAGGCAAAGTGACGTTGAGGGTATCGCACAGCTCTGCGCTGCCGGTGGACAGCCCGACGGATCCGCAGCCGTCCGCGCCATCGACGGTCACACTCGCGCCGGCAACGAACACCTCCGGCAGGGTGTCGCCCAGCTTGAGGAAGCCGTTGCCGCTGACCACCAGCTGACGCGCTTCATCGTCCGTGCACAACAGCGGCGGTTCGGCGCTCACCACTTCTGGCGACTCGAGAACGGCAAGCAGATCCGCACCCGTATCGGAGCATCCCGCTGGATCGGGGTTCGTGACCCGCACGTCCTTGACGCCTGGCGTAACCGAGCCCTGAGCAATCGTCACTTCCAGACGATCGCAAACCTCGACGTCCAAGCGGTCGACGGCCAGGGCCTCACATTCGTGCGCCGTGATCGCATCGAGCGGGATGTTCGTGCCAGCGATGCGCACCGCAGGAACCTCACCATCGACCACGAGGAAGTCGTTGCCGATGACGTCGATGACGCGGTCTTCGTCATCCACGCACACCAGCTGAGGCTCGACGTCCATCACCGCTGGGGGCGGCACGATGGTCAGGGCCATGGCGTTGGAAACCTCGCAACCCGCCGGGTCCGGATTCTGCACCACGACTTCGGGCTGGCCTGGCGGCAGGCTGCCCTGCGGGACGGTGAAGCTCAGCTCGCGGCAACGCTGCACGTCGTGCCCCATCGTCTCCAGATCCTCGCAGTTGTCGGCGCCATCGACGTCGAAACTCTCTCCGTCCAATGTCAGTGCCGGCAGGTCACCGTCGATGGTCAAGAACCAGTCACCCTGGATCACGAAGGTTCTGTCTTCCTGCTCGACGCACGCCAGCGGCGGTACGATCCGTCGGAGGACCGGTGGCGGCGCGATGCGTAGGAAAATATCTTCCTCGCTCGTGCACGCCGCGGTCTCGGGGTTCTGAATCCGCAGGCGGCGATAGCCGGGGTCGACGGATCGTCGCGCCAGCCGTATCTCTGCCGTCTCGCAATATTGGGCATCGATGCCATCGTGAGCGATGTCCGTACAGTCGTCGAGACGCTCCGGCGTCACGTCGTCCGAGTTGTTGATGTGCAACGTCGGTAGATCATCATCTATCTGAACGAAGGTCGTCCCCGACAAAACGATGTCGCGAGCGCCTTGGTCGAGACACACGATCGATGGTGACGGTATTTCGAGCTCCGGCTTGTCGACGGCCGCCAGGGTGCCCAGTTGGGAGTCTTCTTCCTCGTTGGGGTTTTCGATCAGCAGGTCGTACATCCCGACCGGGAGTTGCGTCTCGCTCTCGTCCTCGGGGAGCGTGATGCGTTGGTTGAGCTTCAACGTCATCTGCTCCTGGCTCTGCCAGCTGAGCAGACCGAAATTGGTCCTGTCGTCAGGAGTGCCGCTGAAGAACACGTCGACCAGGTCGGCCGCATCCCCATTCAGCTCGGTACTGCGTGAAAGGGTAACGCTCGGTAGCGCAATCTTCGGTCCGTTCGGAATGTCGATCGGGATCGGGGAGAAGCCGTCCCCGTTCAGAATGACATCCGTCGTCAGCTGCGCGCGACAGATGATGCCGGGGTCGACCGGTAGTTGGCCTTCTTCTTCCGAGATCGATGGCGTTGGGCCGGTTACCTCTTCCTGACAGGCGGCGGTGGGCAGAACTAGGAGTGCAGCGCACACTCCGCGCCAATAAGCAGTTCTCATATATCTCCCCAAAAAGTATGTTCAAAGGGTGAACACCGTAGCTAGTGGTCACCCAATGAAGGGATTGCTACCTAATTCGACGTTTTCCGTTCGCGTTCGCGTGGCGGTGAAACCCGCTCCGTGCAATGTCGCAGTGGGTCACATTTCCGGCCGATGGAGCACGCTGGGGAGACGGTGCGAGGCGCGTTTTGGCTCCAGCGTCGAGCAGTATTCGTCCTGTGGGACTGTGTCCTGCCTAGGCAAGTGTGGTAGCTGAACAGTTCATCCGTAGCGCGCTCTTCGACGCGGCGCGTGATGGGCGTCAGTGTGCGATGCGTGCCCCAGTGTGGGCGGGTGCGGCAGCGCGCGTGCGCCTGTCAGGGTAGCCGCCGCTCGAACTCACGTTCGCTTGGTGCAGGAGATGACCCACGTGCTCGACGGCGCCCAGACTTCCCCGTCCCTGTCGAAGACGGCTAGCGTCTTGCGCAACGCGTCCAGTACCTCGGGTTTGCGTCTTTCGCCTTCTTCTCCGGCAAGGCGTATGATTTCACCTGCGGGGCCGAGGGCCATCGCGAACTCCACTGCATCTTCCAGGCTCCTGCCGATGCAGATGTCGGCGTCCAGGCGCTCGAAGGTGATGCGCTCGAAGCCAGCTGCCGTCAGCATGGAGCTGACCATGTCCGGACCAGCCATGGAAAACGGCCCAGGTCCGCAATGCACCTGGTCGGTTTCCTCGTGGGAAACGACGGGCACCAGCTCCTTGACGGCCAGCTCTGCTTCGTGGAGCCAGGGGTTGTCCTCACGCTGTCGCCAGACAATCTGGGTGAAGGTGCCGCCCGGCTCGAGATTGCGGTGAATGTTGCGCATGGCTGCACCGGGCATGTTGAAGAACATCGTGCCGAAGCGAGCGAACACGTGGTCATAGGGGCCGCGCAGGTCCTCCACTTGCACGTCGGCGGCGAAGAACGAGACATTCTCGGCGCCGTTGTCGCTCGCGGTTTGTTCCGCCGCGCCCACGAAGTTTTGGGCACAGTCCACGCCCACCACAGCACCAGTACTCCCAACCTGTGCGGCGATGCGCAGCGCGCTGTCACCAAAGCCGCAGCCGACATCCAGCACGCGGCTCCCCTCAGGATACTGATGGCGCCCAAAAAACGTGTCGCTGTGGGCGGAGAGGCCGTCGATCAGCAGGTGTTTGAAACGTGAGAATTTGTCGAACAGAATCGTGTTCCACGCCTCGACGACGACGTCGTTGTCTTCAAGCATTCGGCCAAGATACCCCCGCTCCACGAATACGGCAACAGGTCCGACGTTTGTTCGCCGCCGGCAGCGTAGGCAAGGTCGCAGCGCTCGTGGTTCGCCGGCTTGCCTCCTGGCGGTGATGAGTGATCCTGGGCTGCGGGGAAGTTGCGCTCTCTGGCCACGGATGCCCGAGTGTTACTCGGAGACGGCAATGACGGCGCATTGCCCTGCCGAGCACGCGACGGTCACGGGCGGCGCGCAGGACAACTCCGGGCAGCGTAAAGCGAGACACGATTCGTAGGTAGTCTTGCGCACCCGGCAGGTCGCGACGTTCACTGCCCGGGTCGCACACGTCGGACAGACGCAGTCTCCTCCTGCCGTGGCCGGAAAGCTGCACGCAATACAGTCATCGTCGGTGGTGCACGTCAGTTCGTCTTCACGTGGCTCGACCTCAGCTAGGCCACCTTCGGCGTCGAAGTCTGGGCATGGGTCGAGTTGCCAGCTGCACGCGCCCGCTGGCGTTCGTCGACAAGTCGGAGCGACAGAGCTACCGCCGGGGCAAACGATGGGCGCGAGAGCCGGTGATTGGTCGCAGTCCGTCATGGGACAATCCTCGCTCGAGGCCGGCACGAGGGGCTCGGATGTCTCGGACGGGTCGAATCCCGCCGGTGGCGGCGTAGGTCGGCCGCCACCGGTGGGTGTAGGTAGGGCTGGCGGATCCGAGTCGGGGAGGTCGGGGTCGCCGGCAAGCAGAGCGTCGGTGACCTGTTCGTCCACAGCCGACCCGTCGGCAACCGACTCGCCCTTAGCCGACTCTTCGGCCGCCGCGCAGCCGCCGACCAAGATGGCGAGGGGAAGCAACGCCCCACGGCGCAGGCTGATTCGAAACATGGTTCCAGTGTGCCACCTCGGCGTTGGCGGACAAAGGATGGTTGCAGTCGCCCCTGCAAATGCTTGATGAAGCTCCCAAGTTCTTCGCGGGTGACGGCTCGCACTACTCCGGCGCCGGTGCTCATCGTCCCGTCAGCTCAAGCGCGGACCCCGACGGACCCCGCCGTTTGGAGACCCGTGCAGGGCCTCGGGGTGCCGCGCCAGTCGCTTTCGGAGTGGCCACCCCGGGTTGGGGCACGGCGCCAGCGCTCAGCGGGTGGGGTGGCGATTTGTGCCTGTTAATCTGGAGGCGGACGGCGTATGAAGCGCAGCGTGCAGTGGGCACCAAACGTCGAGGGAAAAATGAAGATTACATATAGAATTGCCGGCCTAGCTGGCCTGGTTCTTGGTCTGATTGCGTGTGGAGACGACGACGGCTCGAGTACGGCACCACAGGATGCTGGTACTGACGAAACCGAGGCGACGGACGAGACAGCGGCAACCGAGGCGACCGACGAAGCCACGGACGTCGGCACGGATGCTACCGATGCCGAAGGCACCCAGACTACGGATCCAGGGACTGACACCGCGACGGATGAAACGGAGCCCGGTGAAACTGATAACCCAGAACCGACAGAGGCGGGGGTTGGAGAGGATGATGCTGGCGATGGCGCCGCGCCCACGAGCGATGCTGGCGTCGAAAGCGACGCAGCCGCGCTCATCTCGATTGAGATGGGGCAATTCGCACTCGTAGGTGAGCCTGGAGATGCCGGCACTGCGGAAGCTTCGGGTGTGGCCCAGCTCCTGCGCACCGAGAGCGGGGACACCATCGTGCAGATCCAGGTCACTGGCTTGTCGCCAGAGGCTCAGTACGGAGCACACCTGCACGCGCTCGCCTGTGACGTCAACGTTGGGGGCGGTCACTACCTGATCGATCCGGAAGCCGACCCTGGCGCGGACAACGAGATTTGGCCAGCCTTCACCACGGATGCAGACGGCGTAGGACATGGCCGCGCAACAGCCGTCGGTCACGTCGCCCGCGGTGATGCGCAGTCCGTTGTCGTCCACTCGCCAGCAGGCGACAAGTTGTTGTGCGCGGATTTGGTGGCAGACGACGATGGTCCGGTAACCTACGAGGGGGAGTTCTCCGCGTTCGCGGCTGCGGATGGGACGGAAGATGGCGTCGCTGGCGCGGTGATGATGGTCGTCGCAGACGATGGCACTCAGATTCAGGTGGAGCTCTCCGGGCTCGATCCCGAGGGCGAGTACAGCGCGCACGTGCACGCGATGTCCTGCGCCATTGCCGAGGCCGACGGACACTACAAGATCGACCCGAGCGAGACGGACACGGTGGCGGAGAATGAGCTCTGGCCCGAAGTCAGTCCCGACGCGGACGGGGCGGTCTCGTCGGAGCTCGAGAGCGAACACGTTGCTCGGGGTGACGCGTTGTCCGTCGTCGTTCACCGCGCAGGGAACAAGGTTCTGTGTGCCGACCTCGTGAGGACGACGGCTTGGCCAGATGCCATCGGCGTTGGTTCTGCCGTCGCCCTCGACATCGCGGCTGATCGGGGCCTGGACGGTCTGGCTGCGGAGGCCACGATGGTTCGCGCGCTGAGCGGGGAGACCACGGCGGAAATCGTCGTCGATGGGCTCGCCGCGGACAGCGAGTATCCCATTCACGTGCACAACAGGCCGTGCGACGTCGCCAATGGCGGTGGGCACTACACGTTGGACGAATCAGTCGAGGGTGTCGTTGCAGAGAACGAGATCTGGCTGAGCTTGACTACTGACGGCGATGGTGCTGCGGAACAGAGCGCCAGCGTGGTGCACACGGCGCGTCCGGAAGCGCAGTCCATCGTGATCCATGATGTGGATGGTGAGCGCCTGGCCTGCATCGATCTCGAATAGGGCAAGCCAAGCCGGCGAGGGATGCGGCGCGACTCTTCGGGGTCACGCCGCACCCCGGCATCGGCCTCGTGCGCACCGCTGGGCGCTCACGTTGCAGTCGATGCGGACGACCCCTTGGCTAGTCCTCGGTGGTTTCGTTCTTGCGCATGAAAGAGGGGAGCCATTTGGCGAAGCCCTTGGGTGGGTCGTCGGCTTCCACCAACAGCTCCACCATGCCCGAGTGCTCGTCATCGACTTCGTCGTCGAGATCCGGATCCTGCGTTCGTTCGCCGATGTCGAGTCCTTCGCGGGTCGCCACGACGGCACGCGCAATACCCGTGTAGAGGTCTTCGGTGGAACGACGCTGCTCGAGCACGTTGCCGAGCTGTCTCGCCATCTCACGTGTACTTGCAAAACGCTGCGCGGGGTCGACGGCGAGCGCCCTGTGCACCAGCGCCGCGAGTTCAGGCGGAACGTCCGGGCGGATCTCGGAGAGTGGTGGCAACTCGGCGTTCGCCACCAAGCGATACGTCTCGAAGTCGGAATCAGCCTCGAACGCACGTTTTCCAGTCAGCGCCTCCCACAGCACGCTGCCCACCGTGAACTGGTCGCTCGCAGGTGACGGCCGCTGGCCTCGGGCGATCTCGGGGGCGAGATAGGCGAGTTTACCTTTCGCCATACCGGGGTCCGTGGCGGCGATATCCCGGTCTCGTGCGAAGGACAGACCGAAGTCGATCAGCTTGGCCATGCCCCGGTCGTTGAGCAGCACGTTGTTGGGAGACAGGTCGCGATGCACGATGGGATCGAGGGTGCCATCGTCCGTCCTGCGCTCGTGGGCCGCCGCCAGTGCACGCAGGATGCCGATACCGATGGCCGCCATCAAGTCCCATTGGGTTTGGCGCTTGCACTGGTGCACTATCCAGCGGATGAGCGTCGCAAGGTCGACCCCGCTGACGTATTCCATCACCAGGTAGTACTGGTCGTCGTCCTCGACGAAGTCCAAGATCTGGGCGATGTTCGGGTCCTGCAGCAGGGAGCCGACGCGGGCTTCTTCGCAAAACAGGTCGCGATACGTCTTGGACTTTGCCAAGTGCAAGTGCATCTGTTTCACCGCGACGGTGCGCTCGAAGTTGCCCGGACCGTGGTGCCGCGCCCGCCAAACGACGGCCATTCCACCCTTGCCAGCCACCTCCAGCAGCTCGTACTTCCCGGCGATGCGCCGAGTGGGGCGCGGAGGTGGGGGAATCGACGACAACAGAACCCTGGCCACTCGGTATTGTACCAGGCATTTCGCACCGCGTTACTGTTCCCCAGGCCGCGGTCGTGGCACGAACAGGGCGGCTTGAGCTACCACCGTTGGGAAAAGTCGCTCCCCAACGAGTGGCACCGAGCGAGGCCCGCGCGATGCGAACCGGCGGGGCCCGTGTGTCTTGCCACGCGCACGAGCGCGAAGGCCCGAACTACATCATTGCAGGCAGCGACCACGCGACGGGTGGCGAACCCAACGACCACACCGGAGTTTCCGTCGCGACGCGGAGCCTGCGTTCGAGCCGGCTGCCACCTAGAGAGATGGATTTGCGCCACCACCGGCACAGACGGTGACGGACTCCGTTCCGGCTCCCGAAAAAGGTAGTTCATGCGAGTACACGCGACGATGCGGGCCCAATCCTTGTTGGCATTTTCAGCGCTGGTGTTGGCGCTGGGCTGCCGCAGCAGCAGCGCTGACGGCGGCGACGCCGAGGAGGACGGCCGAGAAGAAGGTGAGTCTGACGGCGCGGACGAGGCCGATTCGGGCGGTGTTGAGCCCTCAGAAGGGCCTGGCAGTACTACGGAGCCCTCCAAAGAGCCCGCGGGCGAAGACCCCGAGCCGGCCGACGCGGCAGGTCCGTCTGGAGAGACCACAGATCCGGCGGACCCGTCGGACAGCTCGGGCGACGAGCCCGCCGTTTCGGTCCCGGCCGAACCTCCCCGTGGCACGTTCCCCATCCTGTTCGTGACCCAAGTCCCGGTAGAGGGCTTCGTCACCTCGAGTTCGGCCTTCGGCAACCATCGCGGCACGATCGGGTCGGCGCCACGCGGTGGTGACTTGATGGTCGTCTACCCCGACGGAACGCTGCGCAACCTCACGCGCGAGGCGGGCTTCGGCTCGGAGGGCGAAGAGCAAGACGAGCAAGCCATCGCTGTCCGGGAACCCACGGTGCATTGGAATGGTGAGAAGGCCGTCTTCTCGATGCTCATTGGCGCACCGCCCGTGCAGTACGAGCACGTCTACCCGACCTGGCAGCTGTACGAAGTGACGGGTCTCGAAGCGGGCGAGATGGCGACCATCACCAAGGTTGCCGGACAGCCCGAGCAGTACAACAACGTCGCACCGCTGTACGCCACCAACGGGGACGACATCCTGTTCACGTCGGACCGTCCCCCGAGTGGCGCCGAGCATCACTATCCCCAGCTGGACGAGTACGAAAGTGCCGCTACCGTCACCGGCATCTATCGCCTCAGCCCCGACAGCGGCGACTTGGTGCTGCTCGAACACGCTCCGAGCGGGGCGTTTTCTCCCACGATAGACAGCTTCGGCCGCGTCATCTTCACCAAGTGGGACCACTTGCAGCGCGATCAGCAGGCGTTGCCCGAGTACGAGCCGATCACCTACTCCGATGAGTCGTCTGATGCCACCTCGACCACCGAGATCGAGGGCTCGGAGGTATTTCCGGAGGCGCGTGAGACGGAGGGCAGCGTTTCTGGCCACACCTTCAATCACTTCTTTCCCTGGGAAATGAATGAGGATGGTAGTGCCGAAGAAACCATCAATCACGTCGGCAGGCACGAATTCGGTGGCTCCTACACCGAGGGCTCGTTCATGAACGACGACAATCTCAGCTACTACGCGCCTGAGGAGTACCGTGCCAACCGCTTCTCGTTCGGCGGTGACGGCGGCACCTTCCACATCAAAGAAGACCCGCTCGAACCCGGCAGCTACTATGCGACGCTGGCGCCCGAGTTCTACACCGCTGGCGGCGGTCGTTTGGTGCGCTTCGACGGGCACCCGTCACTGACGGCAGAAGAGATGGTTGCCGAAGCTGTGACCGCCGAGGACGAAGGGACCTTCAGAAGCCCCCTACCGCTGCACGACGGACGTCTCGTGGCCGTCTACACCCGTAGCACGGACTACGCGATGGTGAACTACGACGAGGACCCGCCCACCAACTACGACTACCGACTCTACGAACTCGAAGGCTCGGGCAGCAGCATGCGCGCGTCGGCGCCGTTGACCGATGGCATCAGCAAACGAGTCACGTGGTGGGATCCCGACGCGCGCGTCACCTACGATGGGCCGCTTTGGGAGCTCGATCCGGTGGAAGTGGTCGCTCGCCCCGCGCCCGAGCCGCGGCGCTCGAGCCTGGAAGAGCCCGAGCAGAACGTGCTGGACGCCGTGGGCGTCGATGAAGCGGAGCTGCAAGCTTGGTTGCGCGACAACGAACTGGCTCTGATCGTGATGCGCAACGTCACCCTGCGCGATCGCGCCGATCTCAATCAACCCTTCAACTTGCGTGTGCCGGGCGGCGCGGAGACCATCGCCACGGACGGCACTGTCTACGACATCAGCCATCTGCAGGTGTTTCAAGCCGAAGCCGTGCGCGGCTACGGCAACATCGAAGGCAGACGCTTGTTACCGCGGCCTCTTCGTGAGACCCCGATGGCCGAGAGCGGCGTCGCACCAGGCAGTACGGCCATCGGCGAGGATGGATCGGTTGCCGCTTTCGTTCCCGCGCGGCGCGCTCTGTCCTGGCAGCTCGTCAGTCCCGAGGGTGAACCCGTGGTGCGTGAACGCAACTGGTTGTCGTTTCAAGCCGGCGAGATCCGCACCTGCCCGGTCTGCCATGGCCTCAACAACCTGTCGCAGTTGGGCACGCCCACGCCGGAGAACGAACCGGAGGCGCTGCGCACGTTGTTGGAGCGGTGGGTGGCGGAGCGTTAGCGGGCAGGGGAGATATGCGAGAATCCCACTGCGCTTCCTTCGAGCCGCCGTTCAGCGCTTGTCGCGGTCCATGAACGTCTTCAGTAGGTCGATGGGGACGGGGAATAGGGTCGTGGAGTTGTGTTCAGCTCCCACCTCCAGCAGCGTCTGCAGGTAACGAAGCTGGAGCATCACGGGGTGCTTATCCATCATCTCCGCCGCTTCGACGAGATGCTGGGCGGCCTCACTTTCGCCCCGGGCGTGAATGACTTTGGCGCGACGCCCCCGCTCGGCCTCGGCTTGTGCGGCCATGGCCCGTTGCATCTCCTGCGGTAGGTCGATTTGTTTGACTTCGACCAGGGTGACTTTCACGCCCCATGGATCGGTGTGGCGATCGAGGATCGACTGCAGCGAGAGATTGATCTGCTCCCGTTCGGTGAGCAGCGTGTCCAGCTCCTTTTCGCCGCAGACGGAGCGCAGTGTGGTTTGGGCCAACTGGGACGTAGCGTAGTAGTACTGCTCGACTTCCAAGATTGCGTCGCGCGCGTTGACCACTTTGAGATAGACGACGGCATTTACTTTTACCGAGACGTTGTCGCGGGTGATGACGTCTTGAGGCGGCACGTCCATCGTCCTGACCCGCATGTCGACTTTGATCAGGCGATCGATCCCGAAGGGGATGATCAGCACCAAGCCGGGGCCCTTCACCTGTTTGAGGGCGGAGCCCAGGCGAAAGACCACGCCGCGTTCGTACTCCCGCAGGATGCGCACCGCCGAACCCAGCAGGAGCACCGCCAACACGACCAGAATGCCAAAATAGACCATCGTTCTCGCTCACTTTCGGAAAGGGGAGCCGCGCGGCCCCTCAGGTTGGTTCTTCGGGAGTGGTGGAGGGTAACGGACTGACTCGTAGCAACAGACCCTCGATGGCGTCCACTCGGCAACGCGCGTGGGCTGGGATGGTGACCTCGCTGGTCGCCTCCCAGTAGGTCCCATCGAACAAGACTTTGCCCGTGCCGCCAGCCGCGATCGTCTGGCAAACCTCCGCAGGTTTGCCGACCGCGGCCTCGGTCCCGCTCGTCGGCCCCTGGCGTCTGATCGCCAGGAGCTTCTGCCCGATCAGCACTGCGATGGCGGCGAACGTGCCTGCGGTGGTCCAAATGACCCAACGACTCAGACGAAAGCTCGAGCCCTCTACCGAAAAGAGCATGGACGAGCCCCAGATCAGGCACACCAGTGCGGTGACCGATAGAAGCCCGAAGCTCGTGACGTAGACCTCCGCGACGAACAATAAGGCCGCGAGCGCGATCAAGAGCACACCCAGGGAGTTCAGAGGCAGTGCCTGAAGGCCGAACACCAACAACAAGCAGGTAGCCCCGAGAATGCCGGGCAATAGTAGCCCAGGGTGCTGAAACTCCACGTACAGGCCCAAGATGCCGAGCAGCAGCAGCAAGTAGATGAGGACTGGGTCTGCCAGCATTGCGTACGCGCGCTGCCGAAGATCAGGCTCGAAGGGCACCAGCTTCGCTCTGGCGGTCGAAACGCGCCAAGGCTGCTCTCCGACTCGCACGATGCGCCCGTCAGCACGTTCGAGTAGCTCCGAGGTACTGGCGGCTAGCAAGTCGACGACGTGCATGTGCTCAGCTTCGCGAGCGGTGATCGCCGCAGAGGCCGTGACGGCGCGCTGGGCCCACTCGCTGTTGCGAGCGTGTGCCTGCGCCAGCGAGCGAGCCCACGCGGCGGTGTCGTTCTCCACCTTGTCCGCCATCGTGCCTTCGATTTCTCCACCGAACGCTCCGACGGGATGAGCCGCACCGATGTTGCTGGTCGGATGCATCGCGGCGACATGGGACGCCAACACCAAGAACAATCCCGCCGAGCCAGCTCGCGCGCCTGCCGGTGCTACGTAGACGAGTACCGGAACTTTCGCTGCCAGCACGCTCCGCACGATTTGGCGCGTGGCATCCAGCAAGCCGCCCGGGGTGTCCAGTTCGAACACCACCGCCTGGGCGTGTTCGGCCTCCGCCGCTGCCAGGCAGGCCTGCACGTAGTCGACAGTGCCGTTGGTGATGCCGCCGTCCAAGACCGCGTGCAGCACGATCGGCTCACGGTCTCGTGGAGGAGGAACATCGGCGGGTAACGGTGCGGCTTGGAGCGCCGTCTGCGGCAAAGCCGCTCCCGCGTCGGCCTCGCCTTGCTGCGCTTCTGCTGATGTGGCGCTCAGAAAAAGAGCACACAGCGCGAGCATGAAGCCAAGTCTGCGCAGTAGTCCCGCCAATTGGCCCGAGCCGGGCTGCCTCGCTGCCAACCGCCCCGGCTCGCGCTGCGGAGTGCGAAACGAGGGCTCGCTGTCCTCTCCTGGGAGGGCTCTGTCATCCTCGCCCACGCGGGCAACGATAGCCGAATGAGCCCCGCGCCGCCATCGTCGGTGTCGCTATTCGCCGCTCGACCCGAATGAGCAAGCCAGCAGCAACGGGGATCACCCGACGGGCAGAGCTTGTCACGCACGACTCGTGCAATCCCTGCCACTGTCGAGCTGAAGCCGCCACAGGGGGACGGGTATGGATTGGAGCCAGTTTCGTAGAGTCTCCCAAAGAAGCGCGCCCGCTCTCGCCGCGGCGCACTGACGCATCGCAGAAACCAAAGACGCAATCTGCGCGGGCACATGTGAGAACGCTAGCGGAGTGGTCTGGAGGGCGCACAATCTGGGCAGGAGACGGCGTGGCTCCAGGCAAGTGCTGGTACTCCGGCTCCCCAACATGAGCGACGAGAAAAGAGTTCAGGTGACTCGCGCTCGAAAGGAGATATCTCATGTTTCGATCATTCAGATGGTGTGTTTCGGCGGCTTCATCGATCGGTCTTGTTCTGGTGTACGGTTGCGGGGCAACGCCCGAGTCGGACGCCCAGGTCCAAGCGACGAGTGAGCAGGGGGCTGCGCTGCATGCGGACGCCCCTCCAGCTTCCGACCCGTGCGATACGGTGCGTTGCGCGGCGGGATATCGCTGCGATTCCAGCGGCGGTCTTGCCGAATGTGTTGCGGACGTCTTCTGTGGTGGGATTGCAGGCATGGCCTGTCCGGGCGCGGGCCAATGCATCGACGACCCCAACGACGATTGCGACCCAGAGGCTGGCGGTGCCGACTGTGGCGGGCTGTGTGACTGCACCGGCGTGTTGCTCCTCTGCGTGCCTGGTACGGTCTTCGACGACAATCCCGAAGTGTGCGCATGCGTGGAGCAAGTCAATCCATGCGCATTCACCTCGTGCCCGACTAATACGGAATGCGTGCCCCAGGGCGACGAGGCGAAATGCGTGCCCCTCCCGCGGCACCCGAACCACCGTCGTGGGCATCGCCACCATCGCCCGCATCGCTGAGGCACAGAGCAGGCGGTCGGTCGAGACCGACCGACCGCCATCCCGACCAGTGCTCGCCCCCGCTTTCGTGCGAGCACGCGCGCCAAGGAGGACGTTGCCCTGGTCGGGTCGCGGTCTCTCGACAGATTCGGCTGCCAACGACCCCGAAATACGAACCGCCCCTGCGATTGAATGCGTCCGTTGAGGCCGTCGACCGCGCCGCGCCGTCGACAACCGGGTCGTACCCGGTTGTCGACGACCAGCAAAGCGATCAGCGAACAGCAATACCCACGGCCCCGTCGTCGGCCGGTAGACCCTCGACCACGCCCAACTCGTTCAGGGCGCCTGTGTCTGGGTCGATTGCGAACATCGAGATCGTGCCTTCGCCAGCGTTCACTGTGTAGAGGTAGTCGCCGTCGGGGGCGATCGCTAGGTCGACGGGATTGGCGTCGGTGTAGCCGCTGACACCGTCGTCAGAGAGGAGCGTGAGCCCGCCGTCGGGGGCGACGCTGTATCCGCTGACCGTGGCCGAAGCGTTGTTGGTCACGTAGGCGTAGGGTAACGAGGAATTGGCAGCCAGCCAGCAGGAGGCAGTTTGCTCGTTGGGTACGGATTCGAAGAGTGGCACCAAGCTCCCATCGAGCTGGAGTTCGTAACTCGTCACAGCGCCAGCTCCGCCGGTCATCGGCGGTTCCACTCCGAACGGCTCGACTACCAGCAGATTGCCATACGGATCGAAGTCGAAACCGAACGGCGCGGTTCCCGACGACGCGTTGAGCACCGGCATCGCACTGGGACGGGCGTCGCCGTCCATCGGGAACACTCGGATCTCGTTGCTGCCCTTGATGGTGAGGATCAAGAAGTTGCCACTTGGATCGAAGCCCAACTGCGCCGGCGAAACCAAGAAGTACGGGGGACTGTTGCCGCCGACGTCGAGCGAACGAGTCGACTGCGGAATGGGGCGCAACTGACCCGAGCGAGTCAAACGAAAGCCAGTGATGTTGCCGTCGCCCCCGGCGTTGAGTACGTACAAGAGCCCGTCGTGATAGGTCACGCTGGCAGGAAAATCACCACCGGAGCCCTCGACGTCGGTCAACTCCAGTTCGCCGCCGTTGACGCGGAAAACGGATATTTCGTCACTGCCGGCGTTTACCGCAAACAGCCAGCGACCGTCATCGCTGAGAAGCAGTGGGGACTGTGCACCCAGCGCATCCCCTGGGTCGAGCGGCGCCTTGCCGCCGCTGCCAGCGCCCTCGGTCGCGACCACGTCACTGAGCGTGAGCGTCCCGTCGGCGCTGCGGTCGTACACTACGACGTGGTTCTGACCGCTTTCGTTGGTCATCGCGAAAACGTGGCCAGTGCGGGCGGGGGACGCCAACGCGCCGGGGGTGAGGCTGGAGAGCAGAAGAGTGGTGATGGTGAAGTTGCGTCGTTTCATGGTCGTTCCTCGGTGGAGCAAGTCCGCAGTGGCAAACCGTTTACCCTGGGCCTGTTGTCAACCTGAGTTGCCCCAGAGCAACGGTTGGGCCAGCCCATGCCGAGCCGGCGTGGTGGCCGCCATCAGCGAACGATCTCGGCACTTCCGATGCTGGGGCCAGTGGCCGACGTGCTCGTTTGATGGGGACGGGGCTTCGAACGCGCGGTAGGTTGCGGGCTGTGGCCACCAAATGTCGCGGGGCGCCGCAGGATGTGGTGGGCGGCCCCGGAGGCTCTGCCGAGCGCTGCGGGACCTTATCTTGGGTCCGCGAGAAGACGACCGATGTCAGTCGCTCGCAAGGTCACGCGGGGCGCACGATGCCGAGTTTTCGAATGCGGAAGCGTAGGGTGCTCGGTCTGAGGCCCAGGATCGCCGCGGCACCCGTCGGCCCCTCAATCACCCAGTTGGTTTGGACGAGCGTGGACAGGATGTGATCCCGTTCAACCGTTGCCAGATCGCGCGCGATGGGCGTTACGCCGCTGCTGCCCGGTGTTGCCGAAGCGGGCTCGGCACTGGGGAGTGGACCGGATGCTGCCGGGGGCACAGCGGCAACGCTGCGTCGACGGCCGAACGTCGCTTCGGGGACATCGAGCGGACCAGACTCGTGCAAAATGACCGCCCGCTCGATTACGTTCTGCAGCTCTCGGACGTTGCCCGGCCAGGAGTACTCTTCCAGTCGCTGCAGAGAGTGAGGCTCGAAGCCGCTCACTCGTCTGTTCAATTTCTTGGCGAACGCTTGCGCGAAGTGCTCGGCGAGTGTCGCGATGTCTTCGCGCCGTTCGCGAAGAGGCGGAAGCTCCAAAGGAAACACGGCCAGGCGGTAGTAGAGGTCTTGGCGGAACGTACCGCATTCGACGCACTCTTCGAGGGCGCGGTGTGTCGCAGCTACCACTCGCACGTCGACCCGCACGGTCGTCGCACCACCTACCCGTTCGAACTCCCGCTCCTGCAACACACGAAGCAGCTTGGCTTGGGCAGGAGCCGCCAGTTCACCGACCTCGTCGAGGAACAACGTGCCGCCGTCGGCCAGCTCGAAGCGCCCGAGACGTCGATTGGCCGCGCCGGTAAAGGCGCCCTTCTCGTGTCCGAACAATTCACTCTCGACCAGGTCGGAGGGCAACGCCCCGCAGTTGAGAGTGACGAGGGGCCCGGACGCCCGCGGACTCTGCTGATGGATGGACCGGGCGATGAGCTCCTTGCCCGTGCCGGTCTCGCCGAGGACGAGCACGGTCGTGTCCGTTTTGGCGACGCGCGACAGCTGGTCATGAAGCACACGCATGGCCGGCGAACGAGTGACCACCGATCCCGCAACTCGGGCCCGGGTCACCTCTTCTTGCAAGTATTCTCGTTCGCGCTCGAGCCGCTGTCGAGTTTGTGCTGCGCGCTGCTGTTCGCTTTGATCGCGCAGCACGACAGTGAACATGAGCCGGCCAGCGTCGCGATGGGAAGCGATGCTGCCCTCGATCGGAAATTCTTCTCCGGTCCGCTTTTTGGCGAACAGGCCTTCCGAAAACCAGAAGCTCTGGGGTGACGCGCCAACGTCGGGATTCTGCAACAACGGCGTCAGATGCGCGCGCAGACCGTCGCCCGTGAACTCGAACAGCGAACGACCCACCGCGACATCGGTGGGGCACGCGAGCATCTCGCTCGCCGCACGATTGCAAAACAGGATCTGCCCGCCGTGTTCGACGAGCAAAACGCCGTCCAGGGTCGTGGCCAGAATCGTCGACAGGCGCTCCTCGCTCTCCCGCAACGACTCTTCGACGCGCAGCCGCTCCAACTCGGCCGCAGCGCGTACGCCGAAAAGCTGGAACACGTTCAGATCGCGCTCGTGGGGGAGCATGGGGCGGTCGTCGATGACGGCAAGGTGCCCCAGCACCAGACCTCCAGCTGCCTTGAGCGGAATGGCCAGGTAGCTCTCCGCCCCCATATCGACCAGCTCTTTTTCCAACGGGAACAGGCTCGCGACGCCTTTGGGATAACAGCGCACCTCCCCAGCCAACACCGCTTCACAAGGGGTATGCGCCAAGTCGTATTCGACGTTGTCGATGAACTCGCCGCCGTACCAAAACGCCAACGTGCGCACGCGACTCAGCGAGCGACCGCAGAACTCCGAGACGAAGGCGTAGCGAACCTTCAGTACCGCGGCGACCTGTCGAACCAGCTCTCGAAAGAAGTTCGCCCCGGTCACCGCGGCGGTGCCCGCCGAGACCGCTCTCAACAACCCGTCGGCGTCGGCGCCGACTCGCGCTGTCGATGCACTGGCGTTCATGGCTGAGCGCAACGTATCAATGCCCGCGACTTTCGAAAATGGTGTCGAGCGGCCAGCCGTCGATTACCGCCAATTCGGCGGCAAAGGACGTGATCTGGGCGTCGTCTCAGGACGTGGGTGCCTGCGCGCGCCTCCGATTGGACACATCGTCTCTGGCAATCAGTCCTGATGGGAGGACCCTCGGGTGGGGAACGTACCGCAGGTTTCGGGTCGGGCACTACGACAGCGACGCGTCCACTCGATGGCGCGTCCAATGCCGGTCGACACCATCGCGTCGTAGTGGCCGCCCGTGGGCACCACATCCAAAGTGCCGTAGCGACCGAGTTCACCCAGACGTTGAGCGAAGCTGATGACGTCGGCTGCCGAGCTCACGGAGTCATCCTCTGCAACGAACAGAAAGAGCGGCGCGCGCTGGCGCTTCGGATGCCGTCCTGGCGACGCCCAGTCCACGAAGCGCGCATACGACTCATCCCCCTCTGAGAGCGCCTTGGTCATGTCGGGACCGTGGAACTTCACGATGTCGAGCGGGGGGGCAAATGCGACCACCTGAGACACCTTCGGCTCCACCGCCCCCAACATCAGGGCATGGGTTGCAGCTGAGCTATGTCCCACCGAGATCACCTGGCTCTCGTCCACTGCCAAATTGCTGAACGCCCACTGCAGCGCTGCCATTCCGTCGGTAACCCCCGCCATCGTATTCCAGTAGGTCGTCATCGCCTCGCCCAACTCCTCCGAGTCGCTCGCCGCTCCGCGCAGCTCATACGCAACGACGAGGTATCCTTCTCGGACCCACGGAAGATGCTCACTTCGGTCATGCGCACTGAGATGCATGCCCGTCAGGAGATTGGACCCAGCTGGCGCGATGAGCACCAATGGATACTTCTCCCGGGTGGGTGATGGTGACACGGGTTCGTAGATCCACAGCTCTGGATGTGTTTCGTCGGCGGAGACCACTCGGGGCACGTCGGTCCGTCTGCTGGGCGCTGCTTGGTGCCGTTCGGTGCCCTCGACGTTTCTGCGTTTTCGAGTCGCCACCAGCTCGAGCTGGCCATTGTCGGCGGACGCGTGCGTTGACGCAGCGCTTGCTGGTGTGCTCGGGACGAGTTGCGGGTCAGGCGTCGAGGTGGAGCACGCCCAACAGGTCAGTATGGCCAATGCTGCTGGATGTTTGTGCATGTCAGTGCTCGTCGTTCGTTTTGCGGTGGTTTCGGCCCATGACGACGCCGAGGAACGTCGGGTCGCGCACCGGCTTGCCCTGCTTGAATCGTTCCAGAAAGCCAAGCGATTCCTCGTAGTGCGGGTCCCACCGGCTCAACTGCTCGTTGGTGGCCTCTTGCCAGACCACGGCCTCGGCGAAGGAACCGACTTCCGCATACGCAGCCGCGAGTGTGCCCATCATGGGGGCGCTCCGCGGAGCACGGCGCAGCGCTTCAAGCGCCAATTCAACGGCTCTCGCACCATCCCGGAGTCTGCTATCGTCGAAGGTCGCCAACACCCACGCCAGATTGTTCAGTAGCTGCGGCTCGGGGTATGCGGCAGCTGCGGCCTGCAACGCCTTGAGCGCTTTCGACGGCTGCTGCTGCTCGGCAAAGAATCGCGTCAGCCGGTAGCGCCACGCGGCTCGCGTCGGGGGGGGCGCCTGACGCACCGCCGCCAGCAAACTGGGATCGGCAAACGGGCACCAGAGTGACAACCCATTGGAGGTAACCGTCGCGGAGCGCTCCGCTCGGGGACGGCGCTCCAGGACGATCTGCGCAGGAACACACTCCAGCGCCCGCTCGGCGGCGGGCAGTGCCCGTTTGCGGCACCAGTCATCCTCCTGGTCTGGTGCCACAGGTGGAGGTCTGGCGGACGTCACCCAATCGGCCAAGCCTCGCCGCCCGTTGGCTTCGGGTTCTCGTTTCGCTCTGGCCGACCACCACGCGAGCGCCTGGCCCGCAAGCGAGTCCTCACCTTCTTGGTACGTCTCCAGCAGCGTCTCGTGAGCTTCGGCGGCTCTCCCTGCCTGCTCCAGGAGGATGGCACGTGCCAGGCTCCAACCGACGTGCTCGTCCGCCGCACTAGTAGGAACCCCGATGCTCGTAACTCGCTGCAGGCCACGTTCCACATCCTCCTCGGCGACGTAGGCCAGGGCAGCTTCCAGCCACAGCTGTTGCGGGGAAGCTCGGGTGCCGAGCATGCGCGCCAGGGTGTCGTCGAGCACTTGCTGCTGCGAGGGAGTCCGTCGGCGCAAGTCGAGTAACAGCGGTATCATCCGAATGTCTGCTATCTGTCCCAACACGCTGAGCATGCGCTTGCGTGTTGGGGACTGGTTGAGCAACAGACGAACGACCTCGTAGACGTCCACCCGTCGTTCGTCTTGCGGCAGGGTGCGGACGTCGAACTGGCTCCAGTGTTCCCACGAGTCAGCGCGCATGCCGACATCTACCGGCCGTCGCAGCACCAGCGCTGAGCGCCCCGTCGAGGTAGCGATCGGAGCACCGGGTTCGAGCACGAGGAGCGACTCCACCTGACGCCAGATGGCACTGGTCGACGTTTTGTACTCTGCAAACGCATCGTCTCTGCGCCAGCTGCAGTCGCGACGATGGAGCGCGAACCAGCCGTCGGCTGCGCCCAAGAGTTCGAACTCGCTGTACTGATGCCAAGGTAGCGGTGCGTGGTCAGCTTCCTTGGTGACTGTCCAACGTGCCCCGATCCCGACCGCGTCCTGCGGCACGACGGGGAACGGGGCCTCGGTCGTCGTGACGGTGCTGAGCCTTCCTGGCTCGAGCTTGGGCACCGTCTCGTACCGAACGTCCCCATCAGACTGCAGTACCCCACGGTTGTGCTGGAGCAGATCGTGCAGCGGATCGGCCTCGTCGAATTGTGCTTCGTGCCCGCCCGTCACGAGATCAAAAGGTATCGTCGTTCCGCTCTCGCGACCGAATGTAACTTGGTACCAGTAGTCTTCGAAGTGGCCGGCAGGCCACCCCCCAGTGGGCCTGCGCTGATAAGTGACGCGGATCAACGCGCGACCGCGAGCGCCAGAAGAGACGTCGAGCCGGGTTCTCGGGTCGCCACCGGGAGTTGCAACCGCAACTTTCGGGGTCCGGACTGGTTCGGCTGGAGCCGCGTCGCGCAGGCCTGGCTCGGGACGTCGTGGGACGTCCTTGGCTGGGGGCGCACCTGTGGGTGTACACGCCAGCCACGAGCACGCCATCCAACTCCACCGCCACGTCTTCATGCTCACCCTCCGCTCCATGCTCACCCTCCGCTCCTATTGCATTGCCCGCTCCCCGCAAGTCCGTCCTCTCTGCGCAACCATACCGGATCGGACGGCCGCAGAGAAACAAGCAATTCCGCGCCTAGTGCTACTGGGTTCCCGTCAGCTCACTTGCCGCAGCCGCGAAACTCTACGTCGTCGACCCAGATGTCGTAGGCGCCAGGCTGCTTGACTTGGAACTGAAGGGCGAACATGCGGTCGACGGCCAAGCCCGCGGGGCGCGGTGAACCCCAACCGGCCTCCTGCTTCATGCGGTTGAAGGGGATGACGAACTGCTGCCACTCTTCGGTGAGTTTGATGTTCTTGCCGAAGTCGTTGTAGCAGTTGCCGCACGTGCCACCGTCGGGATCGGTGTTGACGTCCGGGATCTTGACGCGGACGGTGTTGATCGACCCCGGCCCCTTCCTGGCTTGGAACGCGATCGCGCCGAAACGCGTGCCATCGTAGAAGTCCTTTGGATCGGTGAAGTTGAGGCCCATGCCGGCGTAGACGATCTTGGCGTCGGCGACGGTGCCGTGCATGCGCATCGCATAAGCGGAATCGTACCCCCCTGGAGACATCTCGAAGATCCCGCCCTCGCTGCCTGCTTTGGGTGAAATG
>JBNKHV010000049.1:0-9045 GCA_050290545.1 Polyangiaceae bacterium | reverse complement strand
CGGGCAGCGTCCGCCGCCGGATAACGTCGGTAGGTCACGCTGACGTTGTTCAGCGTCGCTTCGAAGCTGCCGACGTTGGCTGCCGTCGAGGTCAAGGAAGCGAAGTTCGCCAGCACGTTGTGTTCGACGGGGTACATGTAGGCGTCGGCCTCGACATAGCCAGAGAAGATGACGCCAGCGCGCTGGTTCAGTTGCAGCGTGGACTCGGTTTCGGACGCGTAGCTGCCACTGGGCCCATCGCTGAACACGTACTCGACGGTGACGCCCGGCGGGCCACAATCGATTGCTGTATCGGGTTCACTGCCGCTTGGGTCAGCGCTTGCGTCCGCCTCCGTCGAACTGCTCCCCGCGTCGGCGCCTGACGTGTCGGTGCTGTCGTCGGTCGCGGTTTCGGAACTTGGGTCTGTCGCGCCGTCCGTACCAGTGCCTGCCGGGTCGGTGGTGCCGGTCTGTGTGCCGTCGGTCGTGCCATCGGTGGCACCGGCGAGCTCATCGCTGGAGCCCGCCGATGAATCGGTGCCATCGGTCGAGGTCGACGGCTCCGCATCGGTCGGTGCGTCTGCATCGTCCGCGCAGCTCGCGGCGCTGGGTTGACACACCCCGGCGTTGCATTCGATGCGCGAGCCAAAGGGGCTGCAGTCGCTGGCGCTGCTGCACTTCGGCAGACAGACGGAGCCCGAGTCAGCGCAGTCTGCGGAGGGGGAGCTGGCGAAACACGTCGCCTCTTCGCCGAAGGTGTCGCAGTCCGCTGCGGCATTGCATTCGCTGGTGCAAGCCCCGCGGAAACACGAACCCGTGGAGCAGTCGGCATCTTGCTCGCACATCGTCAACCAGCTCGTGTTCCCTCCGGTCTCGGTGGTCTGCGTGCTGGAGTCCGTCGTGCAGCCGCTCGCGCTCAGCGCTCCGAGCGCGCAAGCGAAGGCAGCGGGAGCGTGAAGCGCTTTCAGGGCGTTGAGAAGGAAGTGCATCATGTTTCGTCGTCCTCCGATGCCGTCTCGGCATCATCCTCGTTGGAGTGAACCCCTTGCCCGAAGTAGAAGCACACGTCGATGCGACGCGCGGGATCGATCGGGTGGGCATCGTTGTAGTCGGAGACCTCTTGCCAAAACTCGTCGAGCTCTCGTCGTATGCGCGACAGCAGACCGAGCACTTTGGCTTCGTAGGGATGTCCCCGTTCGATCTGGAAGCGCAGCGTCGAACCGCCCAACGTGTCGCCGTGTTGCGAGTAGTGTCGTCCGCCTTGGAGTTTGGCGCCGATGGCGGACGTCACTGCTTGGAAGTGATCGAAGACGGCGCTTTCCCAACCCCGCTCGGTACCCACGCGGATCAAGAAGTTGGTCGCCTGGAGCCTGCGCGTTTCTCCTTGGCCCTCGATGTGAACGCGACCTTCGCGCGCCAGCTGGGCGAGCGCCATCTCCAATTGTTCGTCCGTGCAGCGGATGACGCGTCGAATGTCTTGGGGGCTGCCGTTGGGGTTTCTGTAAATCCAGCCCCAGACCATGTCTTGCACGCTTGCGGCATCTGCTTCGAGCACGAGTCGTTGGCGCTCAGCTTCCGTCGTCACACCGTACAAGGTTGCCGCACCACGCCCCGACGCATAGATCAGGCCGCTGTTGACCAGATCACCGAGCACGGCGATGGTCTCGCGCTCGCCGTCGTACTGAAAGCGCTCGAGCACTCGGGAGCGCACCACCGTGCCCTCTTCCGTGACGAAGTCCAAGACGCCTTCCCACAGCGTGCGTTCACGAACGGAGCTGCTCTCCGCCAGGCGTTGCACCTTCTTCTGGTAGGCGCGCAACGCCATCCCGAACATGTCGGCGACGACCTTGCGCCCCACGCCCTGGGCCTCGATCTCTTTGGCCAGCGAAAGGAAGACCTGGTCGGCCACGTGCGAGAGCGGCGCACGCACGCCCGCGGCCGTCGACAGCTGTGCGATCAGGACGGTGGTTTGCCGCACGATCCCGTCGATCAGCAGCTTGACGTTCATGGCGGGGGAGCGCGAGCTCTCACTTGCGGAGGTTGGCGTGCGATTACCCGCCGAACGACTGACATCGGCGTGATTCATCGTATCGGATTCACGCGATGTCTTGGCGCTGGGCGTTTCGTCGGACACGGACAAACCTTGACGGCAATCCGCCTTCGCGGCGAGATGATCGGGCGATCACCCCCAAAACTCGTCACTTCGCGGGCAGTTGGCCCCGTCCCGGAGCTCCCCGAGGGGCAGCTTCGTCCCGCCCTGGGGCGGTGAAGGGCGCTGCGCGGTCGAGCGGCGGGCCATCGCGTCTCCTCCAGCCGGAGCTCGGTGGCATCGACCTCGCGGCGGCGACACTCCCCCCGCTGGCCATGGTCGCGCTGTTCGAGTTCCACTTCGACTTGCCAAAGACGGTGGCGGCGAGCGTAGCATTGGGGGTGCTGTGGGACCCATCGTGGCGCGTTCAGCTGTAGCGTGTGGTGACTTTCCTTGGTTCCTCGTGGTGAATCACTGGAGATCCCGCATGGGGCCGGGGTGCATGCACCAGACCGCAACCCCTGGTACAGTGTTTGCGACGCCAAGTCATGAGCATGATTTCAACGCTTCGCTGTTTCAGGATGTCATCGTCAGGTGGCTGGCTGTTTGTTCTCGTCGGCAACTTGACGGCCTGCGGTGCCGCGCCGTCAGGAGCAGCAGGCGACGACGTAGCAAACGATGGATCTGACGAGCTTGCTGCTACTGCAGGAGCTACACACCAGGCCGAGACGGACCAGGAAGGTGACCCCCAAGAGGCCGCAGACGCAGGCGCCGAGGCGACGCCTGCAGAGGGACCCCCGCCAGCTGATTCGGACATGCCCAGCGGTGCGATCCCCGACTTGCCCAGCATGGAGGACCCGGGTCTGGTTCCCCTGGGACCGATCGCCAACTTGCCACCGGAAGGAACGTGCGATGCGTCCTACCTGGACCGTGCCCAATGCCTCGTCGAGCTGCCACTGTCGGTTCAGCTGGCGGAGAAGCTGCGGGGCCCGGGCATGGTCGCGGACTTCGAGGATCAACCGCTGCTGAACACGTTGGTGGTCGATCCAGCCGTTCCGGACCAGCAAATATCGGCGTACTTCAGGTTCATCGATGACGCTTGGCAGGGTCCGTACGAGAACCGGGCACAGACGCTGAACAGGTATGTGGGGGAGCAAGTGCGCTGGCTGGGGGTAACCGCTGATGACGACGCGCCAGATGGCTGTCAGCGCTACCACCCCGAACAGGTTGCGATCGACCTCGAGGGGCGACGCGCGGTCTCCACTCCATGTGGAACGCTCATTTGGTTCGGTCCTGAAGGATTCTTGACTACGCTGGGAGCGCCAGCTGGCGATGTGCTCGGCAACGTCGGGCCCACCGACGCTCATGAGGTGTTGGTGGGACCGGGCAATTACGCGGCCTTGAACTGGGCGGTCGAGGTTGAGGACAACGTGTTCGACTTGCACGCAGCGTTCGTCACCGAGACCGAAACGTACGCCGATCATCTGCAACTCGCAGCTCGACTCCTCTCCGATCCGACCACGCTCTCACTGGGGGATGGCCGCTTCCTGTATGTGTGGCAGCCTGTCAACGAAACCGAAGTCGGAGAGGTTTACGCACGCGTGTACGAAGTCGGTGAAGGCTGGTCGGAGCAGCACGACTTCGGCCTCGAACGCTTCGAGAGGCCGACCTACTCCTACCGCTACGAGGTTGAGAGCTTATCCCCGGGCGAGGCGAGCATTCACTTCGAGCGGCAGGGCGAATGTTTCAGCGCAGAGCTGTTACTCGATGGCAGCTTCGCTCCCACTACGGCCGAGGAGTGTGCACCCGACGTCGTGGCAGCGGAGCCGCAGGAGGAAGCCCAGCAGAGGCCGAGGGCGTGGCTCGAGTCAGCGGGCGACTCCGATCAGGTGATGGCGGAGCTCGTCGAAGGCCGACGGGTCGTGCTCGCCGAAGCGGAGCGCGGACTGATCGGTGGAGTGGCAGCCAGCGTGCTGCCCGATGAGTCCATGGTCGTCGCATGGGGAGTGGCCGACTACCCGCAGATGATGAACGTCACAGATCTGGAAGCCAACACCTACACCGAGTTCTTTGCACCGTGGAGGCTACGTTCCGTTCGCATTGAGCCCGATGCAAGCGTCATCGAGCTGCCGTTGCCGGTGAGTCCTGCACCCAGCGGGAGCCACACAGAGGTGCTGCCAACGATCGCGGAGGGCGAAGGGGGCCCGTAGCAGCCAACGGTTGGTGACTCTGTCCGGCGAGGAGGTCTTGACGATGTGGCCGTCGCAGCGCCCGAACCGCTCGAAGCTTACTCTGTCGCGCCGACCCCGTCCGCCTGGAACCGGCGCCACCGCCGTGCAAGTTGAGAAGAACCCCGGCTCTGGTCCACGCGCGCGAAGTGCATGCCCCGTCGTCCCAATCCAGGCTACCCTTCGCAGGTCGTGGAACGTTCAAAAAACGCTGCTCTGGTTCTGCTGCTCGGCGTGTGCTTCGTTGCGTGCTCGGAGTGTCCCCCGCACGGTTACGACGAGGGGGAGCGCTTTCGGATCACCGTGCTGGGACATGCCGAGGAGAATCCTCGAGACTGCGGCGAGATAGAAACGGGGCTCAGTTTCGTTCTCACCGCGGGCCCATGGGTGGACGACAGCTGCGACTGGAGTGGTGCGGTCGGCACCGCTCCGCCCTTCGCGCCGGAGGCAGTCTACCCGGAGTGCTGGCCGCGAGGCGAATCACAGCTTGGCATGGAGTGCAGTGGCCGGATGGATCAATTGAGCTGCGGCCCGGCAGTTGGGTTCGACACGGGTCCCAAGCTCACACGCAGCGACCGCGTAATCGACGACGGCAGGATGACCGTAGGTTGGTATTCGGAACCAGGTTGCGCCAGCTGCGGCGAGGTCTTCTCTATTCGTATCGAAGCTCTCGACAGGCAGTAGTGTCAGTCGACGACCCTGAAGTGGCCCCCATCCAGCGCACGCCGTCAGATGGCATCTGCAGGCGGGGGCGCCCTCACTCGGCGAAGAGCTCGTCGAGGCTGTGAGCGAAGAGGATGCGATCGGTCCACCGCGCGAGCTCTTCGGCAGACGCGCCAGCGAGACGGGCTCGGGTCGCTTCGCTCACCGTCGCCTTGAACTTGCGGGCGATCAGACGCTCGAGGGTGGCGGCGGCGCCTTGGGCACGGCCTTCCTCACGACCTTCCTCACGGCCTTCCTCACGGCCTTCCTCTTTGAGGCGTTCTGCAGCAGTCATCTCGGCTTCCTGGGCGGTCTTGCCCTGCTCGTGAGCAAAAGCATGAATGGCTTTGTTGGGGAGGTCAACGGTTCGGTAGAGGTAGCGATAGATGGAGATGAGCCAGACAAGCGGGCTCGAACGTCCAGGTCGCCGTAGCGCTCGGTGAGATGCAGGTCGATGTGTTCGGTGGGCTCGAGGCGGAGCGTCGACCAGTTGAAACGCCGCCTGAGCTCTTGGAGCAGCGCCGAACGGAGGAGACTCGTGGCGTGACTTCGCCTTCTCTCCTTTTTACCTATTCTGAAGCGACCCTCGGCGGCCGCTTCACTGCATTTGGCGCCGCTAACTCGGCAGCATGATCTGGAAGCGAGTGATCGTTGCGTGGATAACGCTGCTGGCGCTCCTGCTTGCGTCAGCAGGGCATCTGCGCGCACCGATGTCGAGGCGACACCTCACGTCGGCGCCATCGAAGTGGTGGCGGCTACTGAAGTGGTCCCCATCCAGCGCGCGCCGTCAGATGGCATCTGCAGGCGGGGGCGCCCTCACTCGGCGAAGAGCTCGTCGAGGCTGTGAGCGAAGAGGATGCGATCGGTCCACCGTGCGAGCTCTTCGGCAGACGCGCCAGCGAGACGGGCTCGGGTCGCTTCGCTCACCGTCGCCTTGAACTTGCGGGCGATCAGACGCTCGAGGGTGGCGGCGGCGCCTTGGGCACGGCCTTCCTCACGACCTTCCTCTTTGAGGCGTTCTGCAGCAGTCATCTCGGCTTCCTGGGCGGTCTTGCCCTGCTCGTGAGCAAAAGCATGAATGGCTTTGTTGGGGAGGTCAACGGTTCGGTAGAGGTAGCGATAGATGGAGATGAGCCAGTCGCGGTGGAGAGGATTGGCTGTGAGCCGGTGGAAAGCGGCAGATACCTTTGGGTTTTCGCGTAGGCGCCGAAGCAGGCTAGCGTCGTCGATGCCGACGTGGGTCAGGAACCATAACGTGATCCGAGTCGCGTCGGTCAGGTCCCGCGCGGCGAGCTCCGAATCGGACTGGCCTGGCAGATCGTCGAGAACGAACTCGAAGTCGGGAACGTAGCTGCGGAGCGCGGCGAGCGTCGGCGCGTCTGCGTCGAGCAGCTCGGAGTAGCGAACGGGGTATCGCCACGGGCGGTTCTTGCCGGCTTCGCCCTGAAACACGACCACAGGTAACACGACGGGAAGACGTTCCGGATCTGCGGTCCTGTCCTGTCCAGCCTGGCGCTTGCGCCCCTCGCGTCGCTCACGAAGCAAGTCTTCCGTTCTGCGCAGGATGATGCCGAGGACACGGAGTGCCATCATTCGATCGGGCGTGCTCTGGTGTTCCAGAGCGACCTCGATGTACACGTCGCGGTCTTGTCCGGACAAACGAGCTCGGAAGTGCAGGTCGCCGTAGCGCTTGGTGAGATGCGGGTCGATGTGTTCGGTGGGCTCGAGGCGGAGCGTCGACCAGTCGAAACGCCGACTGATGCCTTGGGGCAGCGCCGAACGGATGAGACTCGTGGCATCCTCGATGGATTTGAAGGTTGCTTTGAACAGCTCGTCGTGAGGGCTCGCGGTAGCGAGCTGGTTCGAATCACTGCCACCTGCCGAACCACTGATGGGCCCGCCGCTGTCCGGCGGCCGGCTGGCGCTCTCGGTAAGTCGAGGTCGACGCGAAGGACGCTTGTGCTTCGGTGCTTTGGTCATCGGCGTTTACCCTACAGCGCGGGTGGTGGACGTGCAAAAGGCCTCGAGGAGGTGTGGCAGTCGGCTCGGCCGAAACTCTGGCAGCTTGTTAACTCTAGGCGAATGGCGAATGCCCAGACATCATGGACGCACAGCCTTGGTTGACCCGGGTCACCGCCCTGCCAGCGTGCGCAGGGTGTTTCACGAAACGGCACACGGGTGTGGGGCGTTCGCCCGTACTCGCCGACGTGCAGCGTTGCGCAAACCATTCACAACGCGCCGCATTAGATGACCAGACGAGCCCCAGCAATGCGGGCTCCAAAGTCAAACCATCCGCACCTTTGGCCAAACGATACGGGTCCTCGTGTCGAGCGACGCTCAACCGGGCTTTCAAAGACGTATCCGCCATCCTCGGGCGTTTGGAGCGCTCGCTGCTCACGGCTTTGACGAGTCCGATCTGGAAGAGGGCTGGAGGCTCTTACGTCGGGCCAGCGGTACCCACCTGCTGAAGAGATCGCTCGAGCCGAAGATGAGATGTGGTCCTGGTACGAGGAGTGGTCGACGGTCGCACGCCAAGCCATCCACGACCGTCGCCTGCTGCGCGCCATGGGCTTTCTCCTCGCCTCCGGAGCACCCGTACCCGACGACAGCCCCACCGAAGAAGACGCTTCGGATGACGAGGCTGAGCTCGACGACGTCGAAGTTGACGCGGCTGAGTGAAATCGAGTCAACAAGTAGCTCGAACGGTGCCCGGTCATCGCCGGGCATCGTTCGTTTGTGAACTGAAGCAGCCGAGAGCCCGGAGCGTTGGGGCCGGGCTTTCATTCGTCTGCCCCTGCAGCATCGAAGCTCGAGGCGTCCCGCTCTGGGTCCTGACGAAGGTTGTCGTCGATTGTGACTAATCAACACCGCGCCGTGCGCGTCAGCATCCGTTACTAACGGTTGTGCGGTCGACCTCATCGCGTCCAGGTGCAAGCCAAGTTGGTGCAGCTCACTTGGGCCAGCTGTCGTCATTTCGTCGGGGCGCCAATCGGCCCATGGAGTCGAAAAGGATAGGTTCGTCGGCTTGGGGCAACACATCGGCGAGCCCTCAATCCCAGCGCACCCATGCATGCGAGGAGCGTCGAGCGTGCCCTTGCGTGCTGCAATAGCAGCGAATTGGCGCGGGGAGCGTTTCCGGTTTGCTGCTCAGAAAAATGTGCGCAGTGCGTCCTGATTCCATCTCGCGCGGGTGCGACGATCGTCCCGTTTTCTTTTTTCGATCAACTTCCAGCCTCGACGACGGGATGGACCACGCCGTGATTCCTCCCATGACATTCGGCCCGGCCGGAACTCTGGCAGCTTGTTAACTCTAGACGAATAGCGAATTTCCTGGACATCATGAGCGCACGCATCGCTGGCCGGGTCCACCGACCTTCCAGCGTGCCCAGGGTGTTTCACGAAACGGCACACGGGGATGGAATCATGAACGCGATCACACAGACGAGGGTTTGGCTGACGACAGCGCTGTTGGCGCTATTTTCGCTCAGTTGCGGGCAAGACAAGGCAGCAGGTGGCACGGCAACGACCAGCTCAGCGCTCTCGACCACCGGCGAGGTCCTCTCGTTCGAGACCCTGAGCGCGTGGACTTCGAGTGCTGGCGGCATCACTCTGAGCTCCAACGCCGTGCACGGTTCCAGTTCGCTCGCCTATGGGGCTGGCACGGGCGGCACGGAGCTGTCGAGCACCCCCTTGGGCAGCGTCGCCCCGGTCGGCCCCGAGCTAACGCTCGACGTGTTGCAGCCCGATCCGTTCCCCGATCCGTACTGGCGCGGCTCAGTCAAGGTTGCGTTCGTGGTGCCCTCGCTCGGCATGTGGTGGCAAGAGCTCCCCGAGCAGTCGCTGCAGGGCACGCCCTTGAACGAGTGGGTGCGTCTGACCTTCCCCATCCCCGCGTCCGTGCAGAACCAGCTCAACACCGCCACCTACACGGACCTGACAATCAAAATTCAGCTCAACGTTCCGGGCGGAGCAGGGACGTGGCTGGTGGACCGCATCTCCTTCGGCACGGTCGAAGACGACGGCAGCAGCGGCGGCGGTAGCTCTGGAGGCGGTAGCTCCGGAGGCGGCGGCGCCGCGGGTAGCGGCGGAGCCGGAGGCAGTGGTGGT
>JBNKHV010000048.1:0-11019 GCA_050290545.1 Polyangiaceae bacterium | reverse complement strand
GACTGGACGGGGCAAGCTGATGACGCTAGCGTTCTTCATGGGCGTATCCTTTCCGCCTCCCGGCGGTTGTTTTCGTTTTGGCAAACGAAGGATACGCCCATTTTCTAGCTCACCCCTGAACACAACTTCTGGTCATAGCTCTGTGGTGCCGGCGTATTAACCTTTGTGGTGGGTGTTCACAACACCCAATGTGCGATGTCGTGTGTCCTATTGTCGTGTCCCTGGCTGGATGGCTGGTAACGCGCTGCGTGAGTGGTGTTCGCTTTATGCGGCGCATCGTGTCGGGCAGGGTTGAGGTTGGCGTGTGCGTTGTGCGGCGCGTTGTTGTGGGTCGTGTTTCGTTGTGGATTTGGGGTGTTGTGGATTTGGGGTGTTGTGGATTTGGGGTGTTGTGGATTTGGGGTGTTGTGGATTTGGGGTGTTGTGGATTTGGGGTGTTGTGGATTTGGGGTGTTGTGCACTTTGTGCGGCGCGTCGTGTCGGGCGCGTTGAGGTTTTGGTGGGGCGTGTACTTTGTGCGGCGCGTTGTTGGCTTGTGCTTCCGTGCGCTGTGCACGCATTGGTGTGTCGCTCCGTTCGGATCATTCGGCGTGTTGTGCACTTTGTGCGGCGCGTCGTCGCATTGGGCGGCTGTTTGCGGGTGCCGTGTGGGTTGTGCGGCGCGTCGTGCGGGGATGCGGTTTTTGCGTGCGTTTCGGCACCGTGTGACCTTGCCACGCGGGGGGCGTGCGTTTCGGCGTCGTGTGCGCTTGGTGCGCTGCGTCGCGGCGCGTCCTGAAGCGTGTGTTCGCGTCGTGTGCGCTTGGTGCGCTGCGTCGCTACGTGCACGTGTTGCGGCGCGTCGTGGGAAGTCATCCGGGTGACGCAGTGCGCTGAGATGACCAAGTGATTCGGCAGCGCGTCGGATGGGGGCAGTGCGGGCGCGCCGTCTCGCCGCCCTCGAGCGGCGCAGGACGGCGGTCGTGGGAGAAGTCCCTGCTCACGGGCGGGTGAGATTGAGCCGAAATCAATTCGAGCGGCGTGGCAGCGGCTTTCCATCGATTCGAAATCAATTCGCAGCCGCCCGCGAGCGGGTGAAATTGATTTCAGACCTTTTCGAGCCGCCCGTGGGCCACCGCCAATTGATCTGGAGGTGGACCGAGCCGCTCGCGAGCTGGTTGGAATTGATCTGGCGTTGGGAGCTGCCGCTCGTGGGCGGGTGGGGGAAGTGGAGTGGGCGTCGGTGGTCGGCCTCCGGCGGTGGGGGAGCCGGGTGAGCGGCAGCGTCGTCGCTCCCTGTGCCAGGCCTCTGCCGCAGGCGAGCGAAGGCGAGGAGTCCGTCGGCACGCGGCGCTGCGCCGGGCGCATGAGCGTGCAGTGGCTGGACTCGCCGAGCCCACTGGTGTCTCCGCCGGCTCGAGCGTAGTCTTCGGCGGGTGCTCGTACAGTTCGACCATTGGGTGTTCACGCGGCGATTCGCGGATTCCGGGTTGTCCCAGAAGGAGTTGGCTTCGAAGGCCAGGATCAGTGAGCGAACCGTACGCGACATGTGCCAGGGCAAGCGCCTGCGCTTCCGAGCGGACGTCGTGGCAGCGGTCGCCAAGGCCCTCGGCTGTCCACCGAGTGAGCTTTCGGTGGCAAGCGGCGGTGGCGCAGTCAGCGGGGCGAGTCTCATCGTAGAACCCTCCAGCGGATCTGCGCTGAGTGGTCGTAGCATCGCCGTCCGTGGGGTGCTGGGTGGGGTCCCCGATGAACACAGTGTCTGGTTGGTTGTGGCCAAGGGGGCATTGCATTGGCCGAAAGGACCGGGCCTCGCGGTGACGAAAGGGAAGTTCGACGCGCAGATCTTCGAAGGCGGCGAGCTCGAGTCGTCGTTCGACCTCCTTCTGTGGGCAGTGAGCCCTCGCGGCACCGAGCAGATCTGTCAATGGCTTCGTCGCGGAGACGAGGAGGACGACTACCCGGGATTGGACGTGGTCGCTGGGATCGTACCGCTGGCGTCCGTGAGGAACCTGAGCATTCGCGCACCGAACTGAGTGGGCGAGCACGATTGTCGGGCAGTTTTTCCGGCCCCTGCTGGGTGAGGGCGCGAAACACTGCCCTACTGCAGTCGTTTTCTCGACTCCATTCTCCGTTGCATCGAAAGAGCGTTCGCGAATCGCGCTCGCTCAGCTAGTGCTGGCGGGGTGCCTTGTTGCCTCTTTTTTCCGCTTGTTGCCGCCCCCGCGCACAAGGGAAACCGTATAGCGGCGGCACGCGCGTGCTGGGGTTGAGCACGAGCGTCGGTTCCCACCGAACCCGAGGAGGAGTCAAGAACGATGGTTGCACTACGCAGAAGCACGCGGAACAGCTCGCAGAGGGCCGCACGATGGGGGTTTTGGGCAGCCATTTGGGTGAGCACCCAGATCGCGTGTGGCGACGATGCTACCGCCACCGCAACGCATGTCGATGACGTCGCAGAAGTAGGCACTGACGGTCCTGACGATGGCGGCACTGACGATGGCGGCACTGACGATGGCGACCCTCCAGTACCCAGCTCTCGTCTCTCTGGATACTCGATCTTCAGGAGCAGCACCTTGGTCGTGCCCGGACACCTCGGATCGGGTCTTTTGGGGAGTTTGTCTGACGTGGTGTTCCCCGAGGGCTCGTCGGCATTCACGCGTAGCATCGGGGACTACGAGGCAGAGCTCGGCTACTCGCCGATGCGTCTGGCCTGGGAAGCGATGGACGCGGACGCGCGAGTGGGGGTGGCGATTTCGCCTCGTGCGCAGAGTGTGGTGAGGGAGAAGCTCGGCGACCAAGCCCCGAGCGATCGCCCTTTGGATCGTCATGTCTTGAACCTCGATGACGTCAACTCGCCACTGCACGACTCGCCGCTGGGTCCTGGCAGCGTCGAGTCGGTAGACGCCCTATGCTACCGCGCTCGGAACGAAACGGCGGTGCCCGTCACCGTGCACATCGAGATCAAGAATCCTCGGAGTGAGCTGCCCGCCGGCTCCAGTGAGGAGATCCGGAAACGCACGGCGACGACCACGCTGGACGCGGCCCAACATTGGCAAGAGCGCTGCGTAGCGTTCGATGAATTCGAAGGCACTGGCGACTTCGACGCGAGTCGGCTGGATGAGGTGGTTTTGTACTGGGTGCCGGATGACGACGAAGCGCCGACCGAAGGTGCGCTCAGTCTCGAAGAGATCTGGTTCGACGGCCCCCACGTCGTCACGCAGGACGCACTGCTGGAGCTGACTGAACGAGAGCGGCTGGAGTACTTGATGTTCAAGGCCGCCGCGCAGATGGTTCAGCTCGCCAGTCCGGAAGACGACTCGCGTGGCCTCGCTCAGGACCGCAACTCCTTCGGCGATCTCTTCAGCGTTGCGGCGCAAGGTTTCTTGTTTGCCAGCCTTCCCGACATCGTCGACCGAGCTTGGTACTCGAGAGAGGAGGCGGCCGAACTGACCGCTCGAGGATTGCGAAGGCTCAGCCAGTGCGCCGACAGCGCCTTCGAGTCACCGCCTTGGGAATACGGCTACTGCAAGCACCGTGGGCTGTTCTACCACTTCCTCGGAAGCGACGGCGCCAGGAAGCGCAACTTCGACTTCGAGCAAACCGAGGACGTCGACGAGAGCACAAACACGGTGGAGTTGAGCATCATCGACACCGGGCTGCTGCTGATCGGCGCCCACGTTGCCGAAACCTACTTCGACGCGGACGATGCAACCGAGCAGGAGATCCGCGACCTGGCTCGAGAACTGCGCGAGGCGGTGGACTGGCGTTGGGTTTACTCGTTTTCCGAAGAACAGTTGTTCGTCGACTGGCGGCCCAGTGAGGAGGCCGTCGTTCCCGCGCCCATCGGGTGTTGGGGTAACTCCGCTCTGACGGATTGTTCGGAGGACCAGCTGGGCTACTTCTCCGCCCGACCTGCGTCCGAGCCTGGCGATGACGCGACAGCGTGTCCGGATGGATCGCCCCAAAGCGTATCGTCACGTCCCTTCACGTTGGACTACTTCACTTCCGAACTCATCATCCCCAACGTCTTCGCGCTGGCCCGTTCGGCCGCCGAGCGACCTCCCAGCGGTCTCTGGTCCAGCATGGATGGATGTGACGATCAGGGTTGCCTGGCCTCGAGTGGCGCAGTCTTCGTCTACCAGTTCGACGCGCTGCTGGGCCTACCGACCACGCTCTTGCCGCTAGCGTCGGGCACGAGCGTTCATGAACAAGCATGCAGCGTGCACGCTGCCGCGCTCCAAGCCGATGCAGAAACCTGCAGCTTGCCAGGTGCTCACGAAAACCCGTTCCAGGGGTACGTCGCCAACTCGTGCGCAGAAACCCTCAACGATGATTTTGCGCCACAGTCCGATGGTGGCGTCGCCCCGTACGCGTGGGTGGGCGCTTTCGCGTGTGGTGAACACGACGTTCACGCGGACGCGCGCCGAGGCTTGGAAGAGTTGCTGCAGCACTACCCAGCCTACAGTCCGCTGACCGGGTTGGCGGACGTCGTGTATCCCGAAATCCCGACGCCTCCCGCCGCCATCCCCGATGCGCGGCAGCAGGGGCTGTGGGTCAACTATGCGGCGTTCGGTATCGATCAGGGGCCGATCGTTCTCGGCTTGAACAAGGCCCTGTGCCAGATGGATGAAGACACCAGCTCCCGCTGCCAGCAGCGCTTGCGCGACAGCGAGGTGGTGGCGACGGCACTCGACGTGGTCTCGTGCGCGCCAGGAAGCACGGACATCCTCGAAGGCGAGTGGAGCACCGTCAACGGTTGTGGCCGCAGCGAGGAGAGCGTTGCCGAGCGCTGCGAGCAGAAGCTGTGCGAGGTGGACATGGATCCCGCGAGCCAAGACAGCTTCCCAGTTCGAGATGGCCTGTCCGGGGATATGGCACTGCACATCTTCAGTCCGGGAACGGTCGCCAGGTTCCCGGCGGTGCACGCGAGTGGTCCATCGGAAGCCACGCTCGTCTACAGCCTGAGCTGGCCGGCGGAGCTCGCCGCGCAGGTCGAACTTCGCGTGTGCTGGGGGGAGCCCGACGGGGACAACTGTTCGACGATCACCGGCTTGGAACCCACCAGTAGCTGGACGGCGACGGGAGAGCTCACCGTATCAATGCCAGCGCTGGGCCCAGACTGCGCGAGCCAGAGGCTACACGTCGTTCTCGACAGCGTTCCGGAAGAAGCTCTGAAGTGGGGTATTCAGATCGACCGAGTGGCAATTGAGACGCTCGCGTCAGAGTAGGAGCTCCGCGCTTGTTGGTGTCGCCGAGCTAGTTGTCTGCTGTCTCAATCCTCAGGTCCGCTAGCGACGATCTCTTCTACAGCACAGGTCCGGGAATGTGTGCTGTGTGCGTACTCGACTATCAATCCTGTTGGTGCGTTGACGCGTCGTCTGCCTTAGGTAATCATCCGCCAGTGTGGATGTGGGAAAGGTCTCCGAGGTCCGCGCGTTCCTGCTGTCGGGTCTGGTCTCGAGTGGGGATGTCGAGGAGCTTCTGGCGCTACTCGAGGAGCTCGTTGGAGCGTCGGCGGCTTCCATCGGTACCAGGGAGGCTTGGGCTGGGCATACGCTAGACCGCAACATCCCCGAAAGGTGGAAGCGCGACTATGTGGCCACAGCACGGCACGATCCCCTGCTGGCGGCACTCTCAAGGCAGACTGTGCCCGCTTGGATGAGCGTGACGGCCGAATGCAAGCCGCTGTTTGGCGACAACCCTTGTATCGAGGCGATGGTGCGTAACGGCTGGGCTGACGTGCTGGGCGTGCGACTGCCGGGCCCGTTCGGGGTAGATCACTTCATCGCCATCTACCGTGACCGGGATCGCGGTCCGTTTGCGAAACGGGAATCTCTGATGTTGGACCTGCTTCTGCCACACCTCGTCGTGGCAACGACCAGCCTCACTGCTCAGTCCGCGATAAGAGGCGAGCCCGGAGAACCTCGCAACGCCGCGCTGAGCAGGATCCCTCGGCGCGGCACGCTGACACTTCCGAGTGGCCCCGTGGCGTGGTCGCCGCAGGCGATCGACTTCCTGAACATGACGTTGGGGCCATTGACCGAGTTCGGCTGGCGCCGGTTGACGTCCGCTATCGTGGACGCTGCCCGCGCGTACTTCGGTGGGTTGATACGTCCGTGCGTGCCCATCGCTCAAGGCGTCTCCGCAGACTTCGTCGTGCTGGCTTCGGAGCGTGATCGGCCCAAACGCGTGCTCGTGCTGCTGCATGGGGCGCCCGAGTTGCCCGTCTCAACCGACCATCGTGTGGCTGCCGAGAGCCTGCTCACCCGGCGTGAGCGTGAGGTGGCTCGTCAATTGGTAGCCGGCGCGAAACTGGGGGATGTGGCCGGCCAGTGTGGTTTTGCCAAGGAAACGGCGCGAGTTCATACACGGAACATCTACAGAAAGCTCGGTATCAGCACTCGCACGCAGCTGTTGGCGCTCTACCGTCGATAGAGAGCGAGTCGCTGCCTCGGGGAGGACGGCTCCTTCGTGCGTGACGCCTGGGTCCGTCCCTCCAGAGGTAGCACAGACGCCCTACAGCTCCTGCACGACAACCCGGTCCAGCTTCAGGCCGTCGATGCTGTTCTCCACGGCGATACCGAATCTCAAGCCCGTGTCCTGAAGAGTTGGGGAGGACCATTCTACGGAGCTACCCGGCCCATAGACGCGATAGTCTCCGCTGGCGTCGGGCCAAACCAGCGTCAGCTCGTATTGAGCACCCGGGAGGTACGCGTCGAAGGCGGTCGCCGTTTGCCCCGTGGGCGCCCACTGACGCGCTATGACGGCGCCTGATTCCAGGCTCGCCCCGACGTAAGGGACGCCGGAACTGTAGTTGATCCAACTGCTGGAGAAAGCGAAGATCGCTGAATCCAGATTGACCCCACCGGAAGCGAGTTCAGGGGTCATGATGGCACACACCGCGACGGGTGATGACCACGCTTGCACCGTTCGGATCACCAAGCGACAGTAGTCGTCGTTCTTGAATTCGGCCTGACCATCCTCGACATTGGGAGACCATGCGCCTTCGTCGTTGTTGTAGCACCACTGGTTCCCTTCCCAAAGGTTGGTATCCCAACTGTCGAAGTCGTCAACCAGGGTTGCGCCCGACGTATCGATATCGGCCCCGTCCACCGTGCCATTGCAGTCGTCGTCCAAGCCGTTGCAGATCTCCGTACCCGCAGGGCTGACACTCGGGTCGCTGTCGTCGCAGTCATCAGCGTTGGCGACGAAGTCCGAGGGCACCTCACAAACCAGCTCACCCACGTTGGTCGCGTCACCATAACCATCGCCATCGGCGTCAGGGAATGCGGTGATGCCGTCCACATAGGCAAAGACATCCAGCGACCCATTGGACTCAGCAGGAACCTCCTGCATGGCCATCCAGTCTTCGATGCGTACCAATGAACCACCATCCCAGAGCTGGTCGTAGACGGTGATTGTGAAGTCGACTCTGCCCGGACTGTCGCACAGCAGCGTCCAGCACTGCTCGGACGTATCACCCTCGACGGTGCTGCTCACGTCATTGACCTGGCAGTCCGAGCCACCCGCGAGTTCCAATTCGAGCTCCAGTGGATCGAGATCGAGATCGGTGGCAGTTGCGCACACCGTGCCCTCCGCACCGCAAACGAACTTCGACTCGCCAAATGTGACATCGGTGATGACGGGTTGTCGGTTGAACACGGCGATGGCGTCCAGCGCACCGGGGTCGGCGCTCGCGCACTGGCTGATGAGGACGACCTCTGTCGTGTCGCCGGCTACCACCTCTACTCCGGCTTTGGCGGCTTCGATGCAGTCACTGGAGGGATTGCCGCCTGCGTCGACTGGCTGGGCGGCAATGTCATAGCAGCCGGACGGCACGACCTCGAGAAGATCTGCGAATGCGTGGGCCGAGTTGGAGTCCAGCGGCGCGTCCCCGAGCTCCGCGATGTTGCCGGGCAGGGCACCTGGTTCGACAGGGCGCTCGAACACCTCGGGCGTGTCGAGGGCATCGCCAGAAGCACAGTCCACAGGAGTGACTAGGTAGCGGACGGTGTCGACATCTGAGTTCTCCAGCGTCACAGCAGCGCGGACGGACAGTGTGGAGCTGTTGGGCGGCGATTCCGTCCCTTGACTACAAGCGGCGATGAAAAGGACACCCAATGAGTGTATCGAAACGGTTCTCATGAGACAGTCTCCTGGCAGGCGTTGCGGTTACTATTAGCCAGGTGTTACCCCACGTGAGTTCGGCTGTTGATACCCCGTACGGGGTATCAACAGAGGCTTTTCGGAATTTGTGACGAAGCCCGACCACTGTTCCGCTGGGCTTCGTCGCGGGACTCGCTGACACAACTGCTGGCGTAGGAGCGCGCCCACTCGCAGTCGCCACGATGCGAGTGGGCTCCCGGGAGGCTCCTGCGCGGCCTCGCTGGAGTCCAGAGGAACTGAAGTTACAGCGCGCACGCCTGTCGATGGCTCAGGTTCGCTCTTCCGAGCCCACGACCGGTCCTCTCTCGAGTCTCAATACAGACTCTCTCGGTGAGCAACCAAGTATTCGTTCACGAAGTCCACGAAGGCTCGCACGCGAGCATTCGTGCGCAGATCGACGTGAACGATCGTGCACAAGTCGCCCTCCAGTGGCTCGCTGTCGACGGGAACACGGACGAGAGAGCGGTGCTTCTTTGCCGAAAAGCCACTCAGCCAACTGATGCCCAGCCCCTCTCGCACCGCCGCAAGACGAGCAAGCATGGAGTTGCTGCGATAGACCACCTTGGACGGATCGCCATGGCGATCGAAGAAGGTCTCTGGCAGGGCGCGGGCTAACGACTCCTCGGCGCGCACGAGGAAGTGCTCACGGAAGTCCTCGTAGGTCTCGGGAGAGCCGTGCTTCGCGATGTACTTGCGACTCGCGTAAAACCCAGCCGAAAGGCGTACGGTATGGGGGACCACGTCGTCGGGCGCTGACGGCTTGCCGCCCAAACGGATGGCGACGTCCGCCTCTCGTTTACCCAGATCGGCATGTCCGATTTGAACGGAGACGTGCACCTCCAGCCCTGGGTAGCGCTCGCGGAGGCCTCGAAGGATGGGAGGGAGCACGTCGACGGCGAAGTCGTCCACCGTACTGACGCGGACGACACCTTGGAGCGTATGATCGCGGCCGCCCACCTGGCGACCGATGGCGAGCACTTCGGACTCCATGACCAGCACGTGCTGCAGTAGCTCCTCGCCCGCCGCCGTGAGTGAGTAGCCACGCTGGCTGCGTTCGAACAGTCTGGTGTCCAAGTCGGACTCCAGCTTGCCGATGCGCCTCTGAACCGTGGATGCATCGACGGCGAGTTGCTTGGCCGCCTTCGCCAGCGTGCCGCCCCGGGCCGCTGCCAAGAAAATCTCCAGTTCGGACCAGGCGGGGAGTCTTGCGCTCATGCAAGACCAAATAGCAAATACGCCAATTTTCTTGCAAGAGGACAGGCCTCAGAATGAGCACACCAAGCAAGGAGGACCCCCATGAATCATGCCCACCAGAGGAAAGTGACGCTCTGCATTCCCACGCGAGAGGGCGCGCGTCCCAACACGCATTACGCGATCCCCCACCACCAGATCGACCAGATCCCGAGCGCCGAGATCTACGATCGCCTGCTCGAAGGCTTCCTCGAGACCCCGAACACGACGCACGGCAGAAGCCTGATCTCGGTTCCGGGAGCGCAAGCGTTGTTCCTGTCGCAAGAGTGCCCTTGCAATGCTGACATTGCCGCGGTCGGTCGCGAGTTCGCGCACGTGCACCCGCCGTCCGATGGCTCATTTCACATGTTCCTGTCGCTCGACGATTGCATGCACGTACTGAAGCAAGGGTGGGGCGAGCTCCACCCTCTCGCGGCCAAAGGTGAGATCCCGCTGAACGCAGTGATGATCTACGCCCCCCGAACCGAGGCGGAGATCGACATCGTTCTCGACATCACCCGAGCGGCGTTGAACTTCGCCTCGACACCCACCACCACCACCACGCTCTCGCGCGAACGCCAAGCCCATGTCCAAGCCTGAGAAGCAGACCGACAGAGCCGGCGCGGCTGGGGCGAACACACACGATCGACAGGAGACACCATGAGTCTGGAAGTCATTGGTGCGGGATTTGGCCGCACGGGAACGGAGTCACTCAAAGCCGCCCTGGAGATCTTGGGATACGGACGCTGCGATCACATGTCGGAGCTGGTCAAATCCACTTGGCGCATCGAGCACCTCGAAGCGCTGCAGCGCAAGGAACCCGCCAACTTGGAGGCGCTGTTCGACGGCTTTCGCTCGGCCGTCGACTTCCCGTTCGCCATGTACTACCGCGAGTTGATGGCGGCCTATCCAGAGGCCAAGGTGGTGCTCACCGTTCGCGACAAAGACGCGTGGTACGACAGCGCACGCCGAACGATCTTCCGAGGGCTTCCGCCTGGCGCGCTGACGGTGGCTCGCGTGCTGGGGCTGGTGAGCAAGAATGCCCGCGGCTTCCCGCGTTGGTGGGCCTACGTGCAAGGGGCACTGTTTCAGGGATTCTTCGAAGGGAGGATGGACGACCGCGCGTTCATGACCGAGCGCTTCGAACGCTGGAACGAAGAAGTCCAACGGACCGTGCCCCCAGAGAAGCTCCTGGTTTACACCGTGGCGGAAGGCTGGGAACCGCTGTGCAAGTTTTTGAACGTGCCGGTGCCCGAAGTGCCATTTCCGCGCAGCAATGATAGCGACTCATTCAAACGCCGGACCAAGTTGGGAAACCTGAGCAAGGTGATGTTGGGGAGTACGGAGGCGTAGGCTGGGGCCAGGCGGTTGACTGAGGCTTCACCGGGCTTCCGCAGGTGCCACTAGCCCGGAAATCTCACCGATAGGGAGGATTGGGGGGAATTTATGGCACCGGACCAGTGTTTTCCGCCGTGAAAAACCAGCACGAACGGGCTCCTAGCAGAGCCTGGAAAGCACGGTCCGGTGGAAACAGTGTGTAGCGATGAGAAGCTCGAATTCCAACCCTCTGGTTCACGATCCGTCGAAGCGAATTTCGACGGCGGGCGAGTCACGTCGGATGGCGGTCTGCTGCTCATCCGC